>CACZXH010000027.1 GCA_902785065.1 uncultured Bacteroidia bacterium
GGTTTTTGCCGTTTTTCATTATATTTGTACGATTAAGCAAAACACGAGAACTATGTTACCGAGAGCGAAAGAAATTGTGGAGGCCGCCGGCCTCAAGATGCAGGATGCGGTGGACTTCCTGGAGGAAGACCTCAAGAACTACCGCGTAGGCAAGGCTACCCCGGCCATCTTCAACGGTGTGACGGTGGACTATTACGGAACGCCTACGCCGCTGAACCAGGTCGCTTCCATCACGACCCCGGATGCGAAGACCATCGCCATCCAGCCGTGGGAGCGCAATATGATTTCCAAGATCGAGAAGGCCATCCTGGACGCCAACGTGGGCCTGACCCCGTCCAATAACGGCGAGATCATCCGCTGCGTGGTGCCCGCCCTCACCGAGGAGCGCCGCCGCGAGCTGATCAAGAAGGCCAAGGCGCAGGGCGAGACGACGAAGGTGACGGTGCGCAACGCCCGCCGCGACGGCATCGACCTCCTGAAGAAGGCCCAGAAGAACGAAGGCCTGTCCGAGGACGGCGAAAAAGAGGGTGAGGAAGAGCTCCAGAAGGTCACCGACAAGTACGTCAAGGCCGTCGATGCCGTCATCGCCGAGAAGGAGAAGGAAATTCTCACCGTCTAGGCTTGGATTTTAAAATTATTTATTATACCTTTGTCCGAACGAACTTTCAGACAAATGCGATTTTACGACTACGGTTTTTATAAGCGCTATTATCAGGAACGATAATAGGCCGGACGTCGTATCATCATAAGGTATATCAGATTTATGTTGGGCTGTCCGGAAGAGGATAGCCCTTTTTTGTGCCACGCCATGAAAAGAGTTGCGATTTTGGGACGTCGGAGCAGTTTCCACGAGGAGGCCGCCTTGGCATTTTATCAGGATATTCCGTTGGAACTGCACGGATTCGACAGTTTCAAGGAAATGCTGGCGGCTTATGATTCGGACGATGTCGATGCCGTGGTCATCGCGGTCGAGAACACGCTTTCCGGCGGGCTGGTCCAGAATCTGGAGCTGATCCATTCCGGCGGCTACCAGGTTGTCGGCGAGGTACATATCCCCATCCATCAGTACTTGATGGCGCTGCCCGGAGAGTCTTTGGAATCCATCCGGGAAGTCCGTTCCCACGAAATGGCTCTCTATCAGACCCGCACGTTCTTCGAGAAGAATTGCCCCGGGGTGACCTTTATCAAGACGTCCAGCACGGTGGCGGCCGTACAGGAAATCGTGTCGGGCCAGTTGAAAGGCGTGGCCGCCGTCGCCTCCCGGCTGGCGGCCAAGGAATATGGAATGGAAGTCCTGGCCCGGGAAATCGAGTCTTCCAAGGAAAACAGGACCCGTTTTTTCGTGCTGGACCGCTATTTCCGGCCGGAGAAGACGGACAAGGCGTCCTGGTGCTTCACCCTGCCCCACAAGGCCGGCGCCCTGGCCCAGATCCTGACCATCCTGTCCTTCTACGAGATGAACCTGACCCGCATCCAGTCGCTGCCCATCCCGGGTTGCCCGTGGGAGTATTTCTTCTACGCCGACATCCGTTTTGAGGATTCCGTCCGTTACCGGCAGGCGCTGTCGGCGGTCCGGCCCCTCCTGGCCGACCTGGATATCATGGGTGTCTACAAAGGAAGTTTTTGATTACAAGTATATTTCCAAGCTATGAGTGAAACGAGAGTGTCCAAAAGAATGGCCCGTCTTTCCCCGTCCATGACCTTCGCGATGAACGCATTGAGCAATGAGCTGAAGGCCAAGGGAATCGATGTCGTGAACATGAGTCTGGGGGAACCCGACTTCAACACCCCGGAGCATGTGAAAGCCGCCGCCAGCCAGGCGCTGGACGAGAATTATACGCACTATACCCCCGTGCCCGGCAGCGTTTCGCTGAAGAATGCGATCATCGGCAAGCTGCAAAGGGAAAACGGCCTGACGTATACCCCGGCGGAAATCCTGGTGTCGAACGGTGCCAAGCAGAGCCTGTGCAATGCGGTCATGGCCCTCATCGACGAAGGGGACGAGGTGATTATCCCCGCGCCTTATTGGGTGAGTTATCCGCAGATGGTGCTCCTCGCGGGCGGGAAGCCGGTCCATGTCGACACCGGCATCGACCAGGATTACAAGATGACGCCCGAGCAGCTGGAGAAAGCAATCACCCCGCGGACCCGGATGCTCGTACTTTGCTCTCCGAGCAATCCGTCGGGTGCCGTGTACTCGAAGGAGGAACTGGAAGCCCTCTCCGCCGTCATTCTCCGGCACGAAGGCCTGCTGGTCCTGTCCGACGAGATCTATGAGCACCTGAACTATGTGGGCGCCCATGCTTCCATCGCGTCCTGCCCGGGGATGTGGGAGCGCACCATCGTGGTCAATGGTGTCTCCAAGGCCTATGCGATGACTGGCTGGCGCATCGGCTTCCTGGCCGCCCCGAAGTGGATCGTTTCCGCCTGCAACATGCTGCAGGGACAGTATACCAGCGGCCCTTGCTCCGTCAGCCAGAAGGCGGCGGAAGCGGCGTGGAACGGCCCGCAGGATTGTGTGGAGGCGATGCGTCTGGCCTTCAAGCGCCGCAGGAACCTGCTGGTGGGCCTGCTTCGCGAGATCCCGGGCCTGGAAGTGGCCCTTCCCGAAGGAGCCTTCTACCTGTTCCCGAAATGCTCCTCTTTCTTCGGGAAGACGGACGGCACGCGGGTGATCAAGACGTCCACCGACCTGGCGATGTACCTGCTGGAAGTGGGACACGTGGCCACCGTGGGCGGCGATGCCTTCGGGGCTCCGGACTATTTCCGGCTGTCCTATGCCACGTCGGAGGAGAATATCAAGGAAGGCGCGAAGCGGATGGCGAAAGCCTTGGCCCTTTTGAAGTAACAGGACGATGGAAAACAGCAGAACGATCGGAATCGTGGGCCTGGGCCTGATCGGCGGGTCCCTGGCCGTGGACCTGCGCGCCCGCGGCTATGCCTCCCGCTTCATCGGGACGGACAAGAATCCACTGAACGCGGAAGCGGCCTGCCGGCTGGGCCTGGTGGACCGCGTGGTCTCCTTGGAGGAATGCATCGAGGAAAGCGATATCATCGTGGTGTCGGTCCCGGTCAGTGCAGCCGCGGGCATCATCCATACGGTGCTGGACACGTTCAAGGACAAGGGATACACGGACAAGATCGTCATGGACGTCTGCTCCACCAAGTCCCAGATTGCAGAAAGGCTCAAGTACCATCCTTGCCGCAAGCGGTACGTGGCCACCCATCCGATGGCCGGTACCGAGCACAGCGGCCCCTGGGCAGCCCTGCCAGGGCTTTTTGACGCCCGCGCCTGCATCATTGCCGACCAGGACGAGTCCGATCCGGCGGCCGTGCGCACGGTGGAAGAGCTTTACAAGGTCCTGAACATGCGGATCGTGTACATGACCTCGGATTCCCACGATGTGCATACCGCATTCGTCTCGCACCTCTCCCACGTCACCTCCTTTTCCCTGGCCCTGACGGTCCTGGACAAGGAGCGCGACGAGAAGCATATCTTCGACCTGGCCTCCGGCGGCTTTTCCTCGACCGTCCGCCTGGCGAAGTCCAACGCCGACATGTGGGTTCCCATTTTCATGCAGAACCGGGACAATCTCCTGCGCGTGATTGACGCTTACATGGAGAAAATGCAGGACTTCCGGGAGGCGATCGACAAATATGACGAAGACAAGGTCCGGGGGCTCATCGACGAGGCGAACCGGATCAAGAAGATTATCAGATAGTATGGCAAAAGCATTGGATATCGTCCCCGTCGGTGAATGGGGATTCTTCACGCTCCCGCGGCCGATGGTGATCGCGGGCCCGTGCAGCGCGGAAAGCGAAGAACAGGTCCTGGAAACGGCCCGCGGCCTCGCGGCCTGGGGCATCCACATGTTCCGGGCAGGCATCTGGAAACCCCGCACGCACCCGGGCTGCTTCGAAGGTGTGGGCACCCCCGGCCTCAAGTGGCTGAAGAAGGTGAAGGCGGAGACCGGCATGAAGGTCTGCACCGAAGTCGCGAACGAGAAGCATGTGTACGAGTGCCTCAAGCACGGAGTCGACATGCTCTGGATCGGCGCCCGTACGACCGCGAACCCCTTCCTGATGCAGGAGATCGCCGACGCCCTCCAGGATACGGATGTCCCCGTTCTGGTGAAGAACCCGGTCAATCCGGACCTGGACCTGTGGATCGGCGCCCTGGAACGCCTGAACCGCGCCGGCGTCCGGAAACTCGGCGTCATCCACCGCGGCTTCTCCACGATCAGCAGCCGGCCCTACCGCAATGCGCCGGGCTGGCAGATCGCCGTCGAACTCCGTACCCGCTTCCCGGAGCTCCCCATTTTCGCCGATCCGTCCCACATGGGCGGAGACCGGAAATACCTGCAGGAGTTATCCCAGCGCGCAATGGACCTGGGATTCGAAGGCCTGATGATCGAGTCTCATTGCGATCCGGCGGTCGCCCTGTCCGATGCCAGGCAGCAGCTCGTCCCGTCGGAACTGCAGACGCTCATCGAGAGCCTCATCATCCGCGAGAAGGACTCCGTGGACGAGGATTACCGCGAGGGAATCGGCCAGCTCCGTTCCCGGATCGACTATATCGACGAAGACCTCCTCAAGGAGTTCGGCGCCCGGATGGAGGTGAGCCGGAAGATCGGCGCCTATAAGCGTGACCACAACGTGGCGATTGTCCAGACCACCCGCTGGGATGCGGTCATGGAGGGGATGAAAGAAAAAGCCCGTGCGTACGGGCTTTCGGACAAGTTCATCGAAGACGTCTTCAACGCCATCCACGAGGAATCCATCAGGATTCAGAACGGAGTCCTCTCAGCAGGTCCAGAAGCGTAGTCTCGAAGATTTCCTGCTCCGCGGGGGACAGGAACTGGATATTGATGGGTACCTGGAACAGGCGCTTGCGCAGGGTTTCGGGTACCTTTTTCGTATCCACGATACGCTGGGCGTCCTTTTCCGTGGTGGCGACGCAGGCTGTCGGGTACTCCTTCACGGCACGGGCGACCTTGGCAATGTCGCTGTTCGTATACTTGTGGTGGTCCGGGAACGAGAAGCGCTTGACTTCCTTGTAGTTGTCGGAGAGATAGGCTCTCAGGGGCATGTCCTTGGCGATGCCGGTGAACAGGATGAGCCGCTGGGAGAACTTGAAACGGCTGTCGGCCTCCTCCGGGAACACCGGGACCATGGGCTCGTAGCCGATGGTGGTGAACAGGACGGTCTGGACCTTCTCCTGGCCCTTGCGGAGCTTCCGGACGCCGGTGCAGGCGGCGGTGCTGTAGTTCTCGACCCCCAGCTGCTTGGCCCATTTCCCCTTCTCCCACTCGTCCAGGTAGGACGGGCACTTGGTGACGATGAGGATATCGGCCGCCTTCAGGCGGGAAGGCAGGTCGCGGAGGCGGCCCCAGGGCAGGAGCTTGTCCTTCTGCACGGGGCGGTTGTAATCAATCAGGACGATGTTCACGTCCGCCTTGAGCCGGCGGTACTGGAAGGCATCGTCCAGGACGATCAGGTCGGCCTCCGGGACGGTCTTGTCCAGGCAGTTCTTCGCTTTCTTGGAGGTCTGGAGCTCCTCGGGATGGGTAAGGAAGCGGCAGGCTTCTACGCGGTCCTTGTCCACGGCGACGGTCACGGCGGGGAATTTCTTCGCGATCTGCAGTGGTTCGTCGCCGAACAGGAGCGCCGTGCCGTCGCGGCCCACCTTCTGGAAGCCTTTCGACTTCCGCTTGTAGCCGCGGGAGAGGACGGCGATGTCGGAATAAGCCCAGTCGTCACTGCGGAGGAGCATCCGGAGGATCATCTCCGTATGCGGGGTCTTGCCGGTACCGCCCACGGTAATGTTGCCCACGCAAACAGTGGGAACATCCGCCTTGTATGATTTCTTCCAACCTTTGTCGAACAGGAAATGCCGGATAGAAAGGATGATGCGGTAGATCATGGGGGATTACATGGAAAGCACGTTGAGCACGGTGATGAGCTCCTGGTTGATGGGCTTGTTCATCTTCACGGCACGGGAGATGGGCACGTACACGATCTCGTCGTTCTTGATGCCGATCATGATGTTCCGCTGGCCCTCGAGCAGGGCCTCGATGGCGGCGTAGCCCATCCGGGACGCGAGGATCCGGTCGTAGGCCGACGGCGTGCCGCCCCGCTGCAGGTGGCCGAGGATGGTCACGCGGGCGTCGAACTGCGGATACTCCTTCTTGACGCGTTCGGCATAGTAGAAGGCGCCGCCGACACCATCCTTCTGCGCCTCGGAAACGAGGACGATGGCGCTGTTCTTACTCTTGCGCTTGCCCCGCTCGATGAAGTCCGCGAGCTGGTCCACGTCCGTTGCACTTTCCGGGATAATGGCGGCCTCCGCACCGGAAGCAATGGCACTGTTCTGCGCCAGGAAGCCCGCGTCGCGGCCCATCACCTCGATGAAGAAAATGCGGTCGTGGGAGTTCGCGGTGTCGCGGATCTTGTCCACGCACTCGACGATGGTGTTCAGCGCGGAGTCGTAGCCGATGGTGGCGTCCGTCCCGTACAGGTCGTTGTCGATGGTGCCGGGCAGGCCGATGATGGGAATGTCGAACTCGCGCGCGAACTGTTGCGCGCCGGTGAGGGACCCGTTCCCGCCGATGACGATGAGGGCGTCGATCCCTGCCTCGACCATGTTCTCGTGGGCGATCTTCCGGCCCTTCGGGGTCATGAAATCCTTGCAGCGGGCGGTCTTGAGGATGGTGCCGCCGCGCTGGATGGTGTTGGACACCGAGGAGGAGGTGAACTTCAGGAACTCCTTGTCGATCAGGCCCTGATAGCCTCGCTGGATGCCGATGACATTGATGTTGTTGAAGCGGGCGGTGCGCGTGACGGCGCGGATGGCGGCGTTCATTCCGGGGGAGTCGCCTCCCGAAGTGAGGATGCCGATGGTCTTGATATGTTTTTCCATGGCGGGATCAGATTTCAATCCCACAAAGATAAGAAAAATGCGTCAAATTCCGTACGCCGATTCCGCCGCCGGCGCCTCATCTCCCCATCTTTCCGCGACATAGTCCAGCGTGCGGAGGATTTCGTCGGGATCCTTGGAAGTGACGAGCTTGATGCGGGTCTCCTTGAAGCCCGGAAGGCCCTTGAAATAGCAGGACAGGTGGCGGCGCATCTCGAAGACGCCGGTGACGGGTCCCTTGAGGTCCAGCGACAGACCGAAGTGCCGCTTGGCGAGCGCCACGCGGTCGCGGACGTTCATCGGCGGCAGCTCCTCGCCGGTGTCCAGCAGGTGTCGGATCTCGGTGAAGATCCAGGGATGGCCGAAGCTCGCGCGGCCCACCATGATCCCGTCCACGCCGTAGCGGTCGAACATCTCCTTCGCGCGCTGCGCGGAATTGATGTCGCCGTTGCCGATGATGGGGATGTGCATCCGGGGATTGTTCTTGACCGCGCCGATGAGGGTCCAGTCGGCCTCGCCCTTGTACATCTGGCAGCGGGTGCGGCCGTGGATGGTGAGGGCCTGGATGCCTGCATCCTGCAGCCTTTCGGCGAGGTCTACGATGATCTTGGAGCTGTCGTCCCAACCCAGGCGGGTTTTGACGGTGACGGGCGTCTTGACGGCTTCCACGACGGCTTTCGTGATGGCGACGAGTTTGTCCGGCTCCCGCATCATACCGCTTCCGGCGCCCCGGCCAGCAATCTTGGACACCGGGCAGCCCCAGTTGATGTCGATCGTGTCGGCCCCGTGCCCGCCGGCGAGCTCCGCTGCGCGGTCAGCCATGCGGGCCGCATCGACCATCGATTCGGGAATGTGCCCGTAGATCTGGATTGCGACAGGGGACTCCTCCTCGAGTGTGCGCATTTTGGCGATGGCCTTCGAGGCGTCCCGGATGAGTCCGTCCGAAGGGACGAACTCGGTCGTGACCATCGACGCCCCGGCCTCGCGGCACAGGATCCGGAAGGACGCGTCCGTCACGTCCTCCATCGGCGCCAGCACCACGGGGCGCTCGCCCAGGTCTATGTTCCCGATTCTCATGGCGGTGCAAAGATACGTAAAAAAAGAGATTTTCGTCTTCTTGCGATTTGTAAGTAAAATTGTCCAAAAATGGTGGATTTTTGTCCAAAATGTCCTTTTTGTTTGTTTTTTATAAGATGAAAGGGTAAATTCGCGACCGCAAAATCTGTTTTTGCATCCATACCTGAACGATAAACACCAACCAAACTTTATCAACATAATGTGTAACAACAGCTTAAGGAAAATCTGCCTTGTCGCTGTCTCACTGTTCGTCGCGATCCTCGGCTTCGCCCAGGAGACGCGTACCATCACGGGTACCGTGGTGGATGCGAACGGGGAACCGCTGATCGGGGCAGGCGTAGTCGTCGAAAGCCAGCCGACCATCGGCACGATCACGGACTTCGACGGACACTACACGCTGCAAGTTCCTGCCGACGCTGCCCAGCTCCGCTTCTCCTACATCGGAATGGTGGATGCAGTGATGGCCATTGCCGGACAGGATGTCATCAACGCCACCCTGCAGGAGGATTCGACCCTCCTCGAGGGCGTCGTCGTCACCGCCCTCGGTATCAAGCGCGCCGAGAAGGCCGTGACCTACAATGTCCAGAAACTGGACGAAAAGGTCTTCGTCACGCGCGAAGCCAACATGGTCAATTCCCTCGCGGGCAAGATCGCGGGCGTCCAGATCAACGAGACGGCCGCCGGCGCCGGCGGTGAGACCAAGGTTGTCATGCGTGGCGCGAAGTCCATCAAGAACTCCAACAACGCCCTCTACGTCCTGGACGGCATTCCGCTCCCGACCCTGTCGATGACCACGCCGGGCGACTCCTGGAGCATCTATTCCGGCTCCGGCCTGTCCGGTGACGGTATGTCCATGCTCAATTCCGAGGACATAGCCGACATGAGCGCCCTCGTGGGTGCCTCCGCCGCCGCCCTGTATGGCTACAAGGCCGCGAACGGTATCCTGATGCTCACCTCCCGCACCGGTGAGGAAGGTTTCCACGTGTCCTACTCCAACAACACGACCTTCTCCTCCCCGCTGATGCTTCCCGGCCGCCAGAGCGAATACGGCGCCAAGCCCGGTTCCTACGCCTCCTGGGGTGGCAAACTCGAAGCGGCGCCCACCTGGAGCATCAAGGATTTCTTCCAGACCGGCTACAACTCCGCGCACTCTTTCAGCGTGTCCGCCGGCCAGGAGCATTCCTCGACCTATTTCTCCGCCGGTTACACCGACGCCCAGGGCATCATCCCGAACAATGACTACAACCGCTTCAACGCGACTTTCCGCCACACGGCCGACTTCCTGGACAACAAACTCCATCTGAGCTTCCTCGGGATGTTCATCCGCGTGAACGAGCAGAACATGCTCTCCGGCGGTCTGTATCACAACCCGCTGGTGCCGCTGTACCTGATGTCCCCGTCGGACAACCTGTACGCCTACACGGTGTTCGAGCGCTACAACGCCACCCGCAACTTCCCGACCCAGTACTGGAGCGCTTACGAGATGTCCATGCAGAATCCCTACTGGACCGTGAACCGCAATATGTTCCAGACCCAGAAGAACCGCTACATCCTGGGCGGCTCCCTGAGCTACGACATCACCGACTGGCTGGACATCCAGACCCGCGTCCGCATGGACAACAACAGCACCATCGGCGAGGAAAAGCACTACGCTTCCTCCAACGGTCTGTTCGCCGGCAAGTTCGGCCGTTACTACTACAATGACCAGAAGACCACCCAGAGCTACGCGGACGTGCTCCTGAACCTGCACAAGAACTTCGGTGACGACGCCCTGTTCTCGCTGAACGCCGTCCTGGGTGCTTCCATCGAGGATTACTTCTACCGCGGCACCGCCCTCGGCGGCGACCTGCTGGGCGTCGCGAACCTGTTCACCTTCGCGAACATGGCGACGGGCAAGGCCTTCGACAAGGCCACTTTCCGCGACCAGACGCAGTCCGTGTTCGGCACCCTGAACATCGGCTTCAAGAACTACCTCTTCCTCGAGGCGACCGCCCGCGAGGACTGGGCCTCCCAGATGGCCGGCCCGAACGGTGTGAAACCTTTCTTCTATCCGTCCGTAGGCGCCTCCTGGCTCATCACCGAGATGTTCGACCGCAAGTCCGACTTCATCCCGTACGCCAAGCTCCGCGCTTCCTACGCCGAGGTGGGTAACCCGGTGGAGCGCTTCATTTTCAACGGTACGCACCCGGTCATGGGCGGTACCGCCCGCATCGACACCTGGGCCACCGCTCCTGACTTCCAGCCGGAGCGCACCCGTTCCTGGGAAGTGGGCGCGGACGTCCGCCTGTTCAAGAGCAAGCTCCAGCTGGCCGGTACCTACTACCAGTCTTCCACCTACAACCAGGTCTTCACCCCGACCAACGCCTCTACGAGCGGTTACAGCACCTACTACGTGAACGCCGGCCGGATCGACAACCGCGGTGTGGAACTCTCGGGCATGTTCACACAGGACTTCGGGGACTTCAACTGGACCACCAACCTGATCTGGACCAAGAACGTGAACAAGGTGGCGAAGCTGCTGGACTACACCAATGGCAGCGAGCACTACGTGAGCACCCGTGAGAGCGTGGGCGGCACCTCCGGTGTCACCATGTGGCTCATCGAGGGCCGTCCGGTGGGTGAAATGTACGTCGCCGGCCTCGCGACCAACGAGGACGGTTCCCCGTACGTGACGCCTTCCGACAAGGGCGGTGTCATGCACAAGGCTCCCAATGACGGCACGCCCGATACGATGTGGTACGCCGGCAACACCAATCCTGACTGGACCGGTTCCTGGCGGAACCAGTTCTCCTGGAAGGGCCTGAACCTCGCGTTCATGTTCACCATGCGCAAGGGCGGTGTGGGCGTGTCCCTCACCGAGGCCACGATGGATGCTTACGGCGTCACCAAGCGCACGCTCGAAGGCCGCGAAGAGGGCTTCAACTTCGCCCCCGCCGGCATCTTCGGCAACGCCCGCAACTACTATCAGGTGAGCGCCCAGGACTATTGGCAGACCATTTCCGGCGCCGATGGCCAGAACGCGCTCGGCGCCTACTATGTCTATGACATGACGAACATCCGGCTCGCCGAGGTCTCCCTCGGGTACGACATTCCCCTGGCGAAGCGGATTCCCTGGATCGAGAGCCTGAACCTCGCCGTCGTGGGGCGCAACCTCGCGATGCTCCTGTGCAAGGCCCCGTTCGATCCCGAGCAGATCTCCAACGCCGGCAACTACGGTGCCGGTATCGACCTGTTCATGGCTCCTTCCACCCGCAACCTCGGCTTCTCCGTGAAGGTGAAGTTCGGCAAGAAGGGCGTCAAGGCCGCGAAGGCCGAGGCTCCCATCTATGTCCCTGAGACCCGCGTCGTGGAGAAGATCGTGGAGAAGGTCGTCGAGAAGAAGGTCCCCGTGGAGGTGGTGAAGGAAGTGGTCAAGGTCGTTCCCAGTGAAGTCCAGACCGAAATCTACGTCACCGACCTCAACTTCGACCTCGGTAAGACGAATCTCCGTCCGGAGGATTCCTTCAAGCTCGGCCGCATGTGCCAGGTGCTCAAGGAGAACCCTTCCGCGAAGGTCGTCCTGACCGGTTATGCCGATTCCGCCACGGGCACGCCCGCCATCAACAGCGAGCTCGCCGCGAAGCGGGCCGCCGTCGTGGCCGCGAAGCTCCGGGACGAAGGCATCGACCCGAACCGGATTTCCTATACCTCTGAAGAAGGCGATTGGAACAAATCCGCTTCCCCGGAGGCCAACCGCCGCGTCACCGTCCGTATCGTTAACGAATAAGGAGGCATCAGACTATGAACAAGATACTTACTCTTACTCTCGCCGTCGCCGTCTCCCTGGGCACCGTTTCCTGTGTCAAGGACTTTACGGCGCGCAATACCAACCAGGAGCAGGCGAACGAAGAGATGATGGACCACGACAACATGCGTACGGGATCCTACATCTCCCAGATGATCGCGAACGTGCTTCCTTCCTACCAGAATGACGGTTCCAACGAATACGGTTCCGCCTCCTACCAGGTGGTGCAGGGCCTGACCGGCAACATCTTCGCGAACTACGAGGCCGCCTCCAACAGCGGTTTCCACCAGACCAACGAGTACAACCTCGTGGCTGACGGCTGGACCAAGGCCCTGTTCGAGGACGCTTTCGTCCGCGCCATGGCTCCCTGGGCCAAGCTGAACGCCCTCCGGGAGAACAGCCCCTACGACGCCGCCCTCGGCGATGTCCTGAAAGTGGCGGTCCTCCACCGCGTCACCGACGCCTACGGCCCCATCCCTTACAACCAGCTGGGAACGGGCGTGAACCACGTCGCCTACGACACCCAGGAAGAGGTGTACCGGGGCATGTTCATGGACCTGGACCGCGCCATCGAGACGCTCCAGGAACTCGTGAACGGCGGTACGACCACCTACCTCGAGGACTATGACAATGTGTTCTACGGCAACATGACCAAGTGGGTCGCCTTCGCCAACACGCTCCGCCTGCGTCTCGCCACCCGCGTCGCTTATGCCGACGAGGAGCTGTACCAGGCCGAGGCCGAGAAGGCGCTGGCCAGCGCGGCCGGTTTCATCCAGGAGGACGTCGTCCTTCATCCCGGCGCCGGCGCCTGGGAGAACCCGATCTACGTGATCGAGTACAATTTCAACGACGGCGACGCCAAGGCCGGCGCCACCATCGTCACCTACATGAACAGCTACAACGACCCGCGCCGCACCTCCTACTTCACCATCGGCTCTGACGGTAAGTACTACGGTGTCCGCATGGGCGCCGCCGTGGACAGCAACTATCCCAAGTCCACCCTGTGGTCCCGCGTGAACTGCACCAACGCCGATCCGCTCAAGTGGATGTCCGGCGCCGAGGCCGACTTCCTGAAGGCAGAGTACTTCCTCCGTCAGGGGGATGCAGCCGCTGCCAAGGCCGCCTATGAGGCCGGTGTCAAGCGCAGCTTCGCCATCGCCGGCGCTTCCGGCGCCGACGCCTACCTCCGCGGCACGGACGGCGTGGGCTCCTACACGGATCCCGTGACCGGCGGCAACTCCTATGGCAACAACCTCACCGACGTCGCCGTCTCCTGGGACAGCCAGAGCGAGACCGAAGGTCACCTGGAGCAGATCCTCACCCAGAAGTACATCGCCATGTTCCCCGAGGGCATGGAAGCCTGGGCCGAGTTCCGCCGCACCGGTTACCCGCGGGTGATCCCGACCGCCACGAACAACTCCGGCGGCCTGATCGACACCCAGAAGCAGATCCGCCGTCTGGTGTATCCGACCTCCGAATATACCGCCAACAACGCCAACGTCAAGGAAGGCGTCTCCCTCCTCGTGACCGAGGCCAAGGACGCCGCTTCCGAAAAGGCGGACAATGGCGGCACCAAGGTATGGTGGGACCGCAAATAACCCTTAAAGCGAAATGGTCATGAAAAAGACACTCTATATTCTGATGGGCGCCGCCCTGGTCCTCGCTTCCTGCGAAAAGGTGCAGGAAGTGAAGTCCCTGGAGATCGAGCGCACCTCCGGCATCCACCAGGCCGAGGCCTGGTCCGAGTTCATCCAGGGCACCGGCACGGTGAACACCATCGGGGATGAGGCTTACTACCAGAACCTCCGGGACTGGAAGAAGGCCGCGTTCGATGCGGACGGCATCACCACCCGCAGCATCTCCTACATTTTCTTCGCCGACTACGGCTCGATGGCGTTCCGCTTCGCGGATATCCCGGACAGCGTGGACGTGATCAACCTCTGGGGCGGATGCCCCAAGAAGGGTTCCCTGGACTACCAGGAAATGAAGGCCTGCCAGGAAATCAAGGGTATGAAGGTGGTCGGCTGCCGCATCACCCGCATCCTCGAGAACGCCCGCTGGGGCATGGAAGCCCAGATCCCTTCCTTCATGAAAGCGTACGAGGCTTACAAGTATGACAACATGGGCAAGATCCTCCAGGGCAAGATGACCGCCCAGGAGCTCGAGTCCGCCGCCCTGGACGCCGGCAACGCCGCGCTCCGCGCCGACGTGCAGGCCCACCCGGGCAAGGGTGCGAACTCCCGCGACGCCGAAGGCGGTCCCGAATGGCCGGAGTGGTGCGTCTATGCCTCCCAGGTGCTCCTCGACGAGATCGAGCAGTACGGTCTGGACGGCTATGACCTGGACTACGAACCGGAAGGCGACCCGCTCAGCGGCACCGCGTTCAACACGATGGTGGCTTACCTTTCCCAGTTCATCGGTCCCAAGTCCGGCAACGAGGGTACGCTCCTGATCATCGACCGCAACTCCAGCGCCGGTGACAAGGACCTCGCCAAGCTCTGCAACTTCTGGATCTACCAGAAGTACGGTTCCACCGGCGGCGCCAGCCCGGCTTCCCAGGGCGACTTCGGCAGCAACCTTGACCGTGAGAACGGTTGGGTCCCTGCGCAGATCATCGTCACCGAGAACGTGGGCGACACCTATTCCGAGGGTTGCCACAACCTTGAGCAGATGGCGAACTTCCAGCCTTCCACCTGCGGCCAGCAGTATGGCCACAAGGGCGGCTTCGCCTCCTTCCACGGCCAGCGCGACTGGCGTCTGGAGGCCGAGGGCGCCGAGAAGGGCAAGAAGATGCGCTACCAGCACCATATCATGGGCATCCGCGCCCAGTCCCAGGTCGAATACTATAAATAAGCAAATAAGCCATCCGTATGAAAAAGATCATCATAGCGCTCAGCGCCATCGCCCTGATGGCCTCCTGCCAGAAGAGCCTGATCGACTCGGAAGGTCTCTATGAGAACGGAGTCGTCGCCTTCCAGGCCAATGAAAGCGGCGAGATGGCCGCCTTCCTGGAGACTTCCGGCCCCGTTACCTTCACAATCGCCTCCTCCGTCAAGGTGGACAAGGATGTGACCGTGAATTTCGAGCCGGTCCGCGACACGGCTGTCCTCGCGGCCTTCAACCAGGCCCAGGGCACCAACTACTGGTTCCTTCCGGAATCCAATGTCACCCTGAGCCGGAAGAGCACCGTCATCAAGGCCGGCAGCGCCGTCTCCGAGCCCGTCACCGCCGAGGTGAACATCGACGGCTTCAAGAACGGCGTCATCTACTGCCTCCCGCTCCAGATCACGGGCACCAGCACCTCCCAGCGTCCGGTTCCGGGCGAGGAGTACGCCTTCCTCGTGATCCGCGGCTATGTCTATGCCTCCGCGGCGAACCTCCCCGGCGGTTCTTACTTCGAGATGCCGACCACGGTCTCCGACCCGGCCCTCTCCCTGGAAGTCTGCACGATGGAAATCCGTGTGAAGGCCAACAGCTGGGCCTCCGCCAACCCGTTCATCTCTTCGGTGATCGGCGTCGAGGAGAACTTCCTCCTCCGCTTCGGCGACATCTCCTGTGACCCGAACCAGCTCCAGCTGGCCGGTCAGGGCGTATCCATTACTTCCAAGGCCCATTTCGACACCGGCAAGTGGTACCACATCGCCGTGGTCGCCGACGGCATCAAGCAGACCTGCGACCTGTACATCAACGGCGAGCTGGACAGCTCCACCCCGATGGGCGGCAAGGGTATCAACCTGGGCAAGGTGTACAATTCCAAGTTCGCCATCGGCATGTCCGAGAAGGGCCGTTACCTGAACGGCCAGGTGAGCGAGGCCCGCGTATGGGGCCGCCTGCTGTCCCCGACCGAGCTCGTGAACGGCCAGTGCTCCATCGCCGACCCGGTGAAGGAAGCCCGCGAGAACAAGCTCCTGGGCTACTGGAAGCTGGATGCCGAGAACCGTGGCAAGGACCTCACCGGCAACGGTTATGACGGTATCGCCCACGGCAGCGTCTCCTATACCGAAGCCAACATCCGCTGCCCCGAATAATGGAAAAGATCCGGACCATAGCGATCCTTCTGTGCCTCTGCCTGCCGCTGGCGGCGGGGGCGCAGGGGAGTGCGCTGCTCCGCTTTTCGGAGCCGGAGCAGGCTGTGGACACGGTACGCTTTGACAGCGGTGCCATCACCCTCCGTTACCCTTACGAAAATGTTTCCGGGAAGACGGTCACCATCCTGGAGGTCCATTCCACCTGCGGGTGCTTCACCGGCGAGGTGGACACGCGGAGTCTCCGCCCCGGCGGGAAAGGCGTCCTCGTGGCGGTCTTCGACCCCAAGAGCCTCTATGGCGACCAGACCCGTTACCTGACCGTGGTCACCTCCGACGGCACGGACAACGTCCTGAGTTCCATCGCTGTGAAAGGCTATGTGCTCCGGGATGAGTCGGAAGGGAAGATCCGCTATGCGGAAGACCTGGGACAGGGCCTGAGGACCGACACGTCCGTCAATGCGCTGGCCTGGGATTCCTTCGGGGACTTCGCGTTCTCGATCCCCCTGTACAACGACACGGACGAGGAAATGACCCTGGAGATCTCCGCGCCCCGCCGCGTGAAGCTCTACGCGCCGGCCACGATTCCGGCCCGGAGCCGGGCGGACCTCCGCGGCGTCTATGACGCCCGGTGGAAGCGCCTCCGGACCGAGGTTCAGGAAACATTGACCATCACCGTCAACGGGGTGGCGACTGCGCCGCTCCATATCAAAGGAACTTTATAAAAGACAAAGAAATGAAAAAGATATTTTCCATTTTTGCCGCTGCGGCCCTCATGAGTGCGTTCGCCTGCACGAAGGTGGACACCTATGAGGATACGACCAATCCGCTTCCGGTCCCTGCGGCGGCCGAAGAAACCCTCCAGGGTCTCTCCATCAGCCCGAAGACCAGCTACGTGGTCATCGGCGAGCCGGTGGCCCTCACCGTCGCGCTCGTCCCGGAGGACGCCGTCGTGGACAAACTCACCTGGAAATCCTCCGACGATTCCGTCGCCTCCGTCGATGCGGAAGGCAACGTGACCACGCTCGCCAAGGGTGTCGCCCTGATTACGGCGGAAGCCGGCAACCAGAGCGTCACCGCGATCGTGAACGTGTTCGCCGAGCGGGTTCCCGCCACGGAAATCCAGCTTAACAAGAGCGAGATCAACCTCCTCGTCGGCCGTGCCACCAAGGTCAAGGCCATGCTGCTGCCGGAAGAGACGACCGACAAGCAGGACTTCGAGTGGAAGTCTTCCAACGAGAAGGTCGCCACCGTCAGCTACGGTTTCATCCAGGCCGTCGGCCTGGGCGAGGCGACCATTACCGCTTCTCAGAACGGCCTGACCGCCTCCTGCAAAGTGACCGTGGCCGACAAGATCACGCTCGTCGACCGCACCGGCGTCTGGACCATCACGGACACTCCGAAGTGGAAGAAGGACTGGTACGGCCGGATTTCCGGTTCCAACGAGGAAGTGAAGCTCGAGGGCTTCGACGGGGAATACGCCTACTTCGGCGTAGTTTCCGCCGACAAGTTCACGGATGTCGAGACCATCGCCAACACCGTGTATGAGCAGGTCGAAGAACGGAAGGACGCCGGCCAGAGCCCGAAGAACCTCTTCGGCACCGGTGAGACCCAGACCAAGACCTACGAGGACAAGGGCGAGGCCGTCGCCTACGTGCTCGGCTATGACTCCGAGTTCGAGTTCACCGGCGAGTACCTCGTGTACAACTTTACCGCCCGCGAGCCCGATCCGGTCCACGCCACCGGCATCCAGTTCACCCAGGGCTGGAACAACAACCCGATCAGCTCCATCGAACTCAAGGCCGGCAAGACCCTGAACTACTTCAGCGCCAAGCTTCTGCCGGACGACTGCACCGATACGGGTGACATCACCTTCACTTCCTCCGACGAATCCGTCGTGACCCTGCGCGTGTACTACAGCAATTACTACACGGTCGTGGCCGGCAACCCGGGCGAAGCCGAGATTATCGCCAAGTTCGGCGACCTCGAGGCCTCCATCCCCGTGAAGGTGACGGGCAATGACCTGGTCTGGACCGACTGCAGCAGCACCTGGAAGGGCTCCTTCGGCAATGTCGAGCAGTGGGGCAGCACCTATTTCGGCTTCAAGCTGACCGCCTGCACCTCGCCGATGCACATGATCTTCATGGCGAAAGCCAGCGAAGTGGGCAGTGACCTGGTGGGCTTCATGAAGGCGCGCGCGGCCGAGAACGAAGAATGGCTCAGCTACTACGCTTCCTCCGATCTGCCGGACCAGACCTATGACTACTACGGCAGCGACGAGGACGAGTACTATGCCTTCGCCGTGGGCGTGACCGCGAACGGCTCCGCCTTCGACGGCAAGTACGCCATCTTCCACTACATTCCGGGCCAGCCCCAGCCGGTGGACGCCAAGGTCGTCAACATGAAGACTACCTTCTTTGACTACACCTGGCCGTCCGACCTCGCCACCCTGGACGAGGTGACCATGGAAACCTGGGTCAACACCGCGGGCAACCCCGGTAAGAACGAGTCCATCATGGGCGTGGAGGGCGTTTTCCTCCTTCGCACCGAGGACAGCCAGTTCCAGCTCATCTGCGGCGGGGACCAGAAGTCCAACGGCGAGTATAACGAGATCAAGCTCGCGACACCCTGGAAGACCGGCGAATGGGTCCACCTGGCCGCTGTGTATTCCCGCAGCGAAGGCAAGGCGTACCTGTATGTCAACGGCGAGCAGAAGGCCACGGCCAACCTCAAGGACCATGGCGTGGACATGAACGGCGTGGGCGCGAAGTGGCAGCTCCCGTTCTCCTTCATCATCGGCAACGCCTGTGACGGCAACCGCTATGTGCAGGGCAACGTCGCCTACACCCGTGTGTGGAAGAGCGCCCGCAGCGCTTCAGACATCTCGGGCAACATGTACAAGAAGGACGCTTCCGGCTCCGATCTCATCGCATCCTGGTACTTCAACGAAGGCAGCGGCAACACCATCGCCGACCACTCGGGCAACGGCCGCACCCTGACCGGCAAGAAGTTCGTCTCCCAGATGGATTATCCCGAGACCGACGTGGAGTGGGTCGACGGCACCCTTCCCTTCTGATATTATTTGGATATATCCCGAATAATTACTACCTTTGCGGTCCCCAAAAAGTGTGGGGATCGCATTTTTTTATTGTTAAACCATTAACTATCAAGACAGTGGACACACTTAGCTACAAAACAGTTTCCCTGAACAAGGCGACTGTGAACAAGGAGTGGCTCGTCATTGATGCAACCGACCTCATCCTGGGTCGCCTGGCTTCCCGCGTCGCCCTCGTGCTCCGCGGCAAGAACAAGCCCGGCTTCACCCCGCATGTGGACTGTGGCGACAACGTGATCGTCATCAACGCCGACAAGATCCGTCTGACCGGCAAGAAGATGACCGACCGCGTCTATGTCCGTTACACCGGCTATCCGGGCGGACAGCGCTTCACCACCCCGAAGGAGATCCTTGCATCCCGGCCGGCCGAACTCATCCGCCGTTCCGTCCGCGGAATGCTTCCGAAGACTCGTCTTGGTGACAAGCTCATCAACAACCTGTATGTGTATGCAGGCGCTGAGCACCCGCACCAGGCGCAGAATCCCAAAACCATTACCTTAAACGAAATCTAAACAGAGCACATGGAACAGAAACACGCCCTTGGAAGACGTAAATCAGCAGTCGCTCGTGTTTATGTTGTCGCCGGCACTGGCAACATCGTCGTCAACGGCCGCCCGGTGAACGAGTACTTCAAGGAGGATTCCCTCCTGTACATCGTGAACCAGCCGTTCGAGGTCACCGGCACAACGGGTCAGTTTGACGTCAAGGTCACGCTCGTGGGCGGTGGTACCAAAGGACAGGCCGAGGCCGTCCGTCTGGGTATCTCCCGCGCCCTCTGCGAGGTCGACAAGGAAGCCTACCGCGCTTCCCTGAAGGCCGCCGGTTTCCTCACCCGCGATGCCCGTGAGGTCGAGCGTAAGAAGCCCGGTCAGCCTGGCGCACGTCGTCGCTTCCAGTTCAGCAAGCGTTATGCGAATCGGACTGATTTACTTTTTTGCACAGTCCGGTCACTCAAATCCTGCGATCCCGGTGAGGATGCGAATCTTCCCGAGCTGCAACAAGGATTGCCGAGACTGCGGAAAAATTGCGGAGACCGCCTGATGGCGCTACTCCGGATTGAAGAAAGAGAAAAACAAAACAAGACTTTAAAGACATTATGTCCAGAACTAATTTCCAGGAACTGCTTGATGCAGGCGCACAC
>CACZXH010000028.1 GCA_902785065.1 uncultured Bacteroidia bacterium
CATCTGCCCGTGCGCGACGCAGATCTTCATGTCGGGAACGAGCCGGTGCAGGATGTCGTGGATGGCCGGGAGTTCTTCCACCTTGTTGTGCAGGAAGAAGATCTGGCCGCCCCGGTTCAGTTCGTAGTTGATGATGCTCTTGATTTCCTGCTCGTCGAACAGGATGATTTCCGTCTGGATGGGAATCCGGTTCGGCGGCGGGGTGCTGATGATACTGAGATCGCGCGCGCCCAGGAGGGAGAACTGGAGGGTTCTCGGAATCGGGGTGGCCGTCAAGGTCAGGGTGTCGACGGAAGCCTTCAGATGCCGCAGCCTTTCCTTTGCCGCCACGCCGAACTTCTGTTCCTCGTCGATGACCAGCAGGCCCAGGTCCTTGAACTCGAAACCGGCGCCCAGCACCTTGTGGGTGCCGATCAGGATGTCGATTTTCCCCTCTTTCAAACGCTTCTTGATCTCGGTGACTTCCTTCGCCGTCCGCAGGCGGCTTACGTAATCGACCGTGCAGGGGAGTCCCTTGAGACGGGACTTGAAGGTTTCGAAGTGCTGGAGGGCGAGAATGGTCGTCGGCACCAGGACTGCCACCTGCTTGGAGTCGCAAACAGCCTTGAAAGCGGCGCGGATGGCCACTTCCGTCTTGCCGAAGCCCACGTCGCCGCAGACGAGGCGGTCCATCGGGCAGTTGTCCTCCATATCCTCCTTGACCGCCTTCGTCGCCCTTTCCTGATCGGGGGTATCCTCGTACATGAAAGAGGATTCAAGCTCTTCCTGGAGGTAGTTGTCGGCAGAGAAGGCGAAGCCCTTCGAGGCCCGGCGCTTCGCATAGAGCTGAATAAGTTCCTTGGCAATATCCTTGACCCGGGACTTGGCCGATGTCTTCATGGTGGCCCAGGTCTTTGAACCGAGCTTGTTGATCCGCGGCATTTCCCCTTCCTTGGACCGGAAACGGGAAATCTTATGCAGGGAATGGACAGAGACAAAGACGACGTCGTTGTCCCGGTACATCAGTTTCACGACCTCATGGACCCGTCCCTTGTCGTCGGTCATTTTCACGAGGCCGCCGAAGACGCCCACGCCATGGTCGATATGGACGATGTAATCACCCAGATTGAAGGAACTCAGGTCATTCAGGGTGAGCTGCTCCGACTTTTCCACCGTCCTTCTCAGGCGGACGCGGTGGAAACGGTCGAAGATTTCGTGATCTGAATAGCAGCAGATGCGGTCCTCGTTGTCTATGAACCCCGCATGGATATTCTTTCCCTTGATGAACTCCGGCAGGAGCGCATGTTCGTCCTGCAGCATGATGGACCGGAGCCGCTCCAGCTGGGATTCCTTTTCGCCGTAGATACAGACCTTATAATTGTTTTCCAGTTTGGTCCGGATATCCGAAAGCAGGAGTTCGAAGTTCTTGTTGAACACCGGCTGCGGCGCGATGGCGAAAGCCACGCTGTCCACCCCCTGGCTCTGGAGCGGGATTTCCAGAAACACGTGCCGGAAATCCAACAGTTCCGGGAAGAACGGACGGTCCTTGTACATATCGGAGGAATCCAGCCATACCACCGCATCTTCTTTCAGGAGCGTCAATATGCTCACGCCGCCCTCCCCCTGGCCGCCGGCGACGATATCCGGATAGATTTCGGCCTTTTCCACCTTGTCGATGGATAACTGCGTATTGCAGTCGAAGGTATGGATCTTTTCAACCTCGTTGCCGAAGAAAGTAAGCCGATATGGATGGTCCAGGGAATAGGAGAATATGTCGATGACCGCGCCGCGAATGGCATACTGTCCAGGTGCTGAAACGAAGTCCACGCGTTCGAATCCCAGCTGTACCAACGTATCGCGCAGAATATCATAAGAAATTTCCTGTCCCACGCTGACGGTCAGGAGCGCACCGGTGATCTTTTCCTGTTCGGGTACCGGTTCTTCCAAGGCCGTCGGATAAGTGACGATGAACAAGGGGCCCTTGCCCGGATCCATCATCTTGCCGATAGCGGCCGTGCGCTGGACGCCGAGGGATGATTTGTAATTGCTCCGTTCCACGGCGCCGCCGCTATCCGGCAGGAAAAAGACGCAATCACCTTCTACTAAATTATACAGGTCGGCGCTGCAGTATTCCGCCGCTTCCCGGGTAGGAAGGACGACGAGATGGGTTCCTTTTTCGGCAATCTGGGAGAGGACGAACCAACGGGCAGACAGAAACAGCCCGCTGCAGAATGTTTCCTTCGTGGAATTCATCCTGCGGCGGAGCAAGGCTGTCGATGTTTGACTTATCAACATTCCGCTCAAAAACGCTGTTGAAAAGCTGTTGATAACCCTGTTGATGGAATGGTGGATAACTCGGACGGAATTATACGCTTCCATTTTCCACAGGTTATCCACGGGGAAAAAGCCCGGTTTTCAACAGTTTTCAAAGCAATCAATTAAATGATATTCAATTAGTTCCTACTAGTTTTCAACAAATTGACAGGAACATAAACATCATTCAATTTCAATAATAAAATACTATATTTGTAGCTGAAACAGACCCGACCGCCCATGAGCGAATTCGACCCGCGCAGCACAACCGACCGCAAAGATAATGAATTGGACGGAATTATCCGTCCCCAGCAGCTGGATGATTTCACCGGACAGAAGGAAATCGTCTCGAACCTGGAAATCTATATCAAAGCCGCCAAGATGCGCGGCGAGGCCTTGGACCACACGCTGTTCCACGGCCCTCCCGGCCTGGGTAAGACCACGCTTGCACATATCATTGCGAACGAGATGGGGGTCAATATGAAGGTGACGAGCGGCCCCGTGCTGGACAAACCCGGCGACCTGGCCGGCCTTCTGACTTCCCTGGAAAAGGGCGATGTTCTTTTCATAGACGAGATCCACCGTCTCTCCCCCGAAGTGGAAGAGTATCTGTATTCTGCGATGGAGGACTATGTCATCGACATCATGATCGACAAGGGGCCCGGCGCGCGGAGCGTCCGCATCTCCCTGAATCCTTTCACGCTGATTGGCGCGACGACGCGCAGCGGCCTCCTGACCGCTCCCCTGCGGGACCGGTTCGGCATCAACTGTGCGCTGGAATACTATGATACCGAGGACCTTCGGAAGATTGTCATCCGCAGCGCGACCATCCTGAACATCGAGATTGACAACGACGCGGCGCTGGAGATTGCGCTTCGCAGCCGCGGCACGGCGCGCATCGCCAACGCGCTGCTCAAGCGCGTCCGCGACTTCGCGCAGGTGCTCGGCGACGGCCGCATCGACGTGGATATCGCCCGCTTCGCCCTGAACAAGCTCAAGATCGACAAGCGCGGCCTCGATTCCATCGACCATAAAATCCTCCGCACCCTCATCACCACCTTCAAGGGCGGTCCGGTGGGCGTGGGCACGCTGGCTACCTCCATCTCCGAGGACGCCGGCACCCTGGAGGAGGTCTACGAACCCTTCCTGATCAAGGAAGGCTTCCTCATCCGCACCCAGCGCGGCCGCGTCGCCACCGACCTCGCCTATCAGCACCTGGGCATGGAATCCTGCCTCCCCCAGCGCAAATACAATCCCGACGACAACGGAACCCTCTTTTGATATGAAAAAAATATTGTTTACCCTTTTCTTGGCGCTGGCGGCCGTGCCGGCGCTGGCGTGCACGTCGGTGATCATCAGCGGGAAGGTCAGGGCCGATGGGAGGCCGGTGATGATGAAGCATCGGGATACGAGCCATAAGACGAACGACATCCGGTGGTTCCAGGGCGAGAAGTACGCATTCATCGGTCTGGTCAATACCGATGTGCCGCTGGACAAAGAAATCTGGGCCGGGACGAACAGCGCTGGGTTCAGCATCATGAATACGGCGACGTATGACCTCAAGGAGGACGATGTGCCGTCTGAGAAAATGGACCGGGAAGGTTTTTTGATGTACCGCGCGTTGGAAATCTGCGCGACGGTGGAGGATTTCGAGCATTTCATCGACACGCTGTCCAAGCCGATGGGTGTGGAAGCCAATTTCGGCGTGATCGACGCCCAGGGCGGCGCGGTCTACTATGAGATGGACAACTGGAAGATCCGCGCCAAGTACGATGTGAACGAGGAACCGACTGGATATCGGGTGGTTACGAACTTCACCTGGCAGGGCCGGGAAGCGGACCGCAAGGGCGTGGACCGCTATGAAAAAGCCTGCAGCCTGCTTGCCGAAACCTGCATTCCCATTTCCGAATGGGACCACGACTTCCTGATCAACAAGATCTCCCGCAGCGGTGCGCCGATCCTTCGCACGATCACTACCGCTTCCGTCGTTTTCGAGGGCGGCATCATGTGGGCCTCCCTGGGGCAGCCGGATAAAAACCCCTATAAGGCTTATCAATTAAGCGATTTTCCTAAATAGTCCTACTTTAAGTTGGAAAAATCCGGGAATTTGCGTAAAATTGCAAGACATCTGAAATTATAATTTCTCATTTATAACTTTTATGGCTGACTCTAAACTTATCTCCAAGATTCCGGAAGGGCCGCTCGCCGAGAAATGGTCGAAGCGCAAGGCCGAAATCCGGATCGTCTCTCCGAACAACAAGCGGAAACTCGAGGTGATCGTCGTCGGTACGGGCCTCGGCGGAGCATCCGCAGCCGCCTCCCTGGGTGAGCTCGGATACAATGTCAAGATTTTCTGCATTTCCGACTCTCCGCGCCGCGCGCACTCCATCGCCGCGCAGGGCGGTATCAACGCCGCGAAGAACTACCAGAACGACAACGACTCCATCTACCGGCTGTTCTACGACACCATCAAGGGCGGTGACTACCGTTCCCGTGAGGCCAACGTGTACCGCCTGGCGGAGGTAAGTGCGGCCATCATCGACCAGTGCGTCGCCCAGGGCGTTCCTTTCGCCCGCGAATACGGCGGATATCTGGCGAACCGCTCCTTCGGCGGTGTCCAGGTGAGCCGTACCTTCTACGCCCGCGGACAAACCGGTCAGCAGCTGCTCCTCGGCGCCTATGCGGCCCTGAACAAGGAAATCGCCGCCGGTTCCGTGAAGAGCTATCCGCGCCACGAGATGCTGGACCTCGTCATTATTAACGGCGAGGCGAAGGGTATTATCGCCCGCAACCTCGTGACCGGTGAGATCGAGCGCTTCGGCGCCCATGCCGTGGTCCTCGCCACCGGTGGTTACGGAAATGCCTATTTCCTGTCCACGAACGCGATGAACTCCAACGGCTCCGCTGCGATGCAGGCCTACCGCAAGGGCGCTTTCTTCGCGAACCCCTGCTTCGCGCAGATCCACCCGACCTGTATCCCGGTCCACGGCGACCAGCAGTGCAAGCTCACCCTGATGTCCGAGTCCCTGCGTAATGACGGCCGTATTTGGGTGCCGAACAACATGGAGGATGTCCTCAAGCTCCGCAAGCACGAGATTAAGCCTTCCCAGATCCCTGAGGAGCGCCGCGACTACTACCTGGAGCGCCGCTATCCGGCCTTCGGTAACCTGGTTCCCCGTGACGTCGCTTCCCGCGCCGCCAAGGAGCGCTGCGATGCCGGTTACGGCGTGAACGAGACCGGCCTCGCCGTGTTCCTCGATTTCGCCGACGCCATCAAGCGCCTGGGTCACCAGCGCGTAGAAGAGCGCTATGGCAACCTCTTCCAGATGTACGAGAAGATTACCTCCTCTTCCCCTTGGGAGGAGCCGATGATGATCTATCCGGCCATCCACTACACCATGGGCGGTCTCTGGGTCGACTATGACCTCCAGACCACCATTCCGGGCCTGTATGCCATCGGCGAAGCGAACTTCTCCGACCACGGCGGCAACCGTCTCGGCGCTTCCGCCCTCATGCAGGGCCTGGCCGACGGTTACTTCATCCTCCCGTACACCATTGGTGACTATCTGTCCCATAAGTTTGCGGAGCCGAAGACCGACACCAACGCACCTGAATTTGCCGAGGCCGAAAAGGCCGTTCTTGACCGGATCGAGAAGATCCTGGCGGTCAAGGGTACCGAGACCGTGGACAGCATCCACAAGAAGCTCGGCCACATCATGTGGGAGTATGTGGGCATGGCCCGCAACGAGGCCGGCCTGAAGAAGGCGATTGAGGAAATCGGCGAACTCCGGAAGGAATTCTGGAAGACGGTCCGCGTCCCCGGCACGAACGAGGAATTCAACCAGGAGCTGGAAAAAGCCCTCCGGCTGGTGGACTTCTTCGACATCGGCGAACTGATGGCCCGCGACGCCCTGAACCGCAAGGAATCCTGCGGCGGTCACTTCCGCGAGGAAATGCAGACGGAAGAGGGCGAGACCAAGCGCGACGACGAGAACTTCATGTATGTGGGCGCCTGGGAATACAAGGGCGAAGGTGTCGCTCCGGAACTCCACAAGGAGCCGCTCAAGTATGAGAACATCAAGATTGCGACCCGTAACTATAAAGACTAACGACGATTATGGAATATAACGTGAAAGTGTGGCGTCAGAAGAACGCCAAAGCCAAGGGTCACTTCGAGACCTATCATGTCACCGACGTGGAAGAGGACGCCTCCTTCCTGGAGATGCTGGACATCCTGAACGACCAGCTCATCCGCAAGGGTGTGGAACCCATCGCCTTCGACCACGACTGCCGCGAGGGCATCTGCGGTGCCTGCTCCCTGTATGTGGACGGCCGCGCCCACGGTCCGGACGACCAGGTGACCACCTGCCAGCTCTTCATGCGTCATTTCAAGCCGGGCGCCACCATCACCGTGGAGCCTTGGCGGAGCGCCGCCTTCCCGGTGATCAAGGACCTCGTCGTGGACCGTCAGGCCTTCGACAAGATCCTCCAGGCCGGCGGTTTCATCGCGGAACTGTCCATGGACGCCGCCGCCTGCGTAGGTTGCGGTGCCTGTGTCGCCACCTGTAAGAACGGCTCTGCGATGCTGTTCGTGGCCGCGCGCGTCAGTTCCCTCGCCCTGCTGCCGCAGGGCAAGCCGGAAGCCGCCCGCCGCGCCCGCGCGATGGTCGCCAAGATGGACGAACTCGGCTTCGGCAACTGCACGAACACCCGCGCCTGCGAAATGGAGTGCCCGAAGCACGTCACCATCGACCATATTGCGAGACTGAACCGCGAGTATCTGAAGGCGAGGTTCAGCGAGTAAGAGATTCCCGGTCAAGCCGGGAATGACGTAAAAAGACAGCAGGAATCATCCGGTTCCTGCTGTCTTTTTGTGCGCTTTCATACATTAACCTCCAAATTGTTACTTCGTAGGGAAAAGGCCTGAAATCAGTTTAGAGGGCATTTTTAGGTTAATAGATACGCCAGAAACCCCATTATATGGGCTTGAAAGGCAATAAAAGGGTAGGAACTGGCACCAAAACTCACTTTTTTATAGTTTTTTTTAAAATATTATAAATTGTTAGTTCTTTTTATAATTTAATAATAATTAGTAAATTCGACCTTGTAATATATTATCAATTCTTTATTTACAAATCTGAATCATTAACACTGTTTTATTTTTGAATATAATCCTTATATTTGCATAATTCAAGATTGTTTCCAAACTTTGCAGCCATATGTCATTATAAATGACCTTTGAAAAGACTATTTGAGTGACAATTTAGGAGTGTATTCGATACAAAACAACGCAATTTATTTTGTATCACAATATTATGTTTAACTAACCTTATCAAGCTTATGAAAAAAGTGAAACTTTTTTTCATGACTGCTGCGATTCTGCTCGCGTCGGTGTCCGCCTTCGCGCAGAATATCTCCATCAGCGGTACGGTGACCGACTTGACGGGAGCCACCCTTGAAGGAGCAGCGGTGATCGTTGACGGTACCAGCAATGGCGTCATTACCGGTGCAGATGGCCGATACTCCATCAACGCTCCGTCGAACGCCGTCCTGTCCGTCACGTACATCGGCTTCGTCGGCCAGAAGATTCCTGTGGAAGGACGCCGTATCATCAACGTCGTCATGGAAGAGGACACCAATCTGCTGGACGAAACCATCGTCGTCGCTTTCGGTACGACCACGAAGGAGGCCTTCACCGGCTCCGCGGCCGTGATGAAAGCCGATGAACTGCAGAAGCGCGCGACGACCAATGTTACCAACGCCCTGGTCGGCCAGGTGGCCGGTCTCCAGATGAAGGGTGCCTCCGGCGCTCCGGGTGCCGGCAGCGGTAGCATCAACATCCGCGGTATCTCCTCCCTGTCCGCTTCGACCGATCCGCTCGTCATCGTCGACGGCGCTCCGTATCCGGCCAGCCTGACCAACATCCCGCAGAGTGACATCGAGAGCGTCACCGTCCTGAAGGATGCGGCTTCCGCCGCCCTGTACGGTGCCCGTGGCGCCGCCGGCGTCATCCTCGTGACCACCAAGCGCAGCCGTTCCCGCGACGCGCAGGTCAATGTGGACATGCGCGTGGGTGTGAACAGCCGCGGCGTCCAGGACTACGACGTCATCACCGAGCCCGGCCAGTTCTACGAGGCTTACTATGCCGCGCTGAACAATTATTTCCTCTCGACCGGCTCCACGCCCGCGAACGCTTTCGCAAGCGCGAACCGTAACATGATGAACCAGCTCGGTTACAATGTCTATACGTTCCCGGAGGGCCAGTACCTGGTCGGCAGCAACGGCAAGCTGAACCCGAACGCCATCCTCGGCCGTTCGTACAAGTTCAACGGTGAGACCTACTATCTGCAGCCGGACAACTGGACCCAGCTCGCTTACAAGAACGCTGTCCGCCAGGACTACAACGTTTCCGTCAACGGCGGTACCGACCGCGGTCACTTCTATGCCTCCCTCGGTTATCTCAATGAGGACGGTATCATCGAGTACTCCGGTTACCAGCGTCTCTCCGCCCGCATCCGGGCCGACTATCAGGTGAAGAAGTGGGTCAGAATCGGCGCGAACGTCGGTTTCACCCAGTCCCACCAGCAGTCCAACCCGAACATGAGCACCGACTGGGGTTCGACCAACCTGATGTACTACACGACCTACATCGCCCCGATCTATCCGGTGTATGTCCGCGTCATGGATGCGAACGGCAACCCGGTCATCCGTACCGACGAGTTCGGTCACGAGCAGTATGACTACGGTGTGGCCGCCACCAACTACGGCATGGGCCGTGGCTTCATGCAGACCGGTAACCCCTTCGGTTCCAACCGCTACAACAAGGTGTACAACGAGGGCCGCAACATGACCGGTACTTTCACCGCCGACTTCGACATCACGAGCTTCCTCAAGGCGACCGTCCAGTCGACCATCAACTGGGGACAGACCCTGTCCACCAGCTATGACAACCCGTACTACGGTCCGAAGGTCGGTGTCAACGGCGAACTCTATAAGGGTTCCTCCAACAACCTGCGTTTCAACCAGCTCCAGACCCTCACCTACTACGACACGTTCGGCAATCACAATGTCAACGTGCTGTTGGGTCACGAGTACTACAAGACGCAGGGCAAGAGCATGGGCATCACCGCGCAGGGCGGTTTCTCCCCGGAGATCCTCGAGGTCAACGCCTTTGCGAACGTCCTTTATTCCGGCACTTCTTCCAGTGCGTCCAACTACAACGTCGAAGGTTACTTCATCAGCGCCCAGTATGACTATGACAAGAAATACTACGCTTCCGCTTCCTTCCGTCGGGACGCTTCCTCCACGTTTGACGTGAACCACCGCTGGGGTAACTTCTGGTCCGTGGGCGCCGCGTGGATCATGAACAAGGAGTCCTTCCTTTCCGGCGCCACCTGGATCGACCAGCTCAAGCTCAAGGCTTCCATCGGTCAGCAGGGTAACGACAGCATCCGCTCCTACGCCTACATCGACACCTACACCCTGAACAAGGCCAGCGACACC
This sequence comes from uncultured Bacteroidia bacterium, assembly GCA_902785065.1. Lineage (GTDB taxonomy): Bacteria > Bacteroidota > Bacteroidia > Bacteroidales > UBA932 > Cryptobacteroides. The sequence goes on from CACZXH010000028.1 coordinate 9,796, forward strand.
ACGATGTCCCCGGAATTCCGCACCATCGGTAATGAAAAGATCACGTGGGAGACCACGACCAACTCCAACATCGGTGTCGAGTACAGCTTCCTGAAGGGCCGGATCACCGGTAGCCTGGATGCGTACTTCAAGAAGACCGCCGACCTCCTCTTCTGGATTTCCATCCCTGAGTCCGGCGGTACCCGCGGTTACTACGGCAACGTGGGTGACATCGGCAACCGTGGTATCGAGTTCACCTACAACTTCACCCCGGTCCGCACCAACAATTTCGAGTGGAACATCGGCGGCAACATCTCCACCAACTACGCGTGGATCATTGCCCTGCCTGAGTCAAAGCTCGCAGGCAACGAAGGCTACTATGAGAGCAGCTACTGGTGGACCCCGGGCGGCGTCATGCGCGACTACATGACCTACGAGTATGCCGGCTTCGACGCGGAAACCGGTCAGGCCCTCTACTGGTACGACGAGGATCTGAGCCCCGCCGGCGGCAAGGAAGGTGTTACCGACAACGTCACCAACAAGCCCGGTAAGAATCACTCCGGTACGACCAACGCCATCGGCCAGGCTTCCCGCTATACTCACGGTTCCCTGCTTCCGAAGTTCTTCGGCGGCCTGAACACGTCGTTCCGTCTCGGCAACTTCGACTTCAGCGCTACTTTCGACTATCAGGTCGGCGGCAAGATCTCCGATAACGTCTATTCGAAGCTCATGACCCCGCCTACGTCCGGTTCCGATGCCGGTTACAACTACCATAAGGACATTTTCAAGTCCTGGACGAAGGAGAATCCCAACACCGACATCCCTCGTTGGCAGTATGGTGACCAGTATACGATGGCCGGCGACCGTTCCCTGACCGATGCCAGCTATTTCAACTTCCAGTCCGTGGCTCTCGGTTACAACGTCCCGGTCGCCCGCCTGGGCATCGACAAGGTTGTCAGCCGCATCCGCGTGTATGTCGTCGGTGAGAATCTCGGCTACATCTCCGCCCGCAAGGGCTTCGACCCGCGTGCCTCTTTCTCCGGCACCTCCAGCACCAATGTCTATTCTCCCGTGCGCAACATCTCGGGTGGTATTCAGGTTACTTTCTAATTTGAGGAGGATTTGATTATGAAAAATATACTGAAACTCTCCCTGGTCTCTTTCGCTTCCCTGACGCTGGCCGCCGGCTGCATTCAGGAGACTTTCCCGCAGACCAGCTATGTTACGACGACCCAGGCGCAGGTGCCGGGCGCCATCGACCGTTTCGTCGATGCCATCACCGCCACGCTCTGCGGCTTCCCCAACTACGGCGGCGGCACCGATGCCAATGACTTCGGCTACCCACGTTTCTACATCGCATGGGATTCGATGGGCCAGGATATCGTCCAGCCTAACCTGACCAACGGTTGGTTCAACAGCTGGTACACGATCCGCGGTCTCGGCGGAACCACCGCGAACTCCCAGTATGCCTGGACGATCCTTTATGGACACATCAAGGCCTGCAACGCCGTTCTCGCTTCCGTGGGTGCTGAACCGGAAGATAACGCCCTGAAGCCGGGCGCCGGTATCGCCTACTTCTACCGGGCTTACTTCTACCTGGACCTCGCCCAGATGTTCGCCAACAAGCCCTGCTATGTCGACGGCGAAGCCGAAACCGTTCCGTGGGTGGATGAGGCCACCACGGTCGAACAGCTCCGTGAGAATCCCCGCCTGAAGAACAAGGATATGTTCGAGCACATCATCTCCGACCTCGACCATGCGGAAGAGTACCTTGCTTTCTATCGCCGCCCGGACAAGTACACCCCTGACGTGGCTTGCGCTTATGGCCTGAAGGCCCGCGCCTACCTGCTGATGGGTGACTGGGCCAAGGCGAAAGAGTATGCCAAGAAGGCCCAGGCCGGTTACACCCTGATGGACGAGGCCGCCTATACCAGCTGGGAGACGGGCTTCAACACCCCGAACAGCTCCTGGATGCTCGGCATGACTTTCAAGTCCGACAACCCTTGCATCCAGGCCAACGACGCCGACTCCAGCTGGGGTTCCTGGATGTGCATGGAAATCAATCCTGCCACTTCCGGTTGCGGTTATGCCGCCAACTACGGCCGTCCGATCCACATCGACCGTCACCTCTATGAGACCGTTCCGGAATCCGACTTCCGCAAGAAGTGCTTTGCCGATTTCGCCATCGACGGCATGGGTGAAGAGGAGGCTATTGCCGCCCTTTCCGCCTACACCAACCATCCGGACTGGATTTACGAAACCAACGTGGGCAATAACAACCCGAACGGTGGTACGAACTTCAAGTTCCGTACGGCCGGCGGCGAAGCCGGACGCAACAACCAGTATATCGGTTTCGTCGTGGCTGTCCCGATGATGCGTGTCGAGGAAATGTACCTGATCGAGGCGGAGGCCGCCGGCCGGATGAACGAGGCCGAAGGCATCCAGCTCCTGACCGCTTTTGCGAAGACCCGTGACGCGGAATATGTCTATGGTATGCACAACGAGGCGTACTATAACAAGAGCACCAGCGCGTTCATCAACGAGATCTGGTGGCAGCGCAGAATCGAATTCTGGGGCGAAGGCTTGGCCACCAAGGACATCAAGCGTCTCCAGAAGGGTGTCATCCGCAGCTATCCGGGTACCAACCACTACGAGACGAACCGCTACAACAAGGAAACGACCCCCGACTGGATGAACTTCTGCATCGTCCAGACCGAGACCAACTACAACACGGCCTGCACCAACAATCCTGAGCCGGATTACCCGCTGAAGGATTCTGAAGAGGTTACGACATTCTAATTCAATGCAAAGAATATGAAAAGATTAGCATACATTTCCCTGGCGTTCTTCGCCACGGCGGCTCTTTTCTCCTGCACAGAAAAGTCCACGTATGAGCCCGGTCCCCAGGCAAGCGGTGCGCAGTACTATTTTTCTTCGGACCAGGCGACGTCGGTCAACATCAGCCATACGACGCAGTCCGTCAGCATTGACGTCTTCCGTCTCGAGACCGGATCGGCCTCCACGGCAACCGTCTCCGTTGTCGACGAGTCCGGCCTCATCTCCAGCGCCTCTTCCGTGACCGCGAACTTCGCGGCCGGCAGCAACAAGGCGACACTCACCTTCCCGATCACGCCTTCGGATTGGGAGTTCGCCAAGAACTACCCCGTCAACTTCACGATCTTCGACGAGAGCACTCCTTACGGAAAGTCCGAGCTGACGGTTACCTACAAGTATCCGACCCCGCTCAAGTCCCTCGGCAAAGCCCAGCTCACTGAGAACTACTTCACCGGTCAGACGTTCACGCCCCAGGTGTACCAGAGCGAGATCGACCCGAACGAGTACCATATCCAGAAATTCATGGGAGCCAAGTCCGAGGACCTGATCATCCACGTGACCAAGGCTGGTGACAAGTTCGGCAACGTCTCCTTCACCCAGGCCGGCCTGGTCTACTTCGACGATGCGTGGTCGGGAATCTCCTATGGGGACATCAATTCGGGCGGTACGGCCGATCAGCATATCGACGTCTGCCACCCCGCCGGTTTTAAGTCGTATTCGGCTGACGAGTCCAAATGGGCGGGCAGCAAGGTGGTCCTGTTCCAGGACAACGGCATTCCGGCTATCGTCGAAATCGCTCCGTTCTATTATATCTCCGGACTGGGCGGTTGGGACCTGACGCAGAATCCTGCGAACATCACCATCATTTTCCCGGGCTATGAGCCCAAGGACTATGCCGTGGAGGCCAACTATGCCGGTCTCTTCACGGAGAGTGACGGCACCGTCTACGGAGAGGCGTCTGTGACCCTCGGTGCCGATCTGGAGGGCGGTGTTGCCGTTATCGTGCCTGGTGCCGACGAGGATGCCATTGCCGCCGGGATCGAGAAGCTCGTTTCCGACGAAGCCGTCGCCTTCGACGGTTCGACGGTCCGGGTTCCGCTTCCCAAGGATGTACAGACCGGATTCTACACGATCGTCGTCGGCGGCGTTGCGGACGGTGTGGTCCAGGAAGTGGACGCCGTGCCCTTCTATTACCAGGGCGGACCTCTCGACTGGGATTGGCTGCTCAGCGAGTGGAAAGCTTACGACTACAACCTGACCGAGCGAGTTGTGGAAGGCGATCCCTATGAGATGACGATCACCAAGGTGGATGACACCCACATCAAGATCGGCAACCTCTGGGGCACCGAAGCTGAGTTTGATGCCGTCGTCGATTTCGACGCCATGACCATCACGATTCCGGGCAACCAGTTCGCGTTTACGGCTTCCAATGTGAAGGGCGACCTTTATTTCGTTGCCGTGGATCCGGAGAACGAGTATGATGTCTTCGAGGATCTGACGACCCCGGTTGTCGTCAAGATGACCCCTGGCGGGCTCGTTGTCGACAACTACGATTTCGTCATCAAGGGTGGCCCTTACAACGGATATACCTATGACGGCGGTATCCGTACGACGATGTTCAAGCCGCTCCCCTAACAGGTGAGACTTACGAATTCAGGGCGACCCTTGCGGGCCGCCCTGTTTTTTATTCCACATCGAAGGTAAACGTTTGATAGACGGGCTTTCCGTCCTCCGTGAAACCTTCCGCGACGACCTTGAAGCGGCCGGCGTAGCCGGGGGCGGTGAACTCGATGCGGTAGTCGGAGGCGGCGTCCACCTGCAGGAGGGGATGCCAGTAGAGGAGCTGTCGCAGGTCCTGTCCCTCCCCTTTCGGGACGGCCCCGTTGTAGGCCACGGGGTAGGCGACCCCCTGGAAGTCCAGCACGCGCACATTGGCCGGGAAATGGAGGGCGGTCACGTAGTTTTTCTTGGTGATGACATTCACGAGCCCGAAGAAGGGCGTCTTGCCGCAGAGGAAGGGCTCGTCATAGAGGTCGATGTCCTCGATGAGCATCGCGTCGAAGTCCAGCAGCAGGTTCAGGTCGGTCAGGACCACCCCGTCCATCATCACGAGGATGTCGTCGGTCACGTCGAACTGCCGGCGGAGGGCGTCCGAGTAAGTGAGCAGGAGAGAAGGCTTTCCCTTCTCAGTCCGCAGGTGGAGTTCGGGGATGATTTCGACGATGATTTCACGGAAGGAGGGGAAGCGCGTATAGTCGTCCAGGTGGTATCGCCTGGGAGCGACGGAGGAGAGCAGAAGGTCCTCCCGGTGCGCCATGAAGGTCGTGAGGGTGTCGATGCGGAGCGCCTTTTCGGCCCGCAGGGCCGCTTTCCGGGCGGTGAGATCCGACCGCTGCGACGGACTCAGGCGGAGTTTCGGCAGGGAACCCAGTTCTGGGTACAGGAACGGGCTCTCGAAGTCGATATATCCTTCCTTCCGGTCCAGCTGGAACACCTCGCACACGATTTCCCGGTCGCCGTAGATGTTGGACGTGAAGAAGCGGAGGCGGTCATCTCCCTCGGACTGGCCGATGTATAGGTCGGTGGGGGAACCAGCCGCCGACAGGGTGGCGAAGGCGAGGTCTTCCTCCCCTTTCAGGATTGTCCCCCGGAGGCGGGCGGTGACGACTTCTCCGTCGTGCTCCACAGGAACCGGCCGTTTCAGGCTGGCGTACCAGGAGGGACGGGTCTGGAGGAAACGGCCCGGGGTATGGGAATTGTCGGCGGGAAGGAGGTCGTCCTCGTGGAAGACAGAGAGGCTGATGGAGGCGTTTTCTCCCCCGTTGTGCAGGTTCAAGACCGCGGGAGCGCCTTTCGGAACGCGGACGCGCGTGGAAATCTCCAGCGCGCCTTCGGCCGCCAGGGGAGCGGGCCGGAGCACTTCATAGCGCGCTTCCGGGACGATTTCCACCCCGTCCGCCACCCGGGCGCGAGACGTGCTGTTGAAGATGGTCAGAAGGCGGGAGCCGGCCAGCCAGGGCGTTCCTTCCTCGGCCGCATTGACCGCTGTGTAGGCGATGAGCCGGTAGGTGCCGGTGGGCGCGGTCGCCGGAATCCGGAACGAGCCAGCGCCCCGGCCGCCCAGCAGGCCTATTTTGGCCGTACAGGCCGTTCCTTCCTGCGAGACGAGTTCCACATAGGAAACGGCGCTTTCGTCCGAAAAACGGCCGTTTCCGTCCAAACAGGACAGGGAACACCAGACCGCGTCGCCCGCGAGATAGACCTCCCGGTCGGTGGAGACGTAGATGCGTTCCACAGGCGCCGCCTGGGCGAGCATCCCGGCGAGCGCCAGGAGCAAGGTCGATATCTTTTTCATTGGCTTTGGTCCCAATAGTCAGGTTTCTGTTTCGTTCCGCCGGCGGCGACGCAGTCGTAGCAGCGCCGCGAACCCCAGCCGTATTCTCCTTCCTCGGCCGGATCCCGTTCCCAGTTGTCGTTCAAGAAAAGCGGCAGGTAGCCTTGGTAATAAACCGTCGAGTAATTCGATTCTGTCGGGTAGGCGATCCCTGCCCGGCTGGGAGCGTGGTCCTGGTAATAGCGATTATCCAGGAACGCCCGTTTCCAGACGGTCCTGCCGATGGTCACGTAGCCGAGGACCATCCGCTCGGGATTGCTTTCGCAGCGGAGGTTACCGGCGATTTCCCCCGGGGTGGGCGTGAAGAGGTTGTCTCCCCCGTCCGTGTTCTCCTCCAGGTTCTTCAGGAACCGGTAGCTGGCTTCGTCGAGGGTCTTTGCCTTGACCCGGATGCAATACATCCGGTGGTTGCGGCTGTCGGTCCGGGGAAAGCGCGTCAGCGGCCAGGCCGTGACGCCCCTTTTGGCCATTCTGGTATAATCCACCGGGTAGACGGCGTGGTTGTCCGCCGTCTTCCAGCACCAATAGAACCAAGTTTCCTCGAATCCGGGCGGCGTTCCGGGCTGGATTTCCCAGGAGGTCGTGTTGACAACAAACGAGGGAAAATACTCCGCATGGAACTCCCAGGTCTCGTCGAAGGAGAGCTGCAGATAGCCGGTTCCGGCGTCCCCGCCTTCCACGGTGACGGCCACGGTGACCTGGTCGTCGTTCTTCTTGCACACGAAATCGATCTTCCGGATGACGGGGGCCGGGGCGATTTCGCTCCATTCGCTGGCATACGTCGCCCCCAGCGCTTCGATGCACAGGCGGTATTGCCGGTCCGCCGGTGCGTCCTCCGTATGGATGATGAACGAGGGAGTGGGATTGTAAAGGTCGCCATACCCGGGGCCGACGACGTCGGAATGGGCGGCCGATCCGGACAGGTCCAGGGTTCCCGGATATTGGGAGCCAGCATTATCTTCCACCCAAACTTTCGCTTTCCCCAGGTCCGGGCTATAGGGCGTTTTTTCGGACGTCCACAGCGGCCTGAGCGACCCGAGGCGGACGGTGGACACGTCGCCGATGGAGATGTTGCCGTCCACGGTCAGGACTCCTTCCGGCGCCTCTTCCAGTTCCGGCGTGTAAGGATAGATGCAGGCCGCCGCGCACAGGGTAACAGCGAGCAAGGTCAGGATCTTTCTCATCAGAACAGGAGGTTGAGGTTCACGTACGGGATCTGGGTGGCGAAGACGGAGAGCATATAGCCTTTCGTCTCTCCGGCGGGAGTCGTCTTGAAGAAGACGGAATAAGGGTTTTTTCGGCCGGTGACGTTGTAAACGCCGATGGTGATGACCGTGTGGGCGATCGCCTTCAGGTAGTGGCCGGGGTCGATGTTGAACGCCACGTCGGTGCGGAAATAGTCCGGGATCCGGAAGGCGTTGCGCGTGGAATAGGCCATCCGGTAGGTGCCGCCGAAGTAGTACATGCCGTAGGGGACCGTGACCGGACGGCCGGTGGAGTAGTCCACATTGACCGAGAAACTGTACCGGTGCGTAAGGGCGAAGTTGGACACGAGCTTGAGCTCGTGCGGCTTGTCATAGGGGGCGTTGTACCAGTCGCCGTGGGCGATGGCCTCGTAGCCCCGGTCCCCCATCTCCTGCTGACGCGCCCGGGAATAGCTGTAGGACACCCAGCCCGTGATCTTGCCGGTGGTCTTCCGGGCCATCAGTTCCACGCCGTAGGCGCGGCCCCGGACCGGCACGAGGTCGTCGGCGAGGTTCGGGTTCATCGTCAGCGTCGCTCCCGGCAGGTAGTCCAGGGCCCGGTAGGTGTTCTTGTAATAGGCCTCCAGGGTGAAGTCGATGCCGGTGTTCAGTTCGGTCCAATAGGCGCCGGCCGCGGCCTGCCAGCCCCAGGTGGGCTTGATGCGGTCGTCGCTGAGTTTCCAGGTGTCCATCGGCGAGACGGCCGAGGTGTTGGAAATCAGGTGGATGTTCTGGGAAAGCGAGTTGACGCCGGCCTTGAACGAGAGGTTCTCCGCCGGGGAATACTTGAGCGCGAGCCGGAGGTCGGGCATCCCGTAGAGCGCATGTCCCTTCTCGGCGTTGAAGCCGGAAAGGCGGACGCCCCCTTCCAACGAGAACTCGTCCGTCGGCTTCCAGGTGTCGGAAATGTAGAGCGCCGGCTCGAGCGCGAGTTCCCGGTCCAGCGAGCGCGCGGCGACTTGTGAATCGTCCCCATACGGCGCCATGACGCCGGGATCCAGCGCGTAGCCGGTCAGGTGGACGCCCCAGGCGAGCTCGTGCGCTTCGGTCAGCCTCCGGGTCCGGTCCACCCGCAGGAAGGCCTGCCGGATCCAGGTGTCCAGGTCATAGGCCCCGGCCCCCCATTCGTGGGCCGAAATCCGGTTCCGGTACTGGTCATAGCCTCCGCTCACTTGCAGGCGGCCCTCCGCGGTCCGGTGTTTCCAGGCCAGGGAGGCGTTGAGGTTGCCGTAATTAAAGGTCGTGTCGCCGCCGAAGGAGAAGCGGTCGGTCGCATAGTAGGCGTAGGCCTGCAGGGTGTTTTTTTCGTCGAACCGGTGGGTGATGCCGAGGTTGGCGTCCGTGAAGCCCGCCGAGCCGCCTGCGTAGGCGCTCTCCTGCGGAAGCCGCTTCAGCAGCCAGTCGGAATAGGTGGTGCGCGCCCCGGCGATGACGGAGGTTTTCCCCTTCGCCAGCGGGCCTTCTACATGTAAACGGCTGGTCAGCAGGCCGATACCCGCCGAGCCCTGCCATTTTTCCATGTTTCCGTCCTTGCTTTGCACGTCCAGGACCGAGGAAACGCGCCCGCCGTACGACGCCGGGATGGAGCTCTTGTAGAGTTCGATGCTGTTGACAATGTCCGGGTTGAAGGCCGAGAAGATGCCGAACAGGTGCGAGGGGTTGTAGATGGTGCTGCCGTTGAACAGGATGAGGTTCTGGTCGGCGCTGCCGCCGCGGACGTTGAAGCCGCCGGAAGCTTCGCCGACGCTCTTGACGCCCGGGAGGGTGAGGACCGCCTTGATGACGTCCCCTTCCCCGAAGGCCGACGGAATCTTGTTCATCGTCTTCACGCTCACCTTTTCCACGCCCATCTCCGTGTTCCGGTGCTGGGCCATGCTCTCGGCCGACACGACGGCCTCCTTGAGCATCGTCACCTTGTCGGTCATCATCACGTTCAGGGCGCCGTCGGAATGGACGATCACCCGCAGGTCCAGCTCTTCCTTGCCGTCGGCGCTGAAATGCAGGACATTCTCCCCGGCCGGCAGCGAGATCCGGTATTGCCCGTTCCGGTCGCTCCGGGTGTAGGATTTCGTTATGTCGTCATAGATGACCACGCCGTACATCGGCTCCCCGGTCTCGGCTTCCGTCACGGCGCCGCGAACCCGATTGGCCGCACTCCCTTTGTTCTGGCCCGGGACTCCTACGGTGTAAACCTTGTTCCGATAGGTTGCGAGAAGGGGAGAATCCGCGTATTGGACTGTAATGGTATCTTTTTGAATTTCAGCGAAATAGGAATCAGGTAGACCAATACCGGTACCCGGAAGGTTCGCCGCGGGCACCTGCCCGTCAGGCGTCTTGTCCGTATGGGAATGCCAGGCGACCCGGTCCGCGCCGAGGATCGGGTTTCCGGCCGGCGCTTTCAGCCGCCGGGCCAGGTTTTTCCGGCTGATTATCTTCAGTCTCCCCTGCTCCAGGGCGAAGAAAGTTTCCTGGAATCGGAAATAGTTGTTGACCGTATAGTCGTAATCGGGATCTTCGTAGCCGATGGCATAGGACGAACCGTTGCTGTCCGTGCGCAGGGTTTTCGACACGCGGCGCAGCAGCGGCGTTTCTCCGTCGCGGACCACCTCGAAATACCCTTCCGGCGCCTCCGGCCAGCCCAGATATCGGAGATTGACGAAGGGCTTCTCGCCCATCGTGAACCAGGCCACCTGGTCGGTGACCAGGACGACGGCGATCACTCCGTCCACCGGCCGGGCCTGGAGCTCGCCACTGACGGCGTCCACGTTGAGGAAAATGTCCCGGTACAACCGGCCGTTATACCAGACATCCCCCTGCTGGAACTCTTTCCGGTCCCAGTAGTAGGTCCCGTTGTGCCGGTAGGGATAGGTGGCCGGAAGCTTTCCGCGGAAGATGGTCGCGAAGGCGCTTTCCGTGTCCTCCTGGGCGAAGGCGGACGCGGCCAGGGAGAGCAGCGCCAGCGCGACGAGAATCGTTCGTTTTACCATAAAAAGTTGTTGAAAGGATACCGGCCTGCGTGGATTTCCGCCACCATCTTGTAAAGGTCATTCCTCAGCTTGTCAATGCCGATCTTCTGCGTCGCGGAGATGAAGATGCAAGGGGTTTTCTCCTGCGCGATCCAACTGTTCTTGAGCTCGTCCAGGGTGCGGTTCTTGGCTTCCTTGGGCGTGAGGGAGAACTCGTCGTAGGGTTCGTAAGTGTACGCATCGACCTTGTTGAATACGACGAAAACCGGCTTGTTGGCGGCGTCGATGTCCCGGAGCGTCTGTTCCACCACCTGCATCTGCTCCTCGAAGTCGGGGTGGGAGATGTCCACGACGTGTACGAGAATATCGGCCTCCCGGACCTCGTCCAGGGTGCTCTTGAATGCTTCCACCAGCTGCGTGGGCAGTTTCCGGATGAAGCCGACGGTGTCGGACAGCAGGAACGGGCAGTTCTCGATGACCACCTTCCGGACGGTCGTGTCGAGGGTGGCGAAGAGCTTGTTTTCCGCGAAGACGTCGGATTTCGCCAGGATGTTCATCAGGGTGCTCTTGCCGACGTTGGTGTAGCCGACGAGCGCGAGGCGCACCAGGGAGCCTCGGTTGCTGCGCTGCGTGGCCATCTGGCGGTCGACCTTCTTCAGATCCTCCTTGAGCTTCGAGATCCGCTGCTTGACAATCCGGCGGTCCACCTCGATCTGGGTTTCACCCATACCGCCGCGAGTGCCCATGCCGCCGCGCTGCCGCTCCAAGTGCGTCCACATGCCGGCGAGTCGCGGCAACATATATTGATAATGAGCCAGTTCCACCTGCATCTTGGCATAGGAAGTCTTGGCCCGCTGGGCGAAAATCTCGAGGATCAGGCTCGTCCGGTCAATGACGTCGGAGCACTCGATGATCTTCTCGATGTTGCGCTGCTGGGTGCCGGTGAGCTCGTCGTCGAAGATGACGTACTGGATCTCGTTCTCCTCGCAGTATGCCTTGATTTCCTGGAGCTTGCCCGTGCCGATGTATGTGGCCTTGTCGGGCCGGTCCATCCGCTGCATGTACATCTTGTCGCCGATGGCGCCGGCCGTCTCGGCCAGGAACTGGAGCTCGTCCAGATATTCCTGCACCTTGCGCTCCCCTCCCTTTTCCAGGACGACGCCCACGAATACCGCTTTTTCTGTCTTGAATTGACTCATTCTCTCTTTAAATCACGAACATTGACTAATCTTACAAAGATATTTATTTTATTTGTAGATTTGCACAAAATTCCCGTTATGGTCTCTTACTTCACCGAAGATACGAAGTTCGCCTTCAAGGAGAAACGGCTCACCAACCGCTGGCTCAAGCTCGTCGCCGAGAGCGAGATCCGCCGCCTGGGCGACATCTCGATCATTTTCTGCTCGGACAACTACATCCTGGACGTGAACATGAAGTACTTGCAGCACGACTACTTCACGGACATCATCACCTTCGATTATTGCGAAGGCGACCGCCTGAACGGCGACCTCTTCATCAGTGTCGACTCCGTCCGGGAGAACGCCGCCTTCTATGGGACCGAGTTCGAGAACGAACTTAATCGCGTGATTGTCCATGGCGTCCTGCACCTGATCGGTTACGACGACCACACCAAGGAGGACATCGCGCAAATGCGGGCCAAGGAGAATTACTATCTTTCCCTCCGGGAGCTCGTATGACCTCTCGCTTCGACATCATCGTCGTCGGCGGCGGTCACGCCGGCTGCGAAGCCGCGATGGCCGCGGCCTCGCTCGGCTCGTCCGTCCTCCTTGTCTCCCCCGACCTGAACGGCTTTGCGAAGATGTCATGCAACCCGGCCGTGGGTGGAATCGCCAAAGGACAGATCGTCCGGGAGATCGACGCGCTCGGCGGATGGACAGGCGTCGTCACGGACGCGGCGACGCTTCAGTTCCGGATGCTCAACCGTTCCAAGGGCCCGGCGATGTGGAGTCCGCGTGCTCAATGCGACAAACTCGCCTTTTCGCTGAAATGGCGCGAAGTCTTGTTAAGTTGCTCTAACTTAAGCATTTACGCGGATTTCGTCGAAAATCTTCTCTTTGAGAATGGCGTTTTGGCGGGCGTCCGTACGATTACCGGGGCAATTTTCAAATCTCAGGCGGTTATTTTGACGGCCGGGACCTTCCTGAACGGGAAGATGTTCATCGGCCCGCACTCTTTCGAAGGCGGCCGCATTGGCGAGCTCTCGGCGTATCACGTCTCCGACCAGCTCGCTGCCCTCGGCATTCCGACCGCCCGGATGAAGACAGGCACTCCCCCGCGGATTGATGTCCGCTCGGTGGATCTGTCGAAACTTCCCGTCCAGGTCGGCGATCCCGAACCCGCCCGCTTCTCTTTCCTTGACATTCCCTCTGCGATTCAACCTTCTGTCATTTCGACCAAAGGTTCTTCTTCTGTCATTTCGACCAAGGCCGCAGGCCGCGCGGAGAAATCTCTCCCGCAAATGGACTGCTACATCCTCCATACGAACGAGGCCGTCCATGACATCCTCCGCTCCGGCTTCGACCGCTCTCCCCTGTTCACGGGTCTGATTCACGGTCGCGGCCCGCGCTATTGCCCGAGCATCGAGGACAAGCTCCGCACCTTCGCCGACAAGGATTCCCACCAGCTATTCCTGGAGCCGGAAGGTCGGAATAATGACGAGTATTACCTGCAAGGATTCTCGTCCTCGCTGCCCCTGGACGTGCAGCTGGATGCCTTGCATGCCATTCCTGGGCTGGAGAAATGCGTGGTCTTCAAGCCGGCCTATGCCGTGGAATACGATTACTTCGATCCGCAATATCTGCACTATTCGCTTGAATCCCGCGTGGTCGACGGGCTGTTCCTCGCCGGCCAGGTCAATGGTACCACGGGTTATGAGGAGGCGGCCGCGCAAGGTTTGATGGCTGGTATCAATGCTCATCGGAAGCTCAAAGGGGAGGACCCGTTTATCCTTCGCCGGGACCAGGCGTATATCGGTGTGCTGATTGATGACCTGATCAATAAGGGCGTAGACGAGCCTTATCGGATGTTTACTTCTCGTGCTGAATACCGTATTTTGCTGCGCCAGGATAATGCAGACTTCCGTTTGACGGAGCTTTCTCATGAGATCGGGCTCGCTTCCGAAGATCGCTATGCTGCGGTTTGTCACAAGAAAGAGCAGGTCGCCGAGCTTCAGGATTACTGTGAATCAAAGAAGGTCCGGGCCGATGTCGTGAATGACTATCTGCAATCCATGGGCTCAGCTCCCCTATCTGATTCTCGCAAGTTGGCTGAGTTGGTGGCTCGCCCAGAGCTCTCGCTGGCCGATTTGATGAAAATTGTTCCACATGGAACATTTTCTCCAGAAGTTGTGGAATCTGTCGAGATCGGGATCAAGTACGCGGGTTACATTGAGCGCGAAAAGCAGCAGGCCGAAAAGAACAATCGGCTGGAATACATCAAGATTCCCGCCGATTTCGACTTTGACAAAGTCCAGAGTCTTTCCATTGAATGCCGCCAAAAACTGAAGCGCTATCGCCCCGCCACCATCGCCCAGGCCTCCCGCATCTCCGGCATCTCCCCCGCCGACATCTCCGTTCTCCTGGTTTACTTCGGTAGATAAAGGTTTTCTTCTGGCTGTTTTGTTCCACGTAGAACATTGTCTCCGCCAGAGGGTATTTGTCCCGAAACCGTCTTCGCTTCGCTCCGACCCCTCCCAAAGCCGGCTTGCGCCGTCTTCGGGCCCCTCCCTCTTATATGGCCGAGGGTGGCCATAGGTTTCGGAACAAACACCCTCTGGCTCCGTTCGTAGCAATTTTGAGCCCCCGGCATTGGAGAAAGGGTATAGGTTTCCGAAGGCGTGTCCACCCCCGGACACGGGCAGGGGGAGGGGCCCGTTGGATACAAGTTCCCGCCTCGGCGGGGACGCAGGAGACAATGGGAGGGGCCGGAGCGAAGCGGAGTCCTTCGGGAACCTATACCCTTTCTCCGCCGAGGGCGGAATGGACTTTTACAGCTTCTTTAGGGCTGCTTTGATGAGGTCTTCGACGCGGGGGTTGGGGTTGTCTTTGAGGAGGGAGGGCATGACTTTGGCGATGGCCGCCTTGCTGAAGCCGAGCATCACCAGGGCCGTGGTGGCCTCGTCGACAATTGCGTTGTTATCGGTCTTGAAGATGGTGGTATTGTCGGTGCCGGCGCCCTTGACGATCTTGTCCTTGAGTTCCAAAACCAGGCGCTGGGCGCTCTTGAGGCCGATTCCCTTGACGCTTTTGATCCGGGCGATGTTCTCGGAAAGGATGGCCTGGCGGATTTCGTCGGAGGTCAGGGAGGACAACATCATGCGAGCGGAAGCCACACCGATGCCGGAAACGCCGATCAGGAGTCGGAAGAGTTCCCGTTCGTCCTTGGTGGCGAAGCCGAAGAAGAGTTCCTCGTCCTCTCGGATATAGTGGTGGATGTAGGCGACCGTCTGGGTTTGAAGCTGCATCTTCTCGTAGGTCTGCAGGGAGATGAGGATGCTGTACCCGATGCCGCCGCATTCGAGGATGAGCTCGGTGGGTGTCAGCTCAATGATTTGTCCTTTAATATAATCAATCATAACGCAAAAATATGTAAATTTGCAGACTTATCAAAGAAGTATGACGGTAGAGGAAATCAGAAGCCAGTTCCCGGCCCTGGCGCAGCAGGTGTACGGAAAGCCGCTTGTCTATCTGGACAATGCGGCGACCGCGCAGCGGCCTTTGGCCGTGCTCGAGAAGGAGCGCACGCTGGCATCGACAGTGAACGCGAACATTCATCGCGCCGTGCACAAGTTGGCGGCGGATGCGACGGAGGAGTACGAGCGGACACGGGAGATCGTGGCCGATTTCCTGAATGCCGAAAGCCCGAAAGAGATCGTGTTCACTTCGGGGACGACGATGTCCATCAACCTCGTCGCGTCCTGTTTCGGCGAAGCGTTCATCGGGGAAGGGGACGAGATCATCGTATCTGTCGCCGAGCATCATTCGAACATCGTCCCGTGGCAGCTTCTCTGCCAGCGGAAAAAGGCCGAGCTGAAAGTCCTTGAGATTGACGAATTCGGCGGCCTACAGGTCGAGACCCTGCAAAAATTGATTTCTCAGCGCACCAAAATCATAGCTATCTCTCACATTTCCAATGTGTTAGGTCTTGTAAACCCGGTGCAGGAAATCATTCGGATTGCGCATCATAACGGCATTCCGGTGCTCGTGGATGGTGCGCAGGGGAGTATCCACGCGAAAGTTGACGTCCAGGAGTTGGACTGCGACTTCTACGCGTTCTCCGGGCACAAGGTGTACGGCGCGACCGGCACCGGCGTGCTGTACGGAAAGAAAAAGTGGCTCGAGGCGATGCCGCCGTATATGGGCGGGGGAGAGATGATCGAGACGGTCCGGTTCTCCGGCACGACCTTCGCACCGGTCCCTGGCAAGTTCGAGGCGGGCACCCAGAATTTCAATGCCGTCCCGACGCTGCAGGAAGCCCTCCGGCTCGCCCGGCAGTTCCAGGAGGACCCGGAGGTCGCGCAGCGCGAATGGGCCATCACGCACTATCTGCTGGAAGCCTTGACGGCCGATCCCCGCATCCATCTGTTCGGTGTTCCTCGTGGAACGCAGGTGAAAGTGCCGCTCTTTTCCTTCACGGTCGAGGGTGCGCACCACGAGGACCTGGCGCTGATTCTGGATAAGATGGGCATCGCCGCCCGTTCCGGGCAGATGTGCGCCGAACCGCTGATGGACCGTTTCGGCGTCACCGGTATGCTCCGCATCTCTTTCGCCCCGTACAACACGATGGAGGAGGCGGAATACTTCGTGAAGAGTTTGAATAAAGCGATTGCTATGCTAATATGAGATTTCTCGACTCCGCCCTTTGGGCTCCGCTCGAAATGACAAAAAGACCTCTTGTCATTTCGACCGAGCGAAGCGAGTGGAGAAATCTATTACAGGATTATGAGTTTAGAAGAGAAAAAACAGGCGGTCATCGAGGAGTTCTCGATGTACGATGAGTGGTTGGACAAGTACGAGTACCTGATCGAGCTCGGAAAGGCCCTGGAGGCCTATCCGGAGGAGCAAAAGACGGAGGAGAAGCTCATCAAGGGCTGCCAGTCGCTCCGGGCCGACAGCGACGCCATCATCACCAAAGGCATCATTTCGCTGTTGATTAGCGTCTATTCCGGCCGCACGCCGGCGGAGATCGCCGCGGACGATTTCGGCTTCATCGACCAGATCGGCCTGAAGGAAAACCTTTCTCCGACCCGCGCCAACGGGCTTGTGTCTATGATTGACACCATCAAATGGGTGGCCAACGACACCGCCGCCAAGGAAAAGATGGCCGATCAGGTCGGCCATGACGACGTCGTCATTCCCGGCTCGACCGGGAATCTCTCCGAGAATGTTCTCACCGCCGAGGACGTGGCGGCGCTGCAGCCGCTGTATGCCGATGTGATCCTGGCGCTGAAGCAGGTGTACGACCCGGAGATCCCGGTCAATATCTACGATCTCGGACTCATCTACGAGTTGAATATCGACAAGGACCGCAAGGTGTCCATCGTGATGACCTTCACGGCCCCGAACTGCCCGATGGCGGACGAGGTGATGCACGAGGTGGAGGACAGCGTGAAACGGGTGCCCGGCGTGACGGGCTGCTCGATCGAGTTGACCTTCGAACCGGTCTGGGACCGCAGCATGCTGTCCGAGGAGGCCCGCGTGGACCTGGGGCTCGACTACGAGGAAGACGACTACGGGAAGCTGAGCTAAATGGCCTTCGTCAGTGTATATCTCGGCCTCGGCTCCAACCAGGGGAACCGCCTGCAGAACCTGACGCAGGCGCTGGACCTGCTGGACGCCGCGTTCGGGTGCCACTACATGGCGCTTTCCCGGATCATCGAGACCAAGGCGTGGGGGTTCAAGGGAGATAAGTTTCTGAATGCCTGCGTGTTATACCGAATTTTCAAGAAGGGGACGCCCGAAGAGCACGGCCACGAAATCCTGGCAATCTGCAAGGACATCGAGCGCCGGCTCGGCCGGGACGACGCCCCCGAATACGATGCCGACGGCCGCCGCGTGTACCACAACCGCGCAATCGACATCGACATCCTTTTTTACGGCAAGGAGCGCATTGACTGCGAGGACCTGCAGGTCCCGCATCCGCTCATCGCGGAGCGCGATTTCGTGAAGATCCCCCTCGCCGAAATCGCGAAACCCTCGCTGAAAGCGGCGTTTCCCGATTATTTTATGTAATTTTGCAAGTTTAAAATACGGAATATGACACAGGATGAACTTTTCAAAGTGCTGGTAGCCCACTGCAAGGAGTACGGCTTCATTTTCCCCTCCAGCGAGATTTATGACGGCCTCGCCGCCGTGTACGATTACGGCCAGATGGGCGTCCAGCTCAAGCAGAACATCAAGACCTATTGGTGGGAAGCGATGACCCGCCTGCACGAGAATATCGTGGGCATTGACTCCGCCATTTTCATGCATCCCCGCATCTGGGAAGCTTCCGGCCATGTGGGCGCCTTCAACGACCCGCTCATCGACAACAAGGACTCCAAGAAGCGTTATCGCGCCGACGTCCTGATCGAGGATTTCCTCGGCAAGATCGAAGAGAAGATCAACAAGGAGGTTGCGAAGGGCCGCAAGCGCTTCGGCGATTCCTTCGACGAGGCCCAGTTCCGCGCGACGAACCCCAACGTCCTCCGCGAGCAGGCCAAGTGGGATGAGGTCCACAACCGGTACGTGGCCGCCGAGAAGGCCAACGACCTCGCCGAGTATCGGCAGATCATCATCGACAACAACATCGTCTGTCCCATCAGCGGCACCTGCAACTGGACGGACGTCCGCCAGTTCAACCTGATGTTCCAGACGTCCATGGGTTCCACCGCCGAAGGCGCAAACATCATTTATCTGCGTCCGGAGACCGCCCAGGGCATTTTTGTCAACTATCTGAACGTCCAGAAGACCGGCCGCATGAAGATTCCGTTCGGCATCGCGCAGATCGGAAAGGCCTTCCGCAACGAGATCGTGGCCCGGCAGTTCATCTTCCGCATGCGTGAGTTCGAGCAGATGGAGATGCAGTTCTTCATCAAGCCCGGCACGGAGCTCGACTGGTTCGCCAAGTGGAAGGAGGCCCGCATGAAGTGGCACGTGAACCTGGGCATGGGCGCGGAGAACTACCGCTTCCACGACCATGAGAAGCTGGCCCACTACGCCAACGCCGCCACGGACATTGAGTTCAACTTCCCGTTCGGCTTCAAGGAGCTCGAGGGCATCCACAGCCGCACGAACTTCGACCTGGGGAACCACCAGAAGTTCTCCGGCAAGAAGATCGAGTACTTCGATCCTGAGGAGAATGTGTCCTACACCCCGTACGTCATCGAGACGTCCATCGGCGTGGACCGCATGTGCCTGGCCGTCATGGCCCATTCCTACACCGTCGAGAAGCTCGAGAACGGCGAGGAGCGCGTTGTGATGAAGATTCCCGCCCCGCTCGCCCCGATCAAGGTGGCCGTGATGCCGCTCGTGAAGAAGGACGGTCTGCCCGAGGTGGCCCAGAAGGTGGTCGACGAACTCAAGTACGACTTCTCCTACCAGTACGACGAGAAGGATTCCATCGGCAAGCGTTATCGCCGCCAGGACGCCATCGGCACGCCGTTCTGTGTGACCGTGGACCACGACACCCTCGTCGACGGCTGCGTCACCGTCCGCGACCGCGACACGATGACCCAGGAGCGCGTGAAGATCGAAGACCTCCGCGCCATGATCGACAATAAAGTCTCCCTGACGAACCTCCTGCGGAACCTGTAGGTCTCCCAAACGCCCATTCAAGCTCCCGCCTCCTGCTTCTCCCCAAGAATGGGGATTGCAAAGGGCGGGAGTTTTGTGTATCTTTGCGTATTCTATGCGAAGGATTCTGTCCATATGGGTGTTGCTTTTCGTATGCGGGACGGCGTTCGCGACCGGTTTTCGCGTACGCGGGCGCGTGACGGACGCGCAGGGTGAGCCGCTCCCCGGGGCGGTCGTGCACCTGGACGAAAACTACCTGTGGGCCGTCACGGACGCCCAGGGCGGTTTCGTCCTGGCTTCCGTCGAGGCCGGCACCTACCGGATGGAGACCGAATGCCTGGGCTACGCGACCGACGTCCGGACGCTCCGCGTGAGCAAGGCGGTCGATGACCTGGTCATTGTCCTGCAGGAGCAGACATTGGCCCTGAACGAGGTCGTGGTGACGGCCGAACAGTCCAAGGAGAATCTCAATACCACGCGCCGGATCGAGCGGACGGCCCTGGAGCACCTCCAGGTGTCCGGCCTGTCCAACATCGCAGCCCTGATGCCGGGCGGCAAGACCGTCAATCCGGACCTGACTGCCGCGACGGAACTCACCGTCCGCGGGGGCGGATCCGGCGCCGGCAACGCCGCCTTCGGCACGGCGGTGGAGGTGAACGGCGTCCGCATGGGCGATAACGCCGCGTTCGGCGGTCTCGCCGGCGTGGACACCCGCAGCCTCCAAGTGGAGAACATCGAGTCCGTGGAGGTCGTTACCGGCGTTCCGTCGGCCGAGTACGGCGACCTCGGCAGCGGCATGGTGCGGGTGACCACCCGCAAGGGCCGCACGCCCGTCCAGGCCACTTTTTCGGTCAATCCCCGCACCTACGACGTCTCGGTTTCCAAGGGCGTCGCCATAGGGGAGGGCGTCCTGAACCTCAGCGGTCAATGGACCCGCGCCACGCAGAAACTTACCTCGCCTTACACTTCCTACACCCGCCGCGGCATTACGGCGGAATACAGCCGGACTTTCGCCCGCGTGCTGCGGCTGGAGGCCGGTGTGACCGGCAACCTCGGTGGCATGGACAGCAAGGACGATCCGGACGCCTTTTCCGAGGAGTTCGCGAAGGCCCATGACAACCTCCTGACCCCGCACGCGAAACTGACCTGGATGCTCAACCGCTCCTGGGTCACGAACCTGAGCCTGGAGGGATCGGTCTATTACCACGACAACCGGACGCACGAGCACCTGTACAACTCCTACGGCTCTTCGCAGCCGGCCGTACACGCGGAGGTGCAGGGCTATTTCCTGGCCACGGCACTGCCGCTTACCTTTTATGCGGACCGCATCACGGACTCCCGCGAACTCGATTACGCAGCGTCGCTCAAGTACGACTGGCTGCACCATTTCGGCGCCGTGAAGAGCGTCCTGAAGGCCGGCGTGCAGTGGAAGGCCGACGGCAACGTGGGGGCCGGCGAGTACTACGAGAACCCGGACCTGGCCGCGAACGGCTACCGGCCGCGGCCTTATACGGACTATCCGTACATGCATAATCTGGCCGTATACGTGGAGGAGAAACTCTCCTGGAAAGGCCTGGAAGGAAGCTTCGGCCTGCGGGGCGAGAGGACCTTCATCGAAGGGACGCAGTACAGGAATCTGCAGACGCTGTCGCCCCGTCTGAACCTCCGCTGGCACGTGACGGACCGCCTGTCGTTCCGCGGCGGCTGGGGTGTCACCCGGAAGCTTCCGGGTTTCTACATCCTGTTCCCCCGGCAGGAGTACCGCGACATCCAGACCTTCGGCTTCTCGCACGGTTCGGGCGCCTCGTATATCTACTACACCATCCCCTACACGATGGCCTACAATCCGGACCTGCGCTGGCAGTCGAACCGGAATGCGGAGGTCGGTATCGACTATGAACGATATGGCTGGAAGTTCTCCCTCGCCGCGTTCCGCAACGTCACGAAGGACCCGTATGAGCTCGTAAATCAATACACGCCGTTCGCGTATAACGCCCTGCAGGTTCCAACCGGCTTTGTGATGCCTTCTGACCCCGAAATGGTCGTTGACCACCAAACCGGCGCCGTTTACCTGCGAGATAACCGGGACGAATACTTCACGCCGATGGCCCTCCGCGTCGCCGACCGGACCTTCGTGGGCAACCGGATGCAACGGGGCGGGGCGGACATCGTCCGTACCGGTGTCGAGTTCACGGCGGATTTTCCGGAGATCGCGGTCCTGCGGACGCACCTCCGGCTGGACGCCGCCTACACCCATACCTCGACCCTGGACGAGAACGAAGCGGCCTACTACCAGACCGGTTGGTCGCACACCGAGCTGCCCGGCCGCTCCTATCAGTTTGCGGGCATCTATGCGGGCGGTTCCGCCATCGCCAACGGCCGCAAGACCGACTGGCTGGACGCGAACCTGACGGCCATCACGCACATCCCCGAAGTCCGGCTCATCGTCACCTGCCGCGTGGAGGCCTCGCTGCTGCGGAACTCGCAGAACATCTCGACCCACGCATTCACCGTGTCGGGGAACAGCCTGGCGCCCACCGGCGGCAACATCTACGACGGCGACAGCTACACCGCCGTCTGTCCGGTCGCTTATATCGACCTGGATGGTGAACGCCATCCCTGGACCGCGGCTTCGGCCGACGATCCCGCCCTGCAGCGGCTCATCCTCCGCTCGGGCAACCTGTACACCTTCGCCCGGGACGGCTATGACCCGTACCTGTCGGCGAACCTGAGCCTTACGAAGGAACTCGGCGACCACGTGTCCCTGTCTTTCTTCGCCAACAATTTCACGAACGCCCGTCCGTACCGGAAGAGCCACGCCACCGGCGTCAGCGCCATCTTCACGCCGGCCTTCTACTACGGACTTACCTGCCGGATCAAGCTATGAAGCGGTTCTTTCTCCTAGGATTGGCCCTGCTTGTGGCGGCCTGCGTCGAGGACTACAAGAGTCCCTGGCCGGACGCCCTGCAGCTGCTTTCGGTGAACGCCGTTTACCCGGACGGCTATGCCCATGCGGTCCATGAGGGAGTGGTCATCCGCATCGAGGAAGTCTCCTCCGGCGCCGCGTATCTGGCGAAGACGGACCGCCGCGGTCTCGCGGAGATTCCGGTGCCTCCGGGTATCTATCGCATTACCTGCAGCGACCGCACCGGAAAGGACCTCTTCAACGGTGCGGCGGACAAGGTGGTGGTCACGGAGCGGCGGATCGTGGACCTGCGGCTGTCCCATTCCACGGCCGGCGGTCTCGTGGTCAAGGAAATCTACTGCGGCGGCTGCAGCAAGGCCCCGCAGGAAGGCACCTACCAGAGCGACCAGTACTTCATCATCCACAACAACGACTTCGAAACGGTGTTTCTGGACAGCCTGTGCTTCGGCACCCTGTCACCGTACAACAGCACCTCGGTCAACAACTGGACGGACCGCGATCCGGTCACGGGGGAGACGGTCTTCCCGGACTTCGCCCCGGTCGTGACCGTGGTCTGGCAGCTGCCCGGAAACGGGAAGGACTTCCCGCTGGCCCCGGGCGAAGATGCCGTCGTGGCCCTCCGCGGCGCCATCGACCATACCCTCCAGTACCCCCTGTCGGTGAATCTGAACCGGCCGGACGTGTTCGTTTGCTACAACCCCACCTATTTCCCGAATCCGACATACCATCCTGCGCCGGGCGACCTGGTGAAGCCCGAACGCTATGCGCAGGTGGTTATCAAGACGGGCCAGTCCAACGCCAACACCTTCTCCATCTCCTCGCCGACGGTCGTTCTCTTCCGGACGCCGGTGCCGGCCGGGGAATACGTCCTGCAGCCCGATGTGGTCCGGGTTACGCCCGGCAACAGCGCGGACCGCGTGGTCGTAGTTCCTTACGAGTGGATCGTGGACGCCGTGGAGGTGTTCGACGGCCGTTCTTCCAGTAATGGGAAACGTGTCGCGCCGGCCGCCGACGCGGGATTTGTCATCCAGAGCGATATTTACAAGGGGCATACGCTCCGGCGCAAGGTGGACGAGAAGGCTTCGGCCGAGAATGGATACGAGGTCCTCATGGACACGAACAATTCAAGCAATGACTTCTATGAGAGCGAGATACAGAGCCTGCATCCTTAGCCTGCTGGTGCCGTTGGCCCTGCAGGGGCAGGACATCGGCCTGCTGCGGCTGGACCCGGAGACGGGCAGCCGGGGCAAGGCCGGCGTGTACGGCGGCTACGAGGCGGGCGGCTACCATCCCGCCTTCGCCCCGGCCTCGCTCTGGAAGGCCGGCGCCTCAGCGCAGGGCACGCATCACGGGGAGAACACGTCCTTCTCGGGTTCCTTCTCCTTCGAGCAGGTCGACGGGAAAGAGCAGTTTACGTCCGTGTTCCTGGAACCGGGCTACTTCCCGGTCGATGTGCTGGAATTTACCCCCGGCGACAAGACGCGCCAGACTTATAAGCTGGGCGGCGGCTTTGCCACCACATTCGCGGAGGAGTTTGTCTTCGGCGTCAAGGCCGATTATACGGCCGCCAACTACGCCAAGCGCAAGGATATCCGCCATACGACCTACGGCATGGACCTGCAGGTGGAGCCGACCTTCGCTGTTGTCGGTAACGGGGTTGGGATCTCTGCAGCCTATGTCTTCCGCAAGCGGACGGAAACGATTGACGCCGAGCAAGTCGGCGCCGCCACGGACCAGTCTTATTTCGCTTTCCTGGACAAGGGTATGCGGTACGGCACCTACCAGGTCTGGGACGGCGACGGTATCCATCTGGATGAGGCGGGCGTGGGCGTCTTCCCTGTGAAGGAATTCACCCACGGATTCTCTTACCTCGTCGAAGCGCCCCTGTTTGCAGGCGGCATGAGCCTGCTTTGGAAACACGGTTCGGTGGGCGAGAAGGGCTATGACTGGTTCCGGTATCCGGGCCTCTCCTGGAAGTTGTTCCTGGAAGGACGTTTCAAAGGCGGGCATTCGCTCCGCCTGGACCTGAATCTGCAGAATGACCAGCTGGAGGAATCCGTACTGGACAAAGTCAGCGCCGGCGGCATCACGACGCCGACGGTGTACGCCTGGAACGCCGTCTCCGACCGGAATTGGGGAAGCCTGGACCTGACCTACGCCGTCCGGTTCCGGAAGGGGCCCCTGAGGCTTCTTCGGGCCGTTTTGCACGGCGGCCTCTGGGAGGAAAAATCCTACCTGATGTATCCCTACGAGGACCAGACGATGCGCTATAACGGCATGGCGACCCTCGTCGCCGCCTTCGGCTTCGGCCCCGTGGACCTGAACCTGCGGGTGAACGGCGGCGCCGGCGCCTGGAAGGACCAGGGCCTCCAAGGCGGCACGGACGCGGTCGACTCCGTCCCGTTCCGCCTGACCCCCGACTGGCTGCGGAAGATGGAATATTTCTCCACGACGAAGGCCGGCGCGGGATTGACAATGACCTATCACATGCGGGCCGTGAAGGGCCTTTCCCTCCAGGCGGAGGGGACCTGGCTCCATGGCTTCGGCATCGACCTCCTCCCGGGGGCCGACCGTTGGAGCTCTACCGTCCGCATCGGCTATGATTTTTGACAATAAAGGACACGAAAACGATCAGATTATGAAATTGATGATGAAAGCCTGCCTCCTGGCCCTGCTCCTTCCTGTTTTTGCGAAGGGACAGGAAACAGGGATGCTCCGTATGAATCCGGACTCGGCGGTCTCCCGTACCGATGCCGCCATTTGGGGCGGTGTGGAACATGGATGGTTCCGGCCGACCTATGAGGGCCCCTTCCAGTGGAAGGCTGGCGCGGAGGCGAAATTGGTCCGGCATGGGAAGAAGACGTCCTGGGCCGGCGGTCTCTCCCTCGAGCAGATGATGGGGCAGAGCATGGGTTCGTCCATGCTGCTGGAGCCGGGCTATTTCCCGGTGGACGTCCTCGATGTCGCAGAGGGGACGAAATCCCGCCAAAAGGGAAAGTTGGAAGCCGGTTTCCTTACGGACCTGGGCTATGAATGCGCCGCCGGACTCCACGCATCGGCCCAAGTGGGCCACATCGCCAAGCAACAGGGAATGAAGCATTCCTCCTTCGGGATGGAAGCGCAGCTGGAGCCCACGGTCACCTATGTGATGGACGATGACATGGGCCTGGTTTCCTCCTATCTTGTCCGCGTCAGGACGGAGCAGCTCAAGATTGCGGAGGCTGACGGCGTCCAGCCTTTCATGGATCTGGGCCTGCGCATCGGCGCATTCGAGAGCCTGGGGCAGTTCCCCATCCTGGAGTTTGCCCATGGGTTCAAGGAGCTGCTGTATTCCCCCGAGCTGAATGCCGAATTCGGGATCATCTGGAAGCGGGGCCGGGCGGGAACGCCGGATTACAGTCGGTTCCTGTTCCCGGGAAGCACGTTGCACGCCACGGTCGAGCAGCTTTTCCAGGCAGATAAGGCGGACCATGTGTACCGCATCGCCTACCGGCGCGACCGCGACCAGCTGCGGAATCCCAACGCGGACGGCGGCGGGTTCACCGGCCTGTTCGGCCGCCACCGGAGGAATCTGGACCTGAAGTATGAGATCCGGTTCCTGCATGGCGCCGTGAAACGCATCGGGGTGGACCTCGACGGAAACCGGTGGGTGGAGGAAGGCCTGATCATTTCGCGGTCCGATGCCGCCAAGTGGTTTGACGGAACGGCGACGCTCCTGTCCTCCTTCTCCTTCGGTCCCGTGGACCTGGACCTCAATTTCCTGGCAGCCCGGGGTTGGTGGGGGGACCGCGGCCGGCTATTGGAGCCCGAGGATACCCCGGGCCGGATGATGACCGACTGGCTCCGGAACATGGACTACCGCACGGCGACTCGCCTCGGGGTGAATGGCACAATAACCGTGCACTTTTCGGGAGTCCGGGGTCTGTATGCCCAGCTGTACGGTAGCTGGAACCATGCCGTCAAGGTCGTCTGCGTGGGCGGCCAAAACCGGGAAATCGGCACGCTTAGGATTGGATATCAATTTTAAAACACGAGGATATGAAACGAGCATGGATTATCGCAGGCATGGCCGTCCTGGCCCTCGCCGCCTGCAAAAAGAATGAGAAGCCGGAACCCCAGCCGGTCGATTTCTCCCAGTACAAGATTCGTGTGGAGCCGGTCATCACCCGCGTGACCGAGACCAACTTCGAGGCGGGCGATGCCATCGGCCTGTCCGTGGTCCGCAAGAGCGGCGACTACGCGACCAACGTGTCGATGAAATACGACGGAACCGCCTTCTCCGGCGACCTCAACTGGTATGAAGAAGGGGAAGACGCCAGCACCATCAAGGCCTATTATCCGTTCAAGGAGGGCGAGGGGCTTCCGACCGCGTTCACGGTCCAGCACGACCAGTCCAAGGGAACCGCGGCGTCTGATTTCGTCTCGGCCGTCAAGGAGAACGTCCTTCCGAGTGCCAACGCCGTCTCCGTGGTGTTCAAGCACCAGCTGAGCCGCTTGGTCACCACGGTGAAGAACAATACCGGCGCCACGATCGAGAGCATCGTGTTCGAGGAGTTCGTCCCGGTCGCCAACGTCGCCGCGGACTTGACGGCGAAAGTCGCCGACGGCGCGAAATGGCAGCCGCTGACGCCTTTCTTCCAGAATGACAAGTACTATCTCATCGTCCCCGCCCAGACCGTGAAACCGGTCGTTAAAGTGACGGCGGGCGGCAAGACGCTCACCCAGCAACTGGCCGAGGTCTCCCTGGAGCCCGGCAAGCAGTACACAGTGTCCATGATCGTGAACAAGGAGGAGATCAAAATCGTCCTCGCGGGCGAGATCGAGAACTGGGACGATGGTGGCGAGATCACCGGCGGAGGCCCTTCCTTCACAGAGAACCTCGAGCAGGGGTATTTCACCTATGACGGCGTCAAGTACAACGTGGTCAAGATGAAGGACGGCAAGTGGTGGATGGCCCAGAACTTGGCCTATCTGCCAGAAGGCTGCACCCCGGCCACCGAAGTATCGGCCGTCACCGCGGGCGTTTTTGCTCCGTTGCAGGTAAAAGCGGACCATTCCGGCCTTGAGTTTTCGACCGATCCGGCCGTCGTGGCCAAGAACGGCTACTTGTACCAGGCCGAGTTTGCCCTGGGCCTGAAGGTGGGCGACCTCACTTCCGTCGCGGACGCCCAGAAGTTGGAGGCGGCGCAGGGCATCTGCCCGAAGGGCTGGCACGTTCCGACCATCGGCGACATCACGGGCCTTGTGGGCAAGGCGGTATCTCCCATTGAGACCAACAAGAATGCCCCGTATTATGACGGCAACAACGGCTCCATTGCCCTCCTGAACGCAGATGGCTTCAATATGGCACCTGCCGGGATGGTTTCTATTCAGGACAACACGAAGACCTCGGGATTGCTTCAGGGTTTCAACTCCAATTATCCGGACCGGATTACTTCCAGCATGTTCTGCGGCTCCACCTATGCCGGCGTCACCTACAACACCAGTGGTGACGAGACCTCGGGCGTGAAGAATCTCCAGTTCTTCGGCCTGATGCCGATGACCAACAAGGCGACGGAAGCCGAATATACCTGCAACGGCACCAAGGTCAGCTACCGCATCGCCGGCCCGGTCCGCTGCGTGAGAAACGTCAACTGATGAAACGCCTCCTTCTTCTTTTTGCCCTGCTGTTCCCGCTGGCGGCCTCCGCCGATGAGGGGATGTGGATGATCCATGCCCTGAACCAGGCACTGGAAAAGAAGATGCAGGAGCGGGGGCTGCAGCTCTCCGCCGGAGAAATCTACAACGCCGACGCGCCGGGGACCACGGTCTCCGACGCCGTCGTGTCGCTCGGCTTCTACTGCACCGCCAGCGTGATTTCCGACGAGGGGCTCCTCATTACCAACCACCACTGCGCCTACAGCGACCTGTTCGACCTGTCCACCCCGGAGAAAAACTACCTGGAGGACGGCTACTGGGCGTTTTACCGCCAGGAAGAGATCCCGTTGCAGGGCAAGGAAGTGTATTTCCTGAAGCGGGTCCTGGACGTGACGGACGAGGTGGCGGCCGTGGCGGACTCGCTGACCGCCCGGGGCGAGCGCTTCGGCTCGCGCAAGCTCACCTCCATCCTGGAGCGCCGCTACGCTGCCCGTACAGGCCTGGAGGCCTCGCTGAATTCGATGTGGGCGGGGGAGAAGTACTACCTGGCCCTCTACGCGACCTACAAGGATATCCGCCTGGTGGGCGCCCCGCCGGTGTCCATCGCGGCTTTCGGCGGCGACGAGGACAACTGGGAATGGCCGCAGCACAAGGGCGATTTCGCTCTGTACCGGATCTATGACCACGGCGAGCCGCTCCATTCCCCCTGGCACCTGCGCATTTCGCGCGCCGGTTACCGGGAGGGGGACTATGCGATGGTCATCGGCTATCCCGGCCGCACGGACCGATACAGCAGCTCCTACAAGGTCGATTACCTCACGCGGGTGGAGCGTCCGGTGACGAACCGTCTCCGTGGCAACCAGATGGAGATCGTCCGGAAATGGATGGACGCCGATCCCGCCGTCCGTGCGAAATACTCCGACTGGTTCTTCTCCCTGTCCAACGTGCAGGAGATGCAGGAAGGGGAAGTGCAGTGTGTGAAGCGTTTCGGCGTGGTGGATGAGAAGCGGGCCCTGGAGAAGGAACTTCCACCGGAGATCCTGCAGGGACTGGCCGACGAGTACGCCGCGATCGAAGATATCGAGCGCGAAAAGGCGTACTACCGCGAGACCATTGTCCGCGGCATGCGCATCACGCCCACGATGCTCCGGATGTCCAATGCGAAGACGCCCGAGGCCCGGGACGAGATATACCGCCGGGACATCGGCGCCCTGGATCCGCGCGTGGAGAAAGACCTCATTGCCTACTCGCTGGAAGAGTATTTCGGCCATATGCCGGCCGAGGTCGTCGGCCATCGGCAGGATTCCCTGCGGAAGGCTTTCGGCGGCGACTGGAAGGCGATGGCGGAGCACCTGTGGGACCACCCGCTCCAGCTCATGGATTTCATCACGGAGGTCAAGATTACGGTCTTCAATGGGCGGGAACGGCATACCGGCGACCTGACAGACCTGCAGCACCGTTATACCCGGGCGCTGTACCACGACCGTGAGCTGAAGGGAATCGTCCAATATCCGGATGCGAACTCCACGATGCGCCTGACCTATGGTGTCGTGTCTTCCCTGGAGCCGTGGGATGCGGTGTATACCTCCTGGTATTCCTCTCCGCGCGGCCTCCGCGAGAAGTATAATCCCGCGCAGCACGATTTCGCGCTGCCGGCGGATTTCGTCAAGGCGCTGGACCGCTATGACGGCCCCGTCAACTTCCTCACGGACAACGATATCACGGGCGGAAACTCCGGCTCGCCGGTGCTGAACGCCTGGGGCGAAGTCATCGGCCTCGCCTTCGACGGAAACAAGGAATCCCTCGCCTCCGACGTGTCCTTCACGCCCGACTACAACAAGTGTGTCTGCGTGGACATCCGGTATGTCCTGTGGATCCTGGAGGATTACGTGGGGTTGGAGCGGATCGTCAAGGAAATCGAATGACCGCTATTCGCTGCGCCGCGCGAGCGGAACGGCGACGGGCTTGCCGTCCAGGTAGGCCGTGATTTCCGCGTCGGGGAAACCGAGGACGCGGATGGGATTCAATTGCAGCAGCGCCTCGTTGTAAGAACGGAATACGCCTACGGAGTAGGTGTAGCGCAGTGCGTTCGTCAGGCGCTCGTAAACCGGGTCCAGGCCCTTGATTTCGTCCAGCGTCGCATGCCGGGGCGAGGTAAACAGTTGGATCTGGTAAACAAAACCTTCCGGCAGGGAAGTGTCCTGCGCGAAACGGCCGACGGGCCCCACTTGGAAGGTGGCGGGTGCGGCCGGCGGCGCAGCGGCGACCTTGAGCTTCAGTTTGGCCCCGAGGGCGTTCTTCGAGAATGTATAGCTGCTGCGGGCGCCTACGAATTCGCGGTCGGCCCGGTCGGTATCTGTCACGACGCCGCGCTGGAGGAAGGACTGTTCGATGCTCCGGACCGCGCGGTTGGTCTCTTCCAGCCGGCGGCGGAGCGGCGCGAGGGCGGCTTCGCGTTCGGCGACGGCCGACGTGAGGGCCGTGCGGTCCTCCGTCCCGGCCGACAGCCGCAGGCGCAGGGTGTCCAGCTGCCGCTCGTGCCGGTAGATGGAATCCCGCAGGGCGCGGGCTTCGGCGGTAATCTGCATATAGCGACGCGTGTCGTCGTTTCCCGGGGCTTCTTCGGCAACGGCGGAGCCATGGTCCTGCCGGGTCGGGTCGTTCAGCGGATGCAGGGCCGCGACCTGCGCGAGCGCGACGGGGTCACGCATCGGCACGCGGACAGTAACCGGCTGTTTTTCCGTTACGTAAATATAGACGCTGTCCACGGAGCAATCCCGGTTGGAAGCGAACAGCGTGTAGCGGCCATCGGGAGAATCGACCAGCAGGAAATCGTCGCCGGGCGAGGAGTAGGGGAAGCCGAGGTTCACCGGTTCGCCCCAGGTACCGGTCTCTTCGTTCCAGACGGACCGGTACAGGTCATATCCGCCCATGCCGTGGAGGCCGTCCGAAGAGAAGGTCAGGGTTTTCCCGTCTTCCGACAGCATCGGGAACACCTCGTTGCCCGGGGACAGCAGGTGTTCGCCCATCAGTTCCGGGTTCGACCATTCCGTCCCGTCGGTCGCGGAGACGTACAGGTTCCGGAAACCGGTGGCGTCCGGGGCGGAGAAACAGAGGGACTGGCCGCCGCGCGGCGCATAGGTCGGGAACCCGTCTTCGGACGGGTCCAGCGAATGCGGCGGCAGGCGCCAGGTCTGGTTCTTCAGGGGATAGAACAGGAAGAAATCCTTCCGGGAGAAGCGCTCGCGGGCCACCACCACCGGATCGGCGCAGAAATCGGTCATGTTCAGGGCGTTCTGGGCCTGGTCCATGCGGTCGCGCAGCAGCCGGATGGTGTCCGCGTCCGCCGTTCCGGCCGATGCCCGGGCGTAGAGGTCCAGGGCCTCCTCGAACCGGTACTGGCGGTGCAGCCGGTCGCCCTCGGTGAGGAGGGAGTCCGTCTGCGCCCGGAGGCAGAAAGCCGCCGAGAACAGGACCGTCAGGATGGAAAAACCCCTTCTAAACACTACGATTATTCGTTTTTGCGAGCACAAAATTAAGAAATAGTTGCGAGAATCTTCTTATATCAGAAAAAATTCGTATTTTTGTGCCCTTATTTTGCCGAAGTCTGCTTGGTTCGGCCCGAGCGGGCACGGCCTAATGGGAAAAATACTAATATTATAATAAAGTACTACAATGCAAAGCAAAGGCTTAATCAGACTGTTCGCCATCCTGCTTGCCTTGGCCAGCATCTGGCAGCTCTCCTTCACCGCGGTCACCCGCATCCAGGAGAAGAAAGCTGCCAAAGTCGCTGCCGAAAGGGCCCAGCAGTACGTTGACGCGAACAACGTCGCCGCCGAAGTCCGCGAGTTCGTCCTGGACTCGGTGGCCAACATCCGGAACCGTGCCTACATCGACTCCATCAGCGCTGAGAAGGTTTATCTCGGATACACCTACCAGTCCGCCAAGGAGAAGGAGATCAACCTCGGCCTCGACCTCAAGGGCGGCATGAACGTCATGCTGCAGGTCCAGCTCCAGGATCTCGTGAAGGCTCTGGCCGGCAACAGCACCGATCCCGATTTCCTGAAAGCGCTCGAGCTGGCGAAGAAGAACAACGTGAACTCCAGCCAGGACTTCATCGGCCTGTTCGAAAGCGCCTGGGCCGAGACCGCGAACGGCCGTCGGCTCGCCGAGGTCTTCGGCACCTACGAGCTCCGCGACAAGGTGAAGCCGGAATCC
This sequence comes from uncultured Bacteroidia bacterium, assembly GCA_902785065.1. Classification (GTDB taxonomy): domain Bacteria; phylum Bacteroidota; class Bacteroidia; order Bacteroidales; family UBA932; genus Cryptobacteroides. The sequence goes on from CACZXH010000028.1 coordinate 41,787, forward strand.
ACCGACAAGGAAGTCATCGAGGTCATCCGCAACGAAGCGAAGAGCGCCATCGACAACTCCTTCAACGTGCTCCGCAACCGTATCGACCGTTTCGGCGTCACCCAGCCGAACATCCAGCGCACCGCCTCCCTCGAGTTCTGGCCCACTTTCACGGCCAATGAGGTGAACCTCTATGCCGTCGACGCCCGCGTCGCGGAGATCCTCGCGAACCTCGGCGACAGCACCGCCGTCGCCAACCCGCTCCTCTCCGTCCTGCAGCCCAGCGGCATGAACAACGCCTGCATCGGCTTCGCCAACGGTGTCGATACCGTGATGGTGAACCGGTACCTCGCCATGGCGGAGGATGTCCTTCCGCAGGGCTTCCGCGGTCTCTGGACCGTGAAGCCGAGCGAGTATGTCCAGGGTGCGAACATCTACGAGCTCGTCGCCATCAAGGCTACCTCCCGTGACGGCAAGGCCCCGCTCGACGGCGGTGTCGTGACCGACGCCAGCGTCGAATTCGACGGCGGCCGCCAGGGTGGCAGCGGCGCCCCGCACGTGTCCATGACCATGAACGCCGAAGGCGCTTCCGCATGGGCCCACCTCACCAAGGACAACATCGGCAAGCAGATCGCCATCGTCCTCGACGGCCTCGTGTATTCCTACCCGAACGTCCTGAACGAGATCACCGGCGGCAGCTCCCAGATCACCGGCAACTTCGACATGCAGGAGGCTGAGGACCTTGCGAACGTCCTCAAGTCCGGTAAGCTCCCGGCTCCGGCCACCATCATCCAGGAGCAGGTCGTGGGCCCGTCCCTCGGTTCCGCTTCCATCCGCGCCGGTCTCATCTCCTTCCTGATCGCCTTCCTCGTGGTGCTCCTGTACATGGTGCTCTTCTACAAGGGGGCCGGTCTCATCGCCGACGTCGCCCTGCTGTGCAACGTGCTCCTGCTCTTCGGCACCCTCGTCTCCTTCGGCGCCGTCCTGACCCTTCCGGGTATCGCCGGTCTCATCCTGACCCTGGGTATGGCCGTGGATGCGAACGTGATCATCTATGAGCGTATCAAGGAAGAACTGGCCGCCGGCAAGGGCTTCTCCAAGGCCGTCTCCGACGGTTACAAGAACGCCTACTCCGCCATCATCGACGGTCAGGTGACCACCCTCCTCACCGGTATCATCCTCTACATCTTCGGTTCCGGTCCGGTCCAGGGCTTCGCCACGACGCTCATCATCGGTATCGTCACCTCCGTGCTGACCTCTATCTTCATCACCCGCCTGATTTTCGACGACCGCATCGCCAAGGGCAAGACCGTGAGCCTGTCCAGCGAGTGGAGCAAGAACTTCCTGAAGAACACGCACGTCGACTTCATCGGCCTGAAGAAGTACTCCTACATCATTTCCGGCGCCCTGATCCTCATCAGCATCGCCTCTATCGCGTTCAAGGGCTTCAGCTACGGTGTCGATTTCACCGGTGGCCGTACCTACATCGTCCGCTTCGACCAGGGTGTCAAGGCCGAGGATGTCCGCGCTGCCGTCGAGAACACCTTCCAGGCTGCCGCTCAGGCCGCCGGCGAGGACCAGTACTCCGTCGAGGTCAAGCAGTTCGGTGGTGACGCCCAGATGAAGATCACCACCCAGTACAAGAACAAGTCCGAGGACACCGCCGTCGACGCCGAGATCGAAGCCCTGCTCTATGACGCCCTTAAGGGCTTCTATGCCGAGCAGACTTCCCTTGACCAGTTCACCTCCACGCTGGAGAACCCGAACGGTATCGTCTCCTCCGACAAGGTGGGTCCGACCATCGCCCGCGACATCACCCGCAGTGCGTTTATCGCCGTGTTCCTCGCCCTCCTCATGATCTTCGCCTACATCGCCTGGCGGTTCAAGGGCTGGACCTGGGGTCTCGGTGGCGTGGTCTCCCTCGCCCACACGGCCCTCATCGTGATCGGCTTCTTCTCCCTGTTCAACGGTATCCTGCCGTTCAACCTGGATGTGGACCAGACGTTCATCGCAGCTATCCTGACCATCATCGGTTACGCCATCAACGATAACGTGGTTATCTTCGACCGTATCCGTGAGCAGAAGGCCCTGCACCCGAATGCCGAGTTCCGCGAGACCGTGAACACTGCGCTGAATGCGACCCTCACCCGTACCGTGAACACGTCCGTGTCCACCCTCCTCCCGATGCTCGCCATCGCGATCTGGGGCGGTGAATCCATCCGCGGTCTGGCCGTGGCCCTCTGCCTCGGTGTCATCATCGGTACCTACGCCTCCATCATGATCGGTACCCCGATCATGTACGACGCCACCATGAAGGGTGCCGCCAAGAAGGCAGCCGAGCCCAAGAAGAAATAATTCCTTCTGGGTTTCATTGAAAGAAAGGACCGGCTCACTCGAGTCGGTCCTTTTTTGTGTGTTTACTTCGTCCGGCGGATGAGGAGGGTGAGGCCGAGGAAGGTGAGGGCCGCGTTGAGGAGGAGGAGTTCGTAGCTGAACTTGTAGCCGCCGAACCAGCGTTCGGAGTTGAGCTGGAGGACGAGGCAGATGGCCGGGGCGAGGAGCGCGACGATGGGCACGTACTTGTCTTTGACCTGTTTTTTCGTGAGAATGCCGAAGGCGAAAAGGCCGAGGATGGGGCCGTAGGTGTAGCTTGCGAGCTTGTAGACGGCGTCGATGGCGCTGGTGCTGTTCAGGGCATTGAAGACGACGATGGTCACGGCCATGAGGACGGCCATCGCGAGGTGGACGCGCTTGCGGACCTTGACCTCGTCGGCCTTGCCCAGGATGTCCACCGTGAAGGAAGTCGTGAGGGAAGTGAGAGCCGATCCACCCGCGCCGTAGGCGCTGATCATGAGACCGACGACAAAGAGGACGCCCACGATGGCGGGCAGGAGGCCGCCGGTAGCGACGGCCGGAAAGAGGCTGTCGCCGGTTTCGGTAATGCCGTGCGCGGCCGCGAACTGGTACAGGAGCGAGCCCAGGCACAGGAAGCCGGCGATGACGACCGTCTGCAGGAGGCTGCTCACGATGAGGTTCTTCTGCGAGTCGCGGTGGTTCTTGCAGGCCAATGTCCGCTGCATCATGTCCTGGTCCAGGCCGGTCATCGCGATGACCGTGAACAGGCCCCCCAGGAGCTGTTTCCAGAAGTACTGCGGGTGGTTCACGTCGTCGAAGAAGAATACCCGCTCATGGATCCGGATGCCGCCGAGGTCGCGGCCGATGAAGAAGATCGTCAAGGCGACCGCCACAATCATGCAGGCGGTTCGGGCGACATCCACGCCGATGACGGATTTTACGCCATGCCGGAAGGTAAGGGCCAGACAGATCGCCACGTTACAGAGCACATTCAGCCAGAAGGGGAGGCCCAAAGGCCCGAACATGAGCAGCTGCAGGGTCAGGCACACGAGGAACAGCCGGACCGAGGCCCCCAGCATCTTGGAGAGGAAGAAGAACCAGGCGCCCGTCTTGTAGGAAGCCAGGCCGAACCGGTTTTCCAGGTACTGGTAGATAGAGACGACGTTCAGTTTGAAATAGAGGGGCGTGAGCACGAAGGCGATGACCAGGTAGCCCAGGAAAAAGCCGATGCACATCTGCAGGTAGCCAAACCCGCTCGTGCCCACCATGCCCGGGACGGAGACGAATGTCACGCCGGACATGCAGGAGCCGATCATCGCGAAGGCGACAACGGCCCAGTGCGTCTTGCGCCCGCCGTTGTAGAAGGATGAATCCGGACTCTCTTTCTGCCTCATTTCAGGTTCTCCTTATGGGCACGGCCCACCGGCAGGGGGGTGTCCACACCGACGAGTTTCACGGAGGTGGCCTTCTTGCTTTCAATGCGGTGGACCGGGACGATGTAGGACCGGTGGATGCGGACGAACTTCCCTTCCGGAAGCATCTCCAGCAGGGCTTTCATGGTGATTTGGGAGACGACGTCCTTCTGGTGGTCCAGGTGGAGGCAGGCGTAGTTGTTCCGGGCCTCAATGTACTGGATGGCGGCGAGCGGGACCGTGACGTCCTTGTAGTCGGCCTTGACCGTCACCGTTTCGCCGGCGACGGCCTGGGCGGCCAGGGCCTCTACGGCGGACTGCACGGCCTGTGCCGCGGTCTGCTCGTCCTTCACGATCTCCAGCCGCCGGAGTTTCAGGACCAGGAAACCGGTGGCGAGCCCGACGCCCATCGCGGCGATATACAGTACCCAAACAGCCTGCTGGTACATATACAGCCTCGGCGGCCGGTCCGCGATCATTTCGCGGGGGAAAGAAACCTGTTTCAGGCTCATCAGGTAGGTGAGTACCGTGGCGAGGAAGACAACCGCCAGCGCGGTCCAACGTTTGTGCGAATCAAACAGCGCCGGGACCAGATGCCGGCCCAGATACCAGCACAGGTAGGTCCAGAGCAGATAGACAATGACATCCGATGCGCGCCAGAGGATCCATTCGTTGACGGGGAATACCGATACGAGGCAAGGGATCAGGACCAGGCACACGCCAAGGTCCACCCAGCCTTCCATCTTCGTCTCGATTTTCTTGCCTTTTGCTTTCATGGTAGGACAAAGGTACGGATTTTCGGGCAATCCGTCGTTAAAACGCGAAAAAATGTCGTTTACCCGTTGATGGCCCGCAGGATTTCGGCGACCCGCCCGGCATCGGTGACCTTGTTTCCGTCCCGGATTACCGAGGCGGAGGCGTGGATTTCGGTGCAGCCGGTCGCTGCGAGGATGCGGGCGGCGTTGCCGGGCGTGACGCCGCCGCCGGGAAGGATTCCGATCCTTCCCCGGGCGCGCCGGCGCAGCTCCCGCAGCGTCGCCGCCCCCGCTTCCGCTGTAGCCTCCTGCCCGGAAGTCAAGATGCGGTCGCAGCCCAGGCCGATAATTTGCTCCAGCGCCTCGAACGGCCGCCGGCACCGGTCGAAAGCCCGGTGGAAAGTAATGCTTACCCGGCGGTCGGGTCCCGGGAAGAAATGGCTGTCGTTCGCTGCGTGGCATAGGTCGGAGCGCAGCAGTTCGTCCGCCAGATGATAAGACTCCACGAGCGAAACCAGTCGCTCCATCAGCGGCAGATCCACGTCCCCTTCCGGTGTCAAAGCGCCGATGACAATCCCGTCCGCCCCGGCCTCCAGGGCCTCTTCGACCTGGCCGGCCATCACTTCGGCTTCCGCTTGCGAATAGACGAAATCCCCTGCCCGCGGGCGGATGAGCACATGGACCGTCAGGGCAGGATAGCGCAATTTGGCGTCCCGGATCCAGGCCGTGGGCGGCGTAAGTCCGTCCGCTTCGAGGTCCGCGCAAAGTTCGATGCGCCGCGCCCCTCCGAGCACGGCGGCATCGACACTTTCCGGATTGCCGCAGCAGACTTCCAGGAGGGCCATTCCTTACCGCTTCAGATGGCGCTTGATGAGCTCCCGCTTGGTTTCGGGCCCATAGGCATATTCCCCCACGTCGATGCTGTCCAGGAGGTACAGGTCGCTGCCTTTGAAGAGGGTGGATTCGGCGACGGCGCGGATTTCGCGGGCCTTGTCCAGGGACTCTTTCGGGATGATCAGGTGGCAGGGGAAGATATACGTGATGGGATTGATGGCGACGGCATGCGCGACGGAGCGGACGCCCTGCGGGTTTCCGCAGAGCGCCGCGAATTCGGAGTAGCTGTACAGGCGGGGTTCCAGCTCGAAGAGCGTCTTCCACACGCCGAGCTGGAACTTGGTGCCGAACAGGCGGAAATCCTCCCAGGTGAGCGTCCCCGCCATCGCAATCAGTTCATCTGTCGATACTTTCTGAGTCGTGATGACATCGACGCTGGTCGGTGGGAGCTGGGCGATTTTCGCCGCAAGCTCGGCGAAGTGCCGGTAATCGGCGGCGATGGACGCGATCTTGCCGTCGATTTCCGTGATAATCCATTCGGTAACCATACGCGCGGGCAGTTTGTACAAAGATAGCATTTAAGCGCCAAATAATCAATATCCTGTCAAGTGCGCTTGGGGTAGTGGCCGGGCGGGACGCCGAACTTCCCTTTGAATCGGACCGAAAAATAGCTGGCGGAGCTGAAGCCCAGTTTGTCGGCCACCTCCGTCACGGTGTAGTTCCCGCTCTCGAGCATCTGGGCGGCGTGGCGGAGGCGCACGTCTTCGATGTACTCGCCGGGCGACATGCCGGTGGCCTCCTTCATCACCGTGGTCAACTTCGTCTTGCCCATGTTCAGTTCGTCACATAGCAAGGAGACGTTCAATTCCTTGGTGAACAGGTTGCGCTCCACCACGCCCAGCACGGCGTTGACGGTCTTGGCGTGGCGGGGTTCGCGCTCCAGCGCCTCGTTCTGCGTGTCCACATATTCCGAGATGATCGCCCGCAGCCCCTTGGCTTTCCCATAGATGTCCTGGATGTCCTCGACCCCGCGCCCGCGGGCGCCGTATTCCTTGAAATATTGCTCAAGCTGGCCGATCACGAGGTTGAGCGGGGTGCGCATCTTGAAGGACAGGTTGATGAAGAAGCTCGTCTGTTTGCGGGTTTCCTCTTCCTGGAGCCGCAGCTTTTCCCGCAGGACCGCCTTCGTGTAGCGGTTGCGGATGATGTAGGTGAGGAAAGCCAGCAGGAGGATCACCTCCAGGAGGATGAACTGCGCGGAGGCGTACCAGACCGGCTTGATCCGGAACGGGAAGGAAAGCCCGTCAGCGCCGTCTTCGGGAGACAGGACCGGCCGGACCCGGAAGGTATAGTGCCCGGGGCGGAGGTTCATGTATTCGACCGGAATCCGGATATCGACCGGCCTCCAGTCTGCCTCGAAGCCCTCGAGCATGCCGACATATTCCGTCCCCCGGATCTCGGTGAAATCGTAATCGGCGAGGTCGAAGGAGAAATTGGTCTGGGTATGGTCGAAGACGCGGGTGTCCGGCGGGACGCGCGTGCCGCCCACCCGCAGCCCGTCCAGGCGCAGCGGGGCGGTTTCGGCCGGGAAAGCCGCGTGCGCCGGGTCCAGGGACTCGATGCCGCCGATGCCGCCGAACCAGATCGTCCCGTCTGACAGCCGGAGGGTGGCGGAGGACATCGTGCTGCGGAAGGAGAGGCCGGATTCCTGGTTGAACATCCGGGCGGCGCCGTCTTTCAGGTCCAGGAACACGAGGCCTTTTTTCGTGCCGGCCGCCACCAGATGGTCTCCGAAGGGCATGACATAGTTCATGCTCTGGCCCAGGATGCTGCTGCCCGCTCCGTCGTAGGCATGGACCTGGCCGTCGATGATGCCGACAAGGCCCCTTTCCGTGGCGCACCACAAGGTGCCGTCGGCGGAGAATTCGAGGCCGTGGACCATCGTTTCTCCCGGGGCGAGGACGGGCCGGAGGGTGTTCCCGTCATAGCAGGAAACGCCGTTGCCGGCCAGCCAGATGCGTCTGTCCGGGCCGACGGCAACGGCGCGGACCTTCCCTTGCGTTCCCTCGATCTTCCGGGTGATCTGCTTCTCGCCGGCGGGGTTGAACAGGAAAGCGCCGTCCAGCGTGCCCAGGACCAGGTCGTTTCCGCATTGGCCCATGGACAGGATATACTGCTCCACGTCCCCGGCGGAGGCCGGTTCCAGCCGCCCTGCGGTGTCGATCTTTCCGTTGCGGGCATAGCGGAGCAGGTTCCCGGACCAGTCGCCGGCATAGACGGCGTCGGCGGCCGGGTCATACAGGATGCACTGGTGCTTGATGCCGTAACTTCCGCCCACCAGGACCCATTTTCCGTCGATATACCGGTGCATGCCGAAGGCGTCGGTCGCCGCCCAGACAATGCCCCGGGCGTCCTCTGCGAAGCCTCGGACCGGACCGTTCGTCACGGGCTGGGGGACCGCCCGGAAATGATAGGTGGACACGTTGGCGTAGAACACGCCTGAATAGCAGGTGCCGACCCAGATGTTGCCGTCCTTGTCCCGGAAGACTTCATACACGGGAGTGGCGGCATTGCCGTTCAGCAGGATCTCGGAAAGCCGTCCGGACGGGTCGCGCCTGAACAGGCCGCTGGCGCTGCCCACATAGACGCATCCGCCCTCGGCGGCGGCAAAGGAACGCACGTTCATGAGTTGCTTTCCGTCGCAGGCCGGATACCGCTCCAGGATCCGCCCGTCCCCGGCGTCGGCGACCCAGAGGCCGCCGCTTTTCAGCCCGAGCAGGAGCCGGCCGCCTTCCGGCGCGTCGGCGATGGCGAGGACGGGGTCCCGGGTCTCGATCCGGAACCCCCCGTCCGGGGAGACGACCCCTTGTTCCGTACCGATCAGGAGCCGGCCGCCGGCGGTGCGGTGAAGGGCACAGACCAGCTCCGAATTCCCGGCGGGGAAGGGCATCGGCCGCGGCTCCTCCGTCGTTCCATCCAGGACGTACAGGGCCGGTCCGGCGCCGACGATCAGGGAGTCTCCCTCGGCCAGCTGGGCCGAGACGGGCTTGCCGCCACCGTCACCGAACGACCACAGCCGGGAAGTCCGGTCGGAAAGGTCGATGGCGGCCAGCCTACCGGCAGTTTTCACCCAGACGAAGCCGCTCCCGGCGACCATGTGGCCCTTCTCTCCATACCCCAGGACTTTCTCCAGCGTATGGCCGTTGTACCGGAAAACGCCGATGTTCGTGGAGAGCCACATCGCGCCTTCCCGGTCCTGGGCGAGCGAGTAGGCCCAGCTCTGGGAGATTTCCGACAGGTGGGCGGGCGACACGAAGTTCTCCTGCGCGGCGGCAGGACGGGAAAGCAAGAGCAATCCGGCGACCCCGACTGAAATTAAGCGATTTTGCATGCGACGATTAATGCAACGGACAAAAGTATATAAAAACCCGAACAATATCAAATGCGCGGGCGGGCCCGCCCGCCTATATTTGCAAAAACACGAATCAATGACACTGAGCACGTTAGCCATTCTCACCCTACTGGGCGTTTCCCCCGCCCGGGAGATCTACCACAACCGGTGGACAGATTTCAACAAAAACGGCAAGATGGACGTTTTTGAGAATCCGAAAGCCCGGGTGGAGGACCGGGTCGAAGACCTGCTGGGGCAGATGACGTTCGAGGAAAAGACCTGTCAGCTGGCCACCCTGTACGGCGTGGGCCGCGTCCTGAAAGATCCCCTTCCGACAGATGCCTGGAAGACGCAGGTCTGGGCCGACGGCCTGGCGAACATCGACGAGCAGCTGAACGGCGTCGGCAAGGCCGGCAAGACGTATTCCGACCTGATCTACCCGTTCTCGAACCATGTCGAAGCGCTTCACACCACCCAGCGGTGGTTCATCGAGAACACCCGGCTCGGCATCCCCGTCGAATTTTCGAACGAAGGCATCCATGGACTGAACCATACCCTGGCCACGCCGCTTCCGGCTCCGATCGCCATCGGTTCCACCTGGGACCGAGACCTGGTCCGGGAAGCCGGCCGGATCGTCGGAAAAGAAGCCTCCCTGCTGGGCTACCATAGCGTTTATGCGCCCATCCTCGACATCGCCCGCGACCAGCGCTGGGGACGGACCCTGGAATGCTACGGGGAGGACCCCTTCGTGGTCGCGGAGCTCGGCATCCAGATGGCGACGGGAATCCAGGAACAGGGCGTCGCCTCCGGCCTGAAACATTACGTCGCCTACGGCGTCCCCAAGGGCGGCCGCGACGCCGACTGCCGCACGGACCCCCACATCAATCCCCGGGAGCTGCACGAACTGTATCTCTATCCCTTCAGGCGGGTCATCGAAGCGGCGCATCCGCTGGAAGTGATGTCCAGCTACAACGACTGGAACGGCGAGCCTGTGAGCGCGTCGCCTTATTTCCTGACCGAACTGCTGCGCGACACCTACGGCTTCGACGGCTATGTGGTCAGTGACAGCGACGCCGTGGAATTCGTCCACACCAAGCACAAAGTCGCCGACACCTACGACGAGGCAGTCCGCCAGGTCCTGGAAGCCGGACTCAACGTCCGGACGAATTTCTCCGAGCCGTCCATCTTCATCGAGGCGGTCCGCCGCCTCCTCGCCGACGGACGCCTGTCGGAAGAAACCCTGAACCGGCGGGTGCGGGAAGTCCTTTCCGTCAAGTTCCGCCTGGGCCTGTTCGACCGTCCGTTCTCCGGAGACGGGAAGAAAGCGGATGCGGAGGCCGGCGTGGACAAGCATGCCGACTTCGTCCGGCAGATGGGCCGGGAGGCCGTCGTGCTCCTGAAGAATGAGAACCATCTCCTGCCGCTGGATAAGAAAGCCTTGTCCCGGATCCTGGTGACGGGCCCGCTCGCGGACGAAGACAATTATATGACGAGCCGCTACGGCCCCGACGGCATTCCGTCCGTCACGATGCTCCAGGGCATCCGGAACTACCTGGCCTCCAGCGGTGTTACGGTCGATTATGAGAAAGGATGCGACGTGAAGGACGCGATGTGGCCGGTCAGCGAGATCATGCACGAGCCCATGACCGAGGAAGAGGAAGCCGATATCCGGAAAGCGGTCGCCAAGGCCGCGGAGGCCGATATCGTCATCGCCGTCGTGGGAGAAGACAAGAACCTGACGGGGGAGAGCCGGTCCCGGACGTCCCTCGACCTTCCCGGCCGGCAGCACGAGCTGCTCATGGCTCTGCACAAGACCGGCAAGCCGGTCGTTGTGGTCCTCGTGAACGGCCAGCCGCTGACGGTCAACTGGGAGAACGAGCACCTGCCCGCCATCGTGGAGATGTGGTTCCCCGCGAGCCAGGGCGGCGCCATCCTGGCCGAGACCCTGTTCGGGGACAACAACCCCAGCGGCAAGCTCACGGTGACCTTCCCCAAGACGGTCGGCCAGATCGAGACGAACTTCCCCTACAAGCGGGGCTCCGAGGGCGGCCAGAACCGCATCGGCGACCCGAACGGCTGGGGTGTGACCCGGGTCATCGGCCCGCTGTACCCCTTCGGCTACGGCCTGAGCTATACGGAGTTCTCCTACACGGACCTGGAGGTCCGTAAGCAGGACGACAACCGGATCGACGTATCCTTCGACCTGGCCAACACCGGCTGGTATGAGGGGACCGAGGTGGTGCAGCTGTATGTCCGCGACCGGTACAGTTCCGTGGTCGCCTACGACTCCGTCCTCCGCGGATTCGAGCGGGTCTCCCTGAAGCCGGGCGAGAAGCGCCGCGTGCATTTCACGCTCGCGGGGAAAGACCTCTGCCTCCTCGGCAAGGACATGCGCTGGGTCACGGAAGCCGGCGACTTCGATGTCCTCGTGGGCGCCAGCTCGGCGGACATCCGCTTACAAGGAACCTTTACCATCGAAAAAGACCAACAATACTAATTCTTTTTTCTAACTAACCAATCTACCCAATGTTACCTATCCGAAAACTCATCCTTTCAGTAGGTTTGCTCGCAGCGGCATTCGCATGCTTCGTCCCCGCCCGGACCGCCTGGGCGCAGACGGCGCAGCAGGCCGCCCGGATCACCGTCGCCGGCAAGGTCGTCGACGAGACCGGCGAACCCCTGATGGGCGCCTCCGTGTTTGTCAAGGGGACAAACAACGGAACCGTGACTGACCTGGACGGGCAGTATTCCTTATCGGTCCCCGCCGGATCGGTGCTGGAGGTTTCCTTCATGGGCTATGAAACCCAGAATGTGACCGTCAACACGTCCGGCCGCGTGGACGTCGCGCTCCAGCCCGACAGCGATTACCTGAACGAAGTGGTGGTCGTGGGCTACGGCATCCAGAAGAAGGTGGACCTGAGCGGCTCCGTCTCCGTGGTGAACGGCGAGCAGATCACGTCCCGCCCCGCCCCGGACGCCCTTTCCGCCATCCAGGGCGCCATGCCCGGCGTGCAGGTCCTCCGCAGCAGCGGTGAACCGGGATCCGAGACCTCCGGCATCCGCGTCCGCGGCTTCTCATCGGCCAACAGCACCAGCACGCTCGTGCTCATCGACGGGGTCGAGGGCGACATGACCCTCCTGAACCCCAACGACATCGAGTCCATCTCCGTCCTGAAGGACGCGGCGGCCGCCGCCATCTACGGCGCCCGCGCCGCGGCCGGCGTCGTCCTGGTGACGACCAAGTCCGGCGCCAACAGCGGCGGCAAGGCCACGGTCACCTACAACGGATACTATGCCTTCAACGTGCCGACGGTGCTCCCGGAGCGCCTCCCTACGTGGGAAGAGCAGGAAATGATCAACATCTCCCGCTTCAACCAGGGCGGCAAGGTGGAGTGGAACCCGGAGCAGAGCTACTGGACCTCCAACGCGAACTTCAACTACCGCAAGAACCCGAACGGCCGCTGGGACCTGTTCAGCGCCGAGAACTGGATCCTGGACGGTACCAAGCGGTTTACGACCCAGCAGCAGCATTCCGTCTCCGTCAGCGGCGGCAGCGACAAGGTGAACTACTACGTGTCGGGCAGCTACTATGACAAGGACGGTATCCTGAAATACGGTCCGGACTCCAACCAGCGTTACAACCTCCGCGCGAAGTTCACCGCCCAGGTGAACAAGTACATCGACCTGGGCGTCCAGGCTTCCTATGACGGCAAGTTCGTTGAGACCAACCCGTACGGGACGAAGAGCATCCTCGAGCGCCTGTACCGCATCCGCAGCCGGCAGCCCATCTACGCGCCGGAGGAGGATCCGAACGAGAATCCCTACAACGGCGACCTGCAGGTCAACCCGATCGACATCATGGAGAACGGCGGCCTCAACAAGAACCAGTACCATTCCATCATGGGCCGCGGCAATGTCCGTATCAAGAACCTGGTGAAGGGCCTCTCCTTCGACCTGGCGGCGAGCCGCAAGTACGGCTTCTACAACCAGAGCATCGAGCGGCATTTCCTGCTGTGGAACGGCTGGAACGGCGCCAAGCGCTTCGACGCCAACAACCCGAACTCCTTCTCCCGGACGATGAACAACGATTACCATGACAACATCGAGGCGATCGTCCGCTACGACCTCAAGGCCGGCAAGCACACGTTCAACGCCATGGGCGGCTATTCCTTCGAGCAGTACCGCAAGGAGCAGATGAGCACCGAGGTGAAGAACCTCAACTCGAACACCTTCTACTCGCTCAATTATTACGCTTCCGACGTCGCTGCCAACACGACCGTGAAGGACGATGTCCAGACCTGGGCGATGATGTCCGTGTTCGGCCGCCTGAACTACAACTATGCGGAGCGCTACCTGTTCGAGGCCAACATCCGGTATGACGGAAGCTCCCGCCTCGCGCCGGAATCCCGCTGGCACGCCTTCCCGTCCTTCTCGGCCGCCTGGCGCATCTCCAATGAGGAATGGTTCGGCAAGGGCGTCGTGAGCAACCTCAAGCTCCGCGCCTCCTGGGGCCAGCTCGGTAACGGCGCCATCCTGGGCCTGTACGACTACATCCCCCTGATCTCTTCCGGCGCGGACATGGGCGTCAAGAACTACTACCAGTCCGAGATGGCCTCCAAGTCCAAGACCTGGGAAGTGATCTCCAGCACCAACTTCGGTATCGACCTCGGAATGTTCGAAAACCGGCTCACCCTGACGGCGGACATCTACCAGAAGGTCAATGACAACATGCTCGCCTCCCTGGAGCTCCCGCACGTGGTGGGCATCACCGTCCCGTCCGCCAATGTCGGTACGCTGAAGACCAAGGGCTGGGAGTTCGAGATCGGCTGGCGCGACCAGATCGGCGACTTCGGCTACAACCTGGGCTTCAACCTCTCCGACGCCAACAGCGTCCTGGTGAAATATGACGGCCGCAGCACCGTGAGCGAAGGCGTCGTCTCCCTGCTGGAAGGCTATCCGATGAACACCATCTGGGGCTACAAGACCGACGGTTACTGGTCCAGCCGCGAGGAATACACCGACTACAAGGCCGCGCATCCGGGCTACCAGTCCTTCGGCGACGCCAACATCACCGGCGGTGACATCAAGTACGTCGCCCAGGGCGAACCCAACCACACGATCGGCGCCGGCAACGGCGTTCCCGGCGACTCCGGCGACCTGGTCCAGCTGGGCGACTGCAACTCCCACTACCTGTACGCATTCAACCTGGGCTTGAACTGGAAGGGCATTGACTTTTCGGCCATGATCCAGGGCGTCGGCAAGCGAAACGTGCTCATCGAGACCAAGACCATCGCCCCGTTCGCCCAGAGCTCGAACATGCCATGGACGATCCACCGCGACTACTGGACGGAGGACAACCAGGACGCGTTCTGGCCCCGCCTCTACCACTACAACAACGGTGAAATCTTCAACTTCCACGCCAGCGACCGCTGGATCCAGGACGCCTCCTACATCCGCTTGAAGAACATCCAGCTCGGTTATACCCTGCCCTTCAAGAAAGCCGTCCGCAAGATGCGCGTGTACGTATCCGGACAGGATGTCTGGTTCCACTCCAAGATGCTGGGTGTCTTCGACCCTGAAGTCGGCAATACGGCGACGGCCAGCGTGTATCCTTTCTTCGGCACCTGGTCCCTGGGCCTCAATTTGACCTTCTAAAAGCGATGACGACCATGAAACAGATATTCAAGCAGATCATTCTCTCGGCCGCGGCGCTCGCCGTCGTCGGCTGCAGCCTGGACCGCCTGCCCGAAACCACCCTGACCGACTCCAACTTCTGGCAGTCGGAGACCGACCTCCGCGGCGCCTGCAACCGCCTCTATCAGCAGATGGGCGGCCAGCTGGGCGGCTTCTACCACGACTACCGTTCCGACGAACTCGTGGGCAACTCGGCGAACAGCATTTCCGACGGCAGCCGGACCGTTCCTTCCACCTCTTCGGACTGGACGGATCCCTACTGGCGGATCAACATCTCCAACAACATCCTCAAGAAGGCCCCGAACGCCAAGGTGACGGAAGACGTGCTGAACAAGTACCTCGCGGAAGCCTATTTCTTCCGGGCCTACCACTACTTTGAGCTGGTCAAGCGCTATGGCGACGTCCCGCTCATCACCGAGGTGATCGAGAGCACCGACGATCCCCGGCTGGATTCGCCCCGCGCCCCGCGCGAGGAGGTCATCCAGCAGTGCTATGCGGACCTCAAGTTCGCCCAGGACAACCTGCCCGACATCGACAGCCAGACCTGGGGTTACGCCTCCAAGTCCGCGGCGCTCGCCCTCCAGGTGAGGATCGGCCTCTACGAAGGCACCCGCGCCAAGTACCACGGCTACGGCTCCGACTATAACGCGCATCTCGACAAGGCCATCACGGCCGCCGAGAAGCTGATCGCCAGCGGCAAGCACGACCTGTTCCCGAACTTCGAGACGCTCTTCAAGTTCGAGGGCGAAGGCCGCGCCAACAAGGAAGCGATCTTTGTCAAGCAGTACGGCCCCAACGGCGCCGGCACGACCGTCCACGGCAACTGCCGCCAGCTGGAGAACACGGTCAACCTCACCAAGAACATCGTCGACCTGTTCCTGTACACCGACGGTCTCCCCGAGAGAAAGACGAACGTGAAGCCGGAGGTGGTCGACAGCTACAACGCGTCCTTCATCAACCGCGACCCCCGCATGGACTTCACCTGCGTGCAGGCCAATGCGGACTTCGTCCCCGGCAAGGGTGTTTTCCGGACGTTCTTCGAGTCCGCCAAGGGCTACAAGATCCACAAGGGATTCATCGGCACGGAATGGTCCTCCAACAGCAAGGAGACCGTCGACAAGATGGTCATCCGCTACGCCGAGGTGCTCATCTCCTATGCCGAGGCTCTCTACGAGCGGAACGGCTCCATCACGGACGACCAGCTGGACAAGACTGTCAACAAGCTCCGCGCCCGCGTGGGCTTCCCGGTCATGCTCACGAACGCGTTCGTTTCGGCCAACGGCCTGAACATGCGGGATGAGATCCGCCGCGAAAGGACCGTCGAGTTCATCGACGAAGGCATGCGCTACGACGACATCATGCGCTGGAAGATTGCGGAGAACGTGCTCCCCGTCACCCTGCTCGGCGCCAAGTACAATGCGGACGAGACCAATGCGGCCTACAACGACCTCAAGCCCGTCCTGGACGCGAACGACTATTACATCATCGAAAAAGCGGCCAACCGCGTGTTCGATCCCAAGAAGGATTACCTGTATCCCGTCCCGCTGAAGGAAATCTCCCTCACCGGCGGCGCCGTGACCCAGAATCCCGGTTGGAAAGCTACGGAGGACTAATTATGAAAAAGACGATATTGATCATGGCGGCTGCCCTTGCCGCCCTCAGCTTCTCTTCCTGCCAGAAGCTGGATCCGTGGAACGGCGGCGATCCCAGCCAGGACCACGTGTACTTCATCGGGTTCAACTGGGGCGAGACCACGGCCGTTTTCAACAAGAACGGCGTCAAGTACGACGTTGCCCAGGGGAAAGTCGTGGACATCGACTACATCTTTGAGAGCGGCTTCGTCCGCGACTATGACGTGGAGACCTACTTCTATGTGGACGGGACCCTCGTCGAGGGAACGGATTACCAGATCGTGGACGCTTCCGGCGCCCGGATCGCGCCCGGCGCGGACGGCGCCTACAAGGTCACCTGGCCCCAGGCGAAAAAGGGCAACCAGCCCATCCACTTCAAGGCCCTGAACGGCGAGAAAGGCAGCGTGAAGGTGACGACCATCGACGCCGGCCACGTGAAGCCCGACGCCAACGACCTGACCACCCTGATCCAGCACGAGGAGGCCAACTACACTGTGCGGATCTTCTCCAACAATCACTTTGTGACGGTGACGGTCAAGTAGCCGGGGCTGGTCCATGAAGAAGGGCGGGGTCGAAAACCCCGCCCTTTTTTCATCGCTTCACCCAGAGGACCGGATTCCGCAGCGGCAGGTTCCGGAGGACCTCGGCGTTGGTCGGGAAGTGCTCCCGCTCCTTCCAGGCCTCGAAATAGGCCGCATCCCCGAACCGGGCCCATCCCAGCAGGTAGGCGGGCTGCGCCACGGGCCATTCGTCCCAGTACATTACGTCGTGTCCATATGGCCAAGCGTCCTTGTCCTGTACATAGGGAAGCATGAAATCCAGCGCCTTGCGCATGCATTTCCCGTCCTCCGTGGCGTACTCCCACAGATCCTCCCCGTCTTCCGACAGGATGTGGCACAGGGCCGCCATCGCGTCCAGGTTGAACAACGAATACCCGTAAGGCTTGGTGCGGGCGAGTTCCTGCGGGAAACTCCCGTCCGGGTCCATCTGCCCGAGCAGGAAGATTTCCGTGAAACGCCGGCGGCAAAGTTCCGTCACTTCCCGGTCGCCCGTGAGCCGCGCGAATGCCGCAGCCTGCAGCGCCCAGCAGGTTCCGTGGTTGTTCTTGGCGTTCATTTCGTCGAGCCCGTATTCGTGCGTCGACATCCAGTGCAGGTACTCGGAAAACCAGGCCACAGCGCCGTCCAGGCAGTCCTGGCTGATGCATCCGGCCTCCCGGAGCCGCACCAGGGACTGCGCGACCTCGATCAGGTGGAGGGTATCGATGATGCCGATTCCCCGGCCGGTGTACCGCCCCTTGATGGCCTGGGCATAGAGCAGGTTCGGGTTCATCTTCGTCTCCCCGTCGATGAACCAGGCGCGGATCTGCTTCTCGGCCGCGGCGGCGTATTTTTGCTCCCCTGTGAGCAGGTAGGCCGAAGTCAAGGAACCGACGGCGCGGCTGAAATCGACCATCGCCTTCCGGTGCTCGGAGAAATTGTCGGGGTTGCTCTCGCCGTCCCGCCGGATGTACGGCCCGTCCGGATTCTCCGGATCCGGCCACCAGTAGTCCCCTTCGGAGTAGAAGTCGTGGAGGCCGCCGGCGCTGCGCTCCGCGACGAAAGCCGTCACGGTGACGGGTTCCCGGGTGAGCCATCCTTCGGCCTGCCGAAGCACTTCCGGCTTCAGGAGGTCGGAAACCGGACCGTGCTGACGGCCGTCACTGCAAGCGCCCGCCAGCATGACAATGGTGCATGACAGGCTGAATAGCAAGGCTTTTCTCATGGGCCTTTCCCGGGGCGCCGTTACTTGCGCTTGAAGATCAGCTGGCCGAGGCCCCAGCAGCAGGCGGCGACGACCATGCCGTTGATGGAGGCGAAGCCCCAGTGCACGAGGTTCGCAACCACGGCGCCGGCGATCACGCCGATCACCGCGCTCCAGTCCACGACGGGTTCCTTGACCTCCTTCCCGCGGTTGCAGAAGTAGTGGAGGATGAGGATGATGCCCACCGGCGGCAGGGTGCAGTTCAGCACATTCAGCCAGTCGCAGAAGTTCCAGTACAGCCACACGGCCGCGACGGTGCCGATAATACCCGAGATAATGACCCAGGTCTTCTTCGACAGGCCGAAAATATTGGACAGGCCGAGGCCCGCGGTGTACAGGGCATTGTCGTTGGTGGTCCAGATATTCAGGCCCAAGACGAGGACGGCGAGGTAGAACAGGTTGAGGTTCAGCATCACCTCGAAGATATCGTTGCCGCCCACATAGATGCTGGATACGGCGCCGAACAGGAACATCAGCGAGTTGCCGATAAAGAAAGCCACGACCGTGATCCAGAGGCCCACCTTGCCGCTCTTGGCAAAGCGGGTGAAATTCGGTGTGGCCGTACCTCCTGAAACGAAGCTACCGACGACAAGGCCCGCGCCCGCAATCACGCCGAGGTCTTTCGACCCCTTCGCGAACTGCTCGATGAGGCCGGCGTCACCGTGACGGACGGCCAAGATCATCGCGACGGTACCCAGGATGGCGACGGCCGGGACGGCGATGTAGCTGATGATCGTCAGGCTCTTAATGCCGAAATAGGCGCTGGCGGTCATCAGGATACCGGCGATGGCGACGAGCAGGTATCCCTGCCAGGGCATCGAATCCGGTGTCACTTCCAAGCCCATGAGCTCCTTCGCCACGGGGATGGCGAACATCGCGAGGCCCACGCCGAACCAGCCGGTCTGCGTGAAGCTGATCATCGCGCTCGGAAGCCAGCTGCCCTTGGTGCCGAAGCTCCGGCGGGCGAGCATGTCCAGCGACAGGCCGCTTTCCGCGCCGATCCAGCCCAGCGTGCCCGTGTAGGCCGCGAGGATGATACCGCCCAGGATGAGGGCCCAGACGAAGCCCCACCAGTCCAGGCCGGCGGCCAGCTGCTGGCCCACCCACATGCTGGCGGAGAAGAAGGTGAATCCGAGCATCACCATGAACTTTCAGGATTGCGTTGATCGCGTTGACGCGCTGGAGGGCGATGGCTTCCAGCGAGAGGGCGGCGGCGTTCTCCAGGAGCGCCGTCTCCTCGTTCCAGAGGTCCAGGAGGCCGGTTTCCGGCAGCTCCGTGAAATGATTGACCGCCAGCCACTCCTCGTAAGAGAGCGGATGGTCGTAGCCCAGCTTTTCCGCCACGAAGGCCACCGGGTCGATCTGCGCGGCCCGGCCCCAGATGCCTTCCCAGTACTCCAGCGCCTCATGGAAATGGACCGGGATCTCATACCGGCGCGCGCCGCCGTCGTAGATGATGCATTTCTCCAGCAGGGAATAGGGGTGGCCCAGCACAAAGCGGCGGAATTCCGGCGAAATGCAGCCGCCCTTCCAGCCGAAGTCGATGTCCGGCACGTTGATGCCCGAGGCGCCCGGATTCTCATAGACCGTGAAGATACCCTCGTAGAAGAAGCATTCGAAGCCTTCGAATTCGGGGAAAATGGCGCGTATGTCAGCGGCCATCTTCTCCATCAGGGTGATGGCACGGGTGCCGCCGATGGTGAAGAAGATAATCTTGCGGATGCTGCCCCCGCGTCGGCGGAAGCGGTCCACCACCTGCGACAGGCACAGCCGGAGGGTGTCGCCCGTCGCGATGATGTCGCCGATGACCAGCACGCGGTCCTTGGCGACGCGGATCTTCTCGTACTTGATATCCAGTCCGGTGATGATGTGGTTTTCGATGATGCGCTCGCAGGAGACAAAATGGATGTCCCGCACGCGGATGCCGTTGCGGGCGCATGCCTCCTCCACCGGGTAGTTCAGGCCGCCGCGGAGGATGGTGAGGATATCGACGTCGCCGCCTGCGCCGGGGAACAGGAGGCGGAGGGCGGCGACCGTGGCGGGCAGCATGGCCTGGTAGGAATCGAAGCCGACGACTTCCGGGAAAGCCATCAACTGCCGGGTCCCCGCCCCGCTCAGAATGTAATACCGGTTGGTGAACTGCGGGCCGTGCAGTTCATACAGGCTCGTTTCGTAGTGCAGGCCGACGAACCGGAGGCTGGTTCCTTGCAGACAGTCGGAAGCCATTACCGGACGTAGGGTTTAAGTTCGCTCCAGGGGATGCTGATGGAGATGACGCCCAGGTAGTAGGGGGCGATATCGTAGGGCTGATAGTACCACGTGACTCCGTCCCGCGTGACCTCGTAGAGCCCGTTCGGGCCCAGGAGGCCGGGCTCGAAGACGGCCGCGAGGGCCTCTTCGTCGTTCTCAAGGGCCTCCGGGAGGTGCGCCTGGAGGAGGGCGGCGACCGGCTCGCGGTAGCCGTCCGCGAAGAAAGCCTCTTCCGGAACGACGTCGCCGGTATTCTTGTCGAACACCACGGGCGTCATCGTGTTGATGCCGTGGACGCCTCCGCGGAAGCTGTAGACTTCCACCATGTAGGACAGGAACTGCTTGTAGCGGCCGGAGAAGTAACCATTGACGTGGTCCTCCCAGGTCCGGGTGCCGGAGCTTCCCTCCTGGCCTTCATACTCGTTGAAGTACTCGTCCTTGAGATTGTCCTCGTAGCGGAGGGCGGTTTCCTCCACGGTGCCGGGGCGTTCCTCCATGTCGAAGGCGACGTTCAGGATGCCCTCCTCGATCTTCGCGAGGACCTCCTCCTGGGCGCCCTTCACGGGATACTCGATGGACACGGACTGAAGCAGGGAGTCCGTCTGTCCTTCGCCGAGGGGCGTCGCCTGCTCGTCGGAATAGGTGGTGGTCCTGAGGTTGCAGCCGGCCGCGAGGACAAGGATCGCGGCAAAAGATAGGAAACGTTTCATATCGTCAGTCGTTGTTCATTTCACCGATATCGACGGGCCGCGGGGTGTTGTCTCCCATCAGCCAGCGGGAATAGTGGTCCGCCATTTTCCAGAAGAACCACTCGTTCATGTCGCCGAAGCCGTGGCGCTGGCCCGGCATGATCACGTACTCGAAGCGTTTGTTCGCCCGGATGAGGGCGTTCGCC
>CACZXH010000029.1 GCA_902785065.1 uncultured Bacteroidia bacterium
GGGTGGTCGTCACTTCCGTTTCGCCGCCATTGTCGTCGTCGGTGACGAAAATGGTGTGGTGGGCTACGGTCTCGGTAAGGCTAACGAGGTCACGGCCGCCATCGCGAAGGGCGTCGAGGACGCCAAGAAGAACCTGGTGAAGGTTCCTATCATCAACACCACCATCCCGCACGAGCAGGTGGCCCGTTTCGGCGGCGCCGAGGTGTTCATGAAGCCCGCCGCTCCCGGTACCGGTGTCAAGGCCGGTGGTGCTATGCGCGCTGTCTTCGAGTCCGCCGGCATCCAGAACGTGCTCGCGAAGTCCAAGGGCTCTTCCAACCCGCACAACCTCGTGAAGGCTACGATCCAGGCGCTCACCGAAATGCGTGACGCTTACACGGTGGCCGGTCTGCGCGGTGTCGCGATGAGCAAGGTGTTTAACGGATAATCAGAGAGAAACTATGGCAAAGCTTAGAATCACCCAGATCCGGAGCAAGAACGGCGAGACCAAGCGTCAGATCGCCAACCTCCGCACTCTCGGCATCCGCAGAATGCATCAGACCGTCGAGGTCGAGGACACCCCTATCACCCGCGGTATGCTGGAGAAGGTGCACCACCTCGTATCTTATGAAGTTATTGACTAAGGAGGAGCAGAGAGATGAAACTTGAAAACATGATGCCCGCAAAGGGCGCAACGCACAATAGCAAGAGAGTCGGTCGCGGACAGGGTTCCGGTAAGGGCGGCACCGCCACCCGTGGTACCAAGGGCGCCCAGGCCCGTGCCGGTTACGAGCACAAGATCGGTTTCGAAGGCGGCCAGATGCCTATCCAGCGCCGTCTCCCGAAGTTCGGTTTCAAGAACCCCACCCGCGTCGAGTACAAGGGCATCAACGTCGCCACCCTGCAGGCGCTCTTCGAGAGCAAGGGCCTGAAGGAGTTCGATGTCGAGACCTTCATCGGCTGCGGTCTCGCCTCCAAGGGCGAACTGGTCAAGGTCCTCGGTAACGGTGAGCTCACCGCCGCCGTCGAGGTCAAGGCCAACGCCTTCTCCAAGTCTGCTGTTGCCAAGATCGAGGCCGCCGGTGGCAAGGCGACCGTTATCGAATAAGAGTAAGCGAAATGGCAAAGTTTGTTGAGACCATCACCAATATCTTCAAGATTGAAGAGCTCAAGAAGCGGATCATCTACACCCTGCTTCTTGTGCTGGTGTACCGTCTGGGCTGCTACATCATCCTCCCGGGTCTCGATCCCGAGGTGCTGAAGGGCGGCATCAGCGGCACGCAGGAAGGTCTCGTCGGACTGCTCAACATGTTCTCCGGCGGCGCCTTCGGCAACGCTTCCATCTTCGCTCTTGGCGTGATGCCGTATATCTCGGCATCCATCGTGGTCCAGCTTCTCGGCATGTTCGTCCCTTCCTTCCGCAAGATGCAGATGGAAGGCGAGAGCGGCCGCCGGAAGATGAACCAGATCACCCGTTACCTGACCATCGCGATCCTCGCGATCCAGGGCCCGGCGTACGTCACCGGTATGATCCCGCGTAACGCTATCGCCGTGGGCTGGTCCAGCTTCGTGTTCAACCTCGTGTCCACCGTCATCCTGATGGCCGGAACGATGTTCGTCATGTGGCTCGGCGAGCGCATCACGGACCGTGGTATCGGCAACGGTATTTCCCTCATCATCATGATCGGTATCGTCGCCCGTCTCCCGTACGCGCTGGTCGCTGAGTTCGGCCAGAAGTTCTCGGGCAACGGCGTGGGCGGTCCGCTCATCCTCGTCGTGGAGCTCGTCATCTGGTTCCTCGTCATCATCGCCGCCATCGCCATCGTGCAGGCCGTCCGCAAGGTCCCTGTGCAGTATGCGAAGCGCGTCATCGGCAACAAGCAGTACGGCGGTGTCCGCCAGTACCTCCCGCTGAAGATCAACGCCGCGGGCGTCATGCCGATCATCTTCGCGCAGGCCCTGATGATGTTCCCGATGCTCCTGGGCCGTTGGGATGCCACCCGTGGCATCGCCGCCGCCTTCTCGAGCTATACGAACTTCTGGTACAATCTCGTGTTCGCATTCCTGGTGATCGTGTTCACCTACTTCTACACCGCCGTGACCGTCAACCCGACGATGATGGCCGAGGATATGAAGAAGAACGGCGGCTTCATCCCGGGCGTCAAGCCGGGCAAGCAGACCGCCAACTACATCGACACGATCATGTCCCGGATCACCCTTCCGGGCTCCATCGCCCTGGCGTTCATCGCCATCATGCCTGCGTTCGCGAACATCTTCGGCATCAACAACCAGTTTGCCAGCTTCTTCGGCGGCACCTCCCTCCTCATCACGGTGGGTGTGGTCCTCGACACGCTGCAGCAGATTGAGAGTTACCTGCTGATGCGCCACTATGACGGATTGATGAAGACCGGCCGTCTGACCGGACGGTCCGGTATGTAAGTTCTTTGAAAGGAAATCACAGCGTCGAAAATGGTAAGGCCGAAAACGGAAGAAGAGATCGAACTCCTGCGGATCAACGGAGAGCTGGTGTCCAGGACACTGGCGGAGGTCGGTAAGTGGGTCGCTCCCGGTGTGACAACTGAGAAGTTGAACGGAGTGGCTGAGACCTTTATCCGTGACCACGGTGCCGTCCCTTCCTTCAAAGGTTTCGAAGGCTTTCCCGCCGCGCTCTGCATCTCGGTCAACGATGTGGTCGTCCACGGTTTTCCGTCCGACTATGTCCTCAAGGAGGGCGACATCGTTTCCGTAGACTGCGGAACCCTGTACAAAGGATACAACGGTGATTCCGCGTACACCTTCCCGGTCGGGGAGGTGGACGCGGAGACCCGGAAGCTCCTGGACGTCACCAAGGCGTCCCTGTACAAGGGGATCGAGCAGGCGGTGGCCGGAAACCGGACCGGCGATATCGGATACGCGGTGCAATCGTATGCGGAAAGTTATGGCTTCTCCGTCGTCCGTGAGCTCGAAGGCCACGGGCTGGGCACGAAAATGCACGAGGAACCCGGCGTTCCGAATTACGGGCGCAAGGGCCACGGCGCACGCCTGGCGGACGGTCTGGTCATCTGTATCGAGCCGATGATTTGCGCGGGCGGCAGAGGTGTGTATCTTGCAAGAAATGGTTGGGCAGTACACACCGCCGACCACAAGAACGCGGCCCACTACGAGCTTACGGTTGTTGTCCGGAAAGGCCGGGCCGAACAGCTTTCGACCTTCGATTTCATCGAGAAAGGAACGTTATAGTACTGATGTCAAATACTAAAAGTGATTTTTGAACAATGTCCAAACAAGTAGCTATCGAGCAGGATGGTGTAGTCATCGAAACCCTCCCCAACGCCATGTTCCGCGTGGAGCTGGAGAACGGCCACATCCTCCTTTGCAACATCTCAGGCAAGATGAGGATGCACTTCATCCATATCCTTCTCGGCGACCGGGTCAAGGTTGAAATCTCGCCTTACGATTTGACAAAGGGAAGAATTTCTTTCAGATACAAATAATAAAAGATAAGACTATGAAAGTCAAGACATCCATCAAGAAGCGCAGCGAAGACTGCAAGATCGTCCGGCGCAAAGGCCGCCTGTACGTGATCTGCAAGAAGAACCCCAAGTTCAAGATGCGTCAGGGATAATTGTGTAACCAAATAAGTACAGCAAGAATATGGCAAGAATAGCCGGTGTTGATTTACCCAACAACAAACATGGTGTGATCGGTCTGACCTACATCTACGGTATCGGCCGCAGCTCCGCCAGCAAGATCCTGGCCACCTGTGGCATCGATCCCACCATCAAGGTCGGCGACTGGAACGATGACCAGATCGCTGCCATCCGTACCCTCATCAACGACGAGTACAAGATCGAGGGTGAACTCCGTTCTTCCGTCCAGATGGACATCAAGCGCCTCATGGACATCGGTTGCTATCGCGGCATCCGCCACCGCAGCGGTCTCCCCGTGCGCGGCCAGAGCACCAAGAACAACGCCCGTACCCGCAAGGGCAAGAAGAAGACCGTCGCCAACAAGAAGAAGGCCACCAAGTAAAGACT
This sequence comes from uncultured Bacteroidia bacterium, assembly GCA_902785065.1. Lineage (GTDB taxonomy): Bacteria > Bacteroidota > Bacteroidia > Bacteroidales > UBA932 > Cryptobacteroides. Next base: position 4,017 of record CACZXH010000029.1, read on the forward strand.
GACAGTTATGGCAAAGAAAACTCAAACTACTAAGAAGCGGGTCGTCAAGGTTGAGGCCTACGGTGAGGCCCATATCTCCTCGACCTTCAACAACGTGATCGTCGCCCTGACCAACGCGCAGGGTCAGGTGATCAGCTGGTCTTCCGCCGGTAAGTGCGGCTTCCGCGGTTCCAAGAAGAACACTCCGTACGCCGCCCAGATGGCCGCCGAGGATGCTTCCAAGACTGCGTTCGATGCGGGTCTCCGCAAGGTCAAGTGCTATGTGAAGGGCCCGGGTGCCGGTCGTGAGTCCGCCATCCGCACCATCAACAACGCGGGTATCATCGTGACCGAGATCATCGACGTCACCCCGATGCCGCACAACGGTTGCCGTCCCAAGGGCCGCCGTAAAGTCTAATCATCTTAAAGAAGAAGAACCATGGCAAGATATACTGGTCCTACCACCCGCATCGCCCGCAAGTTCGGCGAGCCCATCTATGGCCCTGACAAGAACTTCGAAAAGAGAAATACCCCTCCGGGACAGCACGGTCTCGCCTCCAAGCGCAAGAAAGTGAAGGAGTACGGCACCCAGCTGAAGGAGAAGCAGAAAGTGAAGTACATGTACGGTGTCCTGGAGCGTCAGTTCCGCAACACCTACGCCCGTGCCGCCCGCATGAAGGGCCAGACCGGTGAGAACCTCCTCTTCCTGCTGGAGTCCCGCCTCGACAACCTGGTGTACCGCCTGGGCATCGCTCCCACCCGCGCCGCCGCCCGTCAGCTGGTCCTCCACCGCCACATCACCCTCGACGGCATCGTCTGCAACGTTCCGTCCTGCCAGGTGAAGCCCGGCCAGACCATCGCCGTCCGCGAGCGTTCCAAGAGCCTCGAGGTCATCCAGAACAGCGTCGCCTCCGCCACCAAGTATTCCTGGCTGGAGTTCGATCCCAAGACCCTCGTGGGCAAGTACCTCAACATCCCGGCCCGCACCGAGATTCCGGAGAACATCAACGAGCAGCTGATCGTCGACATCTACTCCAAGTAACCGCGTTTAACACCAAGAAACCCACATTATGGCAATCTTAGCATTTCAGAAACCCGACAAGGTGATCATGCTCGAAGGCACCGAGACCGTCGGCCGTTTCGAGTTCAGGCCCCTTGAGCCTGGCTACGGACAGACCATCGGCAACGCCCTCCGCCGCATCCTCCTCGCCTCTCTGGAAGGTTTCGCCATCTCGCAGATCAAGGTCGGCGGGGTCCAGGAAGAGTTCCAGACCATCCCCGGCGTGATCGAGGGCATGCAGGACATCATCCTGAACCTGAAGCAGGTCCGCTTCCGCAGGATGGTGGACACCGTGGACACCGAGACGGCGAGCATCACGATCAGCGGTAAATCCGAATTTACCGCCGAGGACATCTCCAAGGGATTGTCTTCTTTCAAGGTGTTGAACCCCGAGCTTCACATCTGCTCCCTCGAGCCCTCCGTCAAACTGGAGATCACCCTGACGATCACCAAGGGCCGCGGCTTCGTCCCGGCCGAGGAGATGCGTGACGAGAATACGCCCATCGGCACGATTCCCGTGGACGCCATCTACACCCCGATCAAGAAGGTGAACTGGACGGTGGAGAACTTCCGCGTCGAGCAGAAGACCGACTACGAGAAACTCCTCCTGGAGATCGTCACCGACGGTTCCATCTCCCCGGAGGCCGCCCTTCAGGATGCCGCCAACATCCTCATCTACCACTTCAAGCTGTTCACGGACGACAAGAAGATCTCCCTGGAGAACGCCGTGGAGTCCGACAGCAAGGAGCTGGACGAGGAGTCGCTGCGGATGCGCCACCTGCTGCTGACCAAGCTCTCCGACATGGGTCTGAGCGTCCGCGCCTTCAACTGCCTGAAGGCCGCCGACATCGACACCTTCGCCGACCTTGTGTCCTACAGCCGCGCCGAACTGATGAAGTTCCGCAACTTCGGCCGCAAGTCCCTGAACGAAATCGACCTGCTCGTCGAGAAGATGAAGCTCTCGTTCGGAATGGATGTCACCAAGTACAATATCGAACCTAAGAAAAAGATCGTTTAACCATGAGACACAATAGAAAAGTCAATCATCTGGGTCGTAAGAGCGGTCACCGCAAAGCGATGCTCTCCAACATGGCATCCTCTCTTATCCTGAACAAGCGGATCGAGACCACCGAGGCCAAGGCGAAAGCCCTGAAGCCGTACGTGGAGCCCCTCATCACCAAGTCCAAGGAGGACACCACCCACAACCGCCGCGTGGTCTTCAGCTATCTGAAGGACAAGAACGCCACCGCCGAGCTCTTCCGCACGATCGCTCCGAAGATCGCCGACCGTCCGGGCGGATACCTCCGTATCCTCCACACCGGTTTCCGCAGCGGCGACGCTTCCGAGATGGTGCTTCTCGAGCTGGTGGACTTCAACGAGGCCGCCCTCGCCGCCCCCAAGGCGGAGAAGAAGAGCACCCGCCGCAGCCGTTCCAAGAAGGCTGTCGAAGAGGCTGCTCCCGCCGCCGAGGCCGAGGCCCCTGCCGCCGAGTAATGCCCAGCGCGCATACGAAAAGCACTTCCCTCGCAAGGGGAAGTGTTTTTTTTGTTATTTTTGCCGTATGAAACAAGCCCGATGGATTCTTGGCCTCCTGGTCCTGTCGATGCTGGGCGGCTGCGGGAAGCAGATGCCGGACGAGTACCGGCAGTTGGACAACGAGACCAAGCTGCAGCGGAAGTATGTCAATACTTTCGCCTGGAACGTCATGGACGAGTACTACCTGTGGCGGGACGAGATCGCTCCTGCGCTGGAGCGCTGGGAAAACTGGGAGGAGCCCATCCAGAAGGTGGCGGACATCCGCTACAAGGATGCCGCCGGGAAGGACATCGACCGATGGACGATGCTGACGGACGATTTCGCCTCACTTATCGGCGGCGTTTCCGGGCACACCCGGACCTTCGGGATGGACTTCCAGCTGTATTATGCCGACAGTTTCCATCAGCGTGTCTGCGCAGTGGTGACCTATACTTATGACGCTTCGCCGGCGGCTGCGGCAGGCCTCAAGCGCGGGGACACCATTCTCACCGTGGACGGCCTGGAAATGACCCGCGGCAACTACCAGGAGATCGTCCGGGACCATCTGTTCGGCGGCGGGACCGTGAAGCTGGGCCTTTCCGACGGCCGGTCCGCCACCATTACAGCGGTGGACATGTACGAGAACCCGGTCCAGACCGTCCGCATCCTGGAACGTCCGGACGGGAGGAAGGTCGGCTATCTTCATTATACGTCTTTCACGCTGGACTCCTGCGAGGATCTGATCGACGTGTTCTCAGACTTCGCGCTGGCGGGTATCGACGACCTGGTCCTGGACCTCCGGTACAACGGCGGCGGCTACCTGGTCACCGAGGAAGTGCTGGCGTCCATGCTGGCCCCCGTCTCGGCGGTCGAGGCGGGCAACGTCCTTTACCAGGAGGTTTACAACGCGAAAATGGCCGCTGAGCAGCAGGAAGAACCGACCAGCTTCAAGACCAGTTTCCTATTCCGCAACCAAGGCGCCTTGCAGGTCATCTCGACGGCCGGGGCCAATCCGGACCTCCCGCGCCTGTATGTGCTGGCGACAGATGCCAGCGCTTCCGCCTCCGAAAGCCTGGTCTGCTGCCTGCGCCCGTACATGGACGTGATTCTCGTCGGTGAGCAGACAAGCGGCAAGTATTGCGCGGGCTATCTGTTGAAGGCGAAGGACTGGTATGATTCGGCCAAGAAGAGCCTGGGTGAAAGCGAATACGAGCGTGCGCTTCCCTATGTGGATAACTGGGGAATCTACGTGATGTACTCCCGCTATGCCGATTGCAACGGCGTCACCCTTTCCATGCCCGATGGCATCGCTCCCGACTACGAGGCCGAGGACGACCCGCTGGACGGATTCGCCCTTGGCGACCCGGAGGAGACCATGCTCGCCGTCGCCCTGCGCCTCATCGAGGGCCGTACCCGGAGCGCGGAGGCGCCCTCCGGCCCGCACCTGACACCCGTCCCGGCGGGCTTCCACCCCCGCCCGTCCGGCCTTCTCGTGGGTCGTTATTGACCTGCCTGTTTTTTTTGCGTATATTTGCAAGATATGCGCAAAGAAAAACATGAACAAAACAGATAGACTTAATTATGAAGAGCCGGCCGTCCGCGTGGTCGATCTGCGGACGGAATGGAATTTCCTCCTGTCGGGAGGGAATGGAGATATCGACCCGGGTACGGACGATCCGTGGGGCGATTATTAGCAGCGCGATGAAGAAGTTTTTCAAGAACTCCCTTTGGGCGCTGTCCGTCCTGGCCGCGTTCGCCGGCTGCCGCCAGGCCGAGCAGGAATTCCCGGAAGCGACGTCCGTGAAGACAGTCCGCTTCCAGGCCGGTGCGGCGGATACCCGTACTGCCTTCGCGGCCCCCGAGAACGGTGTCTATCGGACCTTATGGACCGAAAATGACGACGAGATCCTCCTTTCCATGAATTACGGGAAGGCCGTGTCTTCCGCTGTCACGCCCGCTGAAGACGGTGCAACGGCCTGGTTCGAGGCCTCCTTCGATGCGTCCGCCGCAACATCCCCCTATACCTTCTACGCGGTGTCTCCGGCTTCCGCCGCCCGGGCCATCAGTCCGAGCCGCAGCGCCTGGAGCGTGTACGTGGCCGCGAACCAGAAGCCCCTGGCGAACTCCGTGGACGAAGCCGCCCAGCTCCTGGTCGCGAAATCCGCCGCTTCCACGGCATTCCCGGAGGATGTGCAGCTCCATTTCACGCATCTGACGGCCTATGGCCGCCTGTCCCTCCGGAACCTGGCGCTGGAAGACGCCGCCGTGAGCAAGGTGGAATTGACCTTCAGCACCCCCGTCGTGGGCGAATGGTACTGGGCTGAGGACGGCACCCTGACCTCGAACGGCGCTTCGCACACCATCGCGCTGGACACCGATGCGTCCGGCGACCTCTGGTTCGCCTGCGCCCCGGTGGACGTCTCCGGCCAGACGTTGGCCCTGTCCGTTTACACCGAGCACGGCCTCCTTTCCAAGGAGATCACCTTCCCCGAAGGGCGGAAGTTCACCTCCGGCAAGGTGGCCAGTTTCTCCGTGGACATGGCGGGCATCACGTTTGCCGGCGGCTCCGACCAGTACGTCCGCGTTACGGATGTCTCCGAGATCCATGCCGGGGATGAACTCCTGATCGTCAATACGGCTGGAGACTACGCCCTGGGCGGCCAGGTCAGTACCGGCACCGCGCACCGGAGCCGCGTGGCCGTTACTTCGGGAAACGGCGTGGTGACCGATCCGGGCCAGGCCACGCCGTTGACGGTCGAGGCCGGCGCCTCGGCCGGCACGTGGGCTTTCCACACCGGCAGCGGCTACCTGTGTACGGCGAACTCCAAGAACGTCCTGAAAGAGTCGATGAACAAGGATAAGAATTCCAGCTGGACCGTCTCGATCAGCGGGGGCATCGCCACCATCGTGGCGCAGGCCGGCGAGTCCCGCTACATCCGGGAAAACACGCAGACGCCCCGCTTCTCCTGCTACAAGCAGGGCTCCCAGAACGACATCGTCCTGTACAAGAAGTCGTCCGTCTCCGGCGCCGTGGCCGAGGATCCGCTCGTCGCCTCGTCCGAATACGGCAGCTATTATGCCGGTGCGGTGTGGACGTATGAGCGGGGAGTGGACCAGCTGTTCCGCTCCTATCCCGACGGCAAGCTCGAGTTCGTCCTCCTGAAGCCGTCCACGAAGGAGCAGTTGGTGGTTTCGGGCTATGACCCGTCCCTGACCAAGGGCGACGCGGTGACGGTTTCCCTCCAGTACCGGAAAGGCCGCAAGGTCCTGCTGGAGCGCACCTGCGCGCTGAAGGTCGTCCGCGAAGACGGCCCGAAAGTCTGGCTCGGAGACGGTTCCGGCCAAGGTTTCATCCTCAAAAAGTAACGGCCATGAGAAAGAGCATCCTTCTGGCGCTGGCCGCGCTGCTGTGCGGCTTCCAAGTCATGACCGCCATACCTGCCTACCCGGGCAGGATTGAATATGTCCAGCCGGATGGGACGAAGATCGTCCTCCGGCAGCATGGTGACGAGTTCGCCCACTGGACGACCGACGCCGCCGGCCGCCTGGTTTCCCTGTCGTCCGACGGTTATTACCGTCCCGCCCCGGGAATCTCGGTGACCGAGATCCTCCGCCAAGGCGCCGCCCGGCGGGCGGCGGCCCGGCAACATCGCGCCGCCCTGCGCGCTTCGAGCTCGCCGGTCGCCCTCGGAAAGAAGCACTTCCTCGTCATCCTGGTCGAGTTCACGAACAAGCAGTTCTCGACGAGCGAGGATCCCAACGCCGCCTTCACCGCCCTCCTGAACGAGCCGGGGTATTCCGTCAATGGCGGAACCGGTTCCGCGCGGGATTACTATTACGAGAACTCACACGGGGTTTTCGAGCCGGTTTTCGATGTCTTCGGTCCTGTGAAGATGGATACGACCTATGCCTATTATGGCCAGAATGACATGCAGGGGAACGACAAGCGTCCCGAAGAAGCCATCATCGAAGGCTGCAAGAAACTGGATGCGGATATCGATTTCTCCCGGTATGACAACGACGGCGACGGGAAGGTGGATCTGGTGTTCATGTACTACGCCGGCAAGGGGGAGGCCGACGGAGGCGCCTCCAACACCATCTGGCCGCATCAGTGGGAACTCAGTTCCGCGGGAGAGTCTCTGGAACTGGACGGGAAGGTTATCGATTCCTATGCCTGCACCAACGAAGTGAGTGGCATTGATGGGAAAATGTGCGGCATCGGAACCGCGTGTCACGAGTTCGGCCACGCGATGGGCCTTCCGGACTTCTACGATACGGACTATGAGACCAACGGACAGTCGGCCGGCCTTTTCTTCTTTTCGACCATGGATAGCGGCGGTTACAACAACAACGGACGTACGCCGCCCTACTTCAATTTCGAGGAGCGGATGCTGCTGGGCTGGCTGAAAGAGAGCGACTACCGGGAATTCCCGGCGGCCGGCACCTATTCGATCCCTTCCGTGGATGAGAATGTCGCCTACCGGACACCTACGGACATGGCCGGCGAGTATTTCGTGTATGAGTGCCGCGGTTCCAACGGCTGGGATGCCGGGTTGGCTGCCCACGGAATGGTCGTTTACCACGTGGACAAGTCCAACCGGACGGTGAAGCTGTCCTATGGTTCAACGACCGCCCGCGACCTCTGGGATAACTGGGGGGACTACAATTCCATCAACGAGAACGGTTCACACCCCTGCTTCTATGTGGTTCCGGCCGCGGATCCGAGCAACCTGTTGTATGGCCATTTCCTCTATGCGGGCTCCTATTATTTCGACGATGAGTACAGTCCCGACCTTCCTTTCCCGGGATCCAAGGATGTGACCGGATACACCCCGGTCAGCTGGAATGGCGTTGAAGGAGCCGTTTCTTTCAGCCAGATCGCCTATGCCGACAACCAGGTGACGTTGACGGTGACCATCCCGTACGACGGGGTGGACTACCCGACCATCGCTGACAGCGGCTCTTACCGGGCCGGCGACCGCTTCAACTTTTCGCTCGTCTGTCCCGAGGCGCTGGAAGCCCCGGCTTCCGTCGTCTGGTACTATGACGACGAGCCCGCCGGGGCCGATTCCGTCACCCTGACCGCAGGACCCCATACGGTCGATGCCCGTCTGACCTACGCCGACGGCCGTCAGGCGGTCATTTCCCTCGAAATCACAGTCCAGTAGCCTGATGAAAGCGAGGCAGGTTTTGTTCTTCATCCTCGGGGTGTTCCTGATGCTGGGCGCGGCGTGGGCCGTGTTCCCGGCGGAGGGGGTGCGCTTTGGTGGGAAACGCCTGCGCTTCGCTTCGTATGCCGGCCGCGTGCGGGATGCGAAGGAGAAAAAGGTCGATGTGGATTCGGTCCTGAACGCCCTGGATGGGCGGTTCGCGATGCACGAGGACACGCTCGACTTCTACCATCAGTTCTTTTACGAGAACCCTGACCGGATCTATCTGCCGGACGACGACTATACGTTCTTTGATCCCGTGTTTCGGGCGTTCGAGCGTGCCCGAAAGGAGGGCAAGACCGTGCGCGTAGCCCATTACGGGGACTCGCAGATCGAGTTGGACCGCATCTCGTCCAACCTGCGGGAGGCGCTGCAGACGCGCTTCGGCGGGCGCGGCACGGGGATGTTCCCCGCGCTGACCAACACGCCGATGGCGTCCATCTCGCGCTCCTCGTCGGGCGGCTTCTCCTTCTTCACGATGATTGTCGATTCGACCACGCGGCGGGCGGGGCACAACCGCTACGGCCCGCTGTCGCAGGTCACCAGCTTCACCGGCAACGGGACCGTCAGCCTGCGTGCGCAGAAACTGAAATCCACGCAGGAGCACGTCCGGAGCTTCCAGTCCGTGTCCCTCCTGTACGGGCGGGCGTCGGATGATTTCACCGCGGCCGTGCAGTCTGACACGCTGAAGCCCGCGCCCGCTAAGCGGACGAAGGGCGGCGTAACCTGGGTTACGTGGACCTTCAGCCGACCCGTCGAGAAAGCGACGGTCAAGCTCGCCGGCAGCGCGGAGATCTACGGTGTCGCTACCGACGGAACGGCCGGTGTCACCGTGGACAACATCCCGATGCGCGGCAGCACGGGGCATATCCTGACCCGCATCGACAAGGACCTGATGCAGGCGGCTTTCGAGCTGGACGACACCCGGCTTGTGATCCTGCAGTTCGGCGGGAACTTCGTCCCGGCGGCCGGTTCGACCAAGGCCATTTCCGGCTACATGGACAAGGTCCGGGAGCAGATCGCTTATTACCGGGACGTGGCCCCGGAGGCGAAGATCCTGTTCATCGGCCCGTCCGACATGGCCGCGTCCACCGAGGACGGCCGCATTGTCTCCTACCGCCGGCTGCCCGAGCTGGTGGACTCCCTGAAGGCCGTTTCGCTCGCGAGCGGCGCCGCCTACTGGGACCTGTACCGGATGATGGGCGGACAGAACTCGATGGCGCAGTGGGTCCGGCACTACCCGGCCTACGCGGGACCGGATTATGTCCATTTCACCCCGGCCGGCGCCAAGGTCGTGGGCGAGGCGCTCTCCCGGTCCTTCCTTACGTATTATGACTTCTACGACCTGCGGAAGACCCTTCCGGCCGCCGCAGTCCAGCAACGAATGGGCAAATGAAACGATTGATCCTTCTCGCGGTCCTTGCCGCCACCCTCCTTCCCGCCGGCGCCCAGAATCCCTACCGCCGCCGGATTCCGCCGATGCGCTATGCCCGTATCGAACGGAACGCCCTTCAGTTCCCGGGCGGCTCCTCGGCCGATTTCGACGCTTTCCTGCGGAAGTTGGATACCCTCGTCCTTACCGGACGCGGGGACGTCCGCATCCTGCACATCGGCGGATCCCACGTCCAGGGCGGCACCTGGACCAATACCCTCCGCAAGAACCTGATGGCCCTGCGGTACGGCATGGACGGCGGCCGCGGCCTCGTGTTCCCCTATGCTGCGGCGGGCACGAACACCCCGATGGGTTACCAGTCCTCCTACACGGGGACCTGGACCTCCAGCCGCTGCCTGAGTCCGGAGACGGTGATGGGTGTCACCGGCATGACCGTGACCACGGCTGATACCGCCGCGACGGTGGCCCTGGACCTGGTTCCGGAAGAGCGGAAGATGTGGGATCTCCGCTTCACGTTCCGCAGCATCGACGTGCTGGGATACGGAGACCTTGAACCGGTCATCCTGTCCGGACGGGATACCCTCCGGGGGCGGCAGATGGACGAGCGCTGGCACTTCGAACTGCCGCGCTACATCGACTTTTTCCGCGTCGGTTTCCGGGGCTATCCCGGCCGGTTCACCCTCAAGGGCCTGTACCTGGACAATCCTGCCAATGGGTTGACGGTCAGCGAAGCAGGAGTCAATGGCGCGGCGACGTCCTCGTTCCTCAAGTGCGAGGATTTCACGCGCGACCTCCAATTGGTGAAGCCGGACCTCGTGATCTTCTCCATCGGCATCAACGACCTCCAGGGGGCGGATTTTGACGCCCGCCGGTTTATCTCCAACTACGGCAAGCTGGTCCAGATGGTGCGGCGTGCGAATCCGCACTGCGCCTTCCTGTTCACCTCTTGCAACGACAGCTGGAAGAACGGACGGTCGAATCCCCACGGCGCCCGCGCCGAGCACGCATTCGAAGAGATCGCCCGCGGCTGTGACGGGGCCTTCTGGGACCTGTACGACATCATGGGCGGGTCCGGGTCGATGGATGCGTGGGTGAATGCCGGGTACGCCCGTCCGGACCATATCCACTTCACGCCGGAAGGCTACACGATTCTCGGGAACCTCCTTTTCAACGCCCTGATGGACGCGTACGCCGTGCAGGCCCGATGACCCTCGCGGACATCATACGGGATTTCCTCGGAGCACTGTTCTCCTTCGACAGCGCGCACCCGCTGCTGTTCACCCAGTTCTACTTCTGGGCGTTCTTCGCGCTGGTGTTCGCGGGCTTCTCGCTGATCCACTCGAAGCCGGTCCTTCGGAACGCATACCTTTTCTTCGTCAGCCTGTTCTTTTACTACAAGACCAGCGGCGTGTTCCTCCTGCTGCTGCTCTTCGTCGTGACGTACAACTACTTCGCGGCCCGCGCGTTGCGCCGCGCCCGGCCCGCCTGGCAAACCTTCTGGGTGGCGCTGTCCGTGGTGGTGGACCTGGGCATCCTGGCTTATTTCAAGTACGCGTACTTCATCGCGGACTTCCTGAACGACCTGTTCGGCCTGTCCATCCAGGTGCATGACGTGCTGGGCGAGCTGATGAACGGGATCACGGGCACGACGGCTTTCCGCGTGGATGCCATCATCCTCCCCGTGGGCATCTCCTTCTTCACTTTCCAGGCCGTGAGCTACATCATGGACGTGAAGCGGGGAAAGATCGAACCGCTTCGCAAGTTCCTGGATTTCGGCTTTTTCCTGACCTTCTTTCCGCAACTGGTGGCGGGGCCGATCGTCCGCGCGCCGGAGTTTTTCCCGCAGCTGTACAAGCCTTACAACCTCAGCCGCCGCTGGTTCGGCATCGCCGTATTCTGGATCCTGAACGGCCTCGTCAAGAAGCTCGTCCTGGCCGATTACCTGGCGGTGAACCTCAGCGACCGGGTGTTCGGAAACCCGCTGCTGTATACAGGCTTCGAGAACCTCGCCGCCCTGTTCTGCTATTCCCTGCAGGTGTATGCCGATTTCTCCGGCTATACGGACATCGCCACCGGCGTCGCCATGCTGATGGGGTTCTATCTGCCCAAGAACTTCAACTCCCCCTACAAGGCGGAGAACGCACAGCAGTTCTGGCGCCGTTGGCACATGACCCTGTCGCGCTGGCTGAGGGACTACTTGTACATCCCTCTAGGCGGTAACCGGAACGCCACGTGGGGCTCGTACATCATCATTTTCGCCGTCGCGGTCATCGGCTCGTTCCTGTCTGGATCGTGGTGGGTGGCCTTCGCGGTGGCGCTCGTGACGGTGTCGGTGGTCCTCTACGGTTGGCTGAAACCGGATAGCCGGAAGATGCTCCGCACCCACGTGAACTCGATGGACACGATGCTCCTCGGCGGCCTCTGGCACGGCGCAAGTTGGAATTTCATGATCTGGGGCGGCCTGAACGGCATCGGCCAGATCGTGTACAAGATCTGGACGAAATGGTCCCGGCCCGTGCAGGCGGCCTTCATCTGCGCGCTCTGCGCGTTGATGTTCGCCCTCTCCCGCTGGACCCCTGCCCCGGTTTGGAACCTTTTCTTCGTCTGGACGCTGGTTTTGGCGATCGGCACGCTGGTCCGGCTGGTGTACTACCTGGTCCAGAGATGGCCGATCGGGGTCGGCCATGACGTTACCTGTCATTCCCGGCTTGACCGGGAATCTCCCGCCGTGAAATGGATCTCCAACGCCTGGGCCGTGTTCCAGACCTTCGTCTTCATTACCTTCACCCGTCTCTTTTTCCGCAGCGGGTCCAACCTGGATCCCGCCCTGGCGAACGAGGAGGCGTGGAACACCGCGAAGAATATGGTGACGCAGATCGGATCGGCCTGGGACCTGTCCATCGTCCCGCGCGTCGCCTGGCAGCACCGGTACGTGCTCATCGTCTTCGCCGTCGGGATGCTCATCCACTGGATCCCTGAAAAATGGAAGCGGCGCTACCGCATCCGGTTCGCGTCGCTCCCGTTGTTCCTGATGGCCCTTGCGGTGTTCCTGGCCGTCGTCTTCGTCTACCAGTTCATCACCGCCGACCTTCAGAGCTTCATCTATTTCCAGTTCTAGCTAGACCAGCCCCAGGTCCTTCGCCTTGGAAATGAGGGCGGCAGAGGTGGGGACGTCGAATTTTGCCAGCAGTTTCTTCCGATACCACTTGATGGTTTCGGGGCTCAGGAAGAGGGCCTCGGCTATCTGTGGATTGGTCTTGCCCCCGGAGATGAGGGCGAGGACCTGACGTTCCCGGTCCGTGAGCTCCAGATGTTCACCGGCGGGCGCACCGCGGAGTTCCTCCAGGGTTTCGTCGATGACTTCCGCCGCTTCGGCCTGCTCCCGGCGGAGGCGGCGCAGCCGCCGCAGGACCAGCGTCAGGCCGACCAGCAGGACAATCACCAGTCCCAGGATGGCCAGCCACCACGCCAGGGCCTTTTTCTGCGCCTGGAGCACCTGGCTCATGAAATCCAGGTTTTCCATCCGGAAGCGGAATTCCTGGTCGTCGTGCAGGGAGTAATACTTGTCCGCCTCCTGCAGGGAGCGGAGCGCCTTCCAGGTCTTGCCCATGTCCATGTACAGGCCGCCGAGACCCTTCAAGGCATTGGCCACCAGCAGGGAATCGCCGGCAGTCCGGGCGTAGTCCAGGGACTTTTCGTAGGCCGGAAGCGCCTGGGCGTAGTCCTTTTCATCGACCCAGGTCTCGCCGATGTTGTAGTACAGGACGGAGTTGCTCTCGTTCCAGCCGTGCTTGTCGAAGATCTCGCCCGCCTTCCCATAATAATCCATCGCCGTCGGGATGTCGCCCATCACGTTGTACAGGTTGCCGATGGCCCCGTACAGCGAGGACCGGCTGTCGTCGATGTCGATCTCCGCATATCCCTCCGGATGACTCGGGGAGGTGGCCCCGGCGGCCATCTTTTCCACGCAGGCGAGAGACTCCTGAAACCACACCATCGCGCTGTCGAACTGTTCCCGGGCATAGAAATACTGGCCGATGTGCCGGGCGGCGTCGCCCGTGGCCTCGGTCCATCCTTTCCGCCGGCTGATCGCGATCGCCTTCCGGGCGTAGAACACCGCCTTTTCCCCGTTGATCACCTCATACCCCAGCATCAGGTCGCGGTAGGCCCGGTTCAGGTCGATGAGTTCCTCTTCAGTGGCCTTGTCGATGGCGTCGGGAGTCCAGCGGGCGACGACCCGTTCCAGCGAATCCACGTTGTGGCCGCGGTGGTCGGTATAGGCGCTGGCGGGGAGCAGGGCCCCCGCGAGCAGCGCGAGCGTGATGGCGAGATGTCTCATGGACACAAAGTTAGGAAAAAAGCCGGGAAGAGGTGGAAAAACGGAGCTCCCTCCTTGATTTCCACCCTTTGGGGTGGTGTTTTTGCCCTGGAGAAAAGTGAAATTTGTTATCCTGTAAACTCATAAACAATCTCTGATATGAAAAAGTATCTTCTCTCCGCAGCGCTCCTTGCGCTGATTTGCGGCACCGCCTCCGCCCAGGGCATCCTCGGGCGCCTCGGCGAGCGCGCCAAGCAGGCTGTCGAGAACAACATCGGCAATAAGGTCGAGAAGGGCGTGAACGACCTCCTCGACGGCAAGAAGAAGGATAAGAAAGACAAGAAGGCGGGCGAAGACAAGGAATCGGAAGAAGCCGGCGTGGCGGCCAATGAAACGGTGGATTTCGCCGAGATTCAGGCCAAGAGCGATTTCAAGCGCGGAGCGAACGTGTTCTTCGAGGACAACCTGAGCGGCGAGCGCATGGGCGAATTCCCCTCCAAGTGGGACTTGCTGGAAGGCAGTGAAGTGGAGGTGGTGAACATCAAGGGCGCGAAGGCCATCCGGATGGAAGCGTCCCGGATCCAGCCCCTCATGGAAGAGAAAGAATACCTGCCTGAGGAGTTCACGATCGAATTCGATGTCCTGGCGCAGCCGGCGGAAGAAGGGTCCGGATGGGACGGAACGTTGGACCTGATCATGGATGGAGCCGACGGCAAGAGAGTCTTCGACATCCGTATGAGTCCGGAATACCATCCCTACTATGGCGGTGAATACAGCGGCATCGGATGGGGCTGGGGCGCGGAGAATCCCAACGGCAACAAGATGGATGGCGAACCCGGCAGGCAGACCATCAACCGGTATCTGAAAAAGAACGATTGGAACCATATCGCCATTTCCTTCAACAAGCGCGCGTTCAAGATGTATCTCAACTATCAGCGCATCGTCAACATTCCCAACATGATCCAGCCCCGTTCCTGGTGGATGGACGGCAGCTCCGACAGCGACAAGGGTATTTTTGTCACCAATATCGTAATGGCCAAGGGCGCAGTCGACCTTTATGAGCGCAATGCGACCGACTATTCTTCCGCCGTCGAAAAGGCCATCGCCGAGACGGGCAAGTTCGTGACGAACAACATCCTGTTCGAGACCGGCAAGGCCACGCTGAAGCCCGAGTCGATGGAGGAGATCGAGAAGGTCGCCGACTACATGAAGAAGAACCCGAACGCCCGCTTCGAGGTCCAGGGCCATACCGACAACCAGGGCTCCGACAAGATTAACGACCCGCTCTCCCAGCAGCGCGCCGAGGCCGTCGTCAAGGCCCTCGAGGAGAAGGGCGTGGACCCGTTCAACCTCCGTGCCGTGGGCAAGGGCGCCCATGAGCCCGTGGCCGACAACAAGACCGAGGAAGGCCGCGCCAAGAACCGTCGTGTCGAATTCATCAAGAAGTAAGCTGCCGTCTGGCAAAGAAAAAACCTCGGATGAACTCCGAGGTTTTTTGTTGGGTCGGGACGACTAGAAGCCGCCGAAGCCGCCACCGCCGGGGAAGCCGCCAGGGCCGCCCATGCCACCGCCCGGGAAGCCGCCGGGGCCGCCAGGGCCCATGCCGCCGGGACGGCCGCCGCCCATGCCGCCTTGCATGCGGCGCTGCATCTCAGCTTCCTGACGACGACGGTCCTTGCGATAGGCCTTGAGCTGGTCCTTGTCCAGGAAGCCCTCGAGCTCTTTCTCATAGGCCTTGCGGGCCTCCTGCATCGCCTGCATCTTCTCCTGCATTTCGCCCATCTGGGCCTGCATCTTCTGCATGAATTCCTGACGCTGCTCATCGCTCATGGAGCGGAAGTCGGGACGTTCGCCGTTCTCACCGCCGAACATGTTGCCGGGACGGAAGTTCAGCTGCTGGGCATACTTGACGTTGAGTTCG
>CACZXH010000030.1 GCA_902785065.1 uncultured Bacteroidia bacterium
GCGGCCGTGACCTCGTTAGCCTTACCGAGACCGTAGCCCACCACACCATTTTCGTCACCGACGACGACAATGGCGGCGAAACGGAAGTGACGACCACCCTTGGTGACCTTCGTCACACGGTTGATGGCGACGAGTCTGTCCTTCAGTTCAAGGTCAGACGTCTTGACTCTTTTAACGTTCGTATTTGCCATAGTCTCTTTTGATTAGAATACGAGGCCGCCTTCACGGGCAGCATCGGCCAAACTTTTAACTCTGCCATGGAAGAGATAGCCTCCGCGGTCGAAAGCGACCTTGGTGATACCCGCGGCGAGGGCGCGCTCGGCGATCGCCTTGCCGACGATGGCGGCGGCGTCGATGCCGTTCTTACCCTTGGTCTCGGCGGCGAGGGCCTTGTCGTTGGACGCGGCGGCAACCAGGGTCTTGCCCTCGAGGTCGTTGATGACCTGGACATAGATCTGCTTGTTGGGTGCCGTTGACGTGCTTGCGGATGCGGTAGTGGATCCTTCTTCTTCTTTCAATTCTATTGAGTGCCATATCTCTATCCTCCTATTATTTAGCGGAAGCGGTCTTACCGGCCTTGCGACGCAGGGTCTCACCGGCGAACTTGATACCCTTGCCCTTATAAGGCTCAGGACGACGGAACGAGCGGATCTTGGCCGCGATCTGACCCACGAGCTGCTTGTCGGCGCTCTTGAGGATCAGGACCGGGTTCTCACCCTTGCGGACCTGCGGGGTCTCGGCGGTCACTTCCTTCGGAAGCATGATCTGGATGTCGTGGGAGTAACCGAGGGCCATGGTCAGGAGCTGACCCTGGGCGGCCACACGGTAACCGACACCGACGAACTCCTGCTTGATGGTGAAGCCTTCGGACACGCCGACCACCATGTTGTGGACGAGGGCGCGGTACAGGCCGTGCATCGAACGGAAGCGCGGAAGGTCGCTGGGACGCTCGAACTTGATTTCATTTCCCTCGATGGTGACCTTGATGTCCGGATCGACTTTCTGGCACATCTCACCAAGAGGGCCTTTCACCTTCACGATGTTGCCGTCGAGAAGCTCAGCTTTCGTGCCGGCCGGAAGGACTACAGGCAGTTTTCCAATTCTTGACATATCTTGGATTCTTATAAATTAATAAACATAGCAAATCACCTCGCCGCCGACATTCAGGTCCTTGGCTTCCTTGTCGGTGATCACACCCTTGGAGGTGGAGAGAACGGCGATGCCGAGGCCGTTGAGGACGCGCGGCATGTTCTTCACGTCCGCATACTTGCGGAGACCCGGGGTGGACACGCGGACGATGCTCTTCACGGCAGCGGCCTTGGTCTCGGGGTGATACTTGAGCGCGATCTTGATGGTATTGAAAGGGTTGCCCTCGACCACCTTGTAGCTGAGGATGTAACCTTTCTCGCACAGAATCTTGGTGATCGCCAGCTTCATGTTGGAAGCGGGGATCTCGACGATCTTCTTACCGGCGAGGTAAGCGTTCCGGATTCTGGTCAGATAATCTGCAATAGGATCAGTCATAATTGTTCTTTCATTTAAAGGTTATCACCAGCTGGCCTTCTTGACGCCCGGGATGAGACCGGCGGAAGCCATCTCACGGAACTGGATACGGCTCAGACCGAAGTCGCGCATATATCCTTTCGGACGACCGGTAAGGGAGCAACGGTTGTGGAGGCGGACCGGGCTCGCGTTCTTGGGGAGCTTGTCGAGGGCGGCGTAATCACCGGCCTCCTTGAGGGCTGCCCGCTTGGCGGCGTACTTGGCCACGAGTTTCGCGCGCTTGACTTCGCGTGCTTTCATTGATTCCTTTGCCATGCTTCTATCTTAGTTATTATGTTTCTTGAACGGGAGACCGAAGGCCTTCAGAAGGGCGTGCGCCTCTTCGTCGGTGTTGGCGGTGGTCACGAAAGTGATCTCGATACCGTGGATGCGCGGGTTCTTGTCGATCTCGATTTCGGGGAAGATGATCTGCTCCTTGATACCGAGGGTGTAGTTGCCCTGGCCGTCCATCTTCTCGGCGATACCGTTGAAGTCACGGATACGCGGGAGAGCGACACGCATCAGACGCTCGAGGAACTCGTACATCTTGACGTCGCGGAGGGTGACCTTCGCACCGATGGGCATGCCCTTACGGAGCTTGAAGTTGGAGATATCCTTGCGGGAAGCGGTGATGACCGCCTTCTGACCGGCGATGATGGAGAGCTCTTCAGCGGCTTCCTCAACCAGCTTCTTGTCCTGGGTCGCGTCGCCGACACCTTCGTTGAGGGTGATCTTGACGAGGCGGGGAACCTGCATCACGGTGGTGTAGGAGAACTGCTTCATGAGAGCGGGAACGATCTCCTCTTTGTAGACCTTCTTGAGGTCCGGAACATATCCCTTGGGAAGCGCCTGGGCTTCGGCGGGCTTGTTAGTCTTCTTTGCCATAATTACTTGATCTCCTCTCCGTTAGTTTTCGCGATACGGACGAGCTTGCCATCCACGCGCTTGTGGGCGATCTTCGTCGGCTTGCCGGCGGCGTCCATCAGGTTGACATTGGAAATGTGGATGGGGGCTTCCTTCTTGACGATGCCGCCCTGCGGCTGCTGGGGATTCGGCTTAGTGTGCTTGGAAACCATGTTGACACCTTCGACAACGACGCGGTCCTTGTCGCGGAGGATCTCCAGGACCTTTCCGGTCTTGCCCTTGTCGTTACCGGCATTCACGAACACGGTGTCGCCTTTCTTGATATTGAACTTTTTCATAATGCGCTACGATTAAAGGACCTCCGGTGCCAGTGAAACAATCTTCATGTAGTTCTCGCGGAGCTCACGGGCGACGGGACCGAAAATACGGGTGCCGCGGAGCTCGCCGGCGCCGTTCAGGAGGACGCAAGCGTTGTCGTCAAAGCGGATATAGGAACCGTCGGCGCGACGGATCTCCTTCTTGGTGCGGACGACGACAGCCCGGGTGACGGTGCCTTTCTTGATGTCACCGCCGGGGATGGCGCTCTTGACCGTGACGACGATGGTTTCGCCGATCGTGGCATAGCGGTGGCGGGTACCACCGAGGACACGGATGCAGAGGACTTCCTTCGCACCGCTGTTGTCAGCCACAGATAAACGTGTTTCCTGCTGTATCATAATTACTTGACTTTTTCAACGATTTCAACTAATCTCCACTTCTTGGTCTTGCTCAGGGGACGGGTCTCCATGATGCGGACGGTATCGCCCTCGGAGCACTCGTTGTTCTCGTCCTGGGCCACGAACTTGGTGGACTTCTTCACGAACTTGCCGTAAATGGGATGCTTCTCGTGGGTTTCGACGGAGACGACGATGGTCTTGTCCATCTTGTTGCTCACGACGATGCCGACTCTTTCCTTACGAAGATTTCTTTCCATAGGACTTCACTTGTTTAGTTCTGCTGTTTTTCTTTCTCGGCAAGGATAGTGATCATGCGGGCAATATCCTGACGGGTTTTTCTGATCTTGGACGTATCCTCCAGCGGAGAGATAGCGTGGTTGAGCTTCATGGTGTCGAGATTGTTCTTCTCGATCTCGATGCGGTCGCGGAGGTCGGCGATGGACATTTCGCGTACTTCAGTAACTTTCATTTCTCTAGCTCCTTAAATTATTCTTCGACATAGTCCCTGCGCACGACGAACTTCGTGGCGACCGGGAGCTTGTTGGCAGCCAGGCGCATGGCCTCGCGCGCGGTCTCGAGGGAAACGCCCTCGGCCTCGAACAGGATGCGGCCCGGAGTGATCGGGGCGACAAAGCCCTGGGGATCGCCCTTACCCTTACCCATACGGGTATCGAGCGGCTTCGCGGTGAACGGCTTGACAGGGAAGACCCGGATCCAGATCTGACCCTCACGGTTCATACGGCGGGAGATCGCCTGACGGGCGGCCTCGATCTGATGGGCGGTCAGCCAGCAGTTCTCCAGGTTCTTGAGTCCGAAGGAACCGAATGCGAGCTGGTTTCCGCGACCGGAATTGCCCTTCATGCGGTTTTTCTGTTCCCTTCTGAATTTAGTTCTTTTAGGCTGTAACATTGCTGTAATGTTTTAAAATTATCCTCTTTCGTCCCTAACTCGTTGATACTCAGCTGGTTGGGTGCATGTCGTCCCGATTTAGGGATTGCAAAGTTACACATTTTTTTTGATTCCGCAAGTTTTTTCGGAATATTTTTCAAACTTTTCTACCGCAGGTTTTGAAACCTAACTATGCGATTTTATCGACAGTTACGCATTTTGTTGAAAAGTTTTTACTCTCATTTTCGACCGAAGGTTTTTCGGGGGTATCCGCGAAGGTCGTGGGACATTTGGCGAAGTTTTTGCAAAGCAGTATCTTTGCGCCTTGAAATGAAGCGCCTGCTGGTCATATCGCTCCTGCTCGCGACGGTTTTCCCCGCCGCGGGGCAGCATGTGCAGGCAGCGATGCGGAAAGCGAAGGAGCGCGAGGAGGCGATGGCCCGCCGGATCCTGATGGACGAAGGCGGCACGGGCCTGTCCGGCTACCTCTCCTACCGCGTAATGGATGGGGACACGATGTATTTCGACACCATCGACCCGGTGTGGATCTTCTCCCGCAAGCAGCAGAAGGACTGGAAGAAGTACTACAAGCTCGTCTATAATTTCGCCCGCGTGTATCCGTATGCGCAGGCTTCGGGCCGGCTCCAGGAGATCGTGGACAGCACCATCACCGCGAACAACTACGGCCGCATGAAGAAGGACCGCTACATGAACGAAGTCCAGAGCATGCTGTTCAAGGACTTCGAAGGCGCACTCCGGAAGATGACCATCTCCCAGGGCGCCGTCCTGCTGAAGCTTATCGACCGGGAAACCGGGCAGTCGTCCTACTCCATTATCCACGACTACAAGAACGGCATTGCCGCCGGCTTCTGGCAGGGTATCGCCAAGCTCTTCGACAACGACCTCAAGTCCGAATACGACCCCGAAGGCGCCGACCGCGACCTCGAGGGTCTCGTCCAGGCCTGGCAGAACGGCACCTTCAAGTCCCTCTACTGGTCCATCTTCTGGGAAGACCCGCCGGAAGTGAAAGTCCCGGACTTCTACCAGACCGGACCGTCCCGGCCAACCACCTGACGGTCAATAGCGCCCGTCGCGGCGTTGAAGACCAGCCAGTCCGACCGGGAGATCCAGTCCTCCAGGAGCAGGAGGCGGGAGGGGCCGACGGGAAGGTCCACGGGACAGTGATAGTGCCCGAAGAGGAAGATGTCCACCGGAGGAAGGCCCTTGGTAGTGCGCCCGTCGTTGAAGGATGCGCAGAACTTGTACAGCGGCTCGTCCTCCCCTTTGAAAACATAGCGGTCGCGCTTGCCCAGGCGGGAGCGCCGCGACCAGCCGTTTCCAAGACGGAACGCAAACCAGGGATGCAGGGCGCTGAAGCACGTCTGCAGGAAGCGGTTGTGGAAGATGCCCCGGAGGATCCGGTAGCCGCGGTCCACGGGACCCAGGCCGTCGCCGTGCCCGAGGCAGAAAACCTTCCCGCCGATCTCCGTCACGTACGGCTGCTCCAGGATCTTCATACCCAGCTCCTCGAAATAGCCGTAGGCCCATATATCATGGTTCCCCGGGAAGAAGTACACCTTCACGCCCGCGTCCATGAGGTCCGTCAATGCGCCGAAAACGCGCACATAGCCCTTCGGGACCACGTCCCGGTATTCGTACCAGAAATCCCAGATATCGCCCAGCAGGTACAAGGCCTCCGTCTCCGACGCCGGAATGCTTCGAAGGAAAGAGACGAACCGCGCCTCGCGGCCCGCCGGGTCGGCCACCTGGAGGCCCAGGTGGACGTCGGAGGCGAAGTATGTCAGATTTTTCGACAAGCTCGAAATGACAGAATGGGGCCGAAATGACCGGTTATGCCAGGACGAAGATCAGGATCGCGACGAGGAGGCAGTAGAGGGCGAACCAGGAGAGTTTCGCCTTGCGGACGATGGCGACCATCACCTTGCAGGCAAAGAAGCCGGCCAGGAAAGCGGCGATGAAGCCCAGCACGAGGGCGAGAGCGCCTACGCTGCCGCCGAAGACTTCCTTGCCCATCGCCACCTTCAGCAGGTCCAGCGACTGCTCGCCGATGATGGGAATGAGGACCATCAGGAAGGAGAACTGCGCCATGACTTCGCGCTTCACACCCGAGAGGAGACCGGTGGCGATGGTGCTGCCGCTCCGGGACACGCCCGGGACGACGGCGAAGGCCTGGGCGACGCCCACGAGGGCGGCCTGGCCGTAGGAAATGCCGTTCCGGGTGTCCTTCGCCTTCGGGGCGCGGATCCGCTTGCCGATCTGGTCGGACAGGAGCAGGAGGGCGGCCGTAATGCACAGGCCTACGGCGACCTGTTTCAGCGAGCCGCTGAACAGGGCATCGACCTGGTCCTTGAAGAAGAAGCCCACGATCATCACGGGGATGAGCGAGACGAGGATCTTGCAGATGTAGTCCGTTTCGTCATTGTACTTGAACTGGAAAAAGCCCTTCAGGAGCTGCCAGATGGCACCCCAGAACACCACGATGGTCGCGAGGACCGTGGCGAAATGGACCGCCACCGTGAAGTCGAGGAAGCCTTCCGCATCCACGCCGAGCAGTTCCTTGAAGATCATCAGGTGCCCCGAGCTGGACACCGGGAGGAATTCCGTCAGGCCCTGGACGATGCCCAGGAGAATCGCTTGCCACCACTCCATCGCCTACTCCTCCTTCTTTTCCCGGGGACGGCGCATGATGGAGACCACCACCACGACGATTCCCGCGACGATGACGACCGGAGCGGCCACCAGCCGCCGGAAATCGAACATCGCATAGTTGAACACCTGCGGGTCGTCGGACCCGCCGCCGGCGAGGAGGATGAACCCCGCCGCCATGACGAGCAGCCCGCCGATCATCAGCTTCAGGCCGGAGGCCGTCATGGCCATCTTGCTTGCGTTTACGCCGGCATTCTTGCCAGCGCCCTTATTATCGTTTCTTCCCATAATTCAACTTGTCATTTCGAGCGCAGCCTTGTCATTTCGAGCGCAGCCGAGAAATCTACACCGCATAAAGCTGGTCCCGGTCGAACCGGACCAGCCGGCCGACGACGATCCAGGTGCTGACCACGCAGATAAGGACGCCGCTCACGATCACGATCCCCATTGTCGCGAGGAGCGTGTCCAGGCGGAAAATCTCGAACAACTGCACGAACTCCTTCCGCAGGATGAACAGGCCGCCCACCAGCAGCAGGATGGCCACCAGGGCCGCAAAGAGTCCCTGGAGGGCCGACTGGCCGATGAACGGAGCGCGGATGAAGCCGCGCGTCGCCCCCACCAGCTGCATCGTGTGGATGGTGAAGCGGCGCGAGAACACGTTCAGCCGCACCATGTTGCCGATGAGCACGAAGGAGATGAACAGGAGCAGGAGGATGAGCACGCCCAGCACGAGGCCGATCTTCTGGAGGTTCGCGTTCAGGGCCTCCACGAGGGAGGTCTGGTACACGACCTCCTCCACGAGCGGCGAGGCCGACAGGGCCTTCTTGACCACTTCCAGACTATCCGGGGACACGTAAGCCGCCTCGAGGTTCACGTCGATGGAGACGGGGACCGGGGCCGTGGAGAAGACGTCCAGGAAGTCGCGGCCCAGCATCTGGGCCATCTCCTCGATGCCCTGCTCCCGGGAGATGAAGGTCGTCGCCTTCACACCCGGAATCCCGGCGAGGGAGGACTGGTAGGCGAGCGCCTGCTCCTCGGTCACGTCCTGCTTCATCAGGACTGAGACCTGCAGGTTCTCCTTGAAGTAGTCGGACACGCTGCGGGCGTTGAGCAGCAGGATCGACGCGACGCCCACGAGGAGCAGCACCAGACTGATGCTGATCACCGTGGACACCCAGGCCCCGAAGAGCCTGCGCCGGACGAGTCGGTTGCTGAGATTCTGCATAGCACCCCTAATTTCGTCCAAAGTTAGCAATTCGGGACAAATCTCAAAAAAAATTCTTAACTTTGTATGTTAAAATAAGAAGTCATGGCTGATTCCGTCAAGAAAGTCCTGTTCGTCAATTCCGAGATGGTCCCTTACCTCCCGGAGAGCCCTGTCGGCAACCTTTGCCGGCAGCTCCCGCAGGGCATCCAGGAACGCAAGAAGGAGATCCGCGCCTTCATGCCCAAGTACGGCTGCATCAACGAGCGCAAGAACCAGTTGCACGAGGTCATCCGGCTGTCGGGCATGAATATTATCATCAGCGATGTGGACCGTCCCCTGGTCATCAAGGTGGCGTCCATTTCGTCGGCCCGCATCCAGGTCTATTTCATCGACAACGAGGACTACTTCCGCCGGAAAGAGATCTTCCGCGACGGCGACGGCAACTTCTTCGCTGACAACGGCGAACGCGCCATCTTCTACGCCCGCGGCGTCCTGGAAACCGTGAAGAAGCTCCGCTGGGCCCCGGACATCATCCATTGCCACGGCTGGATCTCCCATGTCCTCCCCCTGTACCTGAAGAAAGCCTACAAGGACGACCCCGTCTTCTCCGGCGCCAAGGTCGTGCTGTCCCTGTATGACGACACCCCCGCGGAAACCTTCGCGGACGGTCTCGCGGAAACCATCCTGTTCGGCGGCATCAAGCTCAAGGATGTCCCCCTGCCCGAGAAGGCCGGTGGCATGGAACTTGCTCAACTTGCCGCGCAGTATTCCGACGGCATCATCCTGGGCTCGGCGGGTGTGGACCCGGCCCTGCAGGCGTACGTCCGGGAGCTGGGCAAGCCCCTCCTCCCCTTCGACGCGGCAGCCCTCGCCGACGGCAGCTACATGGACCAGTACAACGCCTTTTACGACAGTTTATCGAAATGAAATCCGCTTGTAGGAAAGCACTCCTCCTCGCCATCCTCCCCTTCGCGCTGACCGCCTGTTTCAAGACCAGCACCGAGATCGGCAAGGACCTCATCGACCAGAGTCTCCTGTACGATACCTATACCGTCGAATTCCCGATCGAGGAAATCCGCCTCCGCCGGGCCAACGACCTGTCCGGCTTCTCGGACACCCGCCTGGCCATCGGCGCCATCCGCGACGAGACTTTCGGCCTGACCACCCGTTCCACCGCCTTCTGCCTGGTGCCCGCCCTGGACACCCTCGACCTCGGCACCGACCCCGAATTTGTCCGTTTCATCGTCCATTTCGCGGCTGACACCATTTCCACAGCCGCCCCGGGGCAGGAACATATCCTGCAGAACCTGTTCGTCTACTCCCTGACGGACACCCTCAGCAGCAAGAAGAGCGGCACCAACCGGGACGTCCCCCACGGCACCGAGATCGTGACCCGCGGCGTCCCCGTCTATGACGGCAAGGACTCTCTCAGCTTCGAGTTCAGCCCGGCCTACGGTCAGAAGTATGTCGACATCCTCAAGCGGCTGGGCCCCGTCCTGGCGAGCCGGGACGACATCGAAACCATCAACAAGTACAAGGAATACATCCAGGCGGTTCCGGGCATCTACATCGAAAGCGACGTCCCGGAAGGGATGGGCGGACGCATCAACCTGTTCGAGCTGTCCTGTCTCTCCGTCAGCAACAATTACTATTACCGGAATGAGAACGTCGCCCGGCTCACGGTGCGTTCCACCTACAAAGGCGTCCGGAAAGACACGACCTTCCTGTTCATCCCGGGCGAGCCCACCCTCTACGACGAGGCCGAATACCTGGAAAGCAACAAGCAGTTCTACCAGTACGCCTTCAACCGGACCGGACACGAGGCTCCCGAAGGGATGGCCGAGAACGAGATCCGTATCGAGGGCGGCGGCGGGCTGAAGCCCGTCATCCCGGCGGCCCAGCTGCGGAAGAAGGTCGTCGATGCCATCGTCCAGCGCGGCGGCGATCCGGCCAAGACCGTTATCAACAAAGCCAGCCTCATCCTCCCGTACGAAGCGCCAGAAAACGAGGACCTCGTGGACCTCTTCCCGTCCATTATCAGCCCGACCATCCGGAAAACGGACAAGGAAGGTGTCGTCACCTTCGCCGGTCTGACCGACGCCAGCGCCTCCTCCGAGAACCAGGGCGACCTGGACCGCGCGAACCGGGCCTACGCCCCCGACATCACCTACCACATGCAGCAGATGCTCCTGCGGAAGGACCTTGACACCAAGGACGATGCCGATATCTGGTTCCTGACCGTCCATAGCGAGACCGTGGCGAACGCCAACGGCAACGCCGAGCAGGAAGCCTACTACCAGCAGATGATGTACGCGATGTACTACAACAACCTGTACGGCGGCGGTTATGGCGGGTACGGCGGTTACGGTTACGGCGGCTATGGCTACGGTTACGGTGGTTACGGCGGCTACGGCGGCTATTCCAACTACTACAACATGATGATGATGTCCAGCCTGCTCAGCCAGATGAACCAGACGACCTACAGCACCACGCAGGAACTGGACAAGGACCGCTACTACCGCGCCATCCTCAACGGCCCCGCGGCCACGGCGACGAACCCGTCGTCCTGCCCGCTCCTCCTCCCCGGCGCCAAGCGGACCCCCACCTTCCGGGTCACCTTCTCCGTCCCGAAGGGATGAAAAAAATCCGGCTCTTTCGAGTCGGATTTTCTTTTTCGATCAGCTGCGGGATTACTCGCCGAGCTTCTCCGTTACTTTCGCGATGGCGTCGCCGACCGTGGCGATACCGCTGGTTTCCTCATCGGGAATCTTGATGCCGAAGACCTTCTCGAATTCCATCAGGAGCTCGACGGTGTCCAGGGAGTCGGCACCCAGGTCATTGGTGAAGCTGGCGGTCTCGGTGACCTCGGATTCCTCAACGCCGAGCTTGTCGACGATGATGTCCTTGACCTGCTTTACGATTTCTTCTTTAGTCATAACAGTCAGATTTTAGTTTATAGTTTTATTACCGTTTTTCGCATTAATGCTGCAAAGTAAGCAAAAATTTCCGAAAAATGAAAGCAATCCCACCCAAATCAAACATCATGCCGTTTCCGGCCGGCTCAGGTTCAGCCAGATCCGGAGGCCGTTCAGGGAGTTCAGGAGGTAGAAACTGTACTTGACGATGTAGATATGGGCGAAGGCCGAATCCGGCTCCTGGCGGATGGTCAGGACCCACATGAGGATGGTCGATACGTTCACCAGGATCCAGAAATACCACTGTTCCATATAGGCCGTGGACAGGAGATACTGGCCCAGGATGTTGCACATCATCGAGAAGGCGTCGGCCATCGCCACCCACTTGATGACGCCCGCCGCCTCCTTCTTGTCCAAGGCGGCGAGGATGAAGTACGCGGCGACGAGACCCACCAGGAAGATGGCGCCGTACAGCAGCCATTGCCTCCCGGTCAGCCGGCGCGCCTGCACCTTCTTTTCCTCGTGCGCACCCCGGTTCTTCCACTGGGAATACCCCACGAACTGCATCGGCAGGAAGTACAGCAAATGCAGGGCCGCATTCCCGTACTTGGTGCCGATCAGACACATTGCGCCGTAGATGGACACATCCAGGATCCCGAACAGGAAGGTCAGGATCCGGCCGTTGGCCGCCAGGACCGTGCAAAGGACACCCATCAGGGACCCGAAAGCCGATATCAGGAGCATCGCCCTTCCGCTGTCCGCATCCTTGAACTTGATGGCCGTCACGACCACCGTCACCACCGCCATCCCCACGAGGATGAAGGTGTTGAACCATTTGTTGAAAGTCTTGTCGTTCATTCGTTCAGATAATCATGTATTTTCACCGCGAGTTCCGCGCCCACGAGGGCCGACAGGTCCTCCAGGGGCGCCTGGGCGATCTTCGCCACGGAGCCATAGTGGAGGAGGAGACGCTGCTCGGTCTTCTCGCCCACGCCCTTGATTTCACGCAGGGCGCTCTGGATGGCGGCCTTGGAGCGGAGGTTGCGGTGGAACGTAATGCCGAAACGGTGCGCCTCGTCGCGGATGCGCTGGAGCACCTTCAGGGCCTGGGAGTTGCGGTCGATGAACAGGGGATACGGGTCGCCCACGCGGATGACTTCTTCCAGGCGCTTCGCCAGGCCCACGACCGTAAGCTTTTCCGTGAGACCGAGCTCCGCGAGCGCCTGGTAGGCGGCGTCCAGCTGGCCCTTGCCGCCGTCGATGACGATCAGCTGCGGCAGGTCGTCCGGCGCCTCTTCCAGCATGCGGGCGTAGCGGCGGTTCACAACTTCCTTCATGGACGCGAAATCGTTCGCGCCGATGACGGTCTTGATCTTGAACCGGCGGTAGTCCTTCTTGGAAGGCTCCGCATCACGGAACACGACGCAGGAGGCCACGGGATTCGTTCCCTGGATATTGGAGTTGTCGAAGCATTCCATGTGGTGCGGGAGCTCCTTCATCTCCAGGGCTTTCCGGAGCTCCTCCATCACGCTCAAGCGGAACTGGTCCGGATCCGTGTGCTCACGCTGCTTGATGCTGTGGAAATGGAACTCCTTGGCATTCTTGGCGCTGAGCTCCAGCAGGGCGAGCTTGTCGCCCCGGACCGGAATCCTGAACTCCACCCCGTCGATTTCCACGTCCGGCAGGAACGGCACGATGACCTCCTTGGACAGGTCGCCGAACTTGGATTCGATCTCGGCAATGAAGGCCGACAGGATGGATGCGGGCTCCTCCTCGATCCCGCAGCGGAAGCCCAGGTTCAGGGACTGGACGATGGCGCCGCCGCGGATGCGGAGGAAGTTGCCGAAAGCCTCGTTGGCGTCCAGCACCAGCGAGAACACATCGGCGCTGGTATCGGCTGCGGAGGTGATAATGGACTTCGCGTAGTGCTTCTCCAGCGTCCGGATCTTCTCCTTGTACACTTGGGCGTCCTCGAACTCAAGCCGCTCCGCCGCCTCGGCCATCAGGGCCTTGTAGTGGCGGATGACTTCCCCGCCCCGGCCCGTCAGGATCCGGACGATCTCCTCAATATTGTCGGCATACTCCTTCTTGGAGATCCTGCCGATGCAGGGCGCCTTGCAGCGGCCGATGTGGAAGTCCAGGCAGGGCCGGAACTTCCCTTTGAGGATCGCCTCGGAGGTAATGTTCAGGTTGCAGGAGCGCAGGGGATAGGTCTCGCGGAAGAAGTCCACGAGGTTCCGCGCGTGCATCACGCTGCTGTAGGGGCCGAAATACCGGTTTCCGTGGGACTTGTCGATACGCCGGGTGATGAACACCCGCGGGAAATCATCCCCTGTCACGCAGATCCAGGGATAGGTCTTGGAATCCTTCAGGAGGATATTGTAGCGGGGCTTGTACTGCTTGATGAGGTTGTTCTCCAGCAGCAGGGCGTCCGCCTCCGTGTCCACCACCGAGTACTGCGCGTCAGCGATCTTGGACACGAGGATGCGCGTCTTCGTCGTCAGCCGCTCCGGAGGCACGAAGTACTGCGCGACCCGCTTGTGCAGGTCCTTCGCCTTCCCCACATAGATGACATTCCCCGCGGCGTCATAATACCGGTAGACGCCCGGGGAATGCGGAAACAGGGCTATTTTCTCGCGTACTGTCATTCTGAGCCCGGAGGGCGAAGAATCTACAGGCCCAGGGCCTCCTTCACGGCCTCGCCGATCGCCTCGCCGCGGAGGTTCCGCTTGAGGATCGTGCCGTCCGGACCGAAAAGGATCACGTGCGGAATGGCGTCGATGCCGTAGATCTCAAGCGGGATCTGCTGGGCGTTCACGATCTGGTTCCAGGTGATGCCAAGCTCCTCGGCCGCTTTCCGCGTCTCCGACAGCTCGTCCGCTACAGCGACGCTGAGCATGTCGAAGTTTGGACCGGCATAGGTCTCGTACACATTCTTGAGATTCGGCATCTCCTCGCGGCACGGGCCGCACCAGGATGCCCAGAAATCGACCAGGACAAACTTGCCGTTCCCGACATAGTCGGAGAACTTGACGGTCGAGGCTTCCGGGACCGCCGGCTCCTGGACCACGGTGAAGTCCACGAACGGCTGGCCTTCGCCGGTCTTGGCGAGTGTCTCGAAGGAGGCGAGCATACGGGCAGCCTGCGGGTGGGCTTTCATCTCGTCCGAGAGACCGTTCAGCAGGGCCATCAGCTCGTCCGGATCGTCGTCCATGATCTGACTGATGGCCATCAGGCCCACGATGTTGTCGAGATTGGCCTTCGCGGTCTCTTTCTGGTAGTCGTTGAACTCGTCGAGAATCCCGTTGAAATACTTCTCGGCTGCCTCCTCATCCTCGCCGAACTCGGCAATCTTGGCGCGGTAGTCGGCCATGAATTTCTCCATCCAGTCATTGTAGGCCGCATAATGGGCCTGGGCTCCCTTTTTGTTTGAAGAGACGGCGGTACCGGCCACCGGATCCACCGTAATCTTGGAACCGTCGGAGATGAAAGAGACGGGCGTGAAGTCGGTCTCAAGATACGCAAAGTCGGTGAGATCCGTCGGGATGGCCACCTGGAAACGGCCGTCCGTCACGGTGACGGTGGTGTCGACGGACTCGCCGAGGACGATCCGCACGGTTTCGGGGGCATTTTCGGAAAACTGGCCCACCACCTGGGTGGTCTTGCCAGCCTTCGGGGCGCAGGCGGCCGCGAGCATCGCCGCAGCGGCCAGGAGCGTCAGGTAGCGTCTCATAAGGGTGTTACTTGTTCTTAGACTCGTAGGCCTTCTTCAAGGAAGCCACTTCCGGATGCTGCTGGATCTTGGGAGAGAGGCTGTTGATCAGGGACATGACTTCCTTCGGATCATCGCTCCCATACTGGGAAAGGGCGATGGCGCCCAGGACGTTGTCCTTGTTCGCCTTGATCGTCGCTTTCAGATAGTCGTTGTACTGGGGCAGCATCTCTTTGAAGCAGGCATCGACCGCAGCCTGATCGTCGCCGATCTGTTCGATTCTCCGGGCGTAATCGGCCTTGAAATCCCCCGTCCACTTATTATACTCGACATACTTGGTGTGGACGCCTTTCTTCTGATTGGAATAGGCCTTGCCGTCCTTCAGGTTCAGCGTAATCTTCGAGCCGTCGGAGATGAACGAATAGATCGACCTGTCGAAACGGACACGGGACAGCGTCGTCAGATCCACGGGGACATTGACCTCGAACTTGCCGTCCTTGACGACGACCGTCGTGTCGACCTTGTTGCCGACAATCACTTTCACTAGTTCGGGAGCGTTCTCGCCGAACTGGGCCGAAACCAGCGTCTCCTTGGCCCCATTGCAGGCCGCCAGCATCATCACGGCGGCGGCCGCCAACATCAATTTTTTCTGCATATGCTTGAATTGTTATAGTTTTCAGAACAGGTAGCCGATCCGGTAGCCGACATGCGGCGACGCGATGAAGGTCGGGTAGCACAACAGGTCCGCTCCGGCGGTGAACTCATGGAACCAGTGCCGGGCGAAGGCCCGGCGGACGCCGAGCACCGGCGACACGGCCAGCTCGCCCAGACCTTTCCCGTCCTTGCGGAGGGAGGCCATGACGGGAACGCCGAAGAACTCTGCCGAATTGCCGCTTGTGTACTTCCCGTGGGTGTCGCGCCAGTTCATCAGGAAATAGTACCGCGGCTCCAGCGTCACCGCCGGCGCCATGGTCGTGCTCCACTGGAAATTGTCCAGGGAACTGCGGAGCATGAAGTCCTTGGAAACGTACCCGATCCGGCCGATGACCGTCGCCTGCCCGACGAACGCCCATTCGAACCCGTACTCCAGCCCGGCCCCCAGGGTCGTGGATATCGTATGGTTATTCTGCGGACGCACCTGTGCGGCCAGCGAAAGGGCCGCCGCCAGCGCAACCAGACTCAAAATCACTCGTTTCATCTTCAATCGCATTTATCCCCGCAAAGTTACACAAAAAAACACTCCCCGCAAGGAGGAGTGCCTTTTAACGTTACGCAGCCGGGATTAGCGGCGGTCACGGTCGTCGCGACGCTCGCGGCGGTCACCACGACGGTCACCACGGCGGTCACCGCGGCGGTCGCCACGGCCACCGTCACGACGGCCACCGGCGGGAGCCTGGGCGTTCGCGGCGAAGCCGGCGTTCGGGGAAAGATCCTGCTTGCCGTACTTCTCACCGTTGCAGATCCACACCTTGATACCCATGGTACCCATCTGGGTGCGGGCCACGGCCAGGGCGTAGTCGATGTCGGCACGGAAGGTGTGCAGCGGGGTGCGGCCTTCCTTGAACATCTCGGAACGGGCGATTTCGGCGCCGCCCACGCGGCCGCTGATCTGGACCTTGATGCCCTCGGCGCCCACGCGCATGGCGGTGGCGATGGCCATCTTGATGGCGCGGCGGTAGCTCACGCGGCCTTCGATCTGACGGGCGATGCTGTCAGCGACGATGGTGGCATCGACCTCGGGGCGCTTCACCTCGAAGATGTTGATCTGGACATCCTTCTTGGTGACCTTCTTCAGCTCTTCCTTGAGCTTGTCGACCTCCTGGCCGCCCTTGCCGATGATGACACCCGGACGGGCAGCGTGGATGGTGACGGTGATGAGCTTCAGGGTGCGCTCGATGATGATGCGGGAGAGGCTGGCCTTCGCGAGGCGGCTTCCCAGGTACTTGCGGATCTCATAATCCTCGGCGATCTTCTCGGCGTAATTGCCGCCGACCCAGTTGGAGTCCCAACCACGGGTGATACCGATACGGTTGCTGATAGGATTGGTTTTCTGTCCCATAGTTTATTCCTCCACTGCTTTTTTGACGTCCAGGATGATGGTGACGTGATTGGAACGCTTGCGGATGCGGCCGGCGCGGCCCTGCGGGCACGGACGGATGCGCTTCAGCGTGCGGCCCTCGTCGACCATGATGGTCTTGACGATGACATTGCCTTCTTCGAGTTCCTTCGTCTGCTCGGGATTCTTGGCTTCCCAGTTGGCGATGGCGCTCTTGAGGAGCGTCTCGAGACGGACGGAGGCCTCCTTCTTGGAGAAGTGGAGGAGGTCGAGGGCGTGATTCACCTCGATACCCCGGATGGTGTCAGCGACGAGGCGCATCTTCCGCGGGGAGGTGGGAGCATCTTTCAATACGGCGATGGCGGTCTGCTTCTTGGCTTCTTTCAGGCGCTCGGCCATCAAATGTTTTCTCTTACCCATAGTACAATCTCCTTTTACTTCTTATTGTTGCCGGCGTGGCCTCTGAAATTCCGCGTGGGAGCGAATTCGCCGAGCTTGTGGCCCACCATGTTCTCCGTCACATAAACCGGAATGAACTTGTTGCCGTTGTGGACGGCAATCGTATGGCCGACAAAGTCAGGGGAAATCATGCTGGCACGGGACCAAGTCTTGACAACCTCTTTCTTCTTGCTACCTTCGTTCATAGCAAGAATTCTGTTCTCCAGGGCTTCCTGGATGTACGGTCCTTTTTTAAGTGAACGACTCATAATCTGTTAGTTTATTCCGATTTTACTTCTTACGTCTTTCGATGATGAACTTGTTGGAAGTGGCCTTCGGGTTGCGGGTCTTGTAGCCCTTGGCAGGCAGACCCTTGCGGGAACGCGGGTGACCACCGGAGGCGCGGCCTTCACCACCACCCATCGGGTGGTCGTGCGGGTTCATCACGACACCTCTGTTGTGCGGACGACGGCCGAGCCAGCGGTTACGGCCGGCCTTGCCGAAGGATTCCAGATTATGATCGGGATTGGAGACGGTACCGACGGTAGCGCGGCAGGTGGCGGGAACCATGCGGGTTTCGCCCGAAGGGAGGCGGAGGATCGCATAGTTGCCTTCACGGGCGGCGAGCTGGGCGAAGGTGCCGGCGGAACGGGCCATCGCGGCGCCCTGGCCCGGACGGAGCTCGATGGCGTGCACGAGCGTACCGACGGGGATGTTGGCAAGCGGGAGGCAGTTGCCCAGTTCCGGGGCGGCCTTCTCGCCAGACTCGACCACCTGACCGACCTTGAGGCCGTTCGGGGCGAGGATGTAGCTCTTCAGGCCGTCCTCATACTGGATGAGGGCGATGCGGGCGGAGCGGTTCGGATCGTACTCGATGGTGAGCACGGTGGCCTTGAATTCGTCGCGGTTGCGGACGAAGTCGATGATGCGGTACATTCTCTTGTGTCCGCCGCCACGGTAACGCACGGTCATCTGACCGGTGTTGTTACGTCCGCCGGAGGACTTCAGGGGCTCGAGGAGCTTCTTGTACGGCTTCTTCGCGGTGATCTCCTCGAAAGAGCTGATCGCCTTGTTACGCTGGCCGGGAGTTACCGGCTTGTACTTCTTGATTGCCATAATTCTTCCTCCTCGTTAGATGTTAGCGTAGAAATCGATCTTGTCCTCACCTGCAAGCGTGACATACGCCTTCTTGAAGTGATTCGTGCGGCCCTTCAGCAGGCCGGCCTTGGTGTAGCGCTGCTTGCGCTTGCCGTGGTAGTTGATGGTGTTCACGTCGGCGACGGTGACATTGTACATCTGCTCGACGGCGGCCTTGATCTGAAGCTTGTTCGCCTTGCGGTCGACGATGAAACCGTAACGGTTCAGCTTTTCGCCCTGAGCCGTCATCTTTTCGGTTACGATTGGCTTAATTAAGATACCCATGTCGTTTTCTCCTTTACTTTACTCTCGCTGCGAGGATATCCTGAACGCCGTCGACCATCACGAGGGAGTGAGCGTCCATGATGGCATACGTGTTGATCTCGTCAACGGTGATGACCTTCACCTGAGGAAGGTTGCGGGATGAAAGAAAAATGTTGTTGGAGTTCTCCGGAAGGACGAACAGGACCTTGCGGTCGCCGGCCTTGATGTTGGAGAGGATGCTCAGCAGCTCCTTGGTCTTGGGGGCCTCCATGGTGAAGGGCTCGACCAGGGTGATCTTGCCTTCGGCGGCCTTGTAGGAGAGGGCGGAGCAACGGGCGAGGCTCTTCACCTTCTTGTTCAGCTTGCTGTCATAGGTGCGCGGCTTGGGACCGAACACGCGACCGCCGCCGACGAAGATGTTGGCCTTCAGGGAACCGTGACGGGCGCCGCCGCCGCCTTTCTGGCGGCCGAGCTTCTTGGTGGAATAAGCCACCTCGCTGCGGTCCTTGGTCTTGGAGGTACCCTGGCGCTGGTTGCGCATATACTGGAGGACGTCCAGATAGATGACGTGGTCGTTGGGCTCGATGCCGAAAACGTTCTCGTCGAGGACGACTTTCTTTCCGGATTCAGTTCCGTCGATCTTGTAAACAGACAATTCCATAATTACGCCTCCACAATTAAATAAGAACCCTTGGCTCCGGGAACGGAACCCTTGACGACGATGAGATTGTTCTCAGGGATGACTTTGAGGACCTCGAGGTTGAAAACCTTCACACGCTCGTTGCCCATGTGACCCGCCATGCGCATTCCCGGGAAAACGCGGGACGGCCAGGAGGATGCACCCATGGAACCGGGGTGACGGAGTCGGTTGTGCTGGCCGTGGGTCTGGCCACCGACACCGGCGAATCCGTGGCGCTTCACGACGCCCTGGAAACCCTTACCCTTGGAGGTACCGACAACGTCCACGAACTTGACGTCTTCCGTGAAGACATCGGCGACCGTGAGGACGTCACCGAGCTTGAGATCACCGGCGAAGTCGGCCTCGAACTCGAGCACCTTCTTCTTGGGGGTGGTCCCTGCCTTTTCGAAATGGCCCTTCAGAGCCTTGCTGGTCTGCTTCTCTTTTTTCTCGTCATAGGCAAGCTGAATGGCGGCATACCCATCGGTCTCCACCGTACGAACCTGCGTGACAACACAAGGACCAGCCTCAACGACGGTGCATGGAATATTCTTTCCATCAGCACCGAAGACGGAAATCATTCCGACTTTTTTTCCAATTAAACCAGGCATTGGTGTTTGTTAATTAATTGTTTATTAATGCTGATTTCCAAACGGATTCAGCGGTTTTCAACAAGTTTTTCAACAAATGATCAGCGTAGGGACGGTTCCGGGCGTGGCCCTGGGTGCTTCCGCTCCATGCGTCTTTCAGCGTGCTCGCACGGTGTCGGGAAGGCGCTTGACGG
This sequence comes from uncultured Bacteroidia bacterium, assembly GCA_902785065.1. Classification (GTDB taxonomy): domain Bacteria; phylum Bacteroidota; class Bacteroidia; order Bacteroidales; family UBA932; genus Cryptobacteroides. The sequence goes on from CACZXH010000030.1 coordinate 19,870, forward strand.
CGAACTCGCTCAGTTAGTCCCGCAAGCGGGCCTAACTAGCGCTCAAACAAACGCCGTCATCCCTGCGGGGACCGCGCCTTCCCTCGCGGCTCGCGTTCGCTGAAAGCCGAATTTCGCGGAAGCGCCCAGGGCCACGACAAAATGGAACCGCCCACGAATGAAACCGTGTACAAGGTGTGTTTTTATCCGGCACACTTGAAGACGGCCGAAGTCCCTTTCAGGCTCTCTCATAGATCAAGACTTTGTCACGGTTGATGTTCGATTGGGCGAAAGGCTTTACGGAGCCGGAGGCGACGAGGTCCACCTTGCGGCCCAGGCGGGATTCTAACGCATTGGCCATTCCGGCATATTGGAGAAGGCCCATGGGCACGGATCGGTCCAGGTCCACGAGAATGTCGATGTCACTGTCGGGACGTTCTTCCATCCGGGAGAAGGAACCGAAAAGCCAGGCTTTCTCCACGGGTTCGTGACAAAGGTAGTCCTGTATCGATCGAACGATGTCAACACGATTGCGGTCGATTCGAAGGATACGGTTTTGAATCTCTTCCTTCTTGCCTTTCCTTCCGGCATAGCGGAGGAGGCGGGAGGTATTGACAGGGTACACCTCAAAGGCCCGTTGAAACTCCTTTTGGATATCCGAATCGGAGAGTGTCGCATACTCCTTGTCCGCATCGTAATCCACAAGCATCTTTTCCAACTCCGGCACGGTCACTCCCCCTTGTTCATAAACGGGAGCCTCCGAAATGAGCGGCTTAACCAGGATGAAGTCATGCAAGTCCTCCATCATGGGATAGGCGTTGCGAATCAGAGCCACATCTTCGAACGATTGTTTCAGCTCGGCACGGACGGAATCGCACATGCCCTTGGGGACCTCGACAATCAGGTTCCTCGGCGTTTCCGTGATGCAGTAGTCCATTCCGACAAAAGCGTCAATGAGCCGTTGAGAAACGGCTCTCATTTTGGGCGATATGACGCAAGTGTACTCCACTTTTGCTCTTTTTTGCAAATATACTCTTTTTGGCAATATTTACAAAAAATTGCCAAATCGCACGCTTGACAATTTTCTTATCGCCTGCCCCAACTATCTCCCCGCTTCCCGCTTTTACAGAAAAACGCCCTACAGCGCACTGGGAGTGTCGACGCGGCAGGGAAAACGGCCTAATCGGGCCAAATCCTGTCCGCGTTTACACCTAAGGTGCCCTCCAGGGCCGTTTCTCCACAAATACGGCATCTAGAGCATGATCAATGAAGACTCGGAGCTTTCTTGCTCGCGTGCGCGAGACACGTATGAGTATGAAACGGATACGGCGGTTTTCAACATGTTTTTCAACAATTGACGAGGACAGGGGCGGTTACATCCCTACTAGAGTAAATGCTTCGCTGAACGGAATAAGTTCCTGCTTTTCGACATGCGCACTCCACATCGGCTCGTTGTGGCTCTTTTGTGACGCGGCGCGCGACGTCATTTTCTTCATCGTCTCACACACTTTATCAATGATCGCTATCTCCTCCGCTGAAAAGCAACTCATATCTGCAGTTCCGTTCGCCCAAAGGGACAGGCATTCCTGCCCCTGCAGCTGTTTCTCACGCTGCTCCACATCGTCGAACGCGCTGTACACCCGATCCCAGCGTTGGGGAACCGGACCGAATTCCATCGCTTGATAAGCCAGGCCGGAAATCGCCATCCCCCGCTCGCGGTAGGAAAGGAAGTCGATATAAAACAGCACTTTGTTCATTTTCGTCTGGAACGTCTCGCCCATTTGTTCCAATATATGGAGAAGCAGATTCTTCAGCCGTTCTGTTGATTGCGGAGCAAAACCGTTTGCTCGTCCACGGACGCATCGAAATAAACGAGCCGCCTCCCACTGCTCTTGCCGCTTGCACTGCTCTTCCGCGATCACCTCTTCAACCCTCTTTGAAATTTTCAAATACTCCTTCTCCGTGAGTTGATTCCGAGAACTCCGTACCAAATCCAGAAATACAGACGGATTCATGGCACTTCGAATCATCTTTCCGTTGCTATCGCTGGGAACCTCACCCGTCTCATACAACCGATACTGATTGGTGCCGAACCCGAGGATCAACGCCATTTTCGTCGCACTGACGCCATACCGCTCCCGAAGGGCAACAATCTCGTCCACATAGGGGATCCCATGCCGCTCACGGTACTGGTTTGCGACCTGCTCAAAACACACCGTATCGCTCTCCGTCGTTGTGAACTGCTCCCCGTTTTCATCATCACGGAAAGCGATATGCACATAAGGATACACTTCCCCACGCATCTCCCATGTATCCGGTTCATACACTACCCGCATGGGCTTGCCCGAATATGGACTGTTTACGATCATGATTATTAGGGTTTGAATGGATATCGCATTGGCCGTTCCGCGAGATGAAATGATATACAGATGGTCTGGCCGTTCTGATATCCCAGGGTGATTTTGATGTACACCTCACGCTCTTTCACATCCTTTCCGAACACCCACATCTCTGACTGCTTGTTCAGCAAGTCGATGACCGGCCCCTCCACATAATCTTGCACCTGAAGATTCTTCACAATCAATTCCCTTTGCAAAGGTGTAATATCCAAAACCTGTAAAGCCTCCCTGTTCTTCGGACGGTCATCCCGAAACAAGATACCAAACACTTGCACCTTCGCGTTGAACTGATCCAGAAACGCCCTTACTTCCTCAATCGTAATCATATCAACTTCATCTCGTTTTCGCAAAGATATGCAGAAAACGGTAAATACTCAACGAAAAAGTTGAAAAACGAACGATTTTGGACAAAGGTCGGCTCCAGGCGTGAAAGGAGCCGCCCAAGTAACCTGACAGAAAAAGGGGCTTCGTTGTGAAGCCCCTAAATTCATTTATCAAAAAGAAAAGGTGTTCGTGCCATTCTCAGCTTGCGTCTGAAGGCTGCTTGGCACCTTTGGGAAGAAATCAAACCCTGCCCTGGATTCTATGGCATCGATGGTTGTCACAAACTCGCTGTCATTGTATTTCTTACCCGAATATAGATAGGACACATTCTCGTAGATATACGCTACCCCTTTGGCGGCTGTCATGGAACCAGAGGCATTAAAGCTGCAAAGCATTAAGCATTTATAGAAATGACTCGGGATGCTTACATTAAGACTTCCACTTGGTTTAGTCTGAACTGTTCCCTCAAACAGAACACCCGTTACCACATATAAAGTATCACGACCGGACGGATAATTAGCCTGAACCTTATTCTCTAACGTATTCCACAGTCCTCCGTTGAAATTGGAATTCTGCGGAGCTTGATTCGTATAATAGAAAGTCTGTGCATTCTGCCCATCTGTTGTCTTCCGGTCAGCAGAGGCAACGAAGTGTCCACGGTCATAACCAACAGTACTCGCATTATCGAGTCCAGGCTGTTGGGTAAGGCTGATGGCCGGATCACTGTCCCAACTGTTGGAACGCTCGACTCCGTTATTCGCCCACATCGAACTATGATAGGCAGCCGCTGTCCAAAGAGGACAATACTTGTTTCCATCGTACAGAACCGTATAGTTCCGAACCTGCTTGTTCAGTGTAGGATGAATAAAGGTATGCGTGGCAACTTGTTGCTTGGAATTGGTAGTATAGTACCTAAACCAATAGTCATCCCAGGAGTCTTTCTCTCCAGTTGTTCCAATCCCAGACAAACTGGTTAGCTCAGGTACCTCATAACAATCCAAATAGAATCTATCCAGTGTACCCGATGATGGGGTAGTGAAGGTCTTCATTCCCCCCCAGCGATCAACATAATTATTGGCGCTGGAATCATATTCACTTACGAAGGCCTGATACTCGTACCCTGTATCGGCGACCAAACCATAAATTTTGGCCGAGAAACTACAGGATTGATCTGATGTTCCATTTAGATGGACAGTCTCCCAGGTGCTTGATCCGACTTTCCTATATCGGAATCCGTGGTCTGAAATTCTTCCTGTTGCTCCCGAGAAGGAACCCAGCAGGGTTGCCCCTGCTGAGTTAACATCTTCGGTACCTTCCGTAACTACGCTAGCGGTAGCCTGGGAAGGGGCTGAACTTCACTCGTAGGTGATGACAATCTCCGAAATTCCCGGGCCATTGGCTTCCGTTGTATTCTGGCCTATAAACCTCAACGAACCAGAACCCGCAGAAGGAGATGTTACATTGATCGTATACTCGGTAAGATTCTTGGTCGCCTCATTCTGGCTTCCGATAACAGTATCGCCATACATAATATTGATTGGTCCATACTGCGTACCACCAAACGATCTAAGCGTTACTTTAACTGACTTAATCTTTGTAAACGAGAAAGACGGAGAATCGATATACGATTCGTTTTTCAAGAGATAGTATGACCCCTTATCTTCAGCACCACTACTAATTGTCCATCCGCTATGTGCGCTATATGTAAAGGTCAAAGTCTGATCATCACCCCCGCTATTCTCTTTTTCCTTAAAAGAAGCTGAAACGGTAATGTCGGATTCCGGCATCTGGATAGTCAGAGGATTGGTCGTTTTCTGAGCCTCCGTCAATGTAAGACCGGTAATGTCCCATGATTCAAACTCCCAGTTCGCAGCATCATTCGGGGTTGCGGTAAGCGTAACAGACTCTCCAGCCTCAATTCCTGTGGTGCTGGACGCATTGACAGTGCCGTTTTGAATGTTCGTCGCGATGTTTACGGTATAGGTCGTAGGAGCGGGTTCGTTGCCAACTTTCTTATAGAATTTGATGGTAGGGGCCAAGTCTGCATTAACATATCCTCTCCAATCGGCATTATTGTAAATCGACAGATAACGTTTCGCATTAGAATCGTTGGTCTCTAGCTGATTACTGGAATTAAGTACGAACAGTTTTCTGTCGCCGGTTCCAACTCTCATGTTATTATTACTTCCTGTGGCATTCGTTGTATTGCAGTACAACCACTTGTTCGTAACACCATTAGGATAGAAGGTGCAATTACCATCGCTCACCGTAACATTCCATCTTATATTATCGGCGATATCACCTACAAGCTTGTTTCCAGAAACTTCAACAGCAGCAGTAGCAGGTGCGGAAGTGGTACCGTTATCATTTGTCATCGCATAACCATTTCCAACGATTACTACAACATCTGAGCTGCTAAGATTTGCAAGGGCAGTTTCTACCCACTGAACACCGATAATCTCCCCATCTTTAGTCTTACCCTTCTGCCACTTGGCTTCGGAAGTAATGAAATTAGTTCCATCACCAATAGCCTTCACATAAATCGTATACTCGGTTCCCGCGAGAAGGTCGTTCCATACGTAAGAAGGAGCACTCTGAGTATCGCCATAAGAATTCCCGCCATCAAGGCTCACCTGATAACCTTCCGCATTCTCAACCGCAGCCCAAGAGAAACTAAGTGAAGTCTCATTCTCTTCGGGATTATCACAGATAATGTCTGACATGACCAACTTAATCGGATCAACGGGAGCAACTCCACCCGAATATGATACGGTGATTTTATTAATGTCGGTTCTATCATTATCATTATTCGTAAAAGTAACGGATGAAGCAGATCCTTCCCAGTTCGTTCCAGTAAGAGTCCCCTCTTCAACAGTTAGGTTAAACTTATCCCCAGCATCGAAAGCGATTCCCTTAATAGTACCATTAGTAATAGATAATGTAATCGTGTTATTCCTGTTGACACGGAAATTGTATGTTCCATTGGAATTCCAAACACGCGGATAATAAGACTCATTCGTTCCTTTATCTCCAGTTAATACAATGAAACCAGACACGGCTCTTTCGACATTGGTGCCATTTCCTGTGGAAGGAAGTTCAATTCCGAGAGATTCAATTCCAGCAGTGGTGTCGAAAACAAAGGTTGTGGCATCTGTGTCCTCAGCTTCGCGATTCTGGCAAGTCCCCAAGTTCAGACCGAAGGACTTAAGGCCGGCACGCTTAAAGGTCTGCGCAGAAGACATGTTATAAGTATAGACGGCTTTATTGGTGGTAACAATAACAGAGCCGGTAATGTCAGACGCGGGGGCAACAACCATATAAACATGAGCCGCAGTAGCACGTGTTGCTCCCATGACCGGCGCATTAGCGACGGTTGTAATCACTTCTTTCTCCGTAATGCCAGAAACGTCAAACGTACTCTCATCATTGAACTTAACCGCTGTGATATCTTTCGTGAAATCACCGGCAATCGCTCCACTCGCGACGAACTTAACACTCAAAATCGTCTCCTCAGCATAGGTCTCATTGGAGGAGAAAACTTGGAAATCAACGACAGAGCCAAGGTTTACAAGAGAAATCTCTCCGATTTCGGTGTTGTTATTACCACTTGCATACGAGGCCGGGACCGTAAAACCTTCGGCAACCATCGGCATAGCATCAAAATCGAAAGTTGCGCCAACCTGATTCTGACCTGAAGGAATCGTCATCGGGATTTCTGCGGCTGAAGTGGCAGAACTGCTGTAAGGATAATAAGCATAAATGATTTCGCCACCAGCAAGACCTCCTTGCTTATAGATACGGAAAGTAGCCGGAGTACCGACTTTCACATAAGCATAACCAGGTTTGGCCTCATCAATACCAGTTCCGAGCCGATCTCCATCCTCCCAAGCGCCAAACTTACCGTTTTCATCACTAGAAAGGATAGACCTTGTTTCAGGAGAGGTGAGCGCGAAAGTATAATAGAAATCTTCCTCATTTTGAGGATTCTCTATCTCAGTCCTATTACAAGCAGAGAAGGTCATCGCCGCTGCGGCAATGAACAAGATGGATTTGAAAAGATTTTTCATGACTTTTGTCAATTAAAGATTACCACCATCCTCTTCTTCACCGAGATACTCGGTGTGCTGATCGTCATTATAGCCGTTAGGGCTCATAATGTTCTCCTCAAACCTTACTACGAGGAGCTCGGCCTCGGGGGCCGAATAGAGTTGTTTTTTGTTCATAACGTTATGATTTATTAGTAATTACTTTCGTGTTATGTCTTAAAATGGCTATAATCCGAATCGCAAAGTTACGAATAAATACCGAATATCTTGCTTTTTTTCAAAGAAAAACGGGCAGGGAAGGCCTGCCCGGAATTGTTAAAAATATTTAAGTTTCAAATTATAAGCGGTCGACGTCGGCCCAGCCGAATTTGGCGGGGTAGAGCCAGGCGCGGTCGGTGCGTTCCATGACGCCGTAGTCGAGGGAGATCTTCGGGCATTCGGCGTAGGCGCGTTCGACGAAGGCGGGATCGCCGATCCCGGTTTCCCAGCCGGAGAACAGTTCGGTGACGTCGGGGATGTAACGTTCCATTTCCTCGCGGATGACGGAAGCCTTCCAGAGAAAGATACCGGAGTTCCAGAAGAACTCGCCGGTACGGATGAACACTTCCGCCAGTTCGAGCGGCGGTTTCTCGGTAAAGGTCTTCACCTGCAGAGGCTGCTCCATCTCCCAGGCGCCGCGGCCTTCCTTGACCTGGATGTAGCCGAAGTTCACGTCCGGGCTGCGGGGGACGATGCCGAGGGTCATCAGCACGTCGTTTCCGGAGACGAAGCCGAACATCTCGTCGATGGTGGCGGCGAACATGTCATCGTCCCTGATCACGAGGTCGCAAGGGGAAGCGACGATGAGGGCATCGGGGTCGCGCGTGAGAATCGTATAGGTGGCAAAAGCCATGCAGGGGGCCGTCTTGCGGCCGAACGGTTCCAGCAGAAGATTCTTTTCGGGAATCTCGGGAAGCAGGATGCGCGCCGTGGCGGCATACTTGGCCAGGGTGACCACCAGGATGTTCTCCCGTGGCATGAACCGCGAGAAACGGTCGTAAGTCATCCGAAGATAGGCGCCGGGCGAAGAGCCTCCGGCCATGATTACACAATAGCGGTGTGTATCCATAAAAGGTTTATGTGGTTATAAGTACATCGGGATCCAGGCCTGGGGGAAGTAGTTCACCGTCGATTGATCGCCGGAAATCGTCACGGAGACCACGTCGAAGAACACTTCCCGGTCGGAACCGGTCTCGTTCAAATATTTCAGGGCGGCGGCGCTGATGCGGCGCTGTTTGAGCGCATCCACCTTCTCCTGAGGTGCCGCATCGGCATCGAGCCGCGTCTTTACCTCTACAAAATGCAAGCCATCGGACGCTTCTGAAATAATGTCCACTTCCAAATGGCTGCCCCGCCAGTTCCGCGCCACGATCCGGTGTCCCTGCGCCTGCAGGAACGCGCAGGCCTTGTCCTCCCCCAACTGCCCGAAGGCTTTCTTCCCCCGCACCTGCATGGGCTTACCCGAATTTGACCACGGTGACACCGGAGCCGCCGAACTGGATATGCTCGTCGGCCGCCGACACGACGCCGGGGACGGTCCGGACATATTTCTGGATCTCCTCCCGGAGGGCGCCCGTTCCCTTGCCGTGGAGGATGCGCACGGTGCCGACGTCCAGCATGATGGCGTCGTCAATGTAGCGCATCACCTGTTCAATCGCCTCGTTCACCCGCATGCCGCGGACGTCCAGCTCCAGGCGGAAGTTCGCCTTCCGCTCGGCGATGCCGGCATCATAGACCTGGCGGGGTTTGGGCGTTTCGCGGACCGCGGCACGGTACTCGTTGGAGGTGACGCGCTCCACGCGGTCCAGCGGCAGTTTCGTGGAGAGGTTCCCCACGATGACGGTCACGGCCTTGGTGGACACCTTGGACACTTCGCCCACCATGCCGCCGTCCTTGATCCGGACCTTCTCGCCCACCTTCAGCGGGGCGGTGCGGAAGGCCGTCAGGAGGCGCCGGAATCGGCCCCGTCCTGGCCGTCCTTGGCGGCGCGGCGGGCCTTGCGGGCCTTCTCCCGTTCCTTGCGCTCCTGGAGGGATTTGAGTTTCTTGTCCAGGTACTCCTCCCGGTTGCGCTTGTCTTCCAGTTTCTTGTCGGCCAGGGCGCCCAGGAAGTCCGAAAGCTGCCCGCGGGCGTCCTTGGTTGCCTCTTTCTCCGCCTGTGACTCCTTGATAGTGCGGATGGTGCTTTCCACCTGCTTGTTGGCTCCCTTGACGATATCCTCGGCCTCTTTCTTCGCCTCGTCCAGGATCTTCTGGCGGAGCTGCTTGATATCCTCGAGCTCTTTCTGGTAACGGTCCGTGACGGCCTCGAGGGTCTTGTCCGTCGCGCGGATCTTCGTCAGTTTCTCGTCCAGGACCCGGCGGTTCCGGGCGATCTTCCGCAGGTTCCGTTCGATACCCACGAACTCCTCGCCGGCGCGGAGCTCCGCATCCTTGACGATGGGCTCGGGGAGCCCCATCTTGCGGGCAAGCTCGAAGGCGAAGGAGTTGCCCGGCAGGCCCATCTCCAGCGCGAAGAGCGGGGCGATCTTCTGGGCATCGAACTGCATGGCGCCGTTCACGACACCCGTATCGCCCGACGCGGCGTACAACTTCAGGTTCGTGTAGTGCGTGGTGATCACGCCGTACACACCGCGGCGGTCCAGGTCCGCGAGGATGGCCTCGGCGATGGCGCCGCCCGCGGCGGGCTCCGTGCCCGAGCCGAACTCGTCGATCAGTACGAGCGTCTTCCCATCGGCCTCCTTCAGCATCGCGTTCATGTCGGCGAGGAAGGAACTGTAGGTGGAGAGGTCGTTGTCAATGGACTGGTCGTCGCCGATGGAGACCATGATCCGGTCGAACACCGGGAGTTCGGAGGTCTCGGAGGTCGGGATGAGCATGCCCCACTGGAACATATACTGCAGCAGGCCCACGGTCTTGAGGCACACCGACTTGCCGCCCGCGTTCGGGCCGGAAATCAGGAGGATGTGCTTCTCGGGGGTGAGGGTGGCGGTGAGGGGGACGATGGGCCGGCCCTCCTTGCGGAGCGCCTTCTCCAGCAGCGGGTGGCGGGCCTTCCGGAGCTGCAGTTCGCCGTTCTCGGAGAGGATGGGCATGCCCGCGATGAAATCCAGGGCCACATTGGCCTTCGCCATCAGGAAGTCGATCTCCCCGAGGAAGATGGCCGCGGCCGACAGGTCCGGGATCCAGGGACGCAGGAACTCGGAGAAATCGTGCAGGATGCGCGCGATCTCGCGGGTTTCGGCGAACCGGAGTTCCGCAATCTCATTGGTGAGGGCGACGATTTCGGCCGGCTCCACGAAAGTGGTCTTGCCGGTGGCGGACTCGTCATAGACGAAGCCCGGGAACTGGCGTTTCTTCGCCGAGGCCACCGGGATGAGCATCTTGCCATCGCGGATGGAGACGCTCGCATCGGCCTCCACGAGACCGTCCTGCTGCGCCTTCCTGAGGATGGCGTTCATCCGCTTGGAGACGTTGATCTCCCGCTCGCGGATAGTCGTTCGGATCTCATAGAGTTTGTCCGAGGCCGTATCCTTGATCTCGCCATATTTGTCCAGGATGCCGTCGATGCGGCGCTGGATTTCCGGGAAGCCCGGGAATCCCGACGCCAGCTGCTTCAGGCCCGGATAGATGCCGTCCTTGATGCCGCGGAAGAAGTTCGTGACCTTGCGGAGGGTATCCAGCATCGTCCGGAGCCGTCCCAGGGACAGCAGGTCGATGGAGGCGTTCTTGCCGATGGGTTCCAGGAAATGGAGGCAGTCGATATAGCCGCTGGTGGGGAAGTTCTCCTCGAACATGAGGATGAGGCGCATTTCGTCCGTGAGCTGGAGACGCTTCCGGATGACGGACGGGTCCGTGCTCAATTCCTCGTTCTCGACACGCTCGGCGGCATAATCCGTCGAGCAGCGGTCCGCAATGAGGGAGCGGACCCGGTCGAAACCGAGCTTGCCTTCCAGTCTTTTCGCCGCCTCTTCCATCCGTTACTCCTCTTTGTCCTTGTCCTTTTCCGTCGATAATGCCGAGCCCAAGAGCTCCCGGAGTTCCTGGATCGATTCCACTTCCTTCGCCTCACCGTTGCGGACGAAGCGCACACCGCCGCTTTCCTCGGACACCACGATCACATCCGCATCCGTGTCCTCCGACAGGCCGATGGCCGCGCGGTGGCGCATGCCGTAATGGGCAGGGATGTCCGTGCGGTTGGTCATCGGCAGCTGGCAGCGCGCGGCGGCGATCCGGTTGCCGACAATGATCATCGCGCCGTCGTGCAGCGGGGAATTCTTGAAGAAGATGTTCATGATGAGCCGGCGGTTGATCTCCGCGTCGAAACGGTCGCCCGTGTCCATGAACTCGTCCATCGAGGACTTGTGCTGGATGACGATGAGGGCGCCGGTCTTTTCCGCCGACATGGCCCGCACGGCTTCCACCAGTTCCTCCACGCTCCGGCTCCCGAGCCGCTCCTCCTTGATCCCGAGGAGTCGGTTGAACAGGTCGCCCGTACGGCGGGAAATGCCCGTCTGCATGGCCACGCGGTTCAGCAGGTGGCGGATTTCCGGCTGGAAAATGATGATGATCGCCAGCACACCCACGTCCAGGAGGGCGCTCAGCAGGACCGTCATCATCCGCATGTTCAGGGCCGACGCGATGGCCTGCCCCACCAGGAGCAGGGACAGCACCAGCACGATGTTCAGCACCGTGGAGTCGCCCCGGATGCTCCGCAGCAGGAGATAGATCAGCAGCGCGACCATCCCGATGTCCAGGATGTCCGCCCAGCCGAACTGCAGGAATCCGAATATGCCCAGCACCTT
>CACZXH010000031.1 GCA_902785065.1 uncultured Bacteroidia bacterium
GTTCTTGACGTCGGAGACGATCTGTCCGTCGAAGAGGTCGATGGTGCGCTGGGCACAGGCGGCATCCTTCTGGGAGTGGGTCACCATGACGATGGTCGTGCCTTCCTGGTTCAGTTCCTTCAGCAGGTCCATGACCTCCTTTCCGTTCTTGGAATCCAGGTTACCGGTCGGTTCATCCGCGAGAATCAGTTTCGGGCCGGCGACAACGGCGCGGGCGATGGCAACGCGCTGCTGCTGACCACCGGAGAGCTGCTGCGGGAAGTGATTGGCCCGGTGACTGATGGCCATGCGTTTCATGATTTCCGTGACCTTGGCCTTACGCTCGCTGGCACTGATGTTCAGATAGCGCAGAGGAAGCTCGATGTTCTCATAGACATTGAGTTCATCGATGAGATTGAAGCTCTGGAACACAAAGCCGATGTTGCCCTTGCGGAACTTGGTGCGCTCCTTCTCCTTCAGGCCGCCCACCTCGGTGCCGAGAAGCTCATAGGAAGCTGGTAGGATTGTCCAGCAGGCCGAGGATGTTGAGCAGCGTGGACTTGCCGCAGCCCGAAGGGCCCATGATGGCGACGAACTCGCCATCCCTAATTTCGAAGGAAACACCGTTGAGGGCCGTGGTCTCGATCTCTTCCGTGCGGAAGATCTTGGAAAGGTTGGTAACTTTGATCATATTGCGTGTTGTGTTTTTGATTATTCGTTCTTCAGGGAATCGACCGGATTGGCATTGGCCGCCCGCCAGCTCTGGAGCGTCACGACCGCCAAGGTGATGGCCACCACCGCGAGGAAGCTGACCACGAAGATCCACGCCGGGATATTCGTACGGAAAGCGAATTGGCTCATCCAGCGCTGGCAGATCGTATAGGCGATGGGCGCCGCGATGACGAAACTGATCCCGACGGTAATAAGATACTTCCGGTTGATCATGGACAGGATATCCCGGGAAGTGGCCCCGTTGACTTTTCGGAGGGCGATCTCTCTCCGCATGAAACGGGTGTCGAACCACACGAGACCGAGGATTCCAATCAGGGCGATAAGCAGCGACAGGAGCGAGGACAGTTTGATGAGCCGGGTCTGGCGGCTCTCCTGCTCATAGAGTTTCTCGATGTCCCGGTCTAGGAAGCCGGTCTCGATTTCGTCCTCGTCCTTGTCCTTCATCTCGGCATAGTACTTCCGGGCCTGGTCGAGGATTCCTTTGACGTCGGCATCGGGTCTGACACGGATCATGAAGGAGGCGAAATTCCATTTGTCCCCGACCATCAGGGCCAGCGGAGAATAAGCGTGCTGGAAAGTGCGGGCGTGGAAGTCTTTCAGGATGCCGATGATGGTCACCGTGCCATCGGACATCGTCTGGAGCGTCTTTCCGATCCCATAGGAGGGCAAGGCTTCCACAAACGATTCGTTGACAAGGGCCACATCATTCTCTCCAGGCATAGGAAGCCTTCCATCGACCAACTGTAACTTGAAAAAAGCCGGGTATTCCGGAGCGACGGAGCGGAAACTGTACTGGACGATGCGGTCATTGTCCCGGATCCCCGTCATCGAAGATCGACCCGCCTCGATTGGCGACTCGCCTCGGGTGACATCCACGACACCGGGGATGTTCCTGATCTGTTCCGCCACATCCTTGACTTGGGTGAAACCGTGCGACGACATGCTCAGCACATAGTCATGGTCGAAGCCCATGGCGTTGTTCCTGACCATATAGTTTGTCTGTCGCTGCAGGCACAGGGCGGAGATAATGAAAATGAAGGACAGGACATACTGCAACATCAAGGTAACCGTCCGGAGCCCGCCGCCCCTCGCCGTCATCGAGAAGGCACCTTTCAAGATCAGGGCCGGCTGGAAGGAGGTGCTGTAGAACGCGGGAATCAGGCCCGAAACCGATGCGATGACCACGGCGACGGCTCCGCCGATTAGGAGCACTGGGATGTTCTTCTCCGGAGCCATATTCCCGGAAAGGAAAGTGGCCCAGGTGGTTCCGCTCAGCGTGCGCATTGCCAGGATTCCGGCCAGAAATGCAATTCCGACGATGCAGGAAGCAAGGAGAAGTTGCCGCAGGATCAAAGAGGTCCTGGAAGCGCCGTACACTTTCCGGGTATTGATATCCTTGATTCGGAACGGGATGGCGGCCATCGCAAAATTGACATAATTGAATGCCGCAATCGCCAGGAACAGAACCGAGATAGCCAGGAGGATGTAGCACATCGTCTTGTTGCCGCCGGTTTTCCGGCCGAAGATATCCTGGTCCCGCATGAACCAGTAGGAATGGAGTTTCGTCAGCCGGAAGTCTTTCTGTCCATACCCGGCATTCAGAATCTTCACCGCTTCCTGGACCGCTTTCCTGTCGGCCCCGGGAGCGAGTTTCACATAGCAGACATGCGGTCTGCTGTTCGGCAGTTCCAAATCATCTTCGCCCTCATGGATCAGGATGCCGTTGACCAGGGTTTCGTTTTCCTTCCGGTCCTTGTAGATGCCGACGATCCGGCACTCATTGCGCCATTCGTAGAGGAACGTCTCTCCCATCGGATCCCGGTCGGGGAAATAGCGTCTGGCCGCCGATTCGCTGATCAAGGCATCTCCTTTGTTTGCAAAATCTTCCCTTCTCCCGGTAATCAGCGAAATGTCGAAGACATCCAGGACCGCGGTTTCCGTCGTCGCATGGCTGATTCCCCGGACGGTCACATATTCCCCACTCCTGTCCTTGATATCGATGAATCCGACCTCGTCGTTCCGCATTTCATAATAGTCGCAGGCGGCCCCGATGCCTGGAGAGCAATCCAGAATCTTCTGGATGGTAGGACGAAGGACCATGGGGTAATATTTCCCATCGAACTCCTGCAGACAATCCACGATATAGACATCCTTCCCGCCCTTGAACCGGTCGTACGTGAAATCCCACCAGACCTGGCTCATCAGGATCAGGAATACGGTGAATGCAATCCCGAGCCCGACTACGTTCATCAAGGCCGGAATCCAGCTCCATTTGATTCTCAGTTTCCCCATAGCAAGACGACAATGGCATGTAAAGCAAGACTTACATCGTAATTGCCTCATTTTCAATACGATTTGCCTTGCAAAAAATAAGCCAGCCGGTGTAATGCGAGGATTTTCAAGCAGATACGCAATTAGTGCCTGTGTAAACACTGTAAAGGACTTTACAACGATTTTACACTTTTTGTAAAGGGACTTTACACTTTGGCAAAGAAAAAGACTGGTACGATAGCCAGTCTTTCTCATTCATTTTACTTCACAATCTTATACTCATCGACACCGGGGAGGAGTGCGATGCCGGTTTCTTCGAGGTGAATCATTCCGGCCGAGTCAATGAAGCGCACTGTGAAGACTTTTCCTTCGAGCCGCTTTGCCTGCCAGTCCATTCCGCCGGCGGAATGAGTTTCGGTGCAATTTTGGTGTTTTTTTGAGCCCAAAACAAGCTTTGAACTGTTAATATCCCTCATATAGAAAAAACCAAATAAATGGACATCCATAAAACGAAAGGATATACTTTCCTCCGTTTGCTCTTTCGGGTAAATATGCCCGCTCGATAACTCGGTATTTCGCTAAGTCCCTCGGCCGAGAATGGGCAGATAGCGAAGTGATGGAGGACTGTTGTTGGTTACTACTCCGAAAAAACCTTCTCCGAAAGGTGCCGACCTGCGAGCACCTTTTTTTTGTTCAGTTTTTCGTTTTTTGGGACATTTTTTGGGCCACGATTTACGAAAACCCCTTACAGAGCGTTCTGTAAGGGGTTTCAGCGGAGAGAGCGAGATTCGAACTCGCGATACCCTTTTGGGGTACACACGCTTTCCAGGCGTGCCTCTTCAGCCACTCGAGCATCTCTCCAATACGTATCAAAACCGGACTGCAAAGGTAATCATTTTTTCCGGAAGTGCAAGTACCGGAGGGGCAATTTTTCCACGCGGGGCTATAAAGTCAGGCTGTGGTCGATGCAACCGGGGTATTCTTCGGGGTAATGGGTGACCATCACAAGGGTCTTGCCGGGGGCGCCGCAGTAGCGGTCCAGCAAGGTCTTCACGTGCCGGCGCTGTGGTTCGTCCAGACCCTGCAAGGGCTCGTCCAGGATATAGAGCGGCGGATCCTTGACGAAGGCACGGGCCACCAGGCACAGGCGCTGTTCGCCGCTGGAAATACGCAGGAAGGGCCTTTCGGCCAAATGCCCGATCCCGAATTCATCCATCCAGCGCCGTGCAATCTCCCGCTGCTCCTCGGAAGGCTTCCGGAACAGGCCTTCCGTGTCGAAGTGCCCGCTCGTGACGATGTTCAGCGCGGTGGCATCCTGCTGGAAGGCGCGGTGCAGTTCCGGGCTCACGAAGCCGATCTTGCGCTTGATGTCCCAGATGGTCTCGCCGGTGCCGCGGGGGCGGCCGAAGAGCTCGATGTCATGGGCATAGGCCTGGGGGTTGTCGGCGTTGATGAGGCTCAGGAGGGTGCTCTTGCCGCTGCCGTTGGCGCCGGTCAGGGCCCAGTGTTCCCCTTCCCGCACGGTCCAGTTCAGGGAATTCAGGATGACCCGCTCGCCAAAGCGGATGGTCACGTTCCGGAGACGGATAACGGCGGGCGGCAGGATGCGGTCCAGGTACGCTTCCCGCGGCTCTTTCTCCCCCGCCTTCCCGTCTTCGACCGGAATGACGTGGGTGATGAACGGCGGGATCTCCGCCGGGCGCGACAGGACCAGCACGAGGGTCATGGTCCCCGACAAGGTCGTAAGCAGCTCCGTCAACAAGCCTCGTGTCCGCGGGTCCAGGCCGATGTACGGATTGTCCACCACCAGGATCTCCGGACCGCCCAGGAGGGCGCGCGTGAGCTGATACTTGCGGAGCTCGCCCGAAGAAAGCGTCACCAGGGGCTTGTCCAGCAAGGGTTCCATAGAAAACAGGGTGGTCAATTCCTTCACCCGCCGAAGCGCTGCCTCCGGGTCCTTGCTCTCGGCCGCGTCCTGGTGCAGCGCCTCCCCCACGGAAGGCGGGTCGCCTTCCAGCGTGAAGAGGTTCCAGCGCTGCTGCATGAAGAAATTGCGGTCACCATAGCTGCCGTACGAGTCGCGGAAGGTAATGTATTTTGCGCCTTTACGACCGGCGAAGACGGAGGCGAGCCGGCTCTTGCCCGATGCGTTATCCCCTACCAGGGCGACTTGTTCCCCGCGACGGATATCCAAACTGTCCATAGGCCTTATTCCTGGGCGATCACCTGCTCCGCGGCGGCGCAGAGCGCATCATAAAAGTCTTGTCCATAAGCGGCGACAAGCGGTTCCTTCAGAAACTGATAGGCCCGGATGCCTTCGCGCCGGCCCTTCTCGAACGCGCACTGGCAGATGTCCCAGCGATGGAGGTTCAACCCTTGTCCGCCGTTCCGGAGCTGCACGACGCGGATGGGATACAGCTGGCAGGAAATGGGCTTGCGGAAGGTCGATTTCCCGGCGAAGAACTGCCGCTCGATGGAGCAGAAGCAGTTGCCCTCCTCAAAATGACAGAAGGCGCACTCCTCGCTGCCAGGCACGAGCGGCGTCACCAGGTCGCCGTCCCGGTCAATCTCGAAGAATCCCTTCTCGTCCACGGCCTGCCGCCCTTCCGGGCGCATCAGGGGCGCAAATGCGTCATAATTGGCCTCGATGGGGTCCAATTCCTCTTCCTTCAACGGGGCTCCACTGTCGCCGACGATGCAACACTTCCCTTTGCATACGGGATAATCGCACGCGAAATACTCCAGGATGACATCCTCCGACACGAGGATGTCTCCAATCTCCACGATGGTTCCGAATGGTCTCTTGTGTCCCATTTACTCAATGACGATTTCCGCGGTCGAACCGGCCGCGAGGGCGGACAACATGTCGGTGATGCGGGCGGCGTTGACGCCGTTCACGCTCTCCTTATAATGGGTGACCAGGTCCTTGCCGATGCCGTAGCGGGCGACGAGCGCCTCCACCATGGTCCCCGGTTCGGTCAATTCCTGGTTCATTCCGGCCAGGGCCGCCGCCTTGAAAGCGTTCAGGTCCTTTGTCGACAAGGTGGTCGTCGCCGCCTTCCGGATTCCGTCCCGGACGGCGTCCAGGTCCGTTCCTCCCTCGCAGGAGAGGAACATCCACAGCCGCTCCTGGGGATAGGTGTGGAAACCGGAAGTGACCTCCACCGACATCCCCGTCCCGTCAAGCGAGCGGACCAGCTGGCGGCGGAGCGCCTCGACGGCGACTTCGGCCGCGGCGTAATTCACGCCGGTCAGCGGATACTCCGCGTCCAGGCGCACATAGACACCCTTGCGGCTGCCTTCTTCCCTCTTCGTCACGGTTCCGGGTCGTGGCTGGTAGCGGACCGACTTGCGGGCCGCGGCCCCCCGCTGGGTGCGGAATCCGCCGAGATACCGGAGCAGGACGCGGCGCACGGTGGCTTCATCCACATCGCCCACAAGGATCAGCATCCCGTCGTTCATCCGGGAGAACAGAGACTCGTAAAACTGGGCGGCCTTGGCCTGTGTACCCGGATTCAGGCCCGTGGTATACTTCTTCGAAGAATAGCTGAAGCCTGGATACATCATCGCATAGAGCCGGTTGTCCATCGGTTCCCGGGCCCATTTCGCATTGCGGAGGAGGATGTCGAACTCGCCCCGGTTCACCGTCCGTCCGTTTGCGAGGGCGAGCAGCGCCTTCAGGAGCGTAGGCAGTTTGGAAGACGGCGCCTCCCCATGGATGGACGTATAGGTCAAGGCCACCTGCGAGTCCATGCTGATGCCGTTCACGGCCAGGTGGTCGCGGAAATCGGGCGCGGAAAGGCCGCCGGCGTCGTACAGGGACAGCATGTCCCCGAAATAGCCGCCCTCCCCTTCCGTCAGGCCGTTGACCCCGGACAGGCCGCTGCCCAGCAACAGCGAATACTGGAAGGTCCGGCGGGCCGGCACCTGCTTGTAGACCACCCGCATTCCGTTGGAGAACGTCCACAGGACGCCGCCGGAGACGGATTCGGGCTTGGTTTCCTTGATCTTGACCTTCGGGCAGTTCACCTCCAGGCCGGAGGTGTCCCGCTGCCAGGAGTAATCCTTCGCCTCCTTGAACGTGGACCCGTACAGATAGGCCAGGTTGTACTGGAACAGGGCATTGTCCTCGTCCAGCGTGTCCAGGCGGGCGCGGTATTCCAGCGTCAGGTTGGACAGCTGGCTCAAGAGTGAATTCGCGAACTGGTTGAACAGGCGGGTTTCCGTGCTGTCGGGCACGTTCTTCCGGGCGAAAAGCCGCGTTTCTTCGCTGTAGGGGGCTAGGTTGGCGCCGTACAGGAAGTGGGAAACGCAGCGTTCCACGTACTGCCGGTTCGTCAGCGGATTGTTCCCCCGCGGGAGCATTTCGGCCATCATCACTTTCTTCGCATCGGTGAACTCCTGCACCGGCACCCCGAATCCATCCAGACCCGCGAGGGTCCCGGAAACGATCTTCATCGCTGCCTCCAGATGGTCGCGGTCCGTCTGGACCTCCACGGAATACTCCTCGTCGCCGCCGGTCTCCGTGCTGTTCAGATACTCGAAATCCAGCCGGCCGTACGGGATACCCGCGTCGCGCAGGTTCCGCTCGATCCGCCGGACGGCGATGGTCCGGAACTCGCGGCTGAGGATGCCCATCACCAGGGCATGGGCCGTATTCATCTGCTCCTGGGGCGTGCGCGGGGCCGAATAGGCGACCCGGACGATGCCCCGGTCCCCCATGGGCTCGTTGCGCAGCACGATGGACGGCATCACGGACGGTTCCCATACGTAGTCAGGTCCGTGGCTGTTCTCCACGAAGTGCTGCGGGACCATCATCGAGAAGATATCCATCTTCTTCTTGAATTCCGCCGGGTCGATATCGCCGGCCACGATGACCGCCTCCGCGGCGGACGAGGCCGCCACCTGGGCGAAGGTCACGAGCAAGGTGGAATCGAGCGCATTGGCGTCATACACCGGGACGCGGTCCAGGTGCAGGACCGTGGAACCGTCGAAATCCCGGAAATAGCCGCCGGGACGGGGGCCGATCCCGTTGCGGGACAGGTACGCCGTCTCCAGCGATTCCTCGACCGCCCGGGTCGGCGCTTCGCCGCGGCGGACCACGGCGAAATCGGCATAGCCCTTGCGCTCGTCATTCTTGACCATATAGTAGGCCACACCGCAGCGCAGGGTTCCTTTCTGGACCTTGGCATCCACCGGCAGGGAGGGCAGCGTCTGCGCTGGCACAGTTCTTGAAACTGTCAGCAGAGCCAGGCCGAGAAAGATATGGAAAAGTCGGTTTGACATGGAATAAACGCAATGAGTATGCAAAATTAACAATAAAAATTGCTACTTTTGCAAAATGCGTGCAAACGGTATGAATTATAAATATTAACAAATAAACCCGAACGAAAGATGAAAAGATTATTTGTCGCCGTCGCGGCGTTCGCACTCGCCGCTGGAATCGCTTCCGCTCAGGACATGAGCGCCGCTGTGGAAACCTTCAACATGGGCGCCCAGACCCTGGAGTCAAGAGCGCCCTGACCCAGTTCGAGGCCTGTGATGCAGAAGAGGCCGCCGAAATGATCGCCCAGTGCAAGAAGATCATTCCCCAGACCATGGTTTCCATCGCCAAGGAACAGATCAACGAGTCCAAGTATGACGAGGCCCTCGAGACCCTGAAGGAGGCCGCCGGCGTGGCCGAAGGCTATGGTCAGGAGGAAATTGCCGCCGAGGCCAAGGATCTCGTTCCCACCGCATATACCCGCAAGGGCGCTGCCCTGATGAAGGCCAAGGACTTCGTGAACGCCGCCGCCGCTTTCAAGGGCGCCGTGGCCCTCACCCCCGAGGATGGTCAGACCCAGCTCCTCTACGGCCAGGCCCTGATGCAGGCCGGTGACAACGACACCGCCGTCACCGCCCTCGAGGCCGCCGCCGCCAACGGCAAGGAAGACCAGGCCAAGAAGCTCCTCTCCAACCTCTTCCTTAAGGAAGGCATGGCCCTCGTGAAGGCGAACAAGAGCGCTGAGGCCATCACCGCCCTCGAGAAGGCCAACAGCTACGCCGAGAGCGCCAACGCCTACAAACTCATCGCCAGCGCCAACACCAAGCTCGGCAAGAGCAAGGCCGCCATCGAGGCCTACAAGAAGTACCTCGAGGTCGATCCCAGCGCGAAGGATGCCGCCGACGTGATGTTCACCATCGCCGCCACCGCCCAGAAGGCCGGTGACAAGGCTACCGCCATCGAATACTACAAGAAGCTCTCCGGCAACGCCAAGTACGCTGCCCAGGCCACCCAGCAGCTCGGTGCCCTGCAGAAGTAAGAACTTCCTATTTATCCAACGAAAAAACCCGACTCTTCCGAGAGCCGGGTTTTTTCTTGTTTCTGCCTCTTCGCCTAGTCGATCAGGCCGTTCTTCTCGACCGTCCAGCCTTCGCGGTTCGCGAGGCCGCAGTCGGCGCCCTGGAAGAGCTTCGCTGCCTCCTTGTCGCCCTTCAGCTGCCACTGAAGCCAGGCGAGGGCCGGGACGGTGAATTCGCCGCCGTGATCCTGGCGGTAGGTGCCGCCGTGGCCCACCGGGTAGTTTGCGGCGAAGGCCGGGACCTTCACGAGGCGGTGGAAGTCGTCCATGCCGTTCTCATAGGCGATGTCCTCGGGGCCGCCCAGGATGTAGATCACCGGGACGGTGATTTCCTGGAGGCGTTCCTTGGCCGGCATCGGCATGTTCGGGACGGCGGTGCCCGGGTTGATGAACAGGCCGCTGTTGCAGATCATAATCGTGGTCAGGCGCGGGTCCGTGGCGTTGTCCAGCGTCTGCAAGCCGCCGCAGGACATGCCGGCCGCGGCGATGTGCTCCACGTCGATCCGGCCATAGTACGGACTGTTCTTGTCGGCATTCTGCGCGATGGCCCAGTCGATGGATTCGATCTGCTGCGCGGAGGTGGACATCGGTCCGCGATAGGGCTTCTCCTCCATGGGAATGTAACCGGTGGCAATCACGAGGAAGCCATGGGAGGCGATCTCGTTCAGGAACTTGTAGTGTTCCCACGGGGAGTTGGTGCAGGCGCCGTTGCCCCAGACGAGGACGGGCAACAGGTTCTTCTTGCCGAACGGAGAGAGGTCCTGCGGCGCAAAGATCGTGTGCGCCTCGAGGGACGGATCCTCCAGCATCAGCACCTTGTAGGGACCGGTGCCGCCGTCTTCGACGACTTTGGACTGGGTGGCCACGGGCGCCACCGGGCCGCTCTTGCACGCAGTGCCCAGCATCAGCAGGCACGCGGCGGAAAGGAATGCGATTCGTTTCATATCTGGAAGTGTTTGTGTGCTAGCGGACGTCGTCAAAAACCGGGGAAAGGGTGAAGACAAAGTCGTAGGGCTTCGCCGGGAGGAGGTATTCCTTCAGCGGCCAGGTACCCCAGGAGGTGACACCGCCGACACCCATCTGGGCCAGATCCATGTGGACGTAGGTCGTCCCGCGGGAACGCTCGTTCTCATGGGCCTTGGCCTTGAGTTCCAGGGAATGGACGTGGGTGTCCAGGTCCTCGAGGCTGAACGGGAGGGCGGAGGCGGAGAAGGGCGTCGGCGCGCAGAGCTTCAGGCCGGTGCCGGACTCGTCCAGGATATTCAGCCAGCGCATGCCGGTGTGCGTGCCGGACTCCTGCGCACGGACGTACCCGTAGTGATACTGGTCCTCCACCCGCTGGCGGTAGCGGCCGAGGAGAGCGGCGCTATGACGGTCGGAATAGTTCTCCCACGGGCCCAGGCCGAAGAAATCCAGATCGGAATACTGCCCGGGCATCGCGAAGCGCATGCCGAAACGGAAGAGGTACTGCGCCTCGGAAAGGCCGCCGGCATCCTCCAGGGACTCGGAAACGGCCACCGTGCCTCTCGGGTCCACGAGATAGGCCACCTTCACGATTCCCTTTCCGTCGATGGGCGCGAACGCCACGTCCACCTGACAGGCGTTCCCGACCGGCTTCGCGGCGATGGACGCCACCTGGAACTGGATGTTCCGCCACAGGGCGAAGCGGTTCTGGAAGCGGGCGCCGAGGTCGTTCTCGACGAGGGCGCGGTCGAAGCACGGCAGCATGGGCTCGGAAATCATCTCCTTGCCGTCCAGCTTATACGAGGTCAGGGCGCCGAGGTTCTTGTCGATGGTGACCTCCCAGGTCGCATACCGGGCGCACAACGTGCCGAGGCGGTCGAGCGTGCCGCTGAAGGTATAAGCCGAAGCGGTCTCGCCGGCCTTCACGGTACCCGGGACCGGCTCGGACGTACCCACGGGAAGCGGAGCGGGGTCATCGGCCAGTACCAGCTGGTCATAGGCCACCTCGAAGCCGGCGGGCAGCAGCGGTTCGGCCTCCTTCAATTGATACCGGATGGTCAGGGTAATCACCCGGCCTTCTTCGGGCCGGGCGCCGATGCCCAGGTCGACCGTCTTCGTCGCCTGCGGGGCAACGTCCAGTTTCTCCACGGTACCGGTCCGGAAAGGCTCGCCATCGGCCTCCAGCGTCCACACGAGGCGATAGCGGGAAAGGTCCGTGAAGAAGTTCTCGTTATAGATGTTCACGACACCCGGCTCGTCGCCCGCGGTCGTGAGGATGTTGCGGTACTGGTAACGAACCTCGTAGGCGTGCGGATGCAGGGTGCGGTCCGCGGCGATGACACCGTTGCAGTTGAAGGAACCGTCGGACGGGTCATAGTCGTTCAGGTCGCCGCCGAAGATGTAGATATGGTCCGTTCCGGGCTTGTCGGACGGCCAGCGGAGGGCCTGGTCCACGAAGTCCCAGATGAAGCCGCCCTGGCAGCCCGGCTCGCGGCGGGCGATATCCCAGTACTCCTTGAAATTACCCATGGAATTACCCATGGCATGCGCGTACTCGCACTGGATGAACGGTTTCGTCCCCTTCTGGAGGTAGCGGAGGATATCGTCCGGGGAGGCGTACATCGGGCAATAGATGTCGGTGTACCGGTGGCTTTCGCCGTTGCGGGTCAGGGCGCGCTCGTACTGCACGGGGCGGGACGGGTCATAGGCCTTGATCCAGTCGTAGCAGGCCTCGAAGTTGGGGCCGTCGCCGGCTTCGTTGCCCATGCTCCAGACGATGACGGACGGATGGTTGAAGTCGCGCTGGACCATCCGGCTGTCGCGGACCAGATGGGCGGCCGCGAAGAGGGGGTTCCGGCCCAGGGTCGCCGGGCCGTAGCCCATGCCGTGGGACTCGATATTGCCCTCGTCCACCACATACAGGCCGTACTTGTCGCACAGGGCCAGCCAGCGCGGATCGTCCGGATAGTGGCAGGTGCGGACGGCATTGATGTTCAGTTCCTTCATGATCCGGATGTCGCGGACCATCTCGGCCTCGGTGACGTTGTAACCGCCGGTGGGGCTCAGCTCATGCCGGTCGGCGCCCTTGATGAGGATGGGCTTTCCATTGACCAACAGCTGGTTACCGACGATCTCCACGGTGCGGAAACCGAACGGGATTTCCAAACTTTCGGCTATTCCCTTTTTCGTATAGGCGAAGACCCGAAGGGTATACAGATTCGGAGTCTCGGCACTCCAGAGCGCCGGCTCGAAGATCTCCTCATCGATATCGATCACGCCCTTTTTCGGCTTGATCCCGTCGATATGAATATTGTCAAAACCAGAGTGTCCCAAGACCTCCATGTTTACGCCCTCAATGCCCCTCGTCACCTCGACATGGACCTTCAGACGGCCGTCGGCCCAGCCGGTCACGTGGACATCCTCGATCCGCTCTTTCTCGCGGGTGTAGATTTCCACCCCGCGGGCGATACCGGCGAAACGCCAGAAATCCTGGTCCTCCAGGTAGGTGCCATCGCACCAGCGGAAAATCTCGAGGGCGATGGTATTCTCGCCGGCGTGGACATATTTCGTCAGGTCAAAGCGGGCTTCCAGCTTGCTGTCTTCGCTATACCCCACCATTTTTCCGTTCACCCACACGCGGACGTTGGAGGTGGCGGAGCCGATGTTCAGACAGATCTGCTTCCCGATCCAGGACTTGTCAATGGTGAAGGTCCGGCGGTACTGGCCCACGTAGTTGTGCTCCGTGGCCGGATACGGCGGGTTGTTCTCGTAGTGGCCGCGCCAGGGATAGCCGACGTTCAGATACATCGGGTCGCAGTAGCCGTTCAGGTCCCACAGGCCGGGCACGGGAATCTCGTCCCAGGCGGTGTCGTCAAAGCCGACGGCCTCGAAGCCGCGGAGCCGGCCTTCGATGGTGGGATTGAAGTGAAATTTCCAGAGGCCGTTCAGACTCAGCGTCTGTTGCTGGTCCGTGACGAAGGTCGCCCGCATGGGCATTCGGTTTTCTTCGAAAACGTTCGGGTCCTGCCAGGGTTCCATCTTGGTTTGCGCAGCAAGGGGCAGGAAAGCGGCCAGGAAGGCCAGGGAAAGGCAAAGGTTTCGCATGTGGTCATGTCTATTTGTGTAAAGATAATCCTTTTTTGTGGATTATTCTTTATTTTTGTCAGCGTAAGAACGATTCCCATATTAATTCGTATCTTGTGCCTATGAAACAATACGCCGCCCTCCTATTGCTGGCCATGACCGCCCTGGCCTGTACCCGATCACCCAGAGGCTGGACCCTGGTATGGACGGAAGATTTCGATGGTCCGACCCTCCAGGAAGCGAACTGGACCCGTGTCGAACACGGACAGTCTGACTGGAACGACATGATGTCACTCCGCTCCGACCTCGTCCGCATCGAGGACGGACAACTTGTCCTGCTGGGAAAAGTCAATGACGGGACGGGAAAAGACACCACCGCGTTCGTCACGGGCGGCATCCACAGCAAGGGAAAGAAATCCTTCCGGATGGCCAGGACGGAAATCCGGGCAAAGTTCAGCAGCGCACAAGGTTTCTGGCCCGCCCTCTGGCTGATGCCGGATGCGGAGGTTCCGGAACCCGTCTACGCCGAGCTGGATATCATGGAACACCTCAACCACGAAGATTCCGTCTATCAGACCGTCCATTCCCATTACTCCCTCCACGTGGATGGCGACAATCCGCCCCACTATGGAATGGGAGCCATCGACCGGAATGACTGGAATGTCTACGCCGTGGAGGTCTACCGCGACAGCATCTGCCTGTATACCAATGATATCAAGACCCTTACCTATCCACGCGTGGAAGGGAAGGATTACCAGTTCCCCTGGCCTGATTATCCGTTCTACCTGATCCTGTCCAACCAGCTTGGCGGGAAATGGGTAGGAAGCGTCGACCGGCCGGAGGAGCTTCCTTCCGAACTGCGTGTCGACTGGATCAAGGTCTATGAATGGAAAGATTAATGAATGCATCCAAACTGTTCCTGACGCTGACAGGAGCCTCGGCCGCCTTGGCCGGGAGCTCCTGCTCCGGCGGGAAGAAAGCGCCCGACAAGCCGCTGAATGTCGTCTACATCATGTGCGACGACCATTCGTACCAGACGGTCAGCGCGTATGACCAGCGGTACATGCGGACTCCCAACATCGACCGGCTGGCCGACGAAGGGGCCCGTTTCACAAACAGTTTCGTCGCAAATTCCCTGAGCGGTCCGTCCCGGGCCTGCCTGCTGACCGGCAAGCACAGTCACGCCAACGGGTTCACGAACAACGAGCACGGGATCTTCGACGGCAGCCAGCAGACCCTGCCGAAACTCCTGCAGGCCGGGGGCTACCAGACGGCGATGGTCGGGAAATGGCACCTGGTCAGCGACCCGACGGGGTTCGACTACTGGGATATCCTCACCGGGCAGGGCGACTACTACAATCCCGTATTCATCCGGAACGGGGAGAGGATCGTCCGTCCCGGCTATTCCACGGACATCACGACCGACGTGGCTTTCGAATGGCTGGACGGGCGGGACCCGGACAAGCCTTTCTGCCTGTTCCTCCACTACAAGGCCCCGCACCGGAGCTGGATGCCGGACCTGCAGGACCTGGGCCTGTACGACGATGTCACCTTCCCGCTTCCCGAAACCTTTTACGACGACTACGCCACCCGCGAAGCCGCCGCCAAGCAGGAAATGAGCATCATCGCCGACATGAATGTCGTCTATGACCTCAAGATGGCCGACCGGGAGAACGAGATCCATACGCCGGATCAACCCTGGCTGGAGGAATACGGCCGCGACCTGTACCGGCGGGACCTCGCCCCCGGCGAGCAGGTCCCGGGCCGGATGGACGCGGCGCAGCAGGCCGCCTGGGATGCGTATTACGACCCCATCATCGCGCAGTTCAAGCAGGACAACCTGTCCGGAAAGGCGTTGTACGAATGGAAATACCAGCGCTATATGCGCGATTACTGCAGCGTCATCCATTCCGTGGACCGGAACGTGGGCCGTGTCTATGACTACTTGAAAAAGCACGGTCTGCTGGACAACACCGTGGTGATCTACACCTCCGACCAGGGGTTCTTCATGGGGGAGCACGGGTATTTCGACAAGCGGTTCATGTATGAGGAGAGTTTCCGTACGCCGCTGCTGGTCCGGATGCCGGGCGGGAAGCCCGTCAAGGCGGCCAAGGGCCGCACACAAGTGCTGGGGGCCGCTTTCGGCCATCGGCCCAACGATATCGACGAGTTCGTGCAGAACATCGATTACGCCCCCACCATCCTGGAAATGGCCGGACTGCCCGTCCCGGAAGACATCCAGGGCGAGAGTTTCCTGCCGCTCCTGCGCGGGGAAAAACCGGCCCGGGTCATGACCTCCGAAGGCAAGGGCTGGCGCAAATCGCTCTATTACCATTTCTATGAGTATCCGGCCGAGCACTCAGTCCGCCGTCACTACGGTGTCCGCACAGAACGCTACAGTCTGATGCACTTCTACAACGACATCGACGAATGGGAACTCTTTGACCTGGAGCAGGACCCGATGCAGCTTCACAACTTGTACGGAGAACCGGGGATGGAGGCAGTCACGGAGGAACTCCGGACGGAACTCCATCGGCTGCAGGCGCTGTACGAGGACCCGATCGAGCAAAAGATATGAAAAAACGCTTGCTCTACGCCGCCGCCCTGCCGGCCGCCCTTGCTCCTTCCTGCGCCTCGCAGGGGAACGGGAGGACGGAAGGGCCGCCGAATGTGGTGTTCATCCTCGCGGACGACCTGGGCTGGGGAGACTTGAGCTGTTATGGACAGCGGCGGTTCGAGACACCGAACATCGACCGGATCGCCGCGGAGGGAATGCGGTTCACCCAGTGCTACAGCGGCACGACGGTGAGCGCGCCTTCACGGTCCTGCCTCATCACCGGCACCCACAGCGGGCATACGGCCATCCGCGGCAACCGGGAACTCCAGCCCGAAGGGCAGTTCCCACTGCCGGAAGGCGCGGAGACGCTGTTCCACGATTTCAAAGCCGCCGGCTACACCACGGGCGCCTTCGGCAAATGGGGCCTCGGTTTCGTGGGCTCGACCGGCGACCCGCAGGCGCAGGGCGTGGACACCTTCTACGGCTTCAACTGCCAGCTGCTGGCGCACAGCTATTACCCGGACCATCTGTGGGCCGATGACGTCCGCATCGACCTGTCGGAAGTGAACCGGTGCGATGATTCCTACGGGACCGGTGCTTATGCCCCGGACCTGATCCACGAGCAGGCGCTGGCCTTCCTGGACCGGGCTGCGGCGGACGGAAAACCCTTCTTCCTGTGGTATCCGACGACAATTCCACACGCGGAACTCATCGTCCCGCAGGACAGCATCCTCCAGCGGCTGCGGGGCCGGTATCCAGAAACGCCCTACAACGGCGCCCGGCCGGACAGCCCGTACTTCATGAAGGGAGATTATATCGCCCAGGAGGAGCCCCATGCGACCTTCGCCGCGATGGTCACCCGACTGGATGTCTATGTCGGCCAATTGGTGGACAAGCTCCAGGAACTGGGCCTGTACGAGAACACAATCCTCCTTTTCAGCAGTGACAACGGGCCGCACCGGGAAGGTGGCGCGGACCCGGACTTTTTCGACAGCAACGGCCCCTGGCGGGGGTACAAACGCGATGTTTACGAAGGCGGTATCCGCGTGCCGATGATCGTGGCCTGGCCCAGGCACGTCAAGCCGGGCGCCGAGACGGATTTCCCGTGCTCCTTCTGGGACCTGATGCCCACGTTCCGGGAATTGACGGGAGCGGCGCCGGTGGAAGGAATGGACGGGGTCAGCCTCCTTCCCCTGCTGACCGGCAAGAAAGGCCAGCGGGAGCACGACTATCTGTACTTCGAATTCCAGGAACTCGGCGGCCGCCAGGCGGTCCGGGAAGGCCCCTGGAAACTGGTCCACCTGGACATCCGGAGCGAGCGTCCGCGGTATGAACTCTACAACCTGGACGCGGATCCCGGCGAAGAGAACGATCTGGCGGCCATGGAACCCGGAATCGTGGAACACCTGAAAGGACTGATGCGGGAAGCGCACGTCCCCAACCCTGATTTTCCGGTCCTCCCCGGAGAATGAGGCGGCCCGACCGGCCCGTATTGACGCGTTTTTTGCAGGATTTTGCGTAAAAAGCTTGGCTGATTTCGGCCTTCCTGCCTGTTGGGAGGCCGATTTTCGACTTTATCCGTTTCCCTTTTTGTGAACACGGCTCGTTTTCCGGTACTTTGTATCCGTGGAGCCGGGCTGCAAATCCGGAATGATAAAGATGAAGCGTATGATCCTGTTCGGGTGCCTGGCCGGCGCCCTTGCGGTTACCGCCTGCGAGCGGCTGGACCGCGTCAATCCTCCCGCCGACGAACCGGGAGAACCCCTTGTTTTCACTTTGGACGAGGTAGCACGCATCCTCGCCGCCGTCCCAGTCGGACAGGACCAGGTTGCCGAGGTCCGGGACGCCGTCACCGCCTCGTCCGGCAATGGTTACGACGAGGAGTATCCCATGCGACAGGTGTTCGAAACCCCCGGCACGGGCGTCGGCGGCACGCCGGCCACCCGGGTGGCGGCCTACCCGACCCCGCTCCGCGACCTGCTCACTGCCGAAATCCGGAAACAGTACGGAACGCGCGCACTGGACGGGGATGCATTCCTGGAAGCCCTGTCCGGCTCGGACGTGCAGATCTACTGGCCCTTCTCGGAGGAATTCCACGGGGACGAGACCCCTGTCATCACCTTCGATCCGGGCGGCCGGGAGACAAAGAATGTCGGCTGGGTCCGGCAGGAGGACGGTACGGTGGAAGAAGTCATCGTCGATGAAGAAATGGCCCGGAAACGGCCCGTATGGGTGATCAACCGCAACCGCGACGCGGAATACCAGTCCCTGGAGATGCGGCGGCGGGAGGACCCGGACTGGGGCCAGGGCGGCGGGAGCATTCTCGTCCGTCCGCAGGCCGGAAGCGCGGCTTCCGCCACCCGGGCCGGGGAAAAGGACGTCCAAACGCTGGTCCTCCGCTCTTTCAAGGCCAACCGGCAGTTCGACAGCTGGTTCTGCGGAGGTGCGGAGGTCTGGGTGAAGTGCGGCGCCATCGAGGACTTCACGGCCACGACCGAAGCGGAGATGCGCCTGTACGCGCCGTCCATCACGGACTTCCTCATCGTCGTCCGGCGGAAGCAGGTGGGCGAGGTGCTGGACTTCAATGCCGTCCTCGTGTCGGAATGGACCGGGATGCTGGACAACTGCGCCTTCATGATGGTCGAGGACGACGGCGGCACCATGACCACTTGGAAATGCTCGGCGATGGTCAAGTACAATTCGCGGAGCTACGGATTCGAAATAGAAATCCCCCTGCGGGCGCGCGACGACATCATCTGGCGCGGCGCCCTCACGCGAACCTATATCGAGCGCAACAACGGCGTCACCGGTCACTTCGGTGACGTGGAGCTGGTGCTGGAACTGATCTGAAACTTGACATATATGTAAAACTTTTATATCTTTGCAACGATGAAGAAGAAAACGACGGTGGAACTCGTTGAACAATCTGAAAAAGTGAGTTTCTATTCCATCAGTTTCCAGATGGACAGAACGACGGAGTTCGAACGGTTCCTCTCCAAGTTTGAGGAAGAAGCCGAGTTCAATGAAGACTATCAGAAGATTCTGGGAGCATTGGAGATCATCCTCGACAGAGGCGCACTGGAGCGGTATTTCCGCCCCGAAGGGGCCATACATGACAACCTTTGCGCCCTCCCCTTGGAATCGGGAAACATCCGACTATATTGTCTTCGTATCTCTGATGAAATCCTGATTCTCGGAAACGGGGACAGAAAGTCAACCAGAACATACCAAGAAGATACGAGACTGCTCGGTTACGCCCTGGACTTACAGAAATTTGACAGACTTCTCAGAGACGATCTAGACAAAGGATTTGTCACCATTGAAGAAAGGACGCTGAAAACCATTGAAGACCACGTCTACTTACTATGAAACAGAACGATCTGCTGCACAGACAATTTGACCAGGTATCACCGGCCATCCGACTGGAAGTGGCTTGGTCTGCTTCCATCATCGACAAAATTGACCGTATCTCACAGGAGAAAGGAATTACGCAAAGAGAACTGGCCCGAAGGATAGGCTGCAGTGAAACGCAGATTTCCCGTTGGACCAGGGGGTTTCCGAACTTTACGCTGAACTCCCTCGCGAAACTCTCCGATGCGCTTGGGGAAAACCTGATTCAAATCCCGGTTTAAGGATTAGCCTGCATGGCCAGTCCGCCCTTACAAGCGACCAGACAAGCCACGAAAAGGCGCTGAATAAAAGGCTACCGGACCGTCATCTCGCAGGCCGCGCAGTCGAAGTCCAGGCGGAGACGGCGGCCCTGGTTGCGTAAGTACAGCGGTTCTGGCCGGGCGCCGGGTTTTTGTTTGGGGCAGAGTCCGAGCTCGTGGCGGATACAGTACTTCGTCCGCATGTACTCGACCCCATCCCGGTGGGTAAGTTCGTAGGCGTCCTCGATGGAAGCGCTCCCCCGCTCCCGGTAGATTTCCCGGGCGACGGAATTGGCGATATTATCTTTATAGGTCAATGATTCCGGCGCAGGATCGGGACGCACGGCGCCACGGCGGAGCGGCAGCATCCGCACCGGCTGCACGTCCAGGGCTGCGGCCAGGTCACGCCGGAGACCGTTCAGGAAGGAAGCGCTCATGAACGGGACCAGGCCGTCCGCCTCCACCCCTTTCACGGAAAAAGCATAGATACCGGACCGCTTGGAAAGTTGGGCGCGAACGGTTTCCAGCATCCGGGCCGCATCCCGCGCCGCCTCGAAGGACGCCGGGACCTCCACGGACGCTTCCCGGCCGTCTTCCGTCACGGCGGTGACAGCCAGAGCGCCGGCCTCCAGCCGCGCCTGCAGCGTCACGCCGATCTCGCGGACCGGCCGGTCCGCCTCGAGCTTCCGTTCAAACTCCGCGTCGATATTCCGGTACAACCGCGTCCCCGCTTGCAGGCCGGGAACCTCCTTGCACCGGATCGTGAAGCCCTCGCACACGTCACCCCGGAAACCGACGATGCCGCCGTCCCGGCCCACGAAGGCGAAGCCGTCGCCGTTGTGGAGGGCCAGGCTGGGGCGGTCCGGCCGGACCGTCACGACACCCGCCCGCAGGCGATCCACCGTGCCGATGTATTCACCCATCGACTTGGGCGCATCCATTGCCGCCCATTCTCCGCGCTTCCCGTCCAGGAAGAGCTCCGTATAGTCCCGGTTGAAAGTCTTTTTCAAATCGGGCCGGAAGCCGCCCCGGAGCGAGCCGTACGAAGCCCGGCGGTACCGGTCGGGATACCGGCGGACCAGGGCGTCCAGGGCGTCGGAATAGGCCCGGACGACGTTCTGCACATAAGAAGCGCTCTTGAGCCGGCCTTCGATCTTGAACGAATCGGCCCCGGCCTCGGCCAGGTCCTCCAGCCGGTGGATGAGGTTGAAATCCTTCAGGGAAAGCAGGGCCTTGTTCTTCATGAGCACCTTGCCGGCGGCATCCTCCAGGTCGTAGAGCGACCGGCAGGCCTGGACACAGGCCCCGCGGTTCGCGCTCCGGCCCGCCAGGTGCTCCGACAGGTAGCACTGGCCGCTGTAGCACACGCAGAGAGCGCCGTGGACGAAGCATTCCAGTTCGGCATCGACGGCCTCCCGGATGGCACGGATCTGCGCCAGGGACAGTTCCCGTTCCAGCACGAGCCGGCCATAGCCGAGGCTCTCGGTGAAACGCGCCTTTTCCGGCGTACGGATCGCACACTGGGTGGAGGCGTGGAGGATCATCCCTTCCGGGGCAAGCCGCGTTACGGCCGCGTCCTGCACGATCAGCGCGTCCACGCCGGCGTCCTGCAGTTCCTGCAGCAGCCGCCGGGCCTGTGGGATCTCCTCCTCGTACACCAGCGTATTGAAAGTCACGTAGATGCGGGCTCCGAACCGGTGTGCGTACGCGCATAGCCGGCGGATGTCCGCCACAGGGTTCCCCGCCGCCTGCCGCGCCCCGAAAGCCGGTCCGGCGATATACACGGCATCGGCCCCGCAGTCGACGGCCGCGATGCCGATGTCCGCCGTCCGGGCGGGGGCGAGGAGTTCGAGATTTCTCCGCTCCGCCGGCGGCTCCGGTCGAAATGACAGGGGAACCGGCACGTTACTTCGTATAGAAAATAAAGCGGTTCTTGTCGTAGAAGTCCTTGACAATGTCCGTCTGGGCGAAACCGGCCTCCTTGAATACGGCCTCGGTCTCCTTGCCCAGGACTTCATTGATTTCCGTCAGGCCTTTGCCCTCGGCCGCCAGGAAGCGGTCCGACCAGCGGGCGATGGCCCGGTAGAACTTGAGGGGATCCTCGTCCGGAACGAACAGGGCGGAGGCCGGCTCGTAGTCCAGCACATTCTTCCGGATCTGGCTCCGTTCGGATTCCATTACGTAGGGCGGATTCGACAGGATGAGGTCGAACTCGCCGAAGTTGAATTCCTGTTCCGTCTCCAGGACGTCGGCGTTGACGAAGGTGGGCGCCTGCGCGCCGGTCGCCTTCATCTCGGAGGAGAAATTCTGGCTCCGGGCCACGTCCAGGGCCCCTTCCGAATTGTCCACGCCCACCACGCGGGCGCCGGGGACGCCCAGGGCGACCGTCCAGGCGATATTGCCGGAGCCGGTGCAGAGGTCCAGGATCCGGACCGGCTCCGCGGAGCGGCCGTACGGGATGCGGCGCTGCTTGATACGGGCGGCGAGCTTCACCGCCTCGCGCACCAGGAGCTCCGTCTCCGGGCGGGGCACCAGCACGTTCTTGTCCACCTTGAAGATATGGCCGCAGAATTCGGTCTTGCCCACGACATATTGGATGGGTTCGCCGGCCTGGAGCCGGACCATGGCCTCGGCCAGGGGCTGCACCTTCTTCTTGTCGATCTGGTACTGCGGCTCGATGATATGGGTGTAGTTCTTCGTTCCCAGGATCTCGCTGCAGAGCTGGAGCACGACCGCCTTCGCTTCCGCCGTGGGGTAGAGGCTCTCCAGGGACGCGACCCCGTCTTTCAGGAATTCGGACAGGAGCATAAGCTAGGAATTTTCGATGATCTGGGTGAGGAAGTCGGTGAAACTGAGTCCGGCGGCGCGGACCATCTTCGGGACCAGCGAGGCGTTGGTCATGCCGGGGATGATGTTGACCTCCAGGAAATAGATCCCGTCCGGGGCCGTCAGGTAGTCCATGCGGACCAGTCCCTTGCAGCCCAGATGGCGGTAAATGCGGCGGGAGATGTCCTGGATCCGCTGCGTCAGGGCGTCGGGGACCTCCGCCGGGCACACTTCCCGGCTGAGCCCGTTGTACTTGGCATCGTAGTCGAACCACCCCGTCTCGGAGATGATCTCGATGATGGGAAGGGCCCGGATGCCCGTCCCGTCGTTGTAGACGGCGCAGGTCAATTCGTGCTCGGAGGAAATGCCTTTCTCCACCAGGACTGTTTCACCCTCCTTGAAGGCATACTTGATGGCCGAGGGGAGGTCCTCCGCCCGGGTCACCTTGGTGATGCCGAAGCTGGAGCCGCCGTTCGTAGGCTTGACGAACAGGGGCAGCCCCAAGGCTGCGACCGTCTTCTCGGAGAAGGCGTCCACGTCCTCGCCGAGGCGGATAAAAGCATCCGGCGCGAGTTTCACATAGTCCAGTCCCCGCAGATAGTTCTTGCAGGAGTATTTATCGAACGCCACGGTGGTGACGAAGGCGCTGCAGGAGGAGTGCGGAATGCCCAGCATCTCGAAATAGCCCTGCAGGAGGCCGGTCTCACCCGGCGCGCCGTGCTGCATGATGTACACGAAATCGAACTTGACCTTCTCGCCCAGCACGCGGACGGAGAAGTCGGTCTTGTCCACCTGGGGCTGGGCGCCCTCCGGGAACGGGACCCGCATCGAATTCGCCTTCCGCATCGCCACGAGCTTCCAGTCGCCGAAGCGGGCGAAGATCTCGTAAACGTCGTACTGGAATTCGTCAATCCGGGAGGCGGTGAACTCGCCGCTCCGGCAAGCCACCTCCCATTCGGAAGAATCACTGCCGTAGATGACGGCGATGGATTGGTATCGGGACATAGGTTGAAAAACCGTTTTAATCAAAGTAAAAATCTTCCAGCTCGGACTTCGCCGAGTTCACCCCCTCCTCGCCGGTGCAGAACGATACGTTCGTTCCCTCCGGGAAAGCGTCGTTCGGGGAAATGCCCAGGGTGCCGTCCGCAAGGACCTTCTTCATCCAGAGGCCCCAGATCGGGAGGGCCATGTTCGCGCCCTGGCCGAGAGCCGTGGAAGAGAAGTGCACGTAGCGGTCCTCGGCGCCCACCCAGACGCCCGCCGTGATGGTGGGGGTGTAGCCGATGAACCAGCCGTCGGAGTTGTCGTTGGTCGTACCGGTCTTGCCGGCGATGGCGCCGGACAGGCCGTAGCGGAAGCGCAGGCGGGAGCCTGTGCCGCCGTCCACCACCCCGCGCATCATCTGGACCATCGCATAAGCGGCCCGCTGGGAAATAGCCTCGTGGCGGCGGTCGGAGAACTGGCCGAGCACGTTGCCATCACTGTCCTCGATCCGGGTGACGAAGAGCGGATAGGTGTACTCGCCCTCGGACGGGAAGGTGTTGTAGGCGGTGACCATTTCAAAGACGGAGAGGTCCGCCGAACCGACGCACAGGGAGACGACCGGGTCGATCCGGCCGCCGATGCCCATCTTGTGCATCATGGACACCATCGCCTCCGGACCCAACTGCTTCATCAGGTAAGCGGCCACGGAGTTGGAGCTCTGGGCGAGGCCCCAGCGCAGGTCCACCATGGTCCCGCTGGTGTGCGGGTCCTGCGGCGTCCAGGTCTGGTCGCCGTTCACGACCAGCACCTGCGGGACGTTGAGCACCTTGTCGCAGGGGGTCATGCCGGATTCCATCGCGAGGGTATAGAGGAAGGGCTTGATGGTGGAGCCCACCTGCCGCTTGCCCTGCCGGACATTGTCATACTTGAAATACCGGTAGTCGGGGCCGCCCACGTAGGCGCGGACGTGGCCCGTACGCGGCTCGATGGCCATGAAGGCCGCCCGGAAGAATGACTTGTAGTAGCGGATGGAGTCGTCCGGGGTCATGAGCGTGTCCACATAGCCCGGCTTTTCCCAGGTGAACAGGCGCATGGGCACTTTCTGCGAGAAGCTCTTCGCAATCTCCGCGTCGGAATAGCCCGAGGCCTTCATCATCCGGTTGCGGTCGCTCCAGCGGCGGGCCTGGTCCATGGCGATGTCCATCACCTTCTGGTCGGTACCGTTCGCGAACGGCGGATTCCTGCGGGTGCGGACTTCTTTCCAGAAGGCCTTCTGCAGGTTCTGACCCAGGTGTTCGACAATCGCCTCCTCGGCATAGCGCTGCATCTTGTAGTTGATGGTCGTATAGATGCGGAGGCCGTCCTTATCCAGGTCATACGGCGTGCCGTCGCTCTTGAGGTTCTTGTTCAGCCAGCCGTACAGCGGATCGTCGGCCCAGGCCAGGGAGTCCACGCGGAAGTCCTCCACGGTGGCGTAGGACTTGCGCCGGGGGCGCTCGGCGGACATCGTCCGGCGCAGCATGTCCCGGAAGTACGGGCCGACACCGGTGGTGCGGTCCATCCCGCGGGAATGCAGTTCGATGGGAAGTTGCCGGAGGGAGTCGCACTCCGCCTTCGTCAGGTAGTCCTTGTCCCGCATGCGGCCGAGGATCAGGTT
The DNA here is from genome assembly GCA_902785065.1 of uncultured Bacteroidia bacterium. GTDB lineage: Bacteria > Bacteroidota > Bacteroidia > Bacteroidales > UBA932 > Cryptobacteroides. The sequence continues at coordinate 25,045 of CACZXH010000031.1, forward strand.
GCGGCGCTCCAGGGCCTTGTCCGGATTGATGGCGGGGTTGTAGCGCGTCGGCTTGTTCACCATGCCCACCAGGACGGCGCTCTCCTCCACCTTCAGGTCGATGGGGTTCTTGCCGAAGAACTGCAGGGAGGCGGACTGGATGCCGTAGGAGTTGGAGCCGAAGAAGACCGCGTTCAGGTACATGTCCACGATTTCCTCCTTCGTGTAGTTGCGCTCCAGCTTGACCGCGGTGATCCACTCGCGGAGCTTGATCCAGATCATGTCCAGCTTGGAGGCGTGCTCCTTGCGGGGATACAATGTCTTGGCCAGCTGCTGGGTGATGGTGGAACCGCCGCCCTGGCTGGAATCCCGCGAAAGGAGCGTCTTGAACAGGACGCGGAACAGGCTGGGAATGTCAATGCCGGAATGGCTGTAGAAACGGGCGTCCTCGGTGGCGACCGTCGCCTGCACGAGGTGCAGGGGAAGCTCGTCATAACCCACGAACGTACGGTTCTCGATATGGTAGGTCGTCAGGATCTCGCCTTCCTCGGCGATGACCTGGGTGGCCAGCTTGCTGTCCGGGTTCTCCAACTCTTCAATGGTCGGGATCTCGGCGAAGGCCCAGACGATCCCGAGCAGGACGAAGACCAGGGCGATCGGCGTCAGGAGCAGGATCCAGAACCAGCGGACGATCTTCTTGCGTGTATTGTCTGTCATCTCAAAATTCTTTCATTGCGTACAAGACCATAGGTCTTGCTCGGATTACTGAATTACAAAAGTAATCAGAAAATTTGGAAAATTGCCCGAAATCTCGCTTACTTTGCAAAATAATAGGTAAAAGCAGAAGATAATGGAGGGAAAAAACTTAGTGATCGTCGAGTCTCCCGGAAAGGTGGGAACCATTCAGAAGTTCCTGGGCGGAGACTATCTCGTGAAAGCCAGCATCGGCCACATCCGGGACCTGCAAGAGAAGAAACTGAGCGTGGATGTGGAACACGGGTTCCAGCCCGAATATGTCGTTCCGGCCGACAAGAAGAAGGTCGTGTCCGACCTCAAGAAACTCGCCGCCGCGGCCCAGACCGTGTGGCTCGCGTCCGATGAGGACCGCGAGGGAGAGGCCATCTCCTGGCATTTGTCCGAAACGCTGGGCCTGGACCCGGCCAAGACCCGCCGGATCGTCTTCCATGAGATCACGAAACCGGCCATCCTCGACGCCATCCAGCATCCCCGCGACATCGACCGGAACCTCGTGGACGCGCAGCAGGCGCGCCGCGTGCTGGACCGGCTCGTGGGCTTCGAGCTCTCCCCCGTCCTGTGGCGGATGATCCAGACCCCCTATTATAAGGTGGAGGCCGTCTTCCATCCGGAAGGCACCCCGGCCAGCGTGAAGGTCAAGGCCCTGCTGGACACCCGCTTCGAGTCGATGGCGGACGCCCGGAAGTTCCTCGAGGATTCCGTGGGCGCCGCCTACCGGATCGAGACCCTGGAAAAGAAGGAGGGAACCCGGTTCCCGGCCGCGCCGTTCACCACCTCCACCCTCCAGCAGGAGGCATCCCGGAAGCTCCACTTCCCCGTAGGAACCACCATGCGCGTCGCACAGACGCTCTATGAACGGGGTCTGATCACCTACATGCGTACCGACTCCACGAACCTCTCCTCCCTGGCCCTGAATACGGCGAAGAAGTTCATATCCGACAATTTCGGCGAGGAGTATTCCCACCCGCGCCAGTACCGGACCAAGGCCAAGGGGGCGCAGGAAGCCCACGAGGCCATCCGCCCCACCTATATCGAGAACACGTCCATCGACGGAACCGCGCAGGAGAAGAAGCTCTACGAGCTGATCTGGAAGCGCACTGTCGCCTCCCAGATGAGCGAGTCCCGGGTGATGAACACCTCCATCCGCATCGCCTCCGACCGCCGGAGCGAGCGCTACGCCGTCCAGGCCGCCGAAATGCTGTTCGACGGATTCATGAAGGTGTACTTGGAAGGCCGGGACGACGAGGAGCCCGAAGAGGGCGACCTGGTCCTCCCCGAACTCCACATCGGCGACCGGATGCAGGAGAAGGGCGTCTCCGCCCAGTGCAAGTACACCGTCCCTCCGCAGCGCTATTCCGAGGCCACCCTCGTCAAGAAACTGGAAGAGCTGGAAATCGGCCGGCCGTCCACCTATGCCACCATCATCAGCACCCTCACCACCGGCCGCGGCTATGTCACCAAGGGCGACAAGGACGGCGTGAAGATGCCGGTGACGGACCTGAACCTGAAAGACGGGACCATTTCGGAGAAAGCCCGGACCGAGACCGTAGGCGCGGAACGCGGCAAGCTCCTTCCCCAGGAGATCGGCATTATCGTCTCGGACTACCTCGTCAAGAATTTCGGCACCATCATGGACTATGACTTCACGGCCAATGTGGAGAAAGACTTCGACGAGATCGCCGACGGCGGGAAGGTCTGGAACGAGACCATCGGCGCCTTCTACAAGCCCTTCCACCAGCAGGTGGAGAGCGTCCTCGCGGCCCGGGAATACAGCCGCGTGAACCGCGATCTGGGTACGGCCCCCGACGGGGACAAGGTGACTGCCGCCTTCGGCAAGTTCGGCGCCTATGTGCAGAAGGGCGAAGGCGACCGCCGCCAGTTCGCCTCCCTGGGCAAGGGCCAGCTCATTGAGACCATTACCCTGGAAGAAGCGCTCAAATTGTTCGAACTGCCCCGTACCGTGGGCGAGTATGAAGGCATCCCGGTTATCGCCACCAAGGGCCGCTACGGTCCGTACCTCAAGTACGGCGAGCGGAACATCAAGCTCCCCCGCAACGTCGATCCGCTCAAAATCAAGCTCGAAGAGTGCGTCCGTCTCATTCAGGAGACACCCGAGACGCCGGCGGCGAACGCCGTCATCGCCGAATGGGGTGCTATCCAGATTGTCAACGGCCGTTACGGTCCGTATCTGAAATCGGGGGAAAACAACTACAGGATTCCCAAAGGAACGGATGTTGCCACCCTTACGGAGGCTGATTGTCAGGCCATTATCGCCGCATCATCCCCCACAGCCAAGGGCCACCGGCGCTTTAAAAAATAAAGTTGACATCCCCTGACGGGGAGAATCGCATATAAAAACGGCATCTTCGGGTGCCGTTTTTTTGTGAATCGTTATTTTTCCTGCCCGAAAATGAACAAGTTTTAAAAAAATTTTTTACTTTTGTGGTGGTTAGTTTTAAAAAGTAATCCCGATATCCCATGGCAACTTATCACATCGACCAGATCGATCAGAAAATCCTGTCCTTCCTCGTCAAGAACGCGCGGATGCCTTTCCTGGAGATCGCCCGTGAATGCGGCGTCTCCGGCGCGGCCATCCACCAGCGGGTCAAGCGCCTGGAAGCGAACGGGGTCATCACCGGGTCCCGCCTGCTCGTCAAACCGCAGGCCCTCGGCCTCAACGTTTGCGCCTTCATCAGCATCTCCCTGTCGGAATCCACCCGCTACCCGGAGGTGATCGCCCACCTGAAGAAGATCCCGGAGATCGTGGAATGCCATTTCGTGACCGGCCGCTTTGCCATTCTCGCGAAGGTGTACTGCCTGGACAACGACCACCTGATGGAGGTGCTCCTGAACACCATCCAGAAGATCCCGTACATCCAGTCCACGGACACGATGATCTCCCTGGACGAGCCCATCGAGCGCCAGGTCTGGGTGAAGGATTTCAAGAGTACGACCTATACCGGCCTCAACAAGAAAGGTGAAGAATAGCCTCCGCGAGGGAGAGGTCCTCCCGCGTCGTGAGCTTGATATTGTTCCGCTCTCCTGCAATGTAGGAGAGCGGAATTCCGTATCTCCGGGCGACGGAAGCGTCATCCGTGAACGCGAGGTCGAAGCCCTGGCCATACGCGGCTTTCAGCTCTTCCGAACGGAACATCTGGGGGGTCTGCGCTCCGAAGATACGGCTCCGGTCCACCTCCTCGCCGGAATCACGCAGCGTTCCGTCCGCGTCCTTGTCCAGGACGGCAAGCGTGTCCACGGAAGGGACCACGGGAACCAGCGCGCGGACCGTTTCCATCTGCTGGAACATCGTGCGGATGAGGGCCGGGCTCAGGAGCGGGCGGACGCCGTCATGCACCGCGACCACGACCCCGTCGGGAACGAAAGAGAGGGCGTTCCGCACCGAGTGGAAACGGGTGAAACCGCCGCTGACCAGCCGCTGGGGGCAGTTGAAGTTCCGGTCCCGGCAATACTGCCGCCACCAGGCCATGTGCGCCTCGGGCAGGACCGTGACGACCTTGATGCCGGGGCAGGCTTCCAGGAACTGTTCGATGGTCCGCTGCAGCACGGCGCGGCCCCCCAGTTCCAGGAACTGTTTGGGCAGGTCCGAGCCCATCCGGGTACCGGATCCGCCGGCGGTCACGACGAGGTATTTTTTTCGTTCCATTCCACAAATTTCTTTATGCAAATATAGTTTTTTTTCGTAATTTTGAACTCCATTTCATTCTGTCAAATTTAAAGATAACTATATGGCATTCCGTTTCCTGAACCAGGAGCTCGCAATGGACCTTGGCACGGCCAACACGGTCATTTTCCAGAACGACCAGATCGTTCTGGACGAGCCCTCCATCGTCGCCATCGACAATACATCCAACAAGTGCATCGCCCTCGGCCAGAAGGCCAAGCTCATGCATGAGAAGACGAACCCCGGCATCCGCACCGTCCGTCCGCTGCGTGACGGCGTGATCGCGGACTTCAACGCGGCCGAGATGATGATCCGCGGTTTCATCCGCCAGGTCAACGCCCGGCACCGCAGCCTCTTCGCCCCGAACCTGAAGCTGGTCGTGGGCATCCCCTGCGGCTCCACGGAAGTGGAGATCCGTGCCGTCCGTGACTCCTCCGAGCACGCCGGCGGCCGGGACGTCTACCTGATCTTCGAACCGATGGCCGCGGCCCTCGGTATCGGCCTGGACGTCGAGGCGCCGAAGGGCAACATGGTCGTCGACATCGGAGGCGGCACCACTGAAATCGCCGTCATTTCCCTGGGCGGTATCGTCCAGCAGGACTCCATCCGCGTGGCCGGCGACGTCTTCACGGCCGACATCCAGAACTACCTGCGCCAGCAGCACGTCATCCGCGTGGGTGAAACCACGGCGGAAAAGATCAAGATCGCGGTGGGCTCCGTCCTCCCCGAACTGGACGCCGAACCCGAGCCCTTCCTCGTGCGGGGTCCGAACCTCATGACCGGCCACCCGGTCGAGGCCCTCATCCCCTACCAGGAAATCGCCCACTGCCTGGATAAGTCCATCGCCCGCCTGGAGACCTCCATCCAGCAGGTCCTCGAGCAGACTCCGCCGGAGCTCTACTCCGACATCGTGGAGAACGGTATCTTCCTCAGCGGCGGCGGCGCCCTGCTGCGCGGCCTGGACAAGCGCCTGACCGAAAAGGTCAACATTCCGTTCCACGTGGCCGAAGACCCGCTCCGCGCGGTGGCCCGCGGCACCTGCATCGCCCTCAAGAACACGGACAACTACTCTTTCTTGATGCGGTAATATGCCCAAAGAGCGGAAGTTCCTCCCCCGGATCATCAGTGCGGCAACCTTCATTCTCCTGGAGGTTGCTGCTTTGCAACTGCTCTACCGCAATGCGGAGCTCCAGCGCCTCTGGATCGCCCGCGCGGCGCACGGGGTGATGGGAACCGTCTGGGGCAGCACCCAGGCCATTTCCAGCTACTTCAGCCTGAAACGCACGAACGAGGACCTCGTCCTTGAGAACCAGCAGCTCCGCGAGGAGCTGGACGGCCTCCGCGCCAGCGCGCACGACCGCCGGGTGGATTCGCTCGGGGTGGCCCATGGCCGCATCCGGGGATTCGACTACATCCCGGCCGAGGTTATCAAGATCAGCCGCAACAAGCAGCACAACTACATGATCCTGAACAAGGGATTCGAGGACGGCATCCAGGAGAAGTCGGGCATCATCACCCGCAGCGGCGTCGTGGGCATCGTGGACGCGGTCAGCGCCCACCACTGCTACGCCCTCTCCTTCCAGAACAGCGACATCTCCATCAGCGGCCGCTTCGGCGAAGACGGCGCGACCGGTCTGCTGGTCTGGGACGGGAAGAGCTCCCACGGGGCCATCCTCCAGGAGGTGCCGCTCCAGTACAAGTACGCCGTGGGCGACACCGTCTACACCAGCGGCCACTCCCTGATGTTCCCGCCGGACATCCCGCTCGGCGTGGCCGGGGACGCCCGCGTGATCAACGGCGCCACCAATGAGATCCGGGTGGACCTGTTCCAGGATTTCACGGCCATCCGCTATGTGACCGTCGTCCATAACACGGCCTTTGACGAAGTGGAGGATTTCGAGCTATGAGAAAGGGCAGTTACTACTTCGTCTTCCTGCTGCTGGTCGCGGTGCAGATGCTCATCTGCAACTACCTGAACCTGTCGCCGTACCTGACGCTCTCGCTCCTCCCCGTGCTGATCCTGTGCGTTCCGCTGCGGCTTCCCACGTTCTGGACCCTGCTCCTCGCTTTCGCCACCGGCAGCGCGGTGGACCTCCTGTCCGAGGGGCTCCTCGGGCTCAACGCCCTCGCCCTCGTCCCGGTCGCTTTTGTGCGGAAGGAGGTCATCCGCTTGATCTTCGGCGATGAGCTGTTCGCCCGCAAGGAGGACTTCTCCGTGCGCAAGAACGGCTTCGGAAAGGTGGCGCTCGCCGTCTTCCTCGTGCAGGCGCTCTTCCTGGTGATCTACATCTGGGCCGACGGCGCCGGCACCCGGACCCTCGCCTTCAACGCCATCCGCTTCGGGGTCTCGCTCGTGGCGGGATGGGCCCTCTCGCTCCTCATCATCGACATCCTGGCCCCCGACAACCGCAAATGAGCATCGATCCCCGAAGCACGCGTCTTTTCATCGGCCTGGGGGTGGTGGCGGCCATTCTCCTGGCGAAGATCTTCTCCATCCAGGTCCTGGACGACCACTACAAGATCGATGCGGACAACAATACGACGGTCCGGGAGATCATCTACCCCACCCGTGGCGTCATTTACGACCGCAACGGCGATATCCTGGTGGGTAACAAGGTGGCTTACGACATCCTCGTGAACCCGCGCGACCTGGAGAAAGTGGAGTTCGACACGGTCGGCCTGGCGGCCGCCCTGGACACAACGGTGGAATTCATCCGCGGCAAGATGCAGGAGTACCGGAAGAACCGCCGGAAGATCGGCTTCCAGAGCGTCACGATGATCAAGCAGATCCCGGCCGAGACGTACAACAAATTCGCCGAGGTCCAGTACCGCTTCCCCGGCTTCAAGGGCCAGGTCCGCGGCATCCGCGACTATCCGATCAACGCCGGCGGCAACCTCCTCGGCTACGTGTCCGAGGTGGACCAGAAATTCATGGACAGCCATCCGGGCGAGTACCGCTCCGGCGACTATGCCGGCAAGACCGGCATCGAAGCGGCCCGCGAGAAGGACCTCCGCGGCGAGAAGGGCTACCACATTTTCCTGCGCAACTCCAAGAACCAGATCGAGCAGCCCTACAAGGACGGCGAGTTCGACAAGGAAGCCGTTCCGGGCCATGACATCGTCACCACCATCGACGCGCAGCTCCAGCAGTACGGCCAGGAGCTCATGCGGAACAAGGTGGGCGCCATTGTCGCCATCGAACCGGGCACGGGCGAGATCCTGTCGCTGGTGTCCTCCCCGGGCATCGACGTGAGCCAGCTCGCCGACATCGGCAAATATTACCAGGAGATCCTGGCGGACCCGTACCGGCCGATGTACAACCGCGCCGTCCAGGCGTCCTACCCGCCGGGTTCGGTGTTCAAGCTGGTGAACGGCCTCGTGGGCCTGGAAGAAGGTGTGCTGCGGCCGGAAATGACGTATCCCTGCAGTCACGGCTACCATTTCGGCGCCGGACACAAGCTGGGCTGTCACGGGCACAAATCCCCCCTGAACATGGAGGAGTCCATCATGATGTCCTGCAACGCGTACTACTGCTACGTGCTCAAGAACATCCTGGACAACCGCAAGTTCGAAGGAGATTACGGTGAGGCGATGGACCATTGGCACGAAATGGTGACAAGCTTCGGCTTCGGCACCAAGCTGGGATCCGACTTCCCGAACGAGCTGAGCGGCAGTATCCCCACGTCCAAGACCTACAACCGCGCTTACGGCAAGGGCCGCTGGAACTCCACCACGGTCATTTCCCTGTCCATCGGCCAGGGCGAGATCCTCGCCACGCCGATGCACCTGGCGAACCTGTGCGCGACGGTCGCGAACCGCGGCTACTACTATATTCCCCACATCGTCAAGGCCTCGGAAGGCGTGGAGATCGACCCGAAGTACTATGAGAAACAGTACACGAAGGTGTCCCTGGAGCATTTCCCGAAGGTCATCAAGGGCATGTGGCGGGCGGTCAATTCCGGCGCCGGCATGGGCGGAACCGCCTGGGTCGCCCACATCGACGGACTGGACGTGTGCGGCAAGACCGGCACGGCGCAGAACCCGCGCGGCGCCGACAACTCCGTGTTCATCTGCTTCGCGCCCATGGACAACCCCAAGATCGCCATCGCCGCCTACGTGGAGAACGGCGGTTTCGGCGCCACTTACGCGGCCCCGATAGCGTCGCTGATGGTGGAGAAGTACCTCAAGGGCGAAGTCAAGCGCACGGACCTCGAGAAACGGATGAAGGAAGCAAACCTCATGTCCCGCGTCAAGAAGGATTAGGAAGATGATCGGCGAGAATACCCATAAGCGCGGCCTGAAACAGTCCATCGACTGGAAACTGATCACGGTGTACATCCTGCTGGTGCTCATCGGCTGGGTGAACATCTATGCGTCCATCCATTCCGAGAACCCGACCTCCATCATCGACTGGGGCTTCCGCAGCGGCAAGCAGTTCGTGTGGATGCTCACGTCGTTCGGGCTCGCCGGCTTCATCCTGTTCGTCCTCCCGCCCCGGATCTGGGAGGGGGCGTCGGTGCCGATGTACCTGGCCGTCTGCGCCCTGCTCGTCCTCGTTATCTTCGTCTCCAAGGACGTAAAGGGGTCTCATTCGTGGTTCGAACTGGGACCTGTTAAGTTCCAACCCGCTGAAATATCGAAGATTACGACCTCGCTCCTGCTGGCCACGGTAATGAGCCGGCAGAACTTCAAGCTGAGCGAGTGGAAGGATTTCCTGCTGGTCGCGGCCATCATTCTCGTGCCGATGGGCATTATCGTCCTGGAAAGCGAAACCGGCTCCGCCCTCGTGTACGCCGGCTTCATTTTCGTGCTGTACCGGGAGGGGTTCTCCGGCTGGTGGCTCGCCCTGATCGGTCTCGTCATCCTGCTGTTCATCACCACGCTCACGCTCAGCCCGTATACCTCCATCCTCATCCTGATCGGCCTTCTGACCGTTTCCAACGCCTTCCGCGGCCCGCGCAAGGAGCTATGGCCGCGACTCGGCATCGGTCTCGGGTTCGTCGCCCTGATGGCGTTCCTGCCCCAGCTCTGGGGCCTGCTGCAGGATGGGATCCAGGCCCATATGAACTGGATGGACCGGGTGACCTGGGTGCCGAAGGCGGGCGAAAGTGACGCCTACCGGTGGGCCTTCCTGCTGAAGGTCAAGCCGCTGTATATCCTCCTGGCCCTGAGCTTCCTGGTCCTGCCGTTCCTGGGGATCCGTGCCTTCAACCGCAGGGACGGCTTTTTGGGTATGTCCCTCGCTGCGTTCGTCATCGGCGTCGCCCTGGTCTTCTCCACGGACTATATTTTCGAGAACATCCTCCAGGACCACCAGCGCTCCCGCATCGAGGTGCTCCTCGGAATGAAGGAGGACCTGGCGGGCGTGGGCTACAACGTGAACCAGTCCAAGATCGCGATCGGCTCCGGCGGCCTCACCGGCAAGGGTTTCCTGCAGGGGACCCAGACCGCTTTCGGCTTCGTCCCCGAACAGACCACGGACTTCATCTTCTGCACCGTGGGCGAGGAATGGGGTTTCTTCGGATGCCTGGTGGTGATCCTGTTGTACGTATTTCTGATTGTCAGGCTTATCCTGGACGCCGAGCGCTGCCGGGAGAGCTTCAACCGCATCTACGGTTACTGCGTCGCCTCGTGCATCTTCATGCACCTGTTCATCAACATCGGCATGACCGTGGGCCTGATGCCCGTCATCGGCATCCCGCTGCCCCTCCTGAGTTACGGAGGCTCCTCCCTCTGGGCCTTCACGATCCTGATCTTCATCTTCGTCGCCCTGTACCGGCAGGAGAAGAAGTATTTCTAAAAAAACCGGCCCCCGAGAGGGCCGGCTATCCTGGGAACTATTTCCCTTTTTTTCGCTCCTGCTCCAGTCTGGAACCAACTGGCACCGTATAGGAGGAAGAGTGTATGTACGCATTGGTACCACCCGGACGGATGGCTCCGTGGATATCGAGGTCGATGACACCGTACTGGTCAGGCAAGATGTAGTCCTCAATGTCATTGTGCCAATTTCCTGACGATGACGTTTTGCAACGGACCTGGAAACGGATCTTGCCATCCAGGAATTCTCCCGGGTTGAGCTTGAGATTGAACTGCTTCGTGCCTCCGAAATCGATGTTGTACTCTACGTAACGGGTATAGTTCGGTTCGACGTCCTGGTTTTCTTTCCTTACGGACACCTTGTTACCATTGGCATCGAACTTGAACACCTTGTAGTCCAACCGCATCTTCAATCCGGCTCCGGCAATGTGGGTCGCGTTGTTGCGGAACGTGACGTTGATGGTCGTAGGCAGTTCCTGGTAGGAATAGGTCGTGTAGGATCCGGTCGTACTGACGGTAGCCGTCTTGCCGGTCGCGAGGAAACGGACCGTGTAGAAGATGGGAACACCTTGGCTCGTCGATGGATCGTAAGCCAGATTGGAGGAAATAGCCTGTTCCATGGACGTTCCTGCCAGGATAGCGCCATTCGACTCTACGTCGCCGCCGTCCAGGTACAGCCAGATGTCTTTGGTTTCGCTGTTCTCCGCAATCTCCTGGGTGGAAGCCAGCGACTGCCCATACATCTTGACGGACTCGTCGCCGCTGAACTTGAAGTTCCTGGACGAGTACTTGTAGATCTTATAGGCACGACGGCCATAGGTCACCGAAGTAATGATGGCCATCGGGACCGAATAGTTCCTCTCGCCCAACTTGGCGGAAACTTTACTCCAGGGAACACTGTCCCCAAAATACTTGGACTTGTCGCTCTCCTGGGTTACGGATACGGTATAATACCGCTGCGTGTAATCCTGGACCTGGTAGACGTGGGTCTCGCTCTTGGAGAAGTTCGTGGTCACATTGGCCTTGTTGTTCAGGAAGTTGAGATTGGCTTTCATGCTCACCGCCATTTCCTCGGCACTGGAAGAGAAGTAGGACTTGTAGTTGAAAGAAGGCGAGGGGCGATATCTCGATTCTCTGACGAGGCTGTAGATGGCCTCCTGTACCTCATCCGCCGAGTTGACGACACCGGTCTTCCGGCTGCTTCTGCCGGTGTTGAAATCCACCCGGAGGGTAATGGCGCCCGGTGCCAGTCCAACCAGCGTAGGATCCCCGTTTGCCAGCGATGCATCGGCCCAGACGATAGCACCAGGATAGATGTTTTCATAATTGGTTGCGAAGATACTCTCCGCCGTGTTCCTGGCGTCGTGCGTGTCTTTGGTCAGGACGTACGCTTTCCCGTTAGACTGGATGACAGAAGGAAGATTCGCTTCCGAAATGGCCGGAACCGTCAGTGTCGTAGCATTGTCCATCTTGCTGAAATAGGAAAAACCTTCTTCGTACGCTTTCTGGCGGGTAACGGCATTCCCATGGATGTCTATCTCGGTATTATCTGAATCACCGCTACGACCTTTGATGCCGCCGCGCGACTGCTTGTTGTCACTATTTCGGGACCCGGAATTGTTGTTTCCCGAAGTGGAAGACGGCCGGGAGCCGCTGGACGACGAAGCATTGGACGACGGACGGGAACCGGAGTTGCTGTTCCCGGAAGTGGACGACGGTCGGGAACCGGAGTTGCTGTTCCCGGCAGTGGACGACGGTCGGGAACCGGTCGCCTGCTGGTTGCCGGAGGAAGAAGATCCCGTCGAAGGGCGCGACGCCCTGCCGTTGGCTCCCTCCTTGTTATCGGTCGCTCCCTTCTCTTTGTTCTTTTCATCAACCGTTGTCTGCCCGGATACCTGGGTAGAGGACTTGGAGACGGTGGACTGCTGCGTCTCCCCCGTTTTTGCACTGACATCGACATCGGCGGTTTCGGCGGAGTCACCTGAACCATTCCCGCGGGCACGGTTCCTTACGCGATTCCGGAGCGCAGAACTGCGTCTGGCACTCTGCTTCTCCCTTTCTTCCTCGACCTTATTCAGCGAATCGATGACGGCTTGCGCTTTCGCCTTCTCGATGGAATCTTTCTCGGCCTGGCGTTTCTGGATCATCGCCTGCCTGGCAGCCCGACTGATGTTCCGATTGGTTTGCGCTTGGCCGACACCGGCGGCCATCGCCAAAACGGCGAGCGCTAGGAGGATTCTTCCGGCTTTCATATGGATTATGTTTTTGGGGTTCGCCGTAAAGATAATGTTTTTCATTGATAATCGCTATCTTTGTTACTATGAATAAATGGATACTCTCTCTGATCCTGCTGTTTGCCGTGGTGGCCTGCCATGGGCAGTCAAAGCGGGCGACGGTCGATTATGTGACGACGCCGGAGGACCGGGCGCTGGCGGAGCAGGTGCTCGCGGACCTGCGGGCGCACCCCGGCGAGGAGCCGGGCGCGCAGATGGTCCGGGCCGCGAAGGACCTGCTCGGACAGCCGTACGTAGCGGGAACGCTGGAGGAGTTGCCGGAGGAAAAGCTGTGCATCTACCTCACGCGGACGGACTGCATCCTGTTCGTAGAGACGTGCCTGGGGCTGGTCCGCGCGGCGCGGCAGGAGGGGGATTTCGAGGCGCTCGCCTCGGAACTCCTGCAAAGCCGCTACCGCGACGGCGTCTGCTCCCGGTATGAGGACCGGCTGCATTACACGACCGAATGGGCCCGGCAGGGAGAGAAGCGCGGGACGGTGGAGAACATCTCCGGTTCCCTCGGGGGTGTCGCCCTGGACCATCCGGTGCGTTATATGTCCATGCATCCGGACGCCTATGCGCGGATGACGGATGTCGCCGCCATCGCGTCCATCGAGGACCGGATCAACGCGGAAGCATCGACCTACATCCCCAAATCGGCCCTGAAAAAGGCGCTCGGGGGCATCCGCAGCGGGGATATCATTTTCTTCAACACCCGGGTTGACGGACTGGACATCTCGCATTGCGGCATCGCGCTGGCGGAGCCCGGCAAGCCGGTGACGTTCATCCATGCGTCGACGGTGCCTATGAAGGTGGTCGTGGAAGGAAAGTCGCTGGAGGAATATGTGATGGGAAAGAAAGCGACAACCGGCATCGAGGTGTACCGCGTCCGTTGATAATGTGCAATTAATTTCGTAAATTTGCGGCGCTCACAGAAAGCAGAACAACTTAATTCCATAAAAATTATGCAGATCATTGAAGTTTTCGGTCGCGAGATTCTCGATTCCC
>CACZXH010000032.1 GCA_902785065.1 uncultured Bacteroidia bacterium
GGACACCCGGATGCTCACCAAGATCATCCGCGACACGGGCCGGCCCATGGCCGCCATCGTGGAAGCGGACATGCCCAAGGAGGAGGCCCTGGCCCTCATTGCGGCCACACCGCGCCCGACGGACCTCGTCCGCCGCGTGGGCTGCCGCAAGCGCTGGGTCACCCGCACTTCCAACCACCTGTACCACGTCGTGGCGGTGGACTGCGGCATCAAGCAGAGCATTCTCTCCCGGCTCAAGGAGCGTGGCTGCAACGTGACCATCGTCCCGTTCACCACGCCCGCGAAGGATATCCTCGCCTTCAACCCGGATGGCGTCCTGCTTTCCAACGGCCCGGTTTCGGCCCTGGAAGCTCCCGAAATCCTGGCCCTGGTCCAGGAACTGAAGGGACACGTCCCGGTGTTCGGCATCGGCCTCGGCATGGAGGCCATCGGCCTGTCCTACGGCGCCAAGCTCGTGCCCATGGGCTGCGGCAAGCACGGCGACTATCCCGTCCGTGACCTGGAGTCCGGCCGTATCAACATCGCGGTCCTCAACCAGACCTACCGGTTCGATACCGTCGAGGGAACCGGCCTCACCCCCACGCATGTCCTGGTCCCCGAAGGTTACGTGCTGGGATTCATGAACAAGGCGGACCAGGTCTACGGCGTCCAGTTCCACCTGGAGTCGGCCCCGGGTCCGCAGGATTACGTGTATCTTTTCGACAAGTTCATTCAAATGATGGAGGAGCAGCACCATGCCTAGGAGAACGGATATCAAGAAAGTGATGGTCATCGGTTCCGGCCCGATCGTGATCGGCCAGGCCGCGGAATTTGACTACGCCGGCACCCAGGCGTGCCTCGCCCTGAAGGAAGAGGGCTACCAGGTGATCCTGGTGAACTCCAACCCCGCCACCATCATGACGGACCCCAACATCGCCGACAAGGTGTACATGGAGCCCCTCACGCTGGAGTATGTGGCCAAGATCATCCGTTACGAGCGTCCGGATGCGCTTGTGCCCGGCCTTGGCGGCCAGACCGGCCTGAACCTCGCCGTTCAGCTCGCGAAGAAAGGCGTGCTGGAAGAATGCGGCGTGGAGATCCTGGGAACCTCTTTCCAGAATATTGAGAAGGCCGAGGACCGCGAGCTCTTCAAAGAGTTGTGCATGTCCATCGACGAGCCGGTCATCCCTTCCGAGATCTGCTACAGCCTCGAGGAAGGCCTCGCGGCGGCCGAGCGGATCGGCTACCCGGTCATCCTGCGCCCGGCGTTCACCCTGGGCGGCACGGGCGGCGGTTTCGTCAACAATCCAGAGGAAATGGAGGACATGATGCGGAACGCCCTGTACCTCTCCCCCGTCCATGAGGTGCTGGTCGAGAAGAGCATCAAAGGTTACAAGGAAATCGAGTTCGAGGTGATGCGCGACGCGAATGACACCGCCATCGCCATCTGCTCGATGGAGAACATCGACCCGGTGGGTATCCACACGGGCGATTCCATGGTCGTGGCCCCGGCCCTCACCCTTACGGACAAGGAGTACCAGATGCTCCGCGACAGCGCCCTGCGCCTGATCCGCGCCCTGGACATCGCCGGCGGCTGCAACGTCCAGTTCGCCCTGGACCCGCTGTCCTTCAAGTACTATATCATCGAGGTCAATCCGCGCGTATCGCGTTCCTCCGCCCTGGCATCCAAGGCCAGCGGCTTCCCGATCGCCCGCGTGACGGCGAAGATCGCCGTGGGCCTCACCCTGGACGAGATCACCGTGGCCGGCGCCCCCGCCTGCTGCGAGCCTGCCATTGACTACGTGGTCGCGAAAGTGGCCCGCTTCCCCTTCGACAAGTTCAGCGAGGCCTCCAACGAACTGGGCACCCAGATGAAGGCCACGGGCGAAGTCATGTCCATCGGCCGCACCCTGGAGGAGAGCATTCTCAAGGCCATGCGCTCGCTGGAGTCCGGCTGCTGCCATATCCACAAGAAGAAGTTCGACGACTGGTCCGAGGAGAAGCTCCTGGAGTACATCTTCACCCCGACCGACGACCGCATCCATGCCATCGCGCAACTCCTTCGCCTCCGCATCGACCTTTCCCGCATCTACGACCGCACGAAGATCGACATGCTTTTCCTGGAGAAGATCTACAACATCGTCCGGATGGAGCGCAAGGTCAAGGCCGCCCCGGGCGACGTCGAGGTCCTCAAGGAAGCCAAGCGCATGGGCTTCGGCGACCAGTTCATCGGCGAGCTCTGGGGCTGGACGGAGGCCGACGTCATCCGGCTCCGTTTCGCCAACGAGATCGTCCCGGTGTACAAGATGATCGACTCCTGCTGCGCCGAGCACGATACCTACGTCCCCTACTTCTACTCCACCTACGAGCAGGAGAACGAGTCGATCCCTTCGAACCGCAAGAAGATCCTCGTGCTGGGTTCCGGCCCGATCCGCATCGGCCAGGGCGTCGAGTTCGACTACTCCACTGTCCATGCCATCTGGGCCATCCGCGAGGCCGGCTACGAGGCCATCATCATCAACAATAACCCGGAGACCGTGTCCACGGACTACACCATTTCCGACAAACTGTACTTCGAGCCGCTCACCACGGAGGACGTGATGAACGTGATCCACCTGGAGAAGCCGGACGGGATCATCGTCACCCTCGGCGGCCAGACGGCCATCAACCTGGCCGGCCCGCTGGAGGAGTTCGACGTCCCGCTCATCGGCACGGGCCTGCAGGCCATTGACAATGCCGAGGACCGCAAGCTCTTCGAGGCAATCATGCGGAAGACGGGCATTCCGCAGCCGAAGGCCCACGCCGTCACGAACGTCGAAGACGGCGTGAAGGCGGCCGAGGACATCGGCTATCCGGTCCTCGTGCGACCGAGCTTCGTGCTCGGCGGCCGCGCGATGATGATCGTGGGCAACGAGGCCACGCTCCGGCACTACCTGCACAATGCGGTGGAAATCAATGAGAAATCCCCGGTGCTCGTGGATAAGTACATCCTGGGCAAGGAGACGGAAGTCGACGCCATCTGCGACGGCGAGAACGTCTTCATCCCGGCCATCATGGAGCATGTGGAGCGCACCGGTATCCATTCCGGCGACAGCATCAGCGTGTATCCGACCTTCTCGCTGAGCCCGAAGGTGAAGCAGGAAATCATCGACGACACCGTGAAGCTGGGCAAGGAAATCGGCATCGTGGGCCTGTTCAACATCCAATTCATCGTGGACAGCAACGAGAACGTCTATGTGATCGAGGTCAATCCGCGGAGCTCCCGCACGGTCCCGTTCATTTCCAAGAGCACGGGCATTCCGATGGCGAAGATCGCCACGCGGGTGATGCTGGGAGAGTCGCTGAAAGACCAGGGCATTACGGAGGTGTACTTCCCGGAACGGAAGAAGCACTTCGTGAAGACGCCGGCCTTCTCCTTCGGCAAGATCAAGGGCATCGACACCTACCTCTCCCCGGAAATGAAGTCCACGGGCGAGGCCATCGGCTACGACAAGTCCCTGAACCGCGCCTTGTACAAATCGCTGCAGGCTTCCGGCATGGACATCAAGTCCTACGGGACGGTCTTCGCCACCATTGCCGACAAGGACAAGGAAGAGGCGCTGCCGCTGATCCGCCGCTTCTATAACCTGGGCTTCAACATCGAGGCGACGAAGGGTACGGCGGAGTTCCTCAAGGAGCACGGCATCCGCACCAAGACGCTGAAGAAGCTCCGCGAGGGCAGCGACGAGATCTACCAGGCGCTCCGCAAGGGCCACGTGAAATACGTGATCAACACCATCGACCTGAATCAGAAATCCAGCCATTTGGACGGTTACGGTATCCGCCGCTGCGCGGTGGAAAACAACGTAACCATCTTCACGGCGCTCGAGACCGTGCGTGTGCTCCTGGATGTGTTGGAAGAGATCACCCTGGGTATATCCACCATTGACGAAGAATATAAGTAAATGGCAATGGGACAGTCGGTTATTATCTCCCAAACCTTCGCTTCGCTCATCCCTCCCACCGCAAGCGGCGGGCCCCTCCCGTTCATATGGCCACGGGCGGCCATAGGTTTGGGAGACAACAACCGACTGTATAGAGCGTAAACTTATGAGAAAGAGTTTATATACAATTTCAGAGAATTCTCTCATCGCTTCCAAGACCTTCAAAATGGTTTTGGAAGGAGAAGGGTTCGAGGAGGGAGAGTTCGTGGATATCGGGATTCCGGGGTATTTCCTGCGGAGACCGTTGTCGGTGTGCGACTGGGAGGAGGGGCGGTTGACTTTGGTGTACAAGGTGGTGGGAGAAGGAACGAAGGTGCTGTCGGAAATGCCCGTGGGGGGTGAGTTGGAGGTGTTGACGGGACTCGGGAAGGGATTCGATCCGGAGGCGTGCCGGGAGCGGGCGCTGTTGGTTGGCGGCGGACTGGGGGTTCCCCCCCTGCTCCTGCTGGCCAAGCGGCTGAAGGCGCAAGGGAAACAGGTCACAGCGGTGCTGGGATTCAACAAGGCCGATGAAATCATTCTTGCCGGCGAATTCCGGGGAATCTGCGACGAGGTGCTCATTTCCACCGTCGACGGTTCCGTCGGCGTAAAAGGATTTGTGACCGCTGCTATCGCAGCGGAAAAGCCTTCGTACGATTTCTTCTATACTTGCGGGCCGATGGTCATGATGAAAGTCGTCTGCAACGCGCTGGAAGGACCCGGAGAAGCGTCGCTCGAGGAGCGGATGGGCTGCGGCGCGGGGTTCTGCTACGGGTGCAGCATCGAAACGAAAAACGGGCCCCGGCGCGTGTGCAAGGACGGTCCGGTGTTCAAGAAGGAGGATCTGATATGGTAAAGGACCTTTCTGTCGATCTTTGCGGCGTCCGCCTGAAGAATCCGGTCGTTCCGGCCAGCGGGACCTTCGGGTTCGGGCTGGAACTGGCCGGGGACATGGACCTGAACGTTCTGGGCGGCATCTCGCTCAAGGGCACCACCCGGGAGGCGCGGTACGGCAATCCTACGCCCCGCATCGCCGAATGCGAGGGGGGCATGATCAATTCCGTGGGCCTGCAGAATCCCGGTATCGATGTGCTTGTCGGAGAGAAGGTTCCGGCGCTCCGGAAAGTGTACGACGGCTGCGTCATCGCCAATATCAGCGGTTTTTCGCTTGATGAATACAAGGAGTGCTGCGCCAAGGCCGATGCCTGCGAGGGAATCGACATTCTCGAGGTCAATGTCTCCTGCCCGAACGTGCACAACGGCGGGATGGCCTTCGGGACTTCGGCCGCTTCCGCGGCGGAAGTGACCGCAGCCGTGAAGGCGGTCTGCCGCAAGCCGGTCTTCCTGAAACTGAGCCCGAACGTGGCGGACATCGTCTCCATCGCCCGGGCCTGCGAGGATGCCGGGGCCGATGGCCTCACGCTCGTGAATACCTTCCTCGGGATGCGGATCGATATCGTCCGCCGCAAGCCCGTGATCGCCAATAAGATGGGTGGCTTCTCCGGCCGGGCCATCTTCCCGATCGCCCTGAGAATGGTCTACCAAGTCGCGCACGCCTGCCGGATCCCCGTGATGGGCTGCGGCGGCGTGGCCACCGCCCGCGACGTTGTCGAAATGATGATGGCGGGCGCTGCCGCGGTGCAGGTGGGCGCGGAAAACATTCGCAATCCCTTTGCCTGCCCGGAGATCGTCGCCGAACTTCCCGCCCTTATGGACGAGCTGGGAATCAATACCTTACAAGAGATTATCGAAACTGTATGATGAATAGAGACGTCATTATCGCCTGCGATTTCGCCAGCCGCGAAGCCACCCTTGAATTCCTGGACCGCTTCCCCGAGGGCCGCAAGCCTTTCGTGAAGATCGGCATGGAGCTTTTCTATGCTGAAGGCCCGTCCATCGTCCGCGACATCAAGTCCCGCGGGCACAAGATCTTCCTGGACCTCAAACTCCATGACATTCCCAATACCGTCAAGAAAGCGATGCGGGTGCTTTCCGCCCTGGACGTAGACATGGTCAATGTCCATGCGGCAGGCACTGTCGCCATGATGCAGGCGGCCCTGGAAGGCCTCACCCGGCCGGACGGCACCCGTCCCCTGCTGATCGCCGTCACGCAGCTTACCTCCACTTCGCAGGAAGTGATGCAGGACGAACTCCTGATCGGTGCAACAATCAATGACACGATTGTCAAATACGCGCAGAATGCGCGCGAAGCAGGCTTGGACGGCGTCGTGTGCTCGCCGCTGGAAGCCGGCATGGTGAAACAGGCCTGCGGCGAGGGCTTTCTGACCGTCACCCCGGGCATCCGCTTCGCCGATGCCGGAAAGGACGACCAGGTGCGGATCACCACCCCGGCCCGCGCCCGCGAGATCGGCTCCGACTTCATCGTCGTCGGCCGTCCCATCACCGCCGCCGAAGACCCGGTGGCGGCCTATGAACGTTGTATGAAAGAATTTGCATAATGGAAAGACAGATTGCATCCTCCCTCCTCTCCATCGGCGCCGTGTTCCTGCGGCCCGAGCAGCCCTTTACCTGGGCCAGCGGCATCAAGAGCCCGATTTACTGTGACAACCGCCTGACGCTGTCCGCGCCCCGCGTGCGGGAGCAGGTGGAAAACGGGCTTGCCAAGCTCGTCAAGCGCCATTATCCCGACTGTGAGATGCTGATGGGCACTTCCACGGCCGGCATCGCCCACGCCGCCATCACGGCGACGATCCTGGACCTTCCCATGGGCTATGTCCGCAGCGAGGCCAAAACCCACGGCCGTACGAACCGGATCGAAGGCAAGATGGACCCGGGCACGAAGGTCGTTGTCATCGAGGACCTGATCTCCACGGGCGGCAGCGCCATCGAAGTGGTGGAAGCCCTCCGGGAAGCCGGCGCCGAGGTGCTGGGCATCGTGAGCATTTTCACGTACGGCATGAAACGCGGCCTGGAACGCATCGCCGCCGCGAACACGGAGAACCACTCCCTCTGCAACCTGGACGTCCTCGTGGACGTAGCCGAGGAAGAAGGCCGTATCGGCCCGGGCTGGAAGGAACACATCCTCGCCTTCCGCGACAACCCTTCCGACGAAAGCTGGATCAAATATTAACCGCATAACACGAACATGAAACACCTCATCGACCCGACCGACCTCACCAAGCCCGAGATCGACGAAATCATTTCGCTGGCCCAGGATATCATCGCCCACCGCGAACGCTACCAGGGCAGCATGTCGCACAAGAAGCTCGCAACCCTCTTCTACGAGCCCAGCACCCGTACGCGACTGAGCTTCACCTCCGCCATGATGGAACTCGGCGGCAACGTGCTCGGCTTCTCCGACGCCCGCAGCAGCTCCGTCTCCAAGGGCGAGAGCGTGCAGGACACCGTCCGCGTGGTCGGCTGCTTCGCCGACGTTATCGCGATGCGCCACCACATAGAAGGTGCTCAGCTCTACGCGACGGAAGTGTCGACCGTGCCCATTATCAACGCAGGCGACGGCTCCCACAGCCATCCGACGCAGACGCTGACGGACCTCCTCACGATCCAGCGGGAACTCGGCCATATCGACGGGATCACCATCGGTTTCTGTGGCGACCTCCGCTTCGGCCGGACCGTCCACTCCCTGATCAAGGCCCTGTCCCGGTACAAGGATATCAAGGTCATCCTCATCGCCCCGGACGAGCTCAAGCTCCCGGACTACATCAAGCAGGATGTGTGCGAGCGCACCGGCATCCCTTACCGCGAGGTAACGACCATGGAAGAGGTGATGGGCGAACTGGACGTGCTGTACATGACCCGCGTGCAGAAGGAGCGTTTCCTGGACGAGGATGAATTCGACCGCGTGAAGGACAGTTTCGTGCTGGATGCAGCCCGGATGTCCCTGGCCAAGAAAAAGATGGCCATCCTGCACCCGCTCCCCCGTGTGAACGAAATCCTCACCGAGGTGGACAACGACCCGCGCGCCGCTTATTTCCGCCAGGTGGAGAACGGAAAGTTCGTTCGTGAAGCGCTGATTGTCAAGTTGTTGGAATGGAAGGACGACCCCGAACACGGCATGCCTGCCGATGAAACGCCGGTCGAAGACCCGGAACTCCGCTGCCCGAACAAGAAGTGCATTTGCAACAACGAACACGCCCCGCACCGGTTCCGCCGCACCGAAAACGGCGTCCTGCGCTGCTGGTACTGCGACTCGAAAGTCCGGTAGCCCGGGAACGTTTTTTGCAGTTCGGATTTCGCAGTCTCGATGAAAATCGCGATATTTGTCCTTTCTAAACGAAAAGAATTTGAAACCCGAATCCGTCAACAAACTCCTCGAGAAGAGTTTCCGCAATAACTGGCGGCGTCCCGCCCTTTCCAACTACAAGGGCGAGACGCTCCTGTACAGTGACCTTGCGCGCAGCATCGCGAAGATGCACCTGGCCTACCAGCATTACGGGATCCGGCCCGGCGACAAGGTCGTCATCATTTCCCGCAACCAGGCCCACTGGGCGGTCTGTTTCCTGGCCGCGATGACCTACGGTGCCGTTCCCGTCCCGCTGCTGCACGAGTTCAAGCCCGGGAACATCCACTACCTGGTGAACCATTCCGACGCGAAGATCCTCTTCGTGGAGCGGGCTATCTGGGACGGCCTGAACGCGGAGGACATGCCCGGCCTCATCGCCGTCATCCAAATCGAGGACTACGAGGTCCTGCATCTGAAGGAAGGGATCTCCGAATCGGCCCGGCCGCAACTGGAAAAGATGTACAAGAAGGTCTATCCGCGCGGCATCCGCCCCGAGGACCTGCATTATCATCAGGATGAGCCCGACGAACTGGCCATCCTGAGCTATACCTCCGGAACTTCCGGCTTTTCCAAGGGCGTGATGATCCCCTACCGCGCCGTCTGGTCCAACGTCGCCTTCATGCACGAGAACCTGCCGATGATCGACAACACCTCCAACGTCGTCGTCATCCTCCCGTCTGCGCACATGTACGGCATGATGTTCGAGTTCTTCTTCGAAATGGTGATGGGCTGCCACATCCATTTCCTCACGAAGGCCCCGAGTCCCAAGATCCTGGCGGAAGCCTTCTCCGATATCCGCCCGAACGTCGTCTACGCCGTTCCCCTGATCGTGGAGAAGATCTACAAGTCGCTTGTGCGGACCCTCCCGGCGGATGCGGACCTCTGCAAGGCCCTGAAGGACTTCTTCGGCGGCGATTTCGAGGAAGTGATCATCGGCGGCGCCGCCCTCAATCCGGAAGTCGAACGCGCCCTCCGCAGGATCAAGTTCCCCTTCACCGTCGGCTACGGGATGACGGAGTGCGCCCCCATCATCACCTATTCCCGCTGGTTCAAAGGCCGGATGTATTCCTGCGGCACCTCCGCCCCCAACATCGAGATCCGGGTCCATTCCAAGGCTCCGCACCTCATTCCCGGCGAGGTCCAGGTCCAGGGCATGAACGTGTTCCTGGGCTATTACAAGAACACGGACGCGACGGCAGAAGCCTTTACCCAGGACGGCTGGTTCCGCACCGGCGACGTGGGTATCCTGGACAATGACGGGTATCTGTACCTGCGCGGACGCACGAAGTGCATGATCCTCGGTGCGAACGGCCAGAACATCTATCCGGAGGAAATCGAGGCGGCCCTGAACAACATGCCCTACGTGGTCCATTCCCTAGTGATTGACGACAACGGAAAGCTGGTGGGCCTCATCTATCCCGACTACAAGCAGGCGAACCTGGACGGTCTCCGCGTCAAGGAACTGGACGAACTGCTCCAGGCGAACCTGGAGGAAGTCAACCACCTGTTCCCCAACTATTCCCACATCACGCACCTGGAGTTGATGCCGGAAGACTTCGAAATGACGCCCAAGGGCAGCATCAAACGCTATCTGTATCAGCGCAACCGTCCTTCCTGACCTGTATGAGAAGAATCCTCCTTCCCCTCCTCCTGGCGCTTGCCGCCACGCACGTCCTCCAGGCCCAGCCCGCCTGGTCCCAGGTCCTGCACCCCCAGGCGCCGGCTGTCCCGGAATACGTCGCCTTCGCCGGCGACACGGTCCGCTTCGACCGCACCGACTTCTACGAGCGGATGGACCGGGAACTCATTTCCTTTACTTATATGCACACGAATACGACGCTGATGCTCAAGCGCTCGCGCCGGTATTTCGCGCAGATCGTCCCGATCCTGCGGCAGCAGGGTATCCCGGAGGACCTGAAGTACCTGATGGCCATTGAGAGCAGCCTGGACCCGAAGGCCCTGTCCGTCGCGGGCGCAGCCGGTCTGTGGCAATTCACCAAGGCCACGGCCCAGACTTACGGGCTGGAAGTGTCGACGGAGGTGGACGAGCGCTACAACATTGAGAAAGAGACGGTCGCGGCCTGCAAGTTCCTCAAGGACGCATACCGGAAATACGGCGACTGGATGACGGTCGCGGCCAGCTACAACGCCGGCCAGGGCGGGATTTCCAAGCGCCGGGAGGCCCAGAAGCAGAAATCGGCCCTGGAACTGTGGCTGCCCGAGGAGACTGCGCGCTACATGTTCCGGCTCCTGGCCGTGAAACTGTTCTTCGAGAACCCTGCCGCCTTCGGTTTCAATGTACCCATGGCCGAGCGATACCCGTACATCGAACCGAAAGACGTACTCACCGTGAATTATCCCGTTCCCAGCCTTGTGGACTTCGCCATCGAACACGGCACCACCTATGCGCGGCTGAAGGAGGCCAATCTCTGGCTCCGGGACGAAAAGCTGACGAACAAAGGAAACAAGACGTACAAAGTCGTGATCCCGTAGGGATTGCGGCTTTTTTATTTGAGGACCAGCTCCTGAATGAATCCGACGGTCCGGTTGTCGGACGTGAAAAGCGGGTCTCCGGATAGTTTGGCGTTCATCTTCTCGATGAGCGCCTCTTTCTGGAAGGAGAGCTGGTTGCGGATGACGGAAGACTTGAGCGTGATATAGAGCGTGCCGCTCCGGAAATAGCGTTTCAGGGTGAAGGGGCCGGCGCCGGAGCATTCATCCCAGGCAGCGAAAACCCGCTGCGTATTGAGCCCGGAGGCCATTTTCGCGGACTTGATATACTCCTCGATGACCTCTTCCATCGTGAGCGCCTCTTTCCGGCGCACGAAGTAGTTGCGTTTCTTGAACTCGGCCATCACTCCACCTTTGTGAACACACCGCCCGCCGTATCGAAGTAGGCGCGGTCGTCCGTGATGCGGTCCACGATGCCGGACAGGCGGACCTTGTTGCAGTCGGTGATGAAGATCTGGCCGAAACCGCTGCCGGCAACCATCCCGATCAGGTTGCCGATGCGGTTCATGTCCAGCTTGTCGAACACGTCGTCCAGCAGGAGGATGGGCGCATAGCCGTAGCCTTCGCGCATGATCTCGTACTGGGCGAACTTGAGGGAGACCAGGAAGGACTTCTGCTGGCCCTGGGAGCCGCAGCGGCGGATCGGATGGCCGTCCAGGCTGAACAGGAAATCGTCGCGCTGGATGCCGGAACCGGTGAAGCGAAGGACCTGGTCTCGCTCGCGACCGGCTTTCAGGAGCTCTTCGAGCGGGGCCTTGGCGAGGTCTGACCGGTATTCGACGGAGACTTCCTCACTGCCGCCGGAAATCAGCTTGTAATAGGACTGGATAACGGGGCGGAGCTCTTCAGAGAAGCGTTTCCGCGCCTCAAAGGCGGGCTGCGCGGCGGCGGCCATCCGGGCGTCGAACACGTCCATCAGGTCCCAGTCCACGTTGCCGTCCTTGAGCATCCTGTTGCGCTGCGCGAGGAGGCGGTTGTAGGTCTGGACCGCTGCGAGGTAGCTGCGGTCCATCTGCGAAAGGACGCCGTTGACGAACCGGCGGCGTTCCTCGCCCGATTCGCTTACGAGGGCGATATCCCCGGGCGAAACCATCACGACCGGCAGAAGGCCGATGTGTTCGGAGATGCGGGTACAGGGCTTGTCGTCCCGGACGAGCTTCTTCTCCCCTTCCGCCACACGGATGGAGAAGCGCGATTCCAGCCCGTTGTCCATCAGGTAGGTGCCGCCGACGGTGAAGCCTTCCGTGCCGAACCGCCAGTTGTAGCGGTCGGGGGCCGGGAAAGCGCTCTTGGTCATGGACAGGTAGTAGATCGCATCCAGAAGGTTCGTCTTCCCTTCTCCGTTGTTCCCGCTGATGCAGTTGACATTCGGCGAGAACGACAGTTCCTGGAAGGCGATGTTGCGGAAATCCTGGACGACGATTTTCTTGAGCGTGGGCATGGCAATGCGTTCTTTGATTGCAAATATAACATTTTTTTACTATTTTTGCAGGCTGAATGCGCCCATAGGGGTCACATACATTGATTTAATAACAAACGAAAAGATATGGCAAACAAACCCAACGAGCAGGAACTCCGTCAGCAGAAGACCGCTGAAGCCGTTTCCAAGACCGAACTGTTCTTCCAGAAGAACGCCAAACTCATTTATGGCTGCGTGGCAGCCGTCCTCGTGATCGCCCTGGCGATCCTCGCCTACAACCGCTTCATCTACCAGCCCAAGAAGGCGGAGGCCCAGAAGGAAATGTTCAAGGCCGAGCAGAAATTCGCCGCCGGCGACTTCGCGCTTGCCCTGAACGGTGACGACAACAACATGGGCTTCGAAGAGATCATCACCACCTACGGCAAGAAGGCCGGCGAGGCCGTCTATCTCTATGCCGGTGGCAGCGCCCTCCAGCTGGGCGAATTCGAGAAGGCCATCAAGTACTTCAAGAAGTACGCCGGCGAGGACAAGATCCTCCTTTCCCGCGCCGAGGCCGGCATGGGTGACGCCTATGTGGGTCTCGAGGACTACAAGAACGCCCTCGCCGCCTACGAGAAGGCCGCCGCTACCGCTGACAACCTGTTCGCCGCCGGTTACCTCCTGAAGGCCGGCCAGGTCGCCGAGGAGCTCGGGGACAAGGACAAGGCCCTCGCCTGCTACAAGAAGGTCAAGGACCAGTATCCGCAGGCTGTCGAGGCCGCCGATATCGACAAGTATATCACCCGCATCGAGTTCTAAGTCATGGGAAGAGCGTTTGAATTCCGCAAGGAGCGCAAGATGAAGCGCTGGGGCCACATGGCCAAGACCTTCACCAAGCTGGGCAAGGAAATCACCATCGCCGTCAAGCAGGGCGGTCCCGAAGTGACCGGCAACCCCCGCCTCCGCGCCCTCATCGCCGAGGCGAAGTCCGAGCAGATGCCCAAGGAGAACATCGAGCGCGCCATCAAGAAGGCCACCGAGGCCAAGTCCGGTGACTTCAAGGAGATCATTTACGAAGGCTTCGGCCCGTTCGGCATCGCGTACCTCGTGGAGGCCGCGACCGACAACAACACCCGCACCGTCGCGAACGTCCGCAGCTACTTCACCAAGTGCGGCGGTTCCCTCCAGACCAGCGGCAGCGTCGCCTTCATGTTCGACCACAAGTGCGTCTTCCGCATCAAGGAGGATCCCGCGAAGCCCATCGACCTGGACGAGCTCGAGCTCGAACTGATCGACTTCGGTGCCGACGAGGTTTTCCGCCAGGAAATCGAGGACGAGGACGAGAACGTGACCAGCGAGATCGTCATTTACGGCGACTACACCTCCTACGGCCAGATCCAGAAGTATATCGAGGAGAACGGCTACGAGCTCGCTTCCGGCGGTTTCGAGCAGATTCCGAACGTGGAGCTCAAGGACGTCACCGACGACCAGCGCGCCACCCTGGACAAGCTCACCGGCCTCCTGGAGGACGACGAGGACGTCACCAACGTGTACACGACCATGAAGCCCGCGGAAGAGTAGTTTCCGCCCGCGAAAAAAAGTCGCCGGAGGCCCTTGGGCACCGGCGTTTTTTTTTGTCCAATTTAGGAAGAATCACTATCTTTGTGTGATTTTTAACCATTCTACCATGAGCATTCAGACAGACAACATCCAGAAGCTGGTCGAGCGGCGGGCGAAGGCCCGGCTCGGCGGCGGGGAGAAACGCATCGAGGCCCAGCACGCCAAGGGCAAGCTGACGGCCCGCGAGCGGATTGCGCTCCTTCTCGACGAAGGCAGCTTCGAGGAGTACGATATGTTCGTCCAGCACCGCTGCACGAATTTCGGCATGGACCAGCAGCACTTCGACGGCGACGGCGTAGTGACCGGCTGCGGCACCGTTGACGGCCGCCTGGTGTACGTATTCGCCCAGGACTTCACGGTCGCCGGGGGGTCCCTTTCCAAGACCATGTCCGAGAAGATCTGCAAGGTCATGGACCTGGCGGTCCGCGCCGGCGCGCCCGTCATCGGCCTGAATGATTCCGGCGGCGCCCGCATCCAGGAAGGCATCGACGCCCTCGCCGGCTTCGGCGAGATCTTCGAGCGCAACATCCTCGCTTCGGTCCCTGCGCCGGCGGCGCGGTGTACTCCCCCGCCCTCACGGACTTCACCCTGATGGTCAAGAACACATCCTATATGTATCTGACCGGACCGGCCGTCGTGAAGAGCGTCACCGGCGAGGAGGTGGACCACGAGTCCCTGGGCGGCGCCTCCGTCCACGCTTCCAAGAGCGGTGTGGCGCATTTCGCCGCCGCCAGCGAGGAAGAAGGCATCGCTACCATCAAGGAACTCCTCTCCTTCCTGCCGCAGAACAACCGGGAAGAGGCCCCTATGGTCGCCACGAACGACCCGGTGAGCCGCACGGACGACGCTTTGAACGACATCATCCCTGATAATCCGAACAAGGCCTACGACATGTACGGCGTCATCCGCAGCATGGTGGACGACAACCGTTTCTTCGAGGTCCACAAGGATTTCGCCAAGAATATCATCGTGGGCTTCGCGCACATGAACGGCCGCAGCGTCGGCATCGTCGCGAACCAGCCCGACGTGCTGGCCGGCGTGCTGGACATCAACGCTTCCCGCAAGGCCGCGCGCTTCGTCCGTTTCTGCGACGCCTTCAACATTCCGCTCGTCACCCTGGTGGACGTCCCTGGCTTCCTGCCCGGCACGCAGCAGGAGTACGGCGCCATCATCACCAATGGCGCGAAACTCCTCTACGCCTACGGTGAGGCCACCGTCCCGAAGGTGACGGTCACCCTCCGCAAGGGCTACGGCGGCGCGCACATCGTGATGAGCTGCAAACAGCTCCGCGGCGACGTGAACTACGCCTGGCCGACGGCCAACATCGCCGTCATGGGTGCCGACGGCGCCGTGAATGTCCTCTACGCGAAGGACATGAAGGACGATCCCGAGAACGCCCGGAAGATCTTCGACGAGAAGAAGAAAGAATACGAGGAGCTCTTCTCCAATCCGTACCAGGCCGCGCAGAAGGGCTACATCGACGATATCATCGAGCCCCGGAACACCCGTTTCCGCGTGATCCGCGCCCTGGAGCAGCTCGCGAACAAGCAGCAGGAAGTCCCTGCCAAGAAACACGACAACCTTCCGTTATGAGAAAGCGCATTCTCCTCATCCTGGCCCTTCTCGCGGTCAGTTTCACGAGCCTCCGCGCCCAGAACGTCATCGACCTCATCATCGCCGAGGCCCTGGCCGTTCCGGACTCCACCGGCATCGTGGACGACTACGGACGGCAGGGAGGCTGGATCGAGATCTTCAACACCTCCCAGGGGACGGTCAACATCGCCGGGTGCTTCCTGACAGACGACCGCTCCGTACTCAAGAAGAGTATCATTCCGAAGGGTGACCTCCGTACCAAGATCGGCCCGCGCCAGACCACCCTGTTCTATGCCAGCGGCAACGGCGACGACGGCACCTTCTATACCAGTTTCAAGGTCCGTCCGGGCAGCACCGTCTATCTTGTCTCCAATGACGGCCGCACCGTCATCGACTCCCTGATCATCCCGGCCAACATTCCCGTTGGCATGTCCATGCGGAAGGAGGCCCACGACCTGCGCCAGCGCGAGTTCGAGGCCGTCCCCACTCCGACGGTTCCCAGCCCGGGCATCTTCAACGGCGACTTGAACGCCGCCTCCAAGGCCGAAGCCATGAAGGAGAAGGACCCGCACGGCGGCATCCTCTCCCTCGTAGCGGTCACGGTCGTGTTCAGCGCCCTGGCCATCCTGTGGTTCCTGTTCTGGCTGTTCTTCGACCGTCCCGCCAAGAAGGCGGCCGAAGCAAAGAACCAGCCTCCGAAACCCAGGAAGGAAAAGAAAGGCAAGAAGGCCGCGGCCCTGGCCGATGTGCCCGCAGGCACCCCGACCGACGAGATTGCGGCGGTCATCGCCCTCGCCATGGACATGGAGCAGGGCGGCGACGACTACGCCGCCATCGCGATGGCCATGCACCTTTACTTCTCCGACGCCGTCCACGACAACGAGTCCTTCGTCCTGACGATGCGTCCCCAGGAAGGTTCCGCCTGGAACGACAAGAAGCAGATTTTCAGAAAATTACCCAGATAAAACAAATACAGCGATATGAAAGAGTACAAGTTCAAGATCGGCGGCAAGGAGTATAACGTGACCGTCAATCCCAAGGAAGGCAAATTGTTCGATGTGACCGTAAACGGCGCCACCTATGAGGTGGAGTCCGAGAATGCTCCGATCGCCGCTCCGGCTCCCCAGCCGGCGGCCGCCCCGGTGCAGGCGGCACCCGCAGCCGCCGCTCCCGCGGCGAAGCCCGCCGGCGCCGGCGAGAAGGTCGCTTCCCCGCTTCCGGGCGTCATTATCGAGATTTCCGTCAAGGAAGGCCAGCAGGTGAAGGCCGGCCAGAAGGTCGCCATCCTGGAAGCCATGAAGATGGAGAACGAGATCCCCGCCCCGAAGGACGGTACCATCACCGACATCCACGTGCACAAGGGGGACACCCTGCAGGAAGGCGACCCGGTGGTAACGATTGCCTAGTTCCCATATGGAGCACATTTTCCAATCCCTCTCCCAGTTCTGGGAATATACCGGTTTTGCCAACTGCGCGTGGCAGAACGTGGCGATGATCGTCATCGGACTGGTCTTCATCACGCTCGCCATCGTGAAGGAATGGGAACCGATGCTGCTGATTCCGATCGGCTTCGGCATGATCGTCGGCAACATCCCCATGTTCCCGGGGCTGAACATCGGTATCTATGAGGACGGATCGGTCCTGAACATCCTGTACCAGGGTGTGCGGCAGGGCTGGTATCCGCCGCTGATCTTCCTCGGCATCGGCGCGATGACCGACTTCTCCGCCCTGATCTCCCAGCCGCGGCTGATCCTCATCGGCGCAGCCGCCCAGATGGGTATTTTCGGTGCCTACCTCCTCGCCCTGGCGTTCGGGTTCGCCCCGAATGAGGCCGGCGCCATCGGCATTATCGGCGGCGCGGATGGTCCTACCGCCATCTTCCTGTCCTCCAAACTGGCTCCGGACCTGATGGGCGCCATTGCCGTCTCGGCCTATTCCTACATGGCCCTCGTCCCGGTAATCCAGAAGCCGATCATGCTCCTGCTCACCACCAAGAAGGAGCGCCTCATCCGGATGCCCACCCCGCGGGCGGTCTCCCAGAAGGAAAAGATCATCTTCCCGATCGTGGGCTTCCTCACCACCGCATTCATTGTCCCGTCCGGTCTCCCGCTGCTGGGCATGCTGTTCTTCGGCAACCTGCTGAAGGAAAGCGGCGTGACCCGCCGTCTGGCGAACACCGCCGCCGGTCCGATGATTGACGTCGTGACCATGCTGATCGGTCTCACCGTGGGTGCTTCCACGCAGGCTGACAAGTTCCTGAGCGCCAAGTCCATCCTCATCTTCGGCCTGGGTCTCCTCTCCTTCGTCATCGCCACCACCTGCGGCGTGTGCTTCGTGAAGATCATGAACCTCTTCATCAAGAACCCGGCGAAGAAGATCAACCCGCTCATCGGCAACGCCGGTGTGTCCGCCGTGCCGGACAGCGCCCGTGTGTCCGAGGTCGTGGGCCGCGAGATCGATCCGAAGAACCACCTGCTGATGCACGCCATGGGCCCGAACGTGGCCGGCGTGATCGGCTCCGCCGTGGCGGCCGGTATCCTCCTGGCCTTCCTCGGTTAATGAAATACCTCCAGAACAGCTCGCTCGATCCGCACTTCAACATGGCGTTCGACGAGTTCTGCCTGGAACAACTCAAGGCGGACGAGCCGGTTTTCTACCTGTGGCAGAACCGGCCGTCAGTCATTATTGGCCTGAACCAAAGCGCGTACGCAGAGGTCAATCTCCCCTACCTGCGGGAAAAGGGCATTGTCCTGGCCCGACGCGTGACCGGCGGCGGCGCCGTCTATCACGACCTCCAGAATCTGAATTATACCATTACCGGACGCATCCGGGACCTGGAGACGGATTATCCGGCCTACGTGGAGACGATGGCCCGTGCGCTGCGGCAACTGGGCGTGCCGGCGGAAGTCAGCGGCCGGAACGATATCCTCGTGGACGGCCGCAAATGCTCCGGTTATGCCAAGCGCGTCTCCAAGGACCGGCTGATGATCCACGGGACGCTGATGTACGATGTCGACATCGACACACTCACGCAGGTGCTGGCCACCCCGGGAAGCAAACTGTCCGCCGCGGGCATTTCTTCGGTCCGCAGCCGCGTCGCGAATCTGAAAGAGTATCTTCCCCGGTTCCCTGACATTCACGCGTTCCAGGCGGCCTTACAGGCCCTTCTCGCGGGGGATGACGGGGAAATCCGCCTGACGGACGCGCAAATCGCACAAATCGAAGCCGATGCGACGGCGAAATACCGCACCTGGGAGTGGATCTACGGCCACTCCCCCGTCGCCGCTTTCCGCGTCGGCAAGAAGTTCGCCTGCGGCCGCGTCGAGGCCGCTTTTTCCCTCAAGGCCGGCTGCATCGACAGCCTCCGTTTCAGCGGCGATTTCCTGGGCAATCTGCCGGCGGACCGGATTGCCAAGGCCCTGCAGGGTTGCCGCTTCACGCGGGAAGCTATCCTGGCGGTATTAAGCCAAGAGCCCGTCGAAAACTGTTTCGACAGGCTCTCCGCAGAAGAATTGACCGCTTTACTCGTGGAGGCTTGACACCGTCACCGGGCCCAGCAGGCCGGAAGGGAGCAGCGGCGAATCGGCCGTGTACCAGTTCGAGGCTGTGAAGGTCCATTTCCGGACAGCGCCCGGCTGCAAATCGCCAATGATCCGGTTCGGCCACAGGTTGATCACTTTCACTTCCAACTCATTCCGGCCGTCGTGCAGGTACTCCGCCGGGACTTCCACCCGGAACGGTGCTTTCCACACGACGCCCAGGTCGTGTCCATTGACCTTCACGCGGGCGAGGTTCTTCACCAATCCCAGGTCGATTTCCCAGGCCGACACATCCTTCAGCTGCTTCTTTTTCAAGGAGAAACCATTCCTGTAAGTGACCGTGCCGCTGTAATAGCGGATGGACGGGTCCTTCGATTCCGTGTAGGACATCAGGTGGTCGAAAACCGCCGTCGAGGGTGCGCCCAGACCGGATTCGAAAGAAAGCTTCCAGGAGCCTTCCACCGTCAGCACCGGTTCCTTCCGGACGTGACTGACAGGAACCGGCTGCTCAGGAGCCTTGCCAATGACGACAAATAAGGCGTCGTTCGCTTCCAGATCCAGTTTGAAGAACCGGTAACCGTCCAGCGACGTGGACGCATTGATTCGGCGGACCTGGCCGGTGACCGGGTCCAGGACCCGCGGCTGACCTTCCCCGCCGCGGACCAGGATGACGGAGGATGCCGGTGCACCGGAGAAGTTCCGGATCCACCAGATGTCTTCCCGGTCCGTCTCCCGGTGCACATAAGCCCAGTCCTCCGGAAGGATGCATTCCGGTTCGATGCCTTTTGCTTTCAAGGCTTCTTCCAGCGGCATATCGAGGAAAAGCGGTTTCAGCTGCTTGAGAAGCAGATCGAAAGCGTCCTGATGGTCCGTCAGCGCAGCGCAGCGCTCCGGCAAGGTCCCGCATACGGGGATTCCGGCCTTGGCCATATAGAGGATCCGGTCAAGGAGCGCATAGGACATGGTCTTGCAGTTGGGACCGAGCACCAGCAGTTTGTAACTCATCCCGGACTCAGTGACGAGATGTCCGTCGATCGGGAACACCGCCCGCTGCAAGGCGTACGGGTTCACGAAATCGTAGGCGTAGCCAGCCGGGATGTCCGGCAGCTTGTTGCCGAACAGGCCGGTGATACAGTTGTCTTCGCCGTAATAATAGAGGATATCGGCCTTGAAGCGGCCCTGCTGCAGCAGGTAGGAACTGCGGGCCAGATAGTCCGTCCAGGCGCGGGCTTCCTCCGCCCAGGTGTCGTGGCGGTTGAACCATTGGCCGAAGCCAATCAGGTCCAGGCCGGGCCGGTGCGTGTCATCCGGCTGGTGGGAGGACTCGTGGATGACGAACCGGTTCAGACCGCAGGAAAGGGCGATATCGGCCGTATTCTTCATGTTTTCCGGGCAGTAGGAATAATTTTTCCCGCCCACACCGCTCGTGGTGAAGGATTCCGCCGCGACGATGTTCTGCCCGAAAATATGGGCCACCGAGGCCGATTCCCGGATATCCGCCATCGCCATCGGGATGGAGGACCCGTCGTTGGCATTGTCCATCCAGATGGCGGACATCGGGATATCCGCCGTCCGCTTGAGGTCCATGCCGTCACCCACATACACGTGTCCATTCTCATGGGACTCGGTGTAGCGGCCTTTCATGCCCGCCGCGCGGGCGATATCACCCAGGCGGTCGTAGTTCTCCGCCATCAGTTCGCCCAGCGTCCGGCGCCAGTCGAAAAGGAACTGCTCCGTCTCCTCCGTGCTGCGGAGGACCTCCCCAGTCAGCGCCGGGAGCCAGGGGAACAGCGAATAACCCCGCCGCTCCTTGAACTCCTGGAACATGTTCCCGGTCCAGGTCATCTGCCCGGCCTCGTAGCTGTCCGTAAGGACATATTGCACGGGAGCGCCTTCATAAATGCGGAAAAACTCCTTGAAATAGGCCTCCCAGGCCTTCGGGTCCAGCTTGTCCACCTCCAGGCCCGTCGCCTCGGGCGGGGCCGGATGGTTCTTCTTTCCCGTCAGGGAAACGCCGAAGCGGTAAATGCGCCAGCGTCCCGGCGGCACGTCCCAGATCATCCGTCCATTGTCGTCGATGAGGCTGAGGTCCTCGATGCGGAGCACCGGGTCAGTGGAGTCCGGCGTCAGGTAATCGGCAAAATCGTGCGGGGCGGCGAAACCGGCCTTGTCCTCGGCATGATTGACCTTCACGACGCCATGCAGGACGAATTCGGGGATCTTCGTCCCCTGGGGGACCTGCACCGGTACGCCGAAACGGGCCAGGGAAGAATCCACCGGCGGGTTGATGACCTGCAGGCGGAAATGAAGGGCCCGGGTGGCCGGAATGTCCATCGTCAAGGTCCGGCAGTTGGCCGAGGGGATGTCGCACACCTTGCGCCAGGTGACGCCGTCGTCGCTGGCTTCCAGGTAATTCTCATAGGTGGGCGGCTCATTGCGCCAGACACTGCGGACCTTTCCGCCGCAGAGGGTCAGGGCGCGGATCAGCTGCGGCTGATCGAAGGAATACTGGATCCATGCATGCGTTCCATCCTGGGCGAGCGGAAGCAGCAGGTCCTGGTCGAAATCGCCGTCCGTGAGTTCACGGACCGTAAAAGAACCGCCGGAAGAAGTGACTCTCGCGCCCATTTCCTGCATGGAACGCTCCGCATCGGGTAGTTTCACGGCCAAGGTGGCCACGTGCTGGAACCAGTGCTCCGTTTGGCCGCCGTCGGCGATATTCTGATAGGTGCCGGGCGTATCAAAATGCGCCGGCAAACGGATGAGCTGGACCGTTCCCCCAGTCACTTCCTTTGTCCGCCAGGTAAGTTTTTTCATTGCATCGGCAGGCTTCACCCAGGGACCGCCCGTGGAACTCCAGCCCGGCGCCGACGCCACGGCGGTCTCCATCCCCTTCTCCGCCGCCAGATTCATCGCATAGCGCACCGCCACCTGCCACTGCGGCGACTGGTACGGCATCGTCTCGTCCACGATGGGACGCATCCCGAGGCCTCCCGCGTCGAACTGATGGAACCCGCCGATCCCGGCCCGCTCCATCCAGTCGATATCTTTCGTAATCCCGTCGATGGACACGTTTCCGTCCATCCAATGCCACCACACCCGCGGCCGCGCCTCCTGCGGCGGGTTCGCGAAGTTCTCATACAATCCCTGCGCCCCGGCCAGCTGAGCGACCATGAGCAGGGCGAGGAAACACACCCGTTTTTTCATAGTTGCAAAGTTAACCTTTTCTTTGTAAAACCGCCGTTTTTTCCTACCTTTGTATCCCGTATTCAGGAAAACGACTTATGAAATACGGGTTCGACAACGCTAAGTATCTCAAGATCCAATCGGAACACATCAAGGACCGCATCGCCACTTTCGGCGACAAGCTCTACATGGAGTTCGGCGGCAAACTCTTCGATGATTACCACGCCAGCCGCGTCCTGCCGGGTTTCGAGCCGGACAGTAAACTCAAAATGCTCATGCAGATGAAGGATGACTCCGAGATCGTCATCGTCATCAGCGCCGTGGACATCCAGAAGAACAAAGTCCGGACAGACCTCGGGATCACCTATGACATGGACGTCCTCCGCCTCCGCGACGAATTCATGGACCGCGGCCTCAGCGTGAACAGCATTGTCATCACCCATTTCAGCGGCCAGTCCAGCGCCGTCGCCTACCGGAAGCGCCTGGAGAGCATGGGCATCAAGGTCTACTATCATCACACGATTGAAGGCTATCCGCACAACGTCGCCCTCATCGACTCGGATGAAGGCTTCGGCCGGAACGACTATGTGGAGACCACGAAGCCCCTCGTCGTCATCACGGCCCCCGGTCCCGGCAGCGGCAAGATGGCCGTGTGTCTGAGCCAGCTGTACCAGGAGAACAAGCGTGGCGTGAAGGCCGGCTACGCCAAATTCGAGACCTTCCCCATATGGAACCTCTCCCTTACCCACCCCGTGAACCTTGCCTACGAGGCCGCCACGGCGGACCTCGAGGACGTGAACATGATTGACCCGTTCCACCTGGAAGCCTACGGCAAGACGGCGGTGAACTACAACCGTGACGTAGAAATCTTCCCCGTCATGAACGCCCTGTTCATGGACATTTACGGCGAATCCCCCTACAAGTCTCCCACGGACATGGGCGTGAACATGGCCGGCTATTGCATCTCGGACGACGAGGTGTGCCGCGAAGCCTCCCTGCAGGAAATCGTCCGCCGCTACTACACGGCCCTCTGCAACTTCGCCGACGGCAAGGCCACGGAAGCCGAGGTGAACAAGATCGCCCTCCTGATGAAGCGGGCGGGCATTTCCCCGGCCCACCGCATGACCACGGTCGCGGCGAAAGACCGTCTGGACCGCTCCAGCACCTGCACCGCCACCGCCGCCATCGAACTCGAGGACGGCACCATCCTGACCGCTGAAGGCAGTCCCCTGCTCGGCCCCAGCGCCGCCCTGTTGCTGAACTCCCTGAAACACCTCGCCGGCATCGAGCACAACGTCAAGCTCATTCCCCAGACCATGATCGTGCCGATCCAGAAGACCAAGGTGGACTACCTGCACGGCAGGAATCCCCGCCTGCATACGGACGAGGTGCTGGTGGCGATCTCGATGATGAGCCTGATCGACGAGAACTGCAAGCTGGCCCTGGAGCAGCTGCCCAAGCTGCGCGGCGCCCAGGTGCATTCCACGGTGATGCTCAGCGAAGTGGACCGGAAGACGTTCCAGAAACTCGGGATCGGCCTGACGTGCGACCCCGTGCGGAAGATCAAGAAACAGCAGCGGATCGTGGACGAGGAATCCTAGTCCATTTCTTCCGCGTCTTCCCGCTGTCCTTCCCGGCGGACTTCCGAAATCGAGATCATCAGGTTCCGGACCGTGAACACGATGGAGAACTGGCCGATGGCCAGCACCCAGTCGTGCCGGACGAGACCGTACGCGATAATCATCACCGATCCGACGACACCCAGCACCCAGTGCCCGAGGGGCAGGATGGAACGATGCCGCTTGTAACTGTACACGAGCTGGTACACCGTCCGCATTTCATAGGTGAACTGGCCCAGGACACCGAACAGCAGCAGTCCCAGCGGCACGTCCTGGTTGTTCAGGAATGTGTCCACGAAAGATTGGAAATCCCGGGCGATGAGGGCGAGGATCAGGACCGGGAACAACGCCTGGATGATGATCACGATACGCGGAACCTTCTTGTACAGGCCCATCACGCCGATGTTCCACATGTAAATGTAGTAGCCGACGCTCTCGCCGAAAATAATGGAGAAGTCCTTCCGGAGCCATCCGTACACATACAGGATGACCGCCCCGATGCTGCTCAGGATCCAATAGATGCCCGGAGACTCCACCGTATGGGATTTCTCCGAGAGATACCACTGGATGAGGATGCGCACCCCGTAGATGCCCATCCCCGCAAAACCGATGAGGTAAACCCAGAAAGGACTGTCCATACGTGATTACGGCCGAGGCTCGTTGTAGAACCGCGTCCAGACCGCATCCTGCAACTCATCCGGCAGGCCGCGCAGGACCGCGCGCGTCGTGTTCTTCGGGAAATCGCTGTAACGCAGGAAGATGAGGCCGTCCAGGCTGTCACAGAAAAGCGGGTCCACATTGAAACAGACGAGCCGGGCATTGCAGCTGAAATACTTGCGGACGAGCACGGGCAGGCGGTACTTCCCGTCCGACAGGGCCTGGATGGTCCGGTCCAGCGCGTCGATATTTCCGGGGGTGATCCGCAGGTCCTCAGGATTCACGTTCAGGAAGTCCGGCACGAAGGGGTGTGAAGGCTGCGCGATCCGCTCCGCCTCCGGCATCGGGAAATTCTTCGTGACGTAGTCCACGATGAGGCTCTTGTAGAAATGCGGGATGTCGTTGCTGATGCTCACGGGGCCGGAGTAGTATTCCAGCTCGGGCATTTTCAGCACCGAGACCGCGAGGCCGGTCAGCAGCAGTCGGAGCGGCTGGATTTCCCGCTGGTATTTCTGGACGATGAAGGAGCGGCCGAGTTCCATCGAACGGGACAGGAGCGGCGCCGCCTTGTCCCCGTAATGCACGAGGGAGTCCGAATAGAAACCCGGCAGGCCGCCGTGCTCCCGCATGATCTCCGGACCGAAACCGAGGCGGTAGGCGCCCACGATTTCCTGGTTCGGGATGTGCCAGAGCACCATCTGCTTGTAATAGGCGTCATATTCGTCCGTGTCGAACGCCAGGCCGGTGCCTTCACCGATCGCGCGGAACGTTTCCTCGCGGAGACGGTAGAGTTCCCGCATCACGGCCGGGGCTTCCGCCGCCGGCAGGAGATAGGCCCGGTAATCCCCGTTTTCAAACAGGATGTGCTGTCCGAGTTTGTCCATTTCCGCACGGATTTCGTCCGCCGGAACGGGCTCCGCGAGCGGAGCCGGCGTGGCCTGCAGGGATGGCTTGGGCGGCTCCTGGAGCTGGCCTTCCAACGCATAGGTTCGGTTGCGGAGGAACTTGCCCAGGGCGGGCACGTCCAAAGCCGCGATATCCGCGGCGGGAATGGGCTGGCCGATCCGCACCTGAATCACCGTACCGCGCTTGTTGAATACCTCATGGATGAGGCGGGCCGTGCGGAGCCGCGGATGGATCCGGCCGAGGATATGGAAGGACTTCGAGTTCCCGCCTTCGAAATAGACGGGCACGACCGGAAAACCGGACTTCTTGATGAGTTTGACGATATTCTCCGCCCAAGGGATGTCTTCCACGACCTTTCCCTCCCCGAGGGAGGTCTTGTTCTTTCCCTTCTGCCAAGTCGCCACTTCACCGGCCGGGAACAGGCCCAGCGGATGCTGCTCCGCGATATGGCCGAGTGCCGTGCGGATACCGGAGATACTCCGGGCGCCGCCACTGGAGAAATTGTCCACGGGGATGAAACTGTCCTTGAGGCTCGGGATCATCGACAGGAAGAAGGTCGTCAGGATCTTGTAGTCCGGGCGGCGGGCGCCGACCACGGCGCTGAGGATCATGCCGTCCAGGCTGCCGAAATGGTGGTTGGAGACCGTGATGAAACCGCCTTCCTTCGGAATGCGCTCCAACTGGGCCGGCGGGATCTCATACCGGACGCCCACTTCCTCAAGCACATGGGCCGAAAATTCGGGACCGAAGGAGTCGTGGAACTTGTGATGGATGCGGTTGACTTCCTTGAATTCCAGCAGGCGATAAACGGCCGAAGCAATCCGACGTCCCAGCCACCCCTTGATTCCCAGGAGGTTCTGCAGTTCGTCGACTTCGAGGACGGTCGTTTTGGTCTTCGGTTCGGTTTTCGTAACGCGTTCTTTCATCATTCGAATTATCAAAGATAATACATTTTCACGAATTTGCATTATCTTTGCCCCCGCAATGCAGCATCTGGGTGAAATCATCTCGCTGACGGTCGCCGTCTTCTGGACGGTGACGGCCATTTTCGCCGACAAGGCGAGCCACCGGATCGGGTCCATGTCGACCAACGTCCTCCGCCTTGCGATGGCCTTCCTTTTCCTCGCCGTCCTGCTCTGGTTCACCATCGGCCGGCCCTATCCCCTGTATGCCGACGGCAAGGCCTGGCTCTGGCTCGGACTCTCCGCGCTGGTGGGCTATGTGTTCGGGGACTGGTGCCTTTTCAACAGTTACCTCGTCATCGGCGCCCGCTTCGGACAACTGTTCATGACCCTCGCTCCCCCGATGGCCGCCATCGCCGGATGCGCGATGCTCGGGGAAACGCTCTCTTGGAAATCGATCCTGGCAATGGCCGTGACCCTGAGCGGTATAGCCATCTCTATCTTAAGCAAAGGAGAAGGTCACAAGATGAAACTTTCGCTGCCGTTGAAAGGGGTGCTGCTGGGCCTCGGCGCCGGCGCCGGACAGGGTGTCGGCCTCGTCCTCAGCAAAATCGGCATGCAGCATTACGAGACTGCGGTCCCGGCCGGCGCGCCGGAACTGATGGGCACGATGCTTCCCTTCGCATCCACGATGATCCGCGCACTCATCGGCTGTGCCGGCTTCCTGACGCTGATGGTGCTGCAGAAGGACATCCCCCGCCTGAAAGCGGCCTTCCACGACCGTAAAGGATTGACCTATGTCGCCATCCTCACCCTCTTCGGCCCCGCCCTCGGCGTCTCCCTCTCCCTGATGGCCGTGCAATACACGGACGCCGGCATCGCTTCGACGCTGATGGCCCTGACGCCCGTGCTCATCATTCTCCCCTATTCCCTGATGTACAAGCAGAAAGTCCGCCTGAAGGAAATCCTCGGCGTCACGGTGAGTATGGTGGGTGTAGCGATGTTCTTCCTAATGTGACAACCTCCGGTGGCCGGAGAAGAACCGCTGCGGCAGTTCCATCGCCAGGATAATGCCCAGGACAATGGCGATTGCCACTTTACCTGCGAGGAAACCGGCCGCACTGGATTGGTCGATCTGGCTGGAAACCAAGTAGTAAGTGCACCAGAACACACCCGCTCCCGGCACAAGCGGGAAGATGCCGCAAAGCAGGAAGACGGCAGCCGGGCACTTTTCAATGACCGCGAAGACGCGGGAGAGAATGCCGATGAACACGGTCGAGACCAGCGTCGCCATGGCGGCGGACATCCCGGCTTTCCGGAAAAGGATCAGATAGAGCAGCCAGCCCAGGGCGCCGACGATGCCGGACGGGACATACTGCTTCCGGGGAACGCCGAACAGGACGGCGAATGCGGTCGTGCCGATGAACGCGGCCAGGGTCTGGACCAGGAGCCCCGCCGTCTCGGGATTCGCCCACACGCCGTTGAGCGCGATCAGGCCGCCGGCTACGGCACCGTCCAGCATAAAGCCCACGCTCACGCCGATAGCAATGCAGAAAAAGCCCAGCAGCGCGTCCGTAAGCCGCGTGAGGCCGGCGAGATAGTCCGCATTGGCCAGGTCCCGGACACCGTTCACGAACGGAACCCCGGGAATAAGCGGCATGATGGCGCCGATGATGATGTTCGCGAGGCTGTTCCCGAAGCCGATGCGATAGCAGCCAACGCATAAAAGCGTAGCTATCAAAGCATTGCAGATACCGCCAACAATGCGGGACATATACCGTCCGCTCACCAGGAAAATGAATACGTTCAGCAGCAGGCCGACGACGAAGGCGGCGCCACAGTCCAGCCAGCCGCCGCCGAAGACGGCGCAGAAACCGGCGGCGCCGAAGGCGGAACCAAGCGTCTGCTCCCACATGGGCTTCGCCGGGATGCTGCGAATCTTCTCCAGGCGCGCCCGGGCCTCCTCCAGCGAGCATTTGCCCGCGGAAATGTCATAGCTGAGCTGGTTCACCTGCACCACTTTCTGGAGCTGGATGGGCCGGATGGGAATGAACTCCACATTGGCATAGGTCGACGCCTGGCCACCGGCCTTCTCCACCTTCCCGGCGCTGCCGGTGGTGAAAATGCCGTTGGAGAGGACGAAGAAATTGCCCCGGTCCACCCCGAAATAGGTGGAAATCCGGGCCATGAT
Organism: uncultured Bacteroidia bacterium; assembly: GCA_902785065.1. GTDB lineage: Bacteria > Bacteroidota > Bacteroidia > Bacteroidales > UBA932 > Cryptobacteroides. The sequence continues at coordinate 28,329 of CACZXH010000032.1, forward strand.
GTCTTCCACGCGGGAAATCTCCGCCCCGTTCTCGAGCAGGATATGCCCCGCAATCGAGGCCACTTCCAGCACTTCGGAAAAGTCGTACTGCTGTTCCATGATACAAAGATAATAGATTTCTCGACAAGCTCGAAATGACAAGGGTCACTTCTCGAAATGCTGGTAATCCTGGACGGAGCGCCAGGTGCCGCCCCAGGAAAAGCCATGGGCACGGAAGAGGCGGTAGCAGAGGTCGTTCTTGTCGATCTTGTGCGGGAAATCTTTCGAGCGGTCCGCAAAGGCGGCAGCGCCGGCGGGACGCACGCGGGATGGACGGACGTAGGGGTTCTCGAAAGGGTTGATATCGACGGCGAGCCCTAGTGCGTGCTTGGAAAGCTCGCGCATACCGGTTTTCTTGCGGTAGTTGAAGCAGGAGGTGTTGTCAGCCGTCATCGAGGCCTCGTCGTCCCCGCCGAAATCGTCGATGAGCCGGATGCTCCGGATCGGATAGCGGGCCTCGTACAGATCCCGGAAAATGGCCAGGAGATCCTCGGCGATGGCCTTGTTGCATACCAACTCCCCGACCTGCCCATGGCCTTCGAAATTGATATAGGAGAGCCGCAGATAGCGAAGGTCGGAGAGCGGAATCTCCGCATCGTCCGGGTAGGAGACGCCGCGCATACGGGCCTCGACGACCGCTGGAACGGGTTCGGAGGTGAAGACGGGGTCCACGGGGGCCGTTTCCACAATCGCATCTGTCTCAGGCGCAGGCGCGCTCCCTTGCCGGCATTGACAACCGGCAAGCAGGCACAGGGCGGCGGCTATGGACAGGAACTTTCTCATTTTTCAGCGGCAGCGGCGCGGAACATCGCCCGCAGCGCTTCGATGGATTTGTGGATGTCGTATTCTTCCGTGGACTCGGCATAGCGCCAGCCCATCTCGTGACGCTCCTCCGGATGGTCCAGCCAGTAGTCGATGCATTCAGCCAGCGCCTTCGGGTCTTTGGTCGGGAAAAGGCTGTGCTCGTCCAGGGCAAACTGGGACGTGGCGGTCAGCTCCCCTTCCGCGATCACCGGCACGACCGCCTGCTGAAGGGCTTCCAGAGCCGACAATCCTTCGACCTCGACCGTGGCGCAGTGTATGTACAGATCCGCCTTCGCGGCCAGTTTCCGGAGGCCTTCCCGGTCGTGGAACTGGAAGATGGGATCGTACTTCACGACACCGTCTTCATAGAGCTTGTGCGCCTGCTGCTTCACGCTCTCTGCTTCGGGGCCGCGGCCAGCGAAATACAGCTGGATACGGTCCGCATATTTGGAGTAATGCATCGCCTCCAAAAGCGTCGGCTGGTCCTTCTCCACGGCGAGGCGGCCGATGCACACGATGAGGAAAGGCCGGGAAGGGTCGTCGTCCTGCTCCACGCGGGTGACCTTGTCGGGAATGATGCCGTTGGAGATCAGGTGCAGGCGGGCCTTGAAGCCGAACTTCTGCAAACGTTCCAGCACGTTTTCCGTGGGGCACTGGATGTCCGAGCAATAGTTGAACACAAAGTCCCGCCAGGCCCGGAGCATATTGTAATTGAGGAACTTCCAATCGCCCAGGTTGATCGAGCAGAAGAGGTTCTCCGGGTGCAGGTGATAGGTCGCCGTGCAAGGGACTCCGTAGTATTTCGCGACCCGGGCCGTCACCATCTGGATAATGAACGGCTCCTCCAGATGCACGACATCGGCCCACAGGACCGCCTCCTTGATCACGGAAAGGTCGGTGCGGGCGAACTTGTAGCCATGGGACTGGACAAGGCCGTCGAAGACCGGGACGTGGAAATCGGCCAGGACATAGTCCGGCTGGGGCGTCTCGGCCTCATGGTTGCGGCCGGAGAGCACGCGGACTTCCTCCCCCGCCTCGCGGAGGTAGCGGACCGTACGGCGCGCGGAAGCGGACAGGCCGTTTCCGGACGCGTAGAAATTGTTGACGACAAAGAGGATTCTCATAGTTTAGTAATTGAAGCGGAATTCATCGACATATACCGTGCTGCCGCTGCCGCCGGTGAAAGAGCCGCCGTTGCGGCTGGGCGTCACATAAATGAACGCATATCGGGGAGTTTTCCCGTTCCGGTATTGGAGGGTGATCTCGAAGGGAATATACCCGCCCGTATCCTGGTCAAGGTCCATGACGCCGCGGGCGATCAAATGCGGATCCTTGTCAGCATCCACGAAGGGCTCCTTCGTGGTATCGATATGTTTCAGTCCGGCCCAGTCGGTCAGGATCACCTCGATCCGGCCGCCGTCGGACTTCCCTTTCAGACCCTGATACGGGTCCTTGGCGTAATTGACGGGTTTCGGAATGTAATGGACGTAGCCGGAAAGGCTCTTCGGCCGGCCGGTGAACGGGACTCCGAAGTCCATGTCAGCCCCGGACAGGTCCACCACCTTGTTGAAGCGGCCGGTAAAGAGGTTTCCGGCCACGAAGGCCCACAGGACTTTCTTGCTGACCACTTTGGCCGCCACCTTTCCCGGGCCGGGCACGGCCACATGGTCGTATTCGGGCGTTGTCGTATTGACGCCCAAGAGGCTGAGCCCCTTGTTGGAGGAGTCCCAGGCCCGCTGGCTGGCCGGGGCATCTTTCACATAGGGATACCACGACCCGCCAGTCTTGGACCACGCGTCGAAATCCATGCCCGGGACCTGCTGGGCCCGGAGAGTCAAGGAAGCGAAGACGGCCAGAAAGGCCCCGATAACTTTCTTTTTCATTTGCGTTGCAAAATTAGCAAATTCCGGGCTAAACCGCTATATTTGTAAGTTGTTTGGCGAAACCTATGGGACTGTTACTCATATTCCTGTTCGGGGCGATGGCGATCTCCTTCCTGTGCTCACTGCTGGAGTCCACCCTTCTGTCCACCCCCATCTCCTACCTCTCGATGAAAGAGGAAGAAGGTGACCGGAACGCCATCCTCTTCTCCAAGCTCAAG
>CACZXH010000033.1 GCA_902785065.1 uncultured Bacteroidia bacterium
CTTCCTTCAGGATCTTAGCGAGTTCCTGGACATCTTTCACAGTAAGGTTAACCAACTCTTCTGCGAGAACTTTAACATCTGCCATAGTTGTAATTATTTGATTGTTTGTTATTGATTAGTTTTCTTTTTCTTCGAGGGTCTTCACCAGGCCGGCGATGAGCTGGCCGCCACCATTCTGGAGCGCGGAAACCACGTTCTGGATCGGGGACTGGAGCATCGCGACGATGTTGCCGATGAGTTCCTCACGGGACTTGATGTTGATAAGGGCCTCCAGCTTGTCGGCGCCGACGAAGGCGCACTCCTGGACATAGGCGGCCTTGAGCGCGGGCTTCTCGGAACCGGCCTTGTTGTACTTCTTGATGAGCTTGGCGGGAACGGCCGGAGCCTCGCAGTACATGATGGCGGTGTTGCCTTCGAGCGCAGGGACCAGCTGGTCCATTTCGCTGTTCTGGGCGTCCTTGATCACCTTGTGGAACAGGGTGTTCTTGACGACGGTCAGCTTGATGCCCTCGTTGAAGCAGTCGCGGCGGAGTTTGGAAGTATCTTCGGCGTTGAGGCCGGCGATATCGGTGATGTAGAAGTTAGGATACGCGGCCAGGTTTTCCTTGATAGCGGCGATTACCTGCTCTTTCTGATCTTTGGTCATATTCGTTTCCTCCCTTCATTATTCGGCGCTGAACGCCTTAGGATCCAACTTGACGGCCGGGCTCATGGTCGTGCACAGGGTCGCGCCCTTGAAATAGGTGCCCTTGAGGGACTGGGGCTTGAGCTTGAGCACGGCGCTCACGAACGTCTTGGCGTTCTCGGCGATCTGCTCCGGAGTGAAGGAGACCTTGCCGATGGCGGCGTGGATGATACCGGTCTTGTCCACCTTGAAGTCTATCTTACCGGCCTTCACTTCCTTGACGGCGTTACCGACCTCCATGGTCACGGTGCCGGTCTTGGGGTTCGGCATCAGGCCGCGGGGACCGAGGATACGGCCGATCTGACCGACCTTGGCCATCACGGACGGGGTGCAGATGATCACATCCACATCGGTCCAGCCTTCCTTGATCTTGGTGATGTATTCGTCGAGACCGACATAGTCGGCGCCGGCTTCCTTGGCCTCGTTCTCCTTGTCCGGGGTGCAGAGGACCAGGACGCGGGTGATCTTACCGGTTCCGTTCGGAAGGGTGACAACGCCACGGATCATCTGGTTCGCCTTGCGGGGGTCCACACCGAGGTTGGTGGTGATTTCCACGGACGCATCGAACTTGGTATAGGTGATTTCCTTCAGCAGCGCGCACGCTTCCTGGAGGCTGTAAACCTTGCTCTTGTCATACTTGGCAAGAACGGTCTTCTGATTCTTGGTCAACTTGCTCATGGTTCGTGCGTGTGATTAAAGGTTCTCGGGGAATTCGCCTTCCACCTTGATACCCATGCTGCGGGCCGTACCGGCCACCATGGACATCGCGGAGCGGAGGGTGAAGCAATTGAGGTCGGGCATCTTGGACTGGGCGATCTCCTTGACCTGGTCCCAGGTCACGCTCGCGACCTTCTTACGGTTCGGTTCGCCGGATCCCGAAGAGATCTTGGCGGCCTCCTTCAGCGAGACAGCCACCGGGGGCTGCTTGACCTCGAAGGAGAAGGACTTGTCATTGTAGACAGTGATGACGACAGGGAGGACCTTGCCGGCCTGATCCTGGGTGCGCGCATTGAACTGCTTGCAGAAGTCCATGATGTTCAGGCCCTTGGAACCCAGAGCAGGTCCTACCGGCGGCGCAGGATTCGCAGCTCCGCCCTTGATCTGGAGCTTGATGAATCCAGTTACTTCTTTTGCCATGATTAAATGCTATTCTTTCGTTACTTGAGTAAAGCTGAGTTCGAGGAGGGTCTTCCTCCCGAAGATCACTACCACTACCTTGAGTTTGCTCCTGTCTTCGATGATTTCTTCGACAGTTCCGCTGAAGCCGCTGAACGGTCCGTCCGTAATCTTGACGGATTCACCGACCGTGAAGTTGACTTCCGTCTCGGCTGCGCTGACGGCGTTCTCGTCCTGACCGCCGAGGATGCGGGCCGCCTCCTCGTTCCGGATGGGGACAGGGATGCGCTCGTACTGGCCGTTGCCGGTCTTCTCGGTCAGGAATCCGGACATGCCGGGGATGCCGTTGCGGATGACATATTCGAGATCAGGGTTGAGTTCCGCGTGGATCAGCACGTAGCCCGGGAAAAGGAGTCTCTCGACTTCTTTGCGCTTGCCATTCTTCGTGACGATCTCCTTCTTGACAGGAACGAGCACCTGGTCCACAACGGATTGCAGATCAGCGTGTCTTTCGATTTCCTTGACGAGATATTCGGCGGCCTTCTTCTCTTTTGTTCCCGCGGTACGCAGAACGTACCATTTCTTGTCAGCCATAGACAAAAATCAAATTACAATGCGTAAATAAACTCCATCAGCTTCTGGAAAGCGAAATCCATCGCGAAGACGACCACGGCGAGGATGAACGTAGAGACGAGGACCAGCACCGCAGAGTTCTGCAGCTTCGTCCAGGTCGGCCACGTCACCTTCTTGGTGAGCTCCACCCAGGATTCCTTAAGATAGTTAATGAACTTTCTCATCTTGCTTTAAATGGACGCCGGAAAATTGGAAGCGGGAATCCGGCATCTGTTAAACATTTACCAAATCGTAACCTTTGATATTGGCAGGGGAAGCAGGATTCGAACCCACATCGACGGTTTTGGAGACCGCTGAACTACCCTTGTTCTGCGAACTGCAGACCGTTGTTCATGGCCACCGGAGTGATGAGCGTCACGGTGATTTCCACGTTATCGCCAGGCATGACCATCTCGACACCCTCCGGGAGAGCGATCTCACCGGTAACATCCAGGGTACGGATGAAGAACTGCGGACGATAGTGATTGTGGAACGGGGTGTGCCGGCCGCCTTCGTCCTTCTTCAGGACGTAGATCTGAGCCTTGAAGATCCGTCCTTCTTCAGGACGTAGATCTGAGCCTTGAAGATCGTGTGCGGAGTGATGGACTTCGGCTTCGCGACGACCTCACCACGCTTGACCTCCTTCTTGTCCACGCCACGGAGCAGCAGACCGACGTTGTCACCGGCCTCGCCCTGGTCGAGGAGCTTGCGGAACATCTCGACACCCGTCACGACGGAAGTACGAGGCTCGTCACCGAAACCGACGAGTTCGACGGGATCACCCACGTGGATGGTACCGGACTCGATACGGCCCGTCACGACGGTGCCACGACCGGTGATGGAGAAGATGTCCTCGATAGGCATCAGGAAGTCCTTGTCAACGAGACCTTGTCTTCCCAGACCTTCTCACCGTTGAGGGCGCCGAGGGCGGAGCCACGGATGATCGGGCAGTCCTCATCGAACTTGTAGAAGCCGAGGAGGTCGCGGATTTCCATCTCGACGAGGTCGAGCATTTCCTCATCGTCCACAAGGTCGACCTTGTTCATGAAGACGAGGATCTTCGGGACGTTGACCTGACGGGCGAGCAGGATGTGCTCACGGGTCTGCGGCATAGGACCGTCGGTGGAAGCGACAACGAGAATAGCGCCATCCATCTGGGCAGCACCGGTAACCATGTTCTTCACATAGTCGGCGTGGCCAGGGCAGTCAACGTGAGCGTAGTGACGCTTTTCGGTCTCGTACTCGACGTGGGCGGTGTTGATGGTGATACCGCGCTCCTTCTCTTCCGGAGCGTTGTCGATCTGGTCGAAGGACTTCACCTTGTCGGCATTACCGGAAACGCGCTCGGCGAGCACCTTGGTAATGGCGGCGGTGAGGGTGGTCTTACCGTGGTCAACGTGGCCGATGGTACCGATGTTGACATGCGGTTTGGTTCTCTGGAATGTTATGATTGTTTAAACAATTGTTATCAAAAGCACAAAAAAGAGCCGGTGATGGGAATTGAACTCATGACCTCATCCTTACCAAGGATGCGCTCTACCCCTGAGCTACACCGGCTTTTTATTTCGTTTCCGAGCGGAAAACGAGGTTCGAACTCGCGACCCTCAGCTTGGAAGGCTGATGCTCTACCAACTGAGCTACTTCCGCTTGAAAAAAAATCTGCTCGCAATGCCACTCGCAGATTTTTTGGTGGGAGGTGGTGGACTCGAACCACCGAACCCTGAGGGAGCGGATTTACAGTCCGCCGCAATTGCCACTATGCGAACCTCCCAGCGTTTTTTCCTTTCGAGCCGATAGAGGGATTCGAACCCACGACCCCGAGATTACAAATCACGTGCTCTGGCCAACTGAGCTATATCGGCAAGCTCATTCGGATCCTTCAATCGCGAAAGGGATTGCAAAGGTAGAGTTTTTTTCCGAATCTGCAAAACTTTTTGCATTATTTTTTCATCAGGTCCACGAGAATCCCGTAGATGGACTCCGTGTCCAGGCAGCACTCGGCCCACTGGGCCTTCTGCGTGTCCTGGGCGATGAACTTGTCGGGGATGCCGAGGCCCTTCACGATGGGGGCGTCGGTGTAACCCGCAAAGTATTCACACACAGCGCTGTATAGGCCGCCTTTCAGGGCCCCGTCCTCGAGGGTGAGGATTACCCGACAACGGGAAACTTCCTCCAGGATGGAAGTGTCCAACGGCTTGAGCCAGCGCATGTCATAGACGGAAGGGGCCACCCAGTAGTCGGTCTTGTGCCGGAGCGCGGCCTCGAGAGCCCGGTTCGCGACGGGGCCAAGGGCGAGGACGGCGACGTCCTTCCCATCCAGGAGTTTCTCGCCTTTGCCGATGGGCAGATTCTCAAACGGAACCTCTTTCCAATCGACCCCTTCCCCGCACCCGCGCGGGTAACGGATGATGTAGGGACCGCCCTGCTGGGACAGGCCGGTGTACATCAGGTTCTTGAGCTCGCGCTCGTTGCGCGGCGCGGCGATAACGGTGTTCGGGATGCTCCGATAGGCCGCGAGGTCGAAGCAGCCGTGGTGCGTGGCGCCGTCCTCCCCCACCAGGCCGGCCCGGTCGAAGCACAGGACGACGGGTAGGTTCTGCAGGGCCACGTCATGGACGATCTCGTCATAGGCCCGCTGGGCAAACGAGGAGTAGATGTTGCAGAAAGGCTTCATCCCCGCGGCGGCGAGGCCGGCAGAAAAAGTGACGGCGTGCTCTTCCTCGATACCCACGTCAAAGAATCGCTCGGGGAAAGCCTGCTCCAGGAGGTGCATCCCGCAGCCCGTCGCCATCGCCGGCGTGACGCCGACGACCTTCGGGTCCTTCCGCGCGAGTTCCACAAGCGTCGCGCCGAAGACATCCTGGTAGCGCGCGGCCGGGTAGACGGTCTTCTGCTGCACGCCGGTGACCGGGTCGAAACGGCCCGGGGCGTGCCATGTGGTGGGATCGGCCTCTGCGGGCGCGTAGCCCTTGCCCTTCTGCGTAATCACGTGGAGGATGCGCGGACCCTTCAGGTCCCGGAGGCGGCGGAGGGTTTCCGTCACCTGCTCGATGTCATTGCCGTCAATGGGCCCGAAATACCGGAACCCCAGGGATTCGAAAATGGCGCCGCCGGAGACGCGCACCAGGTTGGACTTCGTGTCCATGACCCGCCGCTGGACCCAGTCCCGGAGCTTGCCCTCGCCCAGGCGGTTCCAGATCTGGCCTTTCACCTTGTTATAGAGGTTCGAGGAGGTGACGTGCAGCAGGTAGTCGTGCAGGCCGCCCGTGGCCTGGTCGATGGACATGTTGTTGTCGTTCAGGACCACCAGAAGGTCCGCCTTCGAGGAACCGGCGTTGTTCAGGCCCTCCCAGGCGAGGCCGCCCGTCAGGGCGCCGTCGCCGACGAGGGCTACTGCGCGCTCCTTGGAGCCGGTGAGGCGGGCCGCCTCGGCAAAGCCGAGAGCCGCCGAAATGGACGTGGAGGAGTGCCCGGCGCCGAACGGGTCATACGGACTCTCGTCCCGCTTGGGGAAGCCGCTGATCCCGTCGCGGGTGCGGTTCCGTTTGAAAGCGTCGCGCCGCCCGGTCAGGATCTTATGGGCGTATGCCTGGTGCCCCACGTCGAAGATCAGCTTATCCTTGGGCGTGTTGTACACGGCGTGCAACCCCACGATGAGTTCCACGGCGCCCAGGCTTGAGCCCAGGTGCCCCGGATTCTTCGCGCAGCACTTCACCATATAGTCACGGATCTCCGCGCACAGCTGCTTGAGCTGTTCGTTACTGAACTTCCGGATATCCGCCGGACTATTTACCTTCTCTAACAACATACTTTGTCATTTCGGGCGATTCCCTCTGTCATTTCGAGCTTGTCGAGAAATCTATCGATTGGGCGCGTCCAGCTTCAGCTCCGGATGCTTCCGGGAATTGGCCGCGAACAGGAGCGCGGTCACGAGCGCGAGCACGCAGAGGCCCGTGAACATCAGTTCGACGGTGACCGGCGTGCCGGATTCGCTGCCGAGGATACCGCCCGCCAGGCGCTTGAATACCAGCAGGCCCAGGTTCTGGACCCAGTAGATCAGCGCGAAGGTCGTGCCCAGGATCTTGTCCGGGACGATCTTCGGCACGCTGGGCCACAGGGCGGCCGGGACCAGGGAGTAGCCGAATCCGAGCATCGCCATGGCGAGGTAGCCCCAGAACGGCACGCCGGCCGGGGCGAAAGCCAGCAGCAGGTGCGCGGCGAGGGCGAGGATGGACCCGAAGATCATCCAGCGCGTGCCTTTGCCCACCTTGTCCACCATCCCGCCGAACAGCGGCGCGAAGATGACGGTGGAGAACGGAAGCATGGACACCATCCAGCCGGCGGATTCGGCGGGGATGTCGAAGCGGGGAATCAGGATGGCGCCCGCGAACTTCTTGAACGCGATGATGCTGCTGTAGAACAGCACGCACAACAGACCCAGAAGCCAGAAGTTCTTGTTGCCCAGCACCTTGAACGCATCCGAAAAACGGAAGTCATCGGCCTTGTTGGCTGTTCCTCCCTGCTTTGGGAAACGCCTCGCGTCCATTGCCACGAACGACGCCCAGAGGATGAGTCCGAGCGCCATCAGCCCCATGCCCAGGAGGGCGGGACGGGCGGTTTCGGCGAGGGAATACACATGGTCCGCCTGCTGGGCGACCAGCTTCGGGGAAATGACCAGGGCGAAGGCGGTGCCCAGGCGGGCGATCGCCAGGTGCAGGCCCATCGCGAGGGCCATGCCCCCGTCCTTGAACCAGCGGCCGATGGAGCGGTTCACGACCGTCCCGGCCATCTCACTGCCGAGGCCGAATACCATGCAACCCGCATAGGCGAGTGTCGCAGAACTCTTCTGCCCGGACAGGATGGCCCAGGTCACAAGGCCCGCGCCGGCCACCATCATGCCCACGTACAGCGTGCCGGCCACCCGGACGCCCCACTTGTCCAGCAGGATGCCGAACAGGGCCAGGCCGCCGAAGATGCACAGGACGCTGTAGCCGCTGGTGTACCGCCCGTAGTCGTTCTGGTCCCAGCCGAGCTGCGTCAGGCCGGCATCATCGAACAGGTACGAGATGCTGGAGAACATGTCGTCGAAGTAGTACGATGCGAACATCGGTACCACCAGACACAGGAGGGCGACCCAGCAGGCCCACCGCGACGAGAGCTTCCGCGCCATTTACTGGATATTGGGTTCTTCGAGGCCGAGGTGCTTCTTCTTGTCCACGGCCTTCAGGTACAGGCCGATCAGCATGGAGGCGACGCCCAGGCAGGCGAGCATCACCAGCGCCCAGGTGTAGTTGAGCTCATCCGGCGGCGTGCCGGGCGCGTTCGTCTTCGTCAGGACGTTGCCAATCAGGATCGGGAAGAGCCACAGGCCGATGTTCTGGATCCAGAAGATGAGGGCGTAGGCGCTGCCGATGACCTTGGCGTCCACGAGCTTCGGGACGGACGGCCACAGGGCGGCGGGCACGAGCGAGAAGCTGGCGCCCAGCACGAGGATGGTGACATAGGCAACGATGGTGCCGCCGACGGCGCTGCCCTTGAACAGCGGGAGGATGAACGCAAAGGTCAGGTGGCAGACCACCAGCAAGATGGAACCGATGAGCAGCATCGAGGCCGCCTTGCCCTTATGGTCGACATAGCTGCCGAGGATGGGCGTAATCGCAACGGCGAGGAGCGGGAACACGGCGAAGATGGTCTCCGCGGTGCCGCGCTTGAAGCCCATGACACAGTACACGACGAGCGCCACGACGGCGATGGCCATCAGGCCGTACTTGAGGGACTTGTTCTCCTTGATGAAGTTGCTGGCGAACGAGCAGCCGGCCACCACGAGCATGATGATGTACTGCACGATGGTGACCGCCTCGCCGGCCCAGAAGGAACCGGCCGCGGGTTCGGTCAGCGTCAGGTTGCACTGGAGCATGTTCACCGCATACTTCTGGAACGGGAAGATGGCGGAGTAATAGAGCACGCACAGCAGGGCGACCAGCCAGAAACCGAGGCTGGCGAGGATGGTGCCGATGTCCTTGACCTTGAACGGGTCGTCCTTCTCCTCGGCTTCGCCGGTCTGGCTGTCGAGCTTGCGGTCCATGAAGAAGTAGGTGATGAACATGATCAGGCCGATGCACAGGAGCACCACGCCGAAGGCCACGGAACGGCTCACGTCGATGCTGCCGCCGAGCTTGGCGAAATACGGCGAGAAGATCATGCAGGTGGCGACGCCGAGACGCGCCAAAGCCATTTCGGAACCCATGGCGAGGGCTGTCTCCCGGCCCTTGAACCACTTGACGATACCGCGGCTCACCGTGATGCCAGCCATTTCGCAGCCGCAGCCGAAGATCATGAATCCGATGGCCGCCAGCTTCGCAGAGGCCGGCATGTTCTGGTAGAACGGCAGGATATCGTCGATGAAGCCCACGCCGGTATGCCAGTTCAGGTTATTGGTGAACCAGGTCTCCAGGCCGGTCCCGATGAACGAATTGCTGACGGCATACCACTTGATGAGGCCGCCGATGAACATCACCGCGCCCGACAGCACGGCCGTGAACCGGACTCCCATCTTGTCCAGGATGATGCCCGCGAAGATGAGGAAGAATACGAAAACGTTGAGGAATACCTCGGAGCCCTGCATCGTGCCGAAGGCCTTGGAGTCCCACCCGCGGGTGGATTCCATCAGGTCCTTGATCGGGGACAGGATATCCATGAAGATGTACGCGCAGAACATCGCCAGTGCCAGGAGCAGCAGCGCCGTCCACCGCATCGCTGCCGAATCGCGCAGCGTCTTTTTGACGGTATCAGTCATATCGAATAGGTTTTAGATTTCCGTTCAGATTTTCAAAGGTAGTGATTTTTTCGCGAAATCACGTCAAAGCACGTCCTTCAGGAAGGGACCGGTGACGGAGGCGGGATCGAGGGCCAGTTCCTCGGGGGTGCCCTGGGCGACGATGCGTCCGCCGCGTCGGCCGCCTTCCGGCCCCATGTCGATGAGCCAGTCCACGCTCTTCAGCACGTCCAGGTTGTGCTCGATGATGATGACGGTGTTACCGGCCTCCACCAGACGGTCCAGCACACCGAGGAGCACCTGGATGTCCTCGAAATGGAGGCCTGTCGTGGGTTCATCCAAAATGTACAGGGTGCGGCCGGTGGAAGGACGGGAGAGTTCCGAGGCCAGTTTCATGCGCTGGCTTTCACCGCCGGACAGGGTCACGGCAGACTGTCCCAGATGGATATAGCCCAAGCCCACGTCCACCATCGCCTTCAGTTTCGTGGCGATCTTCGGGATGGGCTTGAAGAACTCGTAGGCCTCCGCGACGGGCATTTCCAGTACGTCATTGATGTTCTTGCCTTTATAGCGGACTGCGAGGGTATCTTCCTTGTAGCGACGGCCGCGGCACTGGTCGCAGGGCACATGGACCGACGGGAGGAAGTTCATCTCGATGACCTTGATGCCCGCTCCCTTGCATTCCTCGCAGCGTCCGCCAGGCACGTTGAAGGAGAAACGGCCGGCCTTGAAGCCCCGCACCTTGGCGTCCTGCGTTTCCTCGAAGAGGAGGCGGATGTCGTTAAACACGCCGGTGAAGGTGGCCGGGTTCGACCGCGGGGTGCGGCCGATGGGCGACTGGTCGATTTCGATGAGCTTGTCGATATGCTCGATGCCCTCCAGCGAGTCGAACGGCAGGGGTTTCTCTTTGCCGTGGTAGAACTTCTGCTTGAGGATGGGCATCAGCGTCTCGTTCACGAGGGAGGACTTTCCGCTGCCGGAGAGGCCGGCCACGCCGATGAAGCACCCCAGCGGGAAAGATACGTCGATGTTCTTGAGGTTGTTGCCCCGGGCGCCGCGGAGCGTGAGCGTTTCGCCGTTCCCGCGCCGGCGGCGAGCCGGCACCGGGATCGTCTTGTGCCCCTGCAGGTAATCCAGCGTCACGGAAGGGCCCACGACGGCGTGCGACGCGGTGTCCTTGTCCATCGGCTCATCCTTCAGCAGCGTTCCGAGCGGGGCGCTGAGGCAGATCCTGCCGCCTTGCTCCCCCGCCCCGGGACCCACGTCTACGAGCCAGTCGGCGCTGTACATCGTCTCCGCGTCGTGCTCCACCACCATCACGGAATTGCCCTCGTCGCGGAGGGCCTTCAGCGAGGCGATGAGCTTGCGGTTGTCCTTCTGGTGCAGGCCGATGGATGGCTCGTCCAGGATATAGAGCACGTTCACGAGCTTGGAGCCGATCTGCGTCGCCAGGCGGATGCGCTGGCTTTCGCCGCCGGACAGGGATGCCGTCGCGCGGTCCAGCGACAGGTAGTCCAGACCCACGTCCAGCATGAACTGGACCCGCTCGCGCAGCTCCTTGAGGATATCGCGGGAGACATTCAGCTCCCGCTGGTTGAAGCCGGCGGGAATGTCGTCCAGCCACTTGCGCAGCTCGGACATCTCCAGCGCGGCCACTTCGGCAATCGTTTTCCCGTCGATCCGGAAGCAGAGGGCTTCCTTCGAAAGGCGCGTGCCGTGGCAGTCGGGACAGACGATCGTGTCTTCGATATGGTCGATGACGCCGCCCCAGGCTTCCATCTCGGAAAGGCCGCCGTCACCCACACGGAACAACTCGTCGGAGCCGTACACGAGCAGCATCACCGCCTCGTCCGGCAGGGTGCCGATGGGCTCGTACAGGCTGAAGCCGTATTTCCGGGCGATGGACCGGACGATGTCGAATCTCCGGCTCTCGCGGACCTTCCCCAGCGGAACGATGGCCCCGTCGGCGATGGACTTGGTGCGGTCCGGAATGATGGTGTCGACATTGACGTCCACGATGGTGCCCAGGCCCTTGCAGTGCGGGCAGTAGCCCTGCGGCGAGTTGAAAGAGAAGGTGTGCGGCTGCGGCTCTTGGAGGGAGGTTCCTGTCACCGGGTCCACCAGGTGCTTGGAGAAATGCTGCAGCGCGCCCGTTTCCAAATCCATGACGGCCACCGACCCCTTGCCGGCGGAAAGCGCCTGGGCGACGGAGTCGCGCACCCGCTTGTCATCCCCCGCCCCGGGTTTGAGGCGGTCCACAACGAGTTCAATGAAATGGGGTTTGTAACGGTCCAGGGCCTGCACGCCCTGCAGCTCCAGGATTTCCCCGTCGATGCGGACCTCCGTGTAGCCGCGTTTCCGGAGCTGGTCGAACAGTTCGCGGTAGTGGCCCTTGCGGCCCCGCACGAGCGGCGCCAGCAAGTAGCACTTGCGGTCGCGGTAGGAGGTGAGGATGAGGTCCACGATCTGGCCGTCGGTGTAGCGCACCATCTCCTCGCCGGATTCCGGCGAAATGGCGCGCGAACCCTTCGCGTACAGCAGGCGGAGGAAGTCGTAGATTTCCGTGATGGTGCCCACGGTGGAGCGGGGGTTGTTCCCGGTGGTCTTCTGCTCGATGGCGATGATGGGACTCAGGCCGCGGATCTCCTCTACCTCGGGCTTCTCGAGGATGCCCATGAAGTGCTTCGCGTACGTGGACAGGGTGTCCATATACCGCCGCTGGCCCTCCGCATAGATGGTATCGAACGCCAACGAGGACTTTCCGCTGCCGGAAAGCCCCGTGACGACGACGAACTCCCCGCGGGGGATGTCCACGTCGATATTCTGCAGATTATTGGCTTTCGCGCCCCGTACCTGTATGTACTCCTTCTTCTTCATGGGAATGCAAAGGTACGGAAAAAATCGTTTATTTCACTTGTCGAACGGATTCCCGGACGGGTCCCGGCTGACAATCCACCGGAAAGCGTTGACGAACAGCAGGTTCTGGGTGGCTTCGGAGAAGCATTCGTCCCCGTGGCCCATGTTCAGGTAAATCATCCGGTAGTTCAGGTTGGTCCACACGACCGGCCAGTCGCCGCCGTACACGATGTCTTTGATCCCGAAGGGATAGTTCTTCGGGGAAAGCGACAGCAGCACCCGGATATGATCCTTGACCCGGAGGTCCTCCTCCCACTGATAGAACTCGCTGGCCGGCAGCACGAACGAGCCGGGCAGGTTCTTCGTGACCGGGTGGTCGGGGAGGTCCACGTCGGCGAGCGCCTGCTGGGGCGGCCAGTTGTTGCACTTGAATACCCCGCAGCCGAGGAACCGGGAGAACCACGGCCAGCGGGTGCTCCGGTCGTTGTAGCCGGAAGCGTGGAAGCCGATCCACCCGCCGCCGTTCTCCATGTACTGTTCGAACGCTACCCGTTCTGCCGGACCGTGCGGCGCATCGTCAAGCATGATGACGCAGGTGTACTCCTTGAGCTTTTCGTACGGATAGTCGGAAAGGCTCGTGGTGACGTCCAGGTAGAAGCCCTCGCCGACGGTCAGCTTCCGGAAGAACTCGACCCCCTGGCGGGAGAACTGCACGTGCGCATCCTCGGCGTTTTCCGAGTAATAGACCAGCGCCTTGAAACGCGGGGCGCGGGCGTAGTTGGCAGGCCGCTCCTGAGCCGCGGCGAGCGTCGCCACCAGGGACAGGGTGAGAATCAGCAGGACATGTATCCTTTTCATACGAAGACCGGCTTAGAGCGTCTGCCCGCCGATGAACTCGCGCAGGATGGAAGTCGGGGGGACGGCGGCGATCTCCTCGGGGGTGAGGACGACGATGTAGTCCAGGAACTTGAGGAGCCGGATGGCGTCCGTATAGGCCGGCGAGGAAGGGTGGATCCGCCGCAGGAGGGGCTCCGCGTAGTATTTCAGCAGCGGAAGCTCATACAGGAGGGCGGAGTTGAACTGCGCGTCGGCGTTCTCCTGGAACGGGAAGATGTACTTGTTCTCGCCGCGGCGGACGGAGGGCCAGCGGAGGATGGTGGATTCGGGACTGGTGCCGCGGTAGCGGAAGTCCCGGACCATCCGGCGCAGGAGCCGGTTGTCGGTCGTGGAGATGTTGTTGTTCTCATCCACGTTCAGGGAGGTCAGGGCCGAAGCGTATACGCGGAAAATGCGGGTCTGGTCCACGGACGGGACCATGGCCGGATCCAGCGCGTGGATCCCTTCCATGATCAGGATGTCGTTCTCATCCAACTCCATGAAGTTGCCTTCGAAGAAAGGTCTCCCCTGCTTGAAGTCGTAGCGGGGAAGTTCCACCCGGCCGCCTGCCAGGAGCGCATTCAGGTGGTTCCCCAACAGTTCCAGGTCCATCGCTTCCAGCGCCTCGAAGTCGAACTCGCCATCCTCATCCAACGGCGTCCGGTCCCGGGACACAAAGTAGTTGTCCAGTTCAATGACCTTGGGTTTCATGCCCAGGATGCGGAGCTGCTGAGCCAGGCGGAGCGAAGACGAAGTCTTGCCGCTGGAGGACGGTCCGGCGATGAAGACGATCTTCACGCGTTCGCGTTCGGCAAAGATCAGGTCCGCCACGCGGGCATACTCCCGTTCCTGCCGTGCTTCACACAGGTTGATAAGCTTCACGGCCTTCCCTTCCAACAGCTTCTTGTTCAGCGTGCCGATGCCGCCGATACCGGTGGTGTGACACCAGGCGGAATACTCCTTGAAAGTCGCGGAGAGCTTGCTCTGCGGGCGCCGGGGGGTGACCCGGGACGGGTCGTTGCTGGCCGGCGGCTGGAGGCAGAAACCCTTGTGGAAGGGCATCAGGCCGAACACCTGGAGATAGCCCGTCGAGGGAACCAGCGGCCCGTGGAAGGTATCCACCTGGCCGTCCAGGTAATAGACCCGGCAGAAATACCGGCCGAGCGACCGGCGGAGCTCCGCCTTGTAGGGCTGTCCCTGTTCCTCGAAGAGGGTTTCGGCCTCCTCGGTCGGAATCTTTTCCGTCGTGAACGGCAGGTCCGCATCGACCAGCTCCCGCATGCGGGCGCGAAGGCGCTCAAAGCCTTCGACATCCGGCTTGAAGGCCGGACCGCCGGGGCGCCCGTCGCGAAGCTCGCAGTACAGACCGCTGGGCAGGGAATGCTCGACCACCAGCACCTTGCCCGGGAATACGTCGCGCACGGCGTGCTGAAGCAGGAAACTCAGCGAACGGATATAGGTCCGTCGTCCATCGGGGTCGTTGTAGCCGATAAACGTGACTTCATGCGGGAAGAAGATACTGAAACTCAGTTCCTTGAGTTTGTGGTCCACCAGGGCGGCGAGCACTTGGTACCGCTTGCCGGTCTTCGGGTCGACGGTTTCAGGATACTCTTTCCGGGCGAGATGCAGGAGGTCGGAACCGACCCGCACATGATGCTTCCGGCCGTCGTTCTTGCAGAGAATGTCGATTTTCATGGGGTCAGCGTTTGAATTCCACGATGAGGGCGGTGCGGGGATCGACGGGGAGGCCGTCGGCCAGGGTGACGGGCTCACCGGAGATTACGTCGCGGCCCTCGACGGGGCCGGCGACGAACTCGTCGTAGTGCGACCAGTCGAGTTCGCGCACTTCGTCCGTGTTGTTGATGTACACGAATACGGCATCCTGGTCATCGTAGCGGAAGTACGAATAGGTGTTGTCCGTAATGTTGCGGTCCTTGACATTCTTCCGGGAAAGGAAATGGAGTGTCTTTCCGTGATGGATGACGGGGCAGCCCTTGCGCCAGCGGAAGAGGGCGCGGGCATAGTCGTGCAGGCCTTCGGCGGCCGTATAGTCCGCGTCGCGGGTGTAACCCGCCGCCGCGCGGCCTTCCGGCGTGAAAAGGTTCACGACGTCGCCCTCCCAGCCGCCCGGGAAGTCGATGCGCTTGGAACCGTCGTGGTGCAGACCCGGTTTCTCGCAGAACATCATTTCGTCGCCGTAGTACAGCTGCGGGATGCCGCGGAGCGTGGCGAGCAGCGCGAGTGCGAGCCGCATCCGGGCGGGATCGTGCCGCAGCACATCGCCCGTGCGGTCGTGGTCGTGGTTCGCGAAGAAAATCATGAGGTTGTCCAGGTCGTGGTAGGCGAAATCCTGGGCCAGGACCGTGTACACGCGCGTCATGCCTTCATCCCACCACACTTCGTCCTCCGTCAGGGCGCGCAGAATGGCCTGCTGGAGCGGGAAGTCCATGATGCAGGGCAGGTGGCTGTCGAAGCCGTTCCGGTTCGGGTGGCCGGACTGCCAGTAGGCGACCTGCGGGATGTTCATGTCCCAGCATTCGCCCACGATATTCATCTTCGGATACTCTTTCCGGACCGCCTTGCACCACTCGGCCATCGGCTCAGGCTCGTTGTACGGGTAGGTATCCACGCGGAGGCCGTCCAGGCCCGCGTACTCGATCCACCACACCGCCCACTGCTGGAAATAGCGCAGCACGTACGGGTTATCCAGGTTCATGTCCGGCATCGACGGGACGAACCAGCCGCTCTGCTGGCGGTCGCGGTCCTTCACCGAGGCGTGCGGGTCCATATAGACCGAAAACACCGCGTTCATCTGCATGTACGGCTCGGAGACGTGATACCAGTCCGGGAAGGGCGGGTTGTCCATCCACCAGTGGGCCGTGCCGCAGTGGTTGGTAACGATGTCCATGATGACCTTCAGGCCTTTCCCATGGGCCTCGTCCACGAACTGCTTGTAGTGGGCGTTGTCACCGAAGCGCGGGTCAATGTGATAGTAATCGGCGCAGGCATAGCCGTGGTAGGACTCGTGCGGCTGGTTGTCCAGCAGCAGGGGCGTGCTCCAAATGGCCGTTGCTCCCAGGTCGGCGATGTAGTCCAGGTGGTTGATAATGCCCTGGATATCGCCGCCGTGGCGGGCCACCGGGTCCTCGCGGTCCACCTCGTCGGGCGTGGCGGGGACAGGCCAGGCGACGGCCGAGCCGTCGTCGTACTCGCCGCCCTGCCAGGCCGTGTCGTTATCGAGGAAGGCCGAGGAGAAACGGTCGGGCATGATAAGGTAGATCATGTCCGCCGTCGTGAAGCTGGCGCGGTCGGCGCTGCCTTTCTCGCGTTCGCGGATCAGGTAGGGATACTTGACCTCCTTTTCACCGTCTTTTACGACCAGATAGTAGGTGCCGGGGGCGGCATCGGCCTGGATTTCCACATCCACGAACAGGTAGTCCGGACTGGCGGCCTGGTGCGTCGCCCTCGCGGAAACGCCCTTGCCGCCCTCGATGCGGATTTCCTTGGCGCCAACGTCTTTTCCCTGCACCATCAGCTGCAGCGGGGTTTTCATCCCCGTCCACCAGCTGAGGGGTTCCACACGCGTCACTTCCTCCGGAGTCGCATCCGGAATCTTCGCCGGGTCAAACGCGGCCTGGCAGCCCGTGAGCCCGGCCGCCACGGCCGTTGCCATCAGGATTCTCTTCATCATTTTTTGGTCAGGACCACATACCCGCCCGGCGCGAGGGTGAAGTCGTTCATGCCTTTCTGGTAAGTCTTGCCGGAGAAGACTTCCTGATACGTGCCGTCCAGGTTGACCGGGAGCTTGACCGGAGCGGCCTCCAGGTTCTTGAAAGGCGTGCCGCCGGTCTCGGCCGCCGGACGGTTGTCGGTCGGCTCAGATTTCTCGACTTCGCCTTCGGCTTCGCTCGGAATGACAGGAGGAGCGACGCCGAAGTTGGCGAGGACGATCACTTTGTTGCCCTTCACCTCGCGGTGGAAAGCGACGATGCCGTCCAGGCCTTCGGGGATTTCCCACCAGACGATGTCGCCGCCCTTCTCGCCGGCGGCGAGGGCGGGATTGCCGTGCTTGAGGTCCACGAGCTTCTTCCAGAAGGTGGTGTATTCATTGGCGCTCCAGTCCGTGATCGGGTCCTTCTCGAAGAACTCCAGCCGGCGGGAGAGGCCGATCTCCTGACCGGTGTAGATCAGCGGCTGGCTGCCCGGCAGGGTGAAGCACAGGACGGCGCAGGCGTTCGCCGCAGCGCCTTCGCGCTCGAATTCGGTGCCGGACCAGGAGTTCTCATCATGGTTGGAGGTGAAGGTCAGGCGGAAGGCCTCCTTCGGGAAGCGGGCGGCATCGCGGGTGACATACTCCTTGAGATCGGTCACCGTCTTGCGGCCCTGCGCCAGGCTGTTCAGCAGGTGGTGCAGTTCCCAGGCATAGTTCGCGTCGAAGGTCTCGGTGGCGTCGGCCAGGTTGTCGCGCTCCGCCTCGGCGAGGAGGTAGATGTCGGGATAGTCCTTGTTCATCTTGGGGAGGATGCCCTTCCAGAAGGCGGCGGGCACCTCGCCGGCGGCGTCACAGCGGAAGCCGTCCACGCCCTTCTCGAGCCAGAAACGCATCGCGTCGTCCTGGGCCCACCATACCTCCTCGTTGTCGTAGTTGAGGCTGCGGGTATCGGTCCAGTCATATTCCCAAATGGCGTTCCCGTCCGCGTCGCGCTCGTAGAAGTCCGCGGGCTTTTCGGTCATCCAAACGTTGTCCGGGGCGGTCTGGTTGGCCACCCAGTCCAGGATGACCTTGAAACCCTGCTTGTGGGCCGCGGCGAGCAGGTGCTCGAAATCCGCCATCGTCCCGAATTCCGGGTTCACTTTCTTGTAGTCGGAGATGGCGTAATAGGAGCCGAGGGTGCCCTTGCGGCCCTCGGTGCCGATCTCGTACATCGGCATGAGCCAGAGGATGTCCACGCCGAGGTCTTTCAGGCGAGGAAGCTGGGCTTCGACGCCGGCAAAGGTTCCCTCCGGGGAAAACTGACGGATATTCACTTCGTACATCACGGAGCTGTAGGTCCAGTCCGGGTGGACGGACGGCGTCTTCGTCTTCTTGCAGCCGGCAAGCGCCAGCAAAGCGACACAGAGAATCAGGAGCTTTTTCATACGTGCGTGTTATTAATCGGGTTAAAGGTACGAAAAAATCGGGAGACCCGATGCCCTAGGCGAGGATTTCCCGATGAAACAACCGTTTCGGCGGACGAAACGTCAGCGGAGCGAGGCCTTCGCGGTCTCCACCGCGGCAATCACCCGGTCGCACCAGGCGTCGAAGGCCGGATCCTCCTCCTGGCATTCCGGATGGGCCAGGATGTAGTCGATGGTCCGGCGCACGCCCTGATCGAAGCGGACCGTGGCCTTGAAGCCCGGCACCGCACGCTTGAGCTTGCGGTTGTCGAACAGGACCGTGTTGGCCTTGTCGCCGATAAGCCCGCCGCGGTAGTCATACGGGCCGACCGCGTCCAGGAACTCCGAGGACACGTGGACCGCCTTCAGGGGCACGTTCAGCGCGTCTGCGATGGTCTGGTAGATCTGGTTCCAGGTCAAGGTGTCGTCGGAGGTGATGTGGAACACGTCCCCGATCGCGTGGGGGTTGCCCATCAGGCCCACGAACCCCTTTGCGAAATCGGTGTTGTGCGTGAGGGTCCACAGGGACGTGCCGTCACCGTGGATAATCACGGGCTTGCCCTCGAGCATCCGCTTCAGAACCTGCCAGGAACCGTTGTCACCGTGAACCCCGAGGGGCACGGACCTGTCGCCGTAGGTGTGCGACGGGCGGATGATCGTGACCGGATAGCCTTCCTCGCGGAACTTGCCCATCAGGAAGTCCTCGCAGGCGATCTTGTCGCGGGAGTACTGCCAGTACGGGTTCACCAGCGGCGTGCCTTCCGTAATGACGGGGCTCGTGAGCGGCTTCTGATAGGCCGATGCGCTGCTGATGTACATGTACTGCTTCGTCCGCCCGCGGAAGAGGCGCCAGTCGCGCTCCACCTGGGCCGGGACGAAGCCGATGAAATCGCACACGCAGTCCCACTGCGTACCTTCAAGGAGTTTCGCCACGGCGGCCTCGTCATTGATATCGGCCTTCAGGACCTTCACGGTGGCAGGTACCTGGGCACTCCGGTTCCCCCGGTTCAGGAGCGTGAGTTCCCACTCCCCTTCCGCGGCCAGTTGCGCGGTGATGGCGGTACTGATCGTTCCGGTGCCGCCGATGAATAAAGCTTTCCTTTTCATTTCCAATCGATTTCGTCCATCGGATAGCGGACGTCCCATTCCTGGCGGAGGCCGTCCATGAGTTCCATGATGTACAGGGTTTCGTCCAAAGGCATCTGCGGCGGTTCCGTAAGTCCGGCGGCGAGGGCGTCCCGGCAGGCGACGAACTGGTACTCATAGCCCGTGATCTGCTTCGGGACCAGGATCGTCTCGACGTACACGCGGTCCGGCCCGTTCACCGTGATGCGCTGGGGGTTGTTGACATTGTCGATGATAAGGTTCCCCTCCGTCCCCGCGATGACGCCGATGTTATCGCCCACACAAGCGGCCGAAGACTGGACGTTCGCGAGAATGCCGTCGGCGAGCACGAGGGAGATGGCATTGGAAAGGTCCATTCCCGTGTCCGTCTTCACGCACTGCGAATTGATCGACACGATCGGGGCGTCGCAGAACATCCGCACGAAATTGAGGCAGTACACACCGAGGTCCAGCAGCGCGCCGCCGCACAGGTCCGGCCGGAAGATCCGCTCTTTCTGACCCATGCTATATCCGAGGGTGGCCGTCACAAGTTGCGGCTTGCCGATGCGTCCTTCCTGAATGAGCCCCCGCACCATCTGCAGGGCAGGCTGGTACCGCGTCCAGATGGCCTCGGCGAGGAACACCTTCCGGCGCCGGGCCAGGTCCACGATGACCTGCCTCCAGGGCCTCCTTCGTGACGTCGAAATGGTGCGAATGCGGCGTCGCCACATAGAGGAGGTCCACCTCCGGGTCGTCAATCACTTTCGAGTACGACCCATAGGCACGCTCAATGTCCCACTGGGCGGCAAAAGCCTGCGCCTTCTCCAGCGACCTCGACCCGATCGCATACGGGCGGAACCCCTCGAGCCCGTTCAGCGTGATGGCCGCCTTTTCCGCGATCCACCCGGCCCCGACGATTCCGACTTTGAAATCACTCCGTTTCATGGGTATCTTGTAAATCATTCTTTTTCAGGTGGTCCGTATTACAAAGATACGCTTTCTCCTCCACATTTGCAACCCTGGGGTCAGCAGGATTCTTCCGCTCGTAGGCGAGGAGGCGGGCGTCTTCGGCTTGGGCGCGGGCGGCGTCGTACTGGCGGTCCCATTCGCGGTAGTAGTCCATCTTAGGGTCCTCGAAGAGGGACATCTGTTCAACGGTTTCGTGGGTGAGTTTGGAGACGCCGAGGCCGACCTGGCGGAGCGGAACGACGCCGTCCCAGACCTCGGCGAGCATGCGCCGGGCCGCGT
Organism: uncultured Bacteroidia bacterium; assembly: GCA_902785065.1. Classification (GTDB taxonomy): domain Bacteria; phylum Bacteroidota; class Bacteroidia; order Bacteroidales; family UBA932; genus Cryptobacteroides. The sequence continues at coordinate 20,430 of CACZXH010000033.1, forward strand.
TCAGGATAAGGGCCGTCACGTCAGTGGGCTGGTCCAGGGAAGTTTGCCGCTGAGCGACGGAAAAGTCCGTATATTTGACGAACATCGACACCGTGGAAGCCCGGAAATCATCGCGGCGGATGCGGTGGGCGACGATGCAGGCCACGTGGAAGAGGGCCCGGTCAATGTCCTTCGGGTCGGAGAGGTCCTTCGCGAATGTCCGTTCTGCGCTGTAGCTTTTGGCTTCCTGGACCTCGGTTTCCACCGGGGAGTCGTCCCGGCCGTTCGCGTTCTCGTGCAGCTGTGCGGCGAACTTCGATCCCACGAGGCGGGTGAGCTGGCCTACGCTCAAGCAGGCCAGGTCCCCGATCGTGTGGATACCGTAGGCGACGAGCCGCTCCTCGGTCTTCTTTCCGACCCAGAGAAGGTCCCGCACGCCCAGGGGCCACATCTTGTCGCGGACTTCGTGCTCCCAGAGGGTATGGACCTTGTCCGGCTTCTCGAAGTCCGAGGCCATTTTCGCCAGGAGCTTGTTCGGGCCCACCCCGACATTGACCGTGAACCCCAGGCGGGACTTGATCTCTTCCTTGAGGCGGGTGGCGATGTCCACTGGGTCGCGGCCCCCGCACCGGAGACTCATGTCGAGAAAACACTCATCGATGGAAAACTGCTGCAGCACCGGGGAATAGCTCCGGCAGATGGCGATGAAGCCCTCGGAGCAGCGCTTGTACCACTCCCAGTCGCCGTGGACGATGACCAGCTGCGGAAGTATCCGCAGCGCCATCGTCACCGGCATCGCCGCCCGGATGCCCAGCTTCTTGGCGGGCATCGACGCGGCCGCGATGATGCTCCGCCGGTCGCTCGGGTCCCCCGACACGACCGACGGCACCTCCCGGATGTCCTGCCCCCCTTCCATGACGATCTTCACCGCCGTCCAGCTGAGGAAGGCGGAATTCACGTCGATATGGAAAATGACGCGGGACACGGTGGAGTACCGGCTATTCGGCGGCCTTGGGGGACTTCACCCGGTGCTTGCCTTTCTCGAAGGCGATCTCGTCCAGCGTGAGGATGCGCGGGGAGTCATAGATGCTGCGCACGAGGTCCAAGTGATCTTCCGTCGAGCGGTGTCCGCCGATGAAATAGCCCCAGACCATGAACCAGGTCCAGGCAGGCTGCTCTTCAAAGATGGAAAGTTCCTTCGGAAGCTGGCCGACTTCGCCCATCGCGATGGGCTTACCGCCGCCCAGTTCCACCAGCTCGTCGTGGTGCGACTGCTTGTAGTCCCAGGCGTAGATGTCGGCGGCGAGGATGTCGACATACTCGTTCCCCGGATAGAAATCGACATAAGGGAAAGCGTCGTCGTTCTCCTTGACGCGCGGGGCGTTGGGATCCCAGACCCAGAGGAGATTATCCAGTCCCTTGCCCGTGAAATACTCGTAGGTCATGATCCAAAGGCGCTTGAAGCCGTTCTCCCCGGGCTTGTTGCCCCACCAGAACCAAGCGCCGTTCATCTCGTGGTAAGGCCGCCACAGGACTGGGACTCTGGCGTCCCGCAGCTGCTGCAGGTACGGGATGACCGTGTCCATCTCCCGTTCCCAGGCGGCGTGCAGGGCCGTTCCCGGCGTGCAGAGCGCATCCCATTCCTCGTCGGAGGGACCGTTCTCCATCGTCCAGACCTTGTCGCCGTTGCAGTCGTTGCCGCCCCCGAACCGCGGGTCGCAGCAATGCCACATCAGAGTGATGATGCGCCCTTCCTTCCATTTCCGGATGGCCGTGTCCACGATGTCCTGCCGCGCTTCCGCGACTGTGCGGCCCGTCTGCTCGCAGGGACGGTCGAAGGGGACGGTCACATTGAGCGGGCCGGCGTGCTGGTAGCGCTCGAAGCCATCGCCGATGTCGTTGAAGCTGAAATCGCTTCCCCACACCACGGGCAGCTTTTCCGTGATGGCGAGGACCTCGGCGTCATACCGCTCGAGGTCGCTGGAAAAGTTGTGCTCGCCGGCCATCGTGTACTGCCCGCTGATGGAATACAGGAAATCCAGCAGTTCGCGGGCTTCTTTCGTGGCTTTCGGGTTCACGGGCTGCGGGCCCCGGGGCTGGCAGGCGCAAAAGGCGCCGGCCAGGATCCCGCAAAGGAGAAAGAAACGTGTTCTCATGGTTATCAGTATGGTACTTGGTCCAAATGCTTGTGAACGGTTGCCAGGAGGCGCTCGCAATGCTCGCGCGTGTTCGCTGCGATAAACATGGAAGGCTTGTACAGCGACGGGAATCCGCCCGTGAAGTCACAGGCGGCGCCGCCGGCCTCCAGCAGGATGAGGCTCGCCGCGGCGTAGTCCCACGGCATCAGCCGCATCTCGAAGTAGAGCTCCGCGAAGCCAGCGGCCATCAGGCACAGCTCGACGGCGGCGGAGCCGGTCCGGCGCACGTCGTTGCACGCCATATACACATCGTAAATGATGTCGCTGCAACTGCGGGCCAGGTCCTTCCGGTAGGTGGACATCGCCGTGAAAAGGAGTCCCCGTTCATAGGTCCGGTCCGATACGTGGATGGGCTTCCCGTTGCAGAACGCTCCACAGCCCTTCTCGGCCGAGTAAAGCTCACCCCGCCATGGGCAGTAAACCACGCCCATAGCCAGCTCGCCGCCCCGTACCAGCGCCACGCTGATGCAGCAGTTTTCGTTTCCGCGGGCGTAATTGGCCGTCCCGTCAATGGGGTCGATGATCCACACGGCCTCGTGGGCCGTATCGGCGAAATCCTCCTCCTCGCACAGAAATCCGCTCCCGGGCAGCAACTCCCCGAGCCGCTGCGTCAGGAAATGCTGCACCGCCACGTCCGACGACGTGACGATATTCTCCCGCGCCCCCTTGTCGTGCACCTCGAACCCGCCCGTCCGGTCCATCAGCGTCCCCGCCTCCCGGACGATATCCATGATTTGCTGAATGTCCATACTACAAAGATAGGAAAAAGGGAGAAACGGAAAAAGCCTGGCCGGTGCCAGGCTTTTTCCTGTCGGGGTGATGTGACTCGAACACACGACCCTCTGGTCCCAAACCAGATGCGCTAGCCAACTGCGCCACACCCCGGGGCGGCCGGCCGCCGCGGACGAGGCGCGGAGCGGCAAGACCGGGCACAAAGTTACGTAAAAAAAGGGACAGGGCGAAACATATCATTCAAATTGTAGGTTACACAATTTAATACACATTGATTATCAATAAGTTACGAAAAATATTAAAAAATGTTTTTGTTTCTTGCAATTAATTTGCTACATTTGTGTCTGTACTAAGACCAATTGCTCTATGGACAACGGACTAGCCAAAATTCACCTTTCAGTCGACTGCGCGGTTCTCGGCTTCAACGGGACGCGGCTGGAGGTGCTCCTAATCCGGCGCACGGGCATCGAGGACGGCCAGGCCTTCCACGATATGAAACTCCCCGGCAGCCTGATCTTGGACAATGAAGAACTGGACGACGCCGCCCGGCGCGTCCTGGCCGAACTCACCGGCCTGAAGAACATCCCGCTCGTACAGTTCCAGTCCTTCGGTTCCATCAACCGGACCAAGGACCCCAAGGACGTCCACTGGCTGGAGCACGCGCAGAAAGCCCATGTGCACCGCATCGTCACAGTGGCCTACATGGCCCTCGTGAAGATCGGCCGGGGCAACAGCCGTGACCTGGAAAGCACCGAGGCCCTCTGGGTTCCCGTCGACGCGATCCCGCCCCTGGCCTTCGACCACAACGACATCATTGCGCATGCCCTGGAGCATCTGCGGGCCCTCGCCTCGATGGATCCCTCCATCCTGTACGACCTCCTGCCCCGCAAGTTCACCGTCACCCAGCTGCGGAACCTCTACGAGGTGGTCTTCGGCAAACGCCTGGACCCGGCCAACTTCTACAAGAAGATGACCCAGATGCCGTACCTCGTCGCCCTGGACGAGCGCGAGAAGGGTGTTTCCCACCGCGCCGCGCGGTTCTATCGTTTCGACAAGAATATTTATAACAAATCGAGATTATAAGCATGTACCTCTTAGGTTACGACGTCGGAAGTTCTTCCGTCAAGGCCAGCCTCGTGAGCGTCGAGACCGGCAAGTGCGTGGCCACCGCCTTCTATCCGAAGAGCGAGGCGCCCATCATGTCCAAGCAGCCCGGCTTCGCCGAGCAGGACCCGGCCATGTGGTGGGCCAACCTGAAACTCGCCACCGCCGACATCCTGGAGCAGGTCCGCAGCAAGGCCACCTTGCAGAGCAAGGCCTTCTCCCCCGCCGATATCAAGGCCATCGGCATCTCCTACCAGATGCACGGCCTCGTATGCGTGGACAAGGACCACAATGTCCTGCGCCCGTCCATTATCTGGTGCGACTCCCGCGCCGTCCCCTATGGCAACAATGCCTTCGGGGCCCTGGGCGCCGACTGGTGCCTGGACCACCTGCTGAACAACCCCGGCAACTTCACCGCCGCGAAACTCGCCTGGGTGAAGAAGAACGAGCCCCAGCTGTATGAGCGCATCAACAAGATCATGCTCCCGGGCGACTACATCGCCATGCGCCTGACCGACACGGTGTGTACCACCGTCAGCGGCCTGTCCGAGGGTATCTTCTGGGATTTCCGCGAGAACAAGGTGTCCGACCGCCTGCTGGACCAGTTCGGCTTCGACCCGAACCTCATCCCGCAGATCCGTCCCACCTTCGGCCAGCAGGGCAACCTGACGAAGGAAGCGGCGGAGGTCCTGGGCCTCGCCCCCGGCACCCCAGTCACCTACCGCGCCGGCGACCAGCCCAACAACGCCCTTTCCCTGAACGTGTTCAATCCGGGCGAAATCGCCTCCACCGCCGGTACCTCCGGCGTCGTGTACGGCGTGAACGGCACGGTCAACTATGACCCGAAGAGCCGCGTGAACACCTTCGCGCACGTGAACCACACGGCGGAACAGACCCGCCTTGGCGTCCTCCTCTGCATCAACGGCACCGGCATCCTGAACTCCTGGATCCGCCGCAACGTCGCCCCGGAAGGCATCTCCTATGCCGACATGAACAACGTCGCCGCCTCCGTCCCCATCGGCTCGGACGGCGTGTCAATCCTTCCCTTCGGCAACGGCGCGGAGCGCATGCTCGGGAACAAGGACACCGGCTGCAGCATCCATGGGGTCAATTTCAACCGCCATGGCAAGGCGCACCTGATGCGCGCCGCACAGGAAGGCATCGTTTTCTCCTTCCAGTACGGCATCGAGATCATGGAGAAGATGGGCATCCCGGTGAAGATGATCCACGCCGGCAAGGCCAACATGTTCCTCTCCCCGATCTTCGGGTTCCGCCAAGGGCGCGGGCATCGGCGCGGGCATTTACCGCGACAACAACGAGGCCTTCGCCACCCTGGAGAAACTCGCCGTCATCACCCCGTCGCACGAGGATGAGTACAAGGAAGCCTACGAAAGATGGAAATCGAATCTTTAAATCAATAAACAAAACACCTAAAAACACAAAACATCATGGCAAAAGAGTATTTCCCGACAATCGGAAAGATCCCCTTCGAGGGCGCTGAGAGCAAGAACCCCCTGGCTTTCCATTATTATGACGCCGAGCGCGTGGTCATGGGCAAGCCCATGAAGGACTGGTTCAAGTTCGCGATGGCCTGGTGGCACACCCTGGGCCAGGCTTCTGCCGACCCGTTCGGCGGCCAGACCCGTTCCTACGAGTGGGACAAGGGCGAGTGCCCCTACTGCCGCGCCCGTCAGAAGGCTGACGCCGGCTTCGAAATCATGCAGAAGCTGGGCATCGGCTACTACTGCTTCCACGACATCGACCTGGTCGAGGACACCGAGGACATCGAAGAGTACGAGGCCCGCATGAAGGACATCACCGACTATCTCGTGGAGAAGCAGCAGGAGACCGGCATCAAGAACCTCTGGGGCACGGCCAACGTGTTCGGCAACAAGCGCTACATGAACGGCGCCGCCACGAACCCGCAGTTCGACATCGTCGCCCGCGCAGCCCTGCAGATCAAGAACGCGATTGACGCCACCATCAAGCTCGGCGGCACCGGTTACGTGTTCTGGGGCGGCCGGGAAGGCTACTACACCCTCCTGAACACCCAGATGCAGCGCGAGAAGGACCACCTCGCCAAGATGCTCACCGCCGCCCGCGACTACGCCCGCGCCAACGGCTTCAAGGGCACCTTCCTCATCGAGCCCAAGCCGATGGAGCCTACCAAGCACCAGTACGACGTGGACACGGAGACCGTGATCGGCTTCCTCCGCGCCAACGGCCTGGACAAGGACTTCAAGGTGAACATCGAGGTGAACCACGCCACCCTCGCCGGCCACACCTTCGAGCACGAGCTCACCGTGGCCGTTGACAACGGCTTCCTCGGCAGCATCGACGCCAACCGCGGCGACGCCCAGAACGGCTGGGATACCGACCAGTTCCCGGTGGATCCGTACGATCTCACCCAGGCCATGATCCAGATCATCCGCAACGGCGGCTTCAAGGACGGCGGCACCAACTTCGACGCTAAACTCCGCCGCTCTTCCACCGACCCGGAGGACATCTTCATCGCCCACATCAGCGCGATGGACGCCATGGCCCACGCCCTGCTGAACGCGGCCGCCGTCATCGAGGAGAGCCCGCTCTGCGAGATGGTCGCCAAGCGCTACGCTTCCTTCGACAGCGGCCTCGGCAAGAAGTTCGAGGAAGGCAACGCCACCCTCGAGGAACTCTACGAGTATGCCAAGAAGAACGGTGAGGTCAAGGCCGAATCCGGCAAGCAGGAGCTCTACGAGACCCTTCTGAACCTCTACGCGAAATAGACCGTCATGGCCAGTTACAGACAAACAGGTAGCCCCGGCTACCTGTTTACTATTGTTTTGGTAGCCGTCCTCGGCGGCCTGCTCTTCGGATATGACACGGCGGTCATTTCCGGCGCAGAGCGCGGCCTGCAGGCGTTCTTCATGGGTGCGAAGGATTTCACCTACACGAACGCCCTGCACGGCTTCACGTCCTCCAGCGCCCTGATCGGCTGTATCATCGGCTCCGCCCTTTCCGGTCTCTTCGCCGGCAAGTTCGGCCGTAAGAAGAGCCTCTTCATCGCAGGCGTGTGCTTCTTCCTGTCCGCAGCGGGCTCCTACTATCCGGAGTTCCTGTTCTTCGAGAAGGGCGTTGCCTCGAAGAGCCTCCTCGTGGCTTTCAACCTGTACCGTGTGCTCGGCGGCATCGGCGTGGGCATGGCCTCCGCCATCTGCCCGATGTACATCGCCGAAGTGGCCCCGGCCGAAAAGCGCGGCGCGCTCGTCTCCTGGAACCAGTTCGCGATTATCTTCGGTCAGCTCGTCGTGTACTTCGTGAACTTCGTGATCCTAGGTGACCACATCGCCCCGAAGATGGAATCCCTCGCCGAAGGCCTGAACCGCATCGTGAACCTGGGCGACCTCGCCGCCGACGGCAACTGGTCCGTCACCACCGGCTGGCGCCTGATGTTCGGCAGCGAGTGCGTTCCGGCCGGCCTCTTCACCCTGCTCATCCTGCTCGTCCCCGAGACGCCGCGCTACCTCGCGATGAGCGGCAACGAAGAGAAGGCCCTCACGGTCCTGTCCAACATCAACGGCGAATCCAAGGCCCGCGAGATCCTGAACGACATCAAGAACACGGTCGTGGAGAAGAAGGAGAAGCTCCTTGCGTACGGCTTCATCGTCATTTTCATCGGCTGCATGCTCAGCGTCTTCCAGCAGTTCGTCGGCATCAACGCCGTGCTGTACTTCGCCCCGCGTATCTTCGAATCCATGGGCATGGGCAGTCCGATGACGCAGACCGTCCTGATGGGCATCATCAACATCACCTTCACCCTCGTGGCGATCTTCACGGTGGAGAAGCTCGGCCGCAAGCCGCTCCTGATCACCGGTTCCCTGGGCATGGCCCTCGGCGCCCTGGGCGTGGCCTTGGCGGACGCCGTCCCGGGCGTGCCCGGCATCGTCGGCGTCGTGAGCGTGATGGTCTACAGCGCTTCGTTCATGTTCTCCTGGGGCCCGATCTGCTGGGTGCTCATCTCCGAGATCTTCCCGAACACGATCCGCGGC
>CACZXH010000034.1 GCA_902785065.1 uncultured Bacteroidia bacterium
TTCACAAATATAGATATATTTGCAGATATTTAAAACGAAAAGCACCATGACTGAAGATCCCCTCGAGAGAATCGAACGCGAAGAGCGTGAGAAGAAAAACCGCAATGGATCCCTGAAGACCGCCACCATCATCCTTGCCGTCGCCGCCCTGGCCCTCGGCGGTGCCCTGGCCTGGATCTGGAGCCAGAAGAGCAGCCTTGTGAATGAGCTCGAAGGCGAAAAGGCCGAACTCACCCAGCAACTCCTCAATCTGCAGAGCGATTTCGAGAACCTGAATTCCGACTACGAGAACATCAACAGCCAGCTGGACACCTCCCGCGAGCAGGTGGCCCTCCTTATTGACAAACTGTCGAAAACCGAGGCCACGAACCGCGCGAAGATCCGCCAGTACGAGAAGGAACTCGGTACCCTGCGTTCCATCATGCGCGGCTATATCGTCCAGATTGACTCCCTGAACACCTTGAACAAGCAGCTCACGGCCGATGCCGCCGCCGCGCGGCGTGAAGCCGCTGAGAGCCGCCAGGCCAATGAGAACCTGACCCGTCAGGTGGAGAACCTCTCCGGCCAGGTGGCCGCCGGCTCCGTCGTGAAGGCCCGCGGCCTGCACCTGGAAGCCTACAACGGCTCTGACCGGGTGACCGACCGCTCCAGCCGCGTCACCTACTTTGTCGCCAACCTTTCCCTCGTGGCGAACGAGATTGCCGAGCACGGCCCCATCCGCGTGTACGTCCGCGTCAAGGACCCGAACGGAAACGTCATCTTGAACAGCTCCTCCACGGACTTTACCGTGGGCGGCGAGACCCTGTCCGCCTCCGCTTCCCGTGAGGTCGATTACGAAGGCGAGGATGTGGAACTGAGCATCTACATCAAGGACGTGGGCGAACTCGGCAAGGGCATCTACACCGCTGAAGCTTACACGACGAAGACCGCCCTCGGCCGCGCTGAGCTGATGCTGCGCTAACCTTATGATCTACGTCCACGTCCCCTTCTGCAAGAAGTTCTGCACCTACTGCGACTTCTACTCGGAAATCGCCGAGGAAGGCTGTTTCAAGGCCTACGGCGACGGTGTCTGCGCGGAAATCCGGCAGCGGGCGAAGGACATGGACGACGACCCCAGGACCCTTTATTTCGGTGGCGGCACCCCTTCGGTGCTGCCGCTTTCCGTCCTGACCCGCATCCTGATCACCCTGGACGAGGTCGGGCACGGCGGCCCCTACCGCGAGTTTACGATGGAAGTGAATCCGGAGGACATCGTCGAGAAGGGGAAGGGCTATGTGGAGAGCCTCCTCTCCCTGGGCGTGAACCGCCTCAGCATCGGCGTCCAGTCCTTCGATGACAGGATGCTCCAATGGATGAACCGCCGGCACGACGCCGCAGGCGCGAAGGAAGCCTTCCGCCTGTCGCGGGAAGCCGGGGCCGAGAACATCAGCCTCGACCTCATCTTCGGCATCACGCACCTGGACGACGCCGTCTGGGCCGACACCATCGACCAGGCCATCGCCCTGGGTCCGGAACACATCTCCTGCTACCAGCTCAGCGTCGAGGGCGAGAGCGCCCTGGCGGAGATGGTGGCCGAAGGCCGCTACACCGAAGCCGATGACACCCTGTGCCGCAGACAATATGACATGCTCTGTCAGAAACTCGGCGCGGCGGGCTATCACCATTACGAGATCTCCAATTTCGCCAAGGAAGGCTTCGAAGCGGTCCATAACGGCGGCTACTGGGCACGCCGCCCGTACGTCGGAATCGGCCCTGGAGCGCATTCATTCCAGGGAAATGCCCGCTCGTGGAACAGTAAGGTCCTCCGGGGCTGGAAATCCACGAAGGAGGTCCTCTCCCCCGAGGATTCCCTCGTCGAAACCATCATGCTGTCCCTGCGGACTGACAAGGGCATCGACGCGGACTTCCTGCACGGAAATTGCAGCAAGGAAGACATCGGACGACTCCTGGAAGCCGGAGCCCTGGTCCGCACGGGCGACCGTTACCGGATCCCCGAGGACCACTTCTTCGTTTCCGACGAGATCATCCGCGAACTGATTTAAAACCACATCGTCATGGCAAGCACGAAATCTTTCTTCACCCTCCTCGCGGGCCTCGCCGCAGGCGCCGCTTTCGGTATCCTCTACGCTCCGGACAAAGGTTGGAAAACCCGCGCCCGCGTGAAGAAGGCCGCGGAAAACGGCTACGAAGACCTCAAGGAGAACCTCGGCGACCTGGGCACCAAGGTCGATGAGAAGACCGCCGAAGCGAAGGCCACCATCAAGGACCTCCGCGAAACCCTCCGCACGAAGGGCACCGAAATCAAGGAAGGCACCCGCGACCTGCTTATCAAGCAGTTGGAGCGCCTGGAGAACGCCCTCCGGCAGGCCGAGGAAACCGCCGAGGAAACCGTCGGCGAGCAGCCGGACGAGCAGGCTCCCGAGGCATGACCCGCTTCACCGAGCCGGCCGAAGACCTCTCCCGGAAAGCCAAGGACTACATCGACCTCCGCCTGGACGACGTGAAGCTCCGGACGGCGAGAGGCTTGTCCATCACCGCGTCCAAGCTGGTGGCGTTCTTCGTCATTATCGGCGTGGGGACGAGTCTCATCCTGGCGCTGTCCTTCGGCCTGATCCTGCTGATCGGCGAACTCATCGGCAGCTACGCCTGGTCGGCGTTCGGCGTGGCGGTCCTGCTGGCCCTCGTCCTCTGGATCCTCATCAGCCGGCGCGACCACTTGTTCAAGGACACCTTCGTCCCCCTGTTCATCAATCTCTTCTTCAATGACGACGACGATGAGCAAGAAGAGTAAATACCTGGACATCAAGACGCTGGACGAGCTAAGCGCCGCCATCCACAGCAACCACGCACGGATCGAGTCGAAAAGCGAATCGGTCCAGACGGGCTTGACCCGCGTCCAGGCGTTCTACACGCCCCGCAACCTCGCGTTGAGCGGCGTGCAGAAGTTCGCCCTGGACCATCACCTGTACACCATCGGCATCAATGCCGTCCGTTCCCTCCGAAGACTCCTGGAAAAATGACCTACATCCGCCGCGCCATCAAGTATTTCATCCAGACCTGCCTCCTGCTCGCCATCATCATCGGCATCCTGATGCTTTCCGGAATGGTGTCCAGGGACATCTCCGTCGCCTTCACCCATGGCTGGACCTCCGTCTGGTGGATCCTCGCTATCTTCGCCGTGATGGCGCTCGTCTACCCCTTCTTCGGCTACCAGAAGCGGAAAATCCATGTCAACGGCGACCCCGCCTTGGCGCAGAACGGCATCGTTGAAGCGCTTAAAATCCGGGGCTATGTACTGGGAAGCGACGCGGACGGTGTCCTGAAGTTCCATCTTTCCTCTCCCGTGAACCGGGCCTTCCGGTTCTGGGAGGACACCGTCACCCTCACGCCTATCCTGGGCGGATGGGAGGCGGAAGGCCTCTCCCGCGACCTCGTCCGGGTCGTGAGTTCCATCGAACACTATTTCAGAAACCGGGAGAACGACTGATTTTCCGTTTCCCTACTGCTGCTGACTCCCGCCCGCCAGATCCAGGATTTCCGACGTGATCTTCTGCTGGCGGGATTTGTTGTACTGCAGGGTGAGCTCCTGCAGGAGATCTTCTCCGTTGTCGGTGGCTGTCTGCATCGCCACCGTCCGGGCAGCGTGTTCGGACGCGTTGCTGTCCAGCAGGGCGGTGTAGAACTGGAGGCGCAGGGACTTCGGAAGGAGGTCCGCCAGGAGGGCGGAGGCGGAGGGCTCGAGGATGTAGTCGATCTCAGATTTCTCGACTTCGCCTTCGGCTCCGCTCGAAATGGCAGAACTCATCGGCAGAAGGGTTTCCCGCACGGGAACCTGCTTGCCGGAGGAGACGAAGTGGTTGTACACCAGGTCGATGCGGTCCAGGCGGCCGGCCAGGAAATCGGCCATCAGCTTTTCCGCCAGTTCGGCGGCGGGGGCGTAAGAGGGCTTGTCGGCGAGCTTCTGGTAATCCGCCGGCGAGGGATGCCCGGCCTTCCGCATCGAATCGGCCATCTTGCGGCCGATGCTGTAGACGGTGACGTCGGCCTCGCCGTAGGAACGGATCGTCTCCAGCGTAAGGCGCACCGCATTCGCGTTGAACGCACCGCACAGGGAGGAATTCGAGGCGAAGGCGACGAGGGCGATGCGCTGTTTGGGCGCCCCCTCCGCCGGCGTCCGGGTGTATTCGCCGCTCACCTTCGCGCCGGAGGCTACGAGGTGGTCCAGCATGCCCTGCAGCTTCCGCTCGTAGGGACGCATCCCCTCGATGGTCTGCTGCGCCTTGCGGAGCTTGGCGGAGGCCACGAGCTTCATCGCGGAAGTGATCTTCAGCGTACTCTGGACGGAGCCGATGCGGCCCTTGATTTCCTTTAATGACGGCATATTCTAGATTTCTCGACTTCGCTCGAAATGACAAAAGATGTCGCTCGAAATGACAAAGGAATTACAACATTCCGGCGATAATGGAGGTAGCTTCGACGCGGATGATGTCGCCGATCTCGTCGGTCATCTTGCCGGCGGCGAGCGGCGCGAGGACATCTTCCTTGTGCAGGGCGCGGATGCGGTCCAGGAACAGGTCCTGGAACTCGCGGACGCGGTCCACGGGAATGTCGCGCATGAGGGCGTTCGTGCCGCAGTACAGGACGGCGATCTGCTCGCCGACAGGCATCGGGCTGTACTGGGGCTGGATGAGGAGCTGGTTGTTCTTGCGGCCCTTGTCCAGAGCCATCGCCGTGACCTTGTCCATGTCGGACGAGAACTTGGAGAAGGCCTCGAGCTCGGCGTACTGGGCCTGGTCGATCTTCAGGGTGCCAGCGACCTTCTTCATGGACTTCACCTGCGCGCTGCCGCCCACACGGGAGACGCTGATACCCACGTTGATGGCCGGGCGGATGCCCTGGTTGAAGAGGCCGGACTCCAGGTAGATCTGGCCGTCCGTAATGGAAATCACATTGGTCGGGATGTAGGCCGATACGTCGCCGGCCTGCGTCTCGATGATCGGAAGGGCGGTGAGGGAACCGCCGCCCCGGACCTTGCCCTTGAGGGCTTCCGGAAGGTCGTTCATCTGCTCGGCCACTTCCTGCTGGCCGATGATCTTCGCGGCCCGCTCGAGGAGGCGGGAATGCAGGTAGAAGATATCGCCCGGATACGCCTCGCGGCCTGAAGGACGGCGGAGGATCAGGGAAACCTCACGATAGGCGACGGCCTGCTTCGAAAGGTCGTCATACACGACGAGGGCGTGGCGGCCCGTGTCGCGGAAGTATTCGCCGATGGCCGCGCCGGCGAAAGGCGCATAGTACTGCAGGGCGGCCGGGTCCGCGGCGGTAGCGGCGACGACGATGGTGTAGTCCATCGCGCCGTGGTCGCGGAGGGTCTTGACGATGCTCGCGACGGTGGAGCCCTTCTGGCCCACGGCCACATAGATGCAGTAGACCGGATCCCCCTTCAGGAAATTGTCCCGCTGGTTGATGATGGTGTCGATCGCGACGGCCGTCTTGCCGGTCTGGCGGTCGCCGATGATGAGCTCGCGCTGGCCGCGGCCGATCGGAATCATCGCGTCGATGGCCTTGAGGCCCGTCTGCAGCGGCTCGTTCACGGGCTGGCGGTAGATGACGCCCGGCGCCTTGCGCTCCAGGGGCATATCGACCTTCTCCCCGCCGATGTTGCCCATGCCGTCCAGGGGATTGCCGAGCGGGTCCACGACGCGGCCCACCAGGGCCTCGCCCACCGGGATGGAGGCGATGCGGCGGGTGCGCCGGACCACGGCCCCTTCCTTCAGCAGGTCCGTCGGACCCATCAGGACGGCGCCCACGTTGTCGGGCTCCAGGTTCATCACGACGGCCATCACGCCGTTGCCGCAGTCCAGCAGCTCGCCGGCTTCGGCGTGGTCCAGTCCGTAGATACGGACGACGCCGTCGCTGACTTGCAGGACTTTGCCGATCTCCTCGAACTGGAGATCGCTCTTGATATCCCGGAGCTGGCTGAGCAGCACTTCGGAAATCTCGCTGGGTTTTATCGCATTGGGCATAAGCTACACGATTCTTCTGTTTTTCTCAATGAACTGGAGTTTGATCAGTTCCAGCTTGCGGGCGACGCTCTTGTCGATGATCGCGTCGTCGATGTCGAAGACGAATCCGCCGATCAGGTCCGGGTCCACCACCACCTCGATGTCGGCCTCGTCCCCCGTGCGCTCCTTGACGAGGGCCTTGAGCCGCGTCACGAGCTCATCCGGCGGCGGTACGGCCACCTTCAGGCACGCTTTCCGGAATCCGAGGCTCCGGCGGTACCGTTCCTTGAAATCCAACAGGATCATCCGGAGGTCGCCAATCCGGCCGTTCGCAATCAGCAGGTCCACAAAACGCGCGAGCTCCGGCGCCATCGGCTCGCCGAGGGCCGCCTGGAGCAGTTCGCGCTTCTTCGCGTCGGACACCACGTCCTTCGCGGCGACCATCCGGGACAGGTCGGGCACTTCCCCGAGGACACGGGCGAGGCGTTCCGCCTGCAGGCAGACGGACTCGCCGTTCCCGGTCTCCCGGACGTACTTTACCAGGGCGTCGGCATACCTGGTCCGGATGATGCTGTCGTTCATGAGCGGTCTCCGTCGCGGACGGCCTCCTCGACCATCCTGTCAATATAATCCCGCTGCGCCCGGTCGTCGGCGAGTTCCTTGCGGAGGATCTTCTCGGCGATGGACACGGAAAGCACGGCGACTTCCCGGCGGACGTCGCGCAGGGCGGCTTCCTTCTCCGCCTCGATTTCGGTGCGGGCGTCGGCGAGGATCTTGGACGCCTCCTCCCGCGCCTCGTCCTTCGCCTGGGCGAGGATCTTGTTGCGGGTGTCGGTGGCCTCCCGGAGGATCTGCGCCTGCTCCTTACGGGCGTCTTCCAACATCTGGGCGTGCTCCGCCAGCATGCCGGCCATCTGCGCCTCGATCTGATGAGCGTCCTTCAGCGACTTCTCAATGGTGGCGTTCCGCTTCTCGACCATCGAGGTGATGACCGGGAACCCGAACTTCCACAGCAGGAAGAAGACGAGTCCGAAGATGACGACCATCCAGAACAGGAGGCCGCTGTCAGGCGTAACGAGGTTCATGGCTTAGAGAACCAGGGCCAGGAGGCAGACGATGATGGCGAACAGGGCGGCGCCTTCGATCATACCGGCGGCGATGATCATCGCGGTCCTCAGGTTGCCGGCGGATTCCGGCTGGCGGGCGATGGATTCCATCGTGGACTTACCGATCTTGCCGATACCGATGGCGGCGGCGATCGCGGCGACAGCGGCGCCGATGGCGACACCGGCCTTTCCGAGGGCGGCACCGGCCGCAGCCTGGAGAATCATGGTAACAAGTAACATAACTTTATGGTTTTAAATGTTTGTCATTTCGAGCTTGTCGAGAAATCTCACTCACCGTGGGCCCTGGCGAGCCCGATATAAATCGACGAAAGCATCGTGAACACATAGGCCTGGATGAAAGCGACCAGGCACTCCAGCGCATCCAGGAAGATGCCGAAAAGCACGGACACCACCGTCATCGACCCCATCAGGAGCGGCCCGTACTTGGCCATGATGAAAATGATGCAGACCATGCACAGGATCATGATGTGGCCCGCCAGCATGTTCGCGAACAATCGGATGGTCAACGACACCGGTTTCATCAAGGCGCTGAAAACCTCGATGACGGGCATAATGGGCTTCAGGAAAACCGGAACGTCCGGGTTGAAGATATCCTTGTAATAGTGCTTGGTCCCGGTCAAGTTCACTGTGAAGAAGGTGCACAAGGCCAACACCAGCGTGATGGCGATGTTGCCGGTCAGGTTCGCCCCGCCCGGGAAGAACGGGACGATGCCCATGAAATTGTTCAGCAGGATGAACAGGAAGGCCATGCACAGGTAGGGGGAATACTTGCGGTAATCCTCCTCGCCGATGTTCTCACGGGCCATGTCGTGGACCATCATCACGAGCGGTTCCATCAGGGCGGCGATGCCCGTAGGCGCCTCGTTCAGCACGTCGTGCTTCTTATACCACCGGGCCGTGAGGAGAATGATGACGAGCAGCAGCAGGCTGGACATCATCAGCGACAAGACGTTTTTCGTAATGGAGATGTCGAAGGGCCGCTTGCCGCTGTCCACCTCCACAATCTTCCCTTTCTCCGGGTCAATCTTCAGGCCTTCGTAAGACGCCCCGTGCTCCAGGCGCTTGGACGAGAACACGTGCCATCCCGTGGAGCTGTGCACGATGACGGGCAGGTGAAGCATCACATGCTTGTCTCCCCAGGTGAGGAGGTGCCACTCATAGTCGTCACCGATATGCTCGAAGATAATCCCGGCGACGTCGACGTCCTCCTCTTGGACAGACTCGTCATGGCCGACCTGATCGGCCATCTGGAGATTCCCGGTCGAGCCGGGAATGACGGAAGAGGTCGAGCCGGGAATGACGGGAGAGGTTATACCGGGAATGACGAGCAACAGCGATATGAGCAAGCTCCAGATCATACTTCCACGCAGACGTCCACTTGGTTGTCACGCACTTCGGCAAAGCCTCCGCTGATGGGCAGGCGGGACTCCCGGCCTTCGGAGACATACACGATCTCGCCCTTCTCCAGGGAGGAGATGATGGGCGCGTGGTTCTTCAGGACCATGAACGGGCCGATGGTGCCCGGCAGCGTCACGCTGGACACCGCCTGTTCCACGAGCGTCCGCTCGGGCGATACGATATGCAAAGAAATCTCGTCTGTCATTCTTTCTTGTTTTAGATGGCCGATCAGGTCGGCCATGACGAAACCGTCATTCCCGGCTTGACCGGGAATCTACTCCTTCGCCGCCGCCAGCAGTTTCTCACCCTTGGCGATCGCGTCCTCGATCGTGCCCACGTTCAGGAAAGCCTGTTCCGGAAGGTAGTCCACCTCGCCGTCCAGGATCATGTTGAAGCCCTTGATGGTGTCCTCGATGGAGACCATCACGCCCGGGACGCCGGTGAACTGACCGGCCACGTGGAAGGGCTGCGAGAGGAAGCGCTGGACGCGGCGGGCGCGGTTGACCGTGGTCTTGTCCTCGTCCGAGAGTTCGTCCATCCCGAGGATGGCGATGATGTCCTGGAGCTCCTGATTGCGCTGGAGGATCTGCTTCACCCGCTGGGCCGTGTTGTAGTGGGCCTCGCCCACGATGTTCGGGTCCAGGATGCGGGAGGTGGATTCCAGCGGGTCCACGGCCGGGTAGATGCCGAGGGCCGTGATCTTTCGGCTCAGGACCGTCGTGGCGTCCAGGTGCGAGAAGGTCGTCGCCGGAGCCGGGTCCGTCAGGTCGTCGGCAGGGACGTAAACCGCTTGGACAGAGGTGATTGATCCGTTCTTGGTGGAGGTGATGCGCTCCTGCATCTGGCCCATTTCCGTGGCCAGGGTCGGCTGGTAGCCCACGGCGGACGGCATCCGGCCGAGGAGGGCCGACACCTCCGATCCCGCCTGGGTGAACCGGAAGATGTTGTCGATGAAGAAGAGGATGTCCCGCGGGCCTTCGCCGGAGTCGCTGTCGCGGAAGGATTCCGCGAGCGTCAGGCCGCTCAGGGCCACGCTGGAACGGGCGCCCGGGGGTTCGTTCATCTGGCCGAACACCATGGACACCTGGGATTTCTTGAGTTCCTCCTTGTCCACGAGGGAGAGGTCCCACTTGCCCTCCTCCATCGCCTTGTTGAAGGCTTCGCCGTAGCGGATGACGTTGGATTCGATCATCTCGCGAAGGAGGTCGTTGCCTTCGCGGGTACGCTCGCCCACGCCGGCGAAGATGGAGAAGCCGTTATGGGCCTTCGCGATGTTGTTGATGAGTTCCTTGATGAGGACGGTCTTGCCCACGCCGGCGCCGCCGAACAGGCCGATCTTGCCGCCCTTGAGGTAGGGCTCCAGCAGGTCGATGACCTTGATGCCCGTGAACAGGACTTCCTGCGAGGTGGTGAGGTCCTCGAATTTCGGGGGTTCGCGGTGGATCGGGAGGGCTTCCGAGCGGGAGAGGGTGTCCAGGCCGTCGATGGTTTCGCCCACGACGTTCATCACGCGGCCGCGGATCTGCGCGCCAACCGGCATCGCAATGGGCTGGCCCGTGGGGACCGCCGCCATGCCGCGGCTCAGGCCGTCGGTGGAATCCATCGCCACGCAGCGGACCGTGTCCTCGCCGATGTGCTGCTGCACCTCCACGACGAGCGTCCGACCGCTTTCCCGCTTGATTTCCAACGCTTCATGGATGCGGGGAAGTTCCGCATCCCCGATGCTGAAATGCACATCCACCACCGGCCCCACGACCTGGGTGATGATTCCTGTTCCGTTTGCCATACGGTTCGTGTTTTGTCTATCTACAAATATAGCGAATTTATTTCAGATACCGGCTGAAAAAAGCCCACATTTCCTCACAAGTGTCCATATCGGCGAGGTGCCAGCTGTGCTTGGCGCCCTGCACTTCGTACAGACGGACCTCGATACCGTCATCCCCGCCCAGGTACCGGTGCAGGACGACGGGATGCTCACCCTTCTGCGGAAGTGTCGTCGTTTCCTCGTGCGTGCAGCGGGCCTGCGCGGCCCAGTAGCCCACGGCCGCGGGCACGGCAATGTACGCCCCCCATCCACCCGTATCAGCGGGATCGCCTTCCCACATGGAAGTCTTGTCCGCGGTGCCGTGGACCTCCATCAGCGGGACGGGCTTTTTCGCCTTCCATTCCTTGTAGGCCCACTGCATGGTCAGGCCGGCGATGGTGGCATAGGCCCGGAACAGGTCCGGATACCGGTAAGCCATGAAATAGGTCATCTCGCCCCCGTTGGACATGCCGGACATGAAGACATTGTCCTTGCCGATATGATGCGTCTTGCGGAGATGTTTGACAAGAGCCTTCACGAAGCCCACGTCGTCGCGCTCCAAGCCCTGTTGGACATCGTATCCCACGTTCCAGCCGGTCTTTCCCTTCGCATCTTTCTCCCCCTGCGGGTAGCAAACGGCGAAGCCCTCGCGCTCGGCCACTTCCAGCATGGCCGGGCAGTAGCCCTCGGCATTGCCGCCGTAGCCGTGGAGGACCAGGACCAGCGGCGTTGCCGTGTTCGCCCCTTCCGGGACATAGAGCCAATAGGTGCGCATTTCGCCCCTGTACTTCATCGTGTAGCGGACGGTTTCCGCCGCCGTCGCGTCCAGGACGAGGCAGAAAAACGCGACGAGGATAAGGGTCAGGCGCCTCATAGCCCGGCCAGGTGCTTTTCCCAGGCCCAGGCGGCGGCGAGGGTCTGCTCGACGGTCCGGGTCGCTTTCCAGCCCATTTCCTCGTTGGCGAGGGTGGGATCGGCCCAGATGGCGGTGACGTCACCGGGGCGGCGCGGGGCGAACTTGTGCGGGACGGGGACGCCGTTGACCTTCTCGAACGCATAGACCAGTTCCAGCACGGAGACCGGCCGGCCGGTGCCGATATTGAAGACTTCGCAATCCTGCTTCATCTTCCCTTCGATCATCCGGGTGACCGCGTACACATGGGCCTTGGCGAGGTCCACGATGTCAATATAGTCCCGGAGACAGGTGCCGTCCGGGGTGGGATAGTCATTGCCGAAGATATTCAGGCATTCACGCTTGCCGATGGCCGTCTGGGTGATGAACGGGACCAGGTTGTTCGGGACACCGCGCGGGAGTTCACCGATGAGGGCGCTCGGATGCGCGCCGATGGGGTTGAAATAGCGGAGGAGAATGCCTCGGATGGCCCCCTCGCTGGCTTTCACCGTGTCGCGGAGGATGTCCTCGCACATGGTCTTTGTGTTGCCGTACGGCGACATAGCGGGCTTGCGCGGCGTCTTTTCCGTAACGGGAACGACCTCGGGCTCGCCGTAGACGGTGGCGGAGGAGGAAAACAGCACATTGCATCCACCCTTTTCCTGCGCAGCCTGGAGCACGTTCATGAAGCTCAGCAGGTTGTTCTGATAGTACATCAGCGGTTTCGCGACGGACTCGCCCACGGCCTTGAAGGCCGCGAAATGGATGACCGCGTCAATGGGATAGTCGGCGAAGATCTTCCTTACGGCTTCTGCATCGCAGAAATCCATCTCCACCAGCGGAATGTCGTCCCGGCCGGTAATCATCTTCACGCCGTTGAAGCAGGTGAGGTCGCAGTTGGAGAAATTATCGGCGACCACCACATCGTAGCCCGCCTCGATCAGTTCCACGGTGACGTGGCTCCCGATGAAACCCGCCCCGCCGGACACAAGCACTGTCTTTTTCATATCGTTTAGAATAGCAGGTAACAAAGATACGAAAAAAACCTATCTTTGCAGTATGCGGAAGATGATGATTTCGGGGGCGCTGCTGTTGTGCCTCGGGCTGCAGGCGCAGACGCTGCAGCAGAAAGTGGACCAGGCCGTGACGAAGGAGCCGCTCAAGGGGGCGGTCGTGGGCGTGATGGTGCAGGACGCGGCCGGGCACGTGCTGGCAAGCCGGGAGGCCGGCCGCCGCCTGGTGCCGGCGTCCAACCTCAAGCTTGTCACCACAGGGACGGCGCTGCACGCCCTCGGACCTGATTTCCGGTTCGAGACGGGGATCGGCTACACCGGTAAGGTGGAGGACGGAACCCTGCATGGGGATGTGTACATTATCGGCGGGGGTGACCCCACCCTGGGCGTCACGGACACCGTCGCCGTCAAGCCGGACGCCCTGTTCTGGCGCTGGAAGTCAATGCTCAAGGACGCCGGAATCAGCCGCATTGACGGCCGAATCATCGGCGACGGACGCGCCTACGAGGGCCATCTGGAGAATACGACCTGGGGTTACGACGACACCGGAACCTACTACGGCGCCGGCTGCAATGCGCTCAGCTACTATGAGAACGCCGTGGACTACCTCGTCTCGGCGGGGACTGCGGACGAGCCCGTCAACGTTACCCAGCGCTTCCCTGACACTCCCTGGATGCACTTCAGCAACCGCACGTCGACCGGGCCCAAGGGCACCGGCAACAGCCTGTACCTGTACACCACGGACCTGGCGCCTTATGCGGAGATGCGCGGCACCTACTCCATCGACCGCAAGCCCAAGGTGGAGCATTTCGCGAACAAATACGGCGCCCTCACCTGCGCTTACTACTTCTGGCAGAACCTCCGCGACACGGGCTGGGACATCTCCGGCGGGTATGCCGACATCGACCGCGGCGGCTACGTCCGCGGCGCGGACTTCGTCCCCGCTTACAAGGCCGGTACTCCGCAGGTGCTCGGCCAGTCCGCCTCCCCCACCCTCGCCAAGATCGTCCGGCAGACGAACGTCCTCAGCGACAACTTCTACGCGGAGGCCATCTTCCGCCAGATGGGCGAAAAGGCCTCCGGCATCGCCGAATACGACAGCTGCCGCGTGGCTGTGTACGATGTGCTTGAGAATCTGATGGAGAGCGACCTGGCCGGCATCCGGCTCGAGGACGGCAGCGGCTTATCGCGCCTGAACACCGCCTCGCCCGCCTTTCTGGTCTCATTCCTGCGGTCGATGACCCGCTCCCGTGGCTTCGACGCTTTCCTCGCCAGCCTCCCGCAGCCGGGCGAAGGCACGCTGAATACGCTCCTTCCCAAGCTCGCCCCCGCCCAGAAAGCCCGTATCCGCGTCAAGAGCGGTTCCATGGACGGGGTTCTCTGCTATAGCGGCTACATCCTGGACGAACAAGGCAAGCCCGCCCGCATCTTCTCCCTGATGGTGAACGGAGCCACCGAGAAAACGGCCGTCCTGCGCGAGACGCTGGGCAGCCTGATCGAAGGGATGCTGTAAAGCTTTACTTTCCCGAAAACACGGCGGCGAATGCCGGACGGTAGAGGTCTCCCACAGGTAAGGTAAGGCCGCCGTCCAGCGTAACGGACGAGCGGGTGTATTCGCGGATTTCCGAAAGGTTCACGAGGTAGGAGCGGTGGATGCGGAGGAAGCGGTCCTCCGGCAGCTGCTCCGCCAGCCGCTTCAGGCTGTACAGGACCACCAGCGGCGCCGGCTCGCCCCGGAGCCAGATTTTCAGGTATTCGCTCATGCTTTCCACATACCGGATTCGCGCCAGTTCCACCCGGACGGCCTTGTAGTCCACCTTGAAGGTCAATGCCTCCGGCTCCGGCCGGGGGCGGGACGCCTCGATCCGGTCCCGCAAAAGCAACGCCGACGCCTCGAACTCCTGGAAGCTGAAGGGTTTCAGGAGGTAGTCGGCCGCATGGACCTTGAAGCCTTCCAGGGCATATTCGGAATAGGCGGTCGTAAATACCACGAGGGGCGGATTCTCCAGCGAGCGGACGAAATCCAGACCCGACAGATCCGGCATGTTGATGTCCACGTACAGGATGTCCGCCTGCCCCACAAAAGGTCGTGCCGCGGCGGCCGACGAACAGGCGGCGATGAGCTCCAGGAAGGGAATCTTCCCGATATACATGCCCAGCTGGCGGATGGCCAGCGGCTCGTCATCGATGGCCACAACCCGGATCATGCGCCCTCCTTTTCGGGATTCACCGTCGCGGGAAGCAACAGGACGATGTCATACACGTCCCCGCTCTGGTCGATGCTCAGCGTATACTGATCGCCGTACAGCAGGTCCAGCCGCCCCCGGACATTCGCAAGGCCGACGCCGTGCTGCACCGCCTGCGCGGAGTCCTGCCGGCTGTTCGCGCAACGGAAAACAATCTTTCCATCCTCCACCGAAACGGCCACCCGCACGAACGACGGCTTCTCGTAGCTGATTCCGTGCTTGAACGCATTCTCCACGAAGGAAGCCAACATCAGCGGCGGAATCTCGGCTCTCTCGTCCTTTTCCGGCAGGGAAAGGTCGATGCGGACGGTATCGGCATACCGCAGTTTCATCAGAGAGATGTAATGGCGGAGGAACTCCATCTCCTTGGCCAGGGGAATGGTGGGCCGGTCGCCCTCGTAGAGGACATGCCGCATCAATTTCGAGAACTCCTCGATGCTCGCCTTCGCCTGTTCCGGGTCGATGTCCACGAGCGCATGGATATTGTTGAGGGTGTTCATGAAGAAGTGCGGGTTGATCTGGTAGCGGAGCATTTCCAGCTGCCGGCTCAGGTTCTCCGCCTGCAGTTCCTGCATCCGGCGCTCACCGCGAACCGATTTCAGATAATACTTCACGCCCAGGTTCACCCCCAGGAGCAGCATCCCCAGGAGGAACTTCATCAAATCGGGAGACAGAGGCATCCGTCCGTCCATCGGCGGCCGGGGGGCGGGCATCTCCTCGCGCGGGGGTGGGGGTTCGCCCATCCATTCCATAGGCGGGCCGTCGGGGCGCCTCGGGCCGGGATCCTGCCGGGCCGTCCACAGGCATCCGCCGAACACCGCCAGGAGCAGCACCGTCACGGCCAGATAGGCCCAGGGCTTTCCTTTCTCCACCCAGAGCGGAGCAACCAGAAGGTCATGCAAGAGGAACAGTACGAAGAACGGAAGGATGCCCAGCCAGATGCGCAGGACATCCCCGAAACGGAATGCGAGCCCGGTGGAATGCCCCTGGAAATACATCACCACGGGCACCAGGGCGAGGACGACAAGCGTCACGCGTTGGAATTCTACCTCTTGGGCGACCACTACAAAGACAAGTCCATTGACACGAACCGCGAAGGCTCCAGCAGCTGGGAGAAGAACGGCCTCGTCCTGAAGGCCATCGACTGGCACGTCGGGAACCTGATGACGGCCGGCGTGGGCTACAAGTGGTCGTTCTGAGGACGTTCCAAGACGACGAAAGGTGTCCGGAGATCGCTCCGGACACCTTTTTCATATGGGTGTGTGATGCGGCTTACTCGCCGAGACCCTTCTTCACGGCCTCGCTGAGCTGGTCGTAGAGGGCGTCGGTCTTCTAGAGGAACAGCGCGCAGTCGTCCACGAATGCACCGATCACATACTCGATGTCTTTCTTGATGTCTCTCAGATTCATATCGCTTGGTTTTTATTCGATGCAAAGATAATGATTTTTCAGGGAAACCCAATGATTTATGAAAGGCGTCCGCAAACCCCCACACCCCGATGTCCAATTGAACGAAGATTGACATTTAATGACGGATTCTTTCTATAAATTTTAACAATCAAGGGGTACCTTTGTAAAAACCTGCCACACTTTAACTCAACTTCATACCTATCAAACCCATGTTAAAACACTTATTAAAGGTTGCTGCCCCCCTTCTGGTGATGGCAGCACTCGTGTTGTGTTCAGGCAACGCCTGGGCACAGAACCGCTCTTTGAGCGGAAAGGTTGTTGACGGTACGGGGGCTCCCGTTGTAGGGGCGGCCGTGATGGTTGTTGGTCAAACCAGCAACGGTACCGTCACGGACGCCGCAGGGCAGTTCCGGTTGACGGTCCCTGCCAATGCAAGGCTTGTTGTCAGCTGCCTCGGTTACGCCGACAAGCAGGTCGAGGTGGGCAATCAGTCCGTCATCACGATCGCGCTCGAGGAGGATGTAACGTACCTCGACGAGACCGTGGTCATCGGTTACGGTGTCCAGAAGAAATCCGACCTCACCGGCGCTGTCGCTTCCGTGCGTCAGGATGACCTCAAGAACCGTTCGACGTCGGATGCTGCATCCGCCCTCCTGGGAAAGGTGGCGGGCGTTCAGATCATCACGAACTCCGGTGCTCCCGGAAGCGGCGCTGAAATCAACGTCCGTGGCGTATCGTCCAACAGCGGCAAAATCGGACCGCTCATCATTGTCGACGGCCTCAAGGTCAACAGCATCCAGTATCTCGATCCTTCTCTGATCGAGTCCATGGAGGTCCTCAAGGATGCGGCTTCCGCAGCGATCTATGGCGCAGAAGCAGGTAACGGTGTGGTTCTCGTCACCACGAAGCAGGGTGGAAAGGGACAGACCTCCATCACCTATTCCGGCAAATTCATCAATCAGTCGCTTGCGCATAAGCCTGAGATGCTGAACGCGGAACAGTTCATCGACTACAAAGGATTGCAAGGCTACGCCATCCAGGATATGCTGAAGAATGCGAATTACAATGGCACGGACACAGACTGGTTTGACGAATACTTCAACCCTTCCTGGAGCACCCAGCACACCGTCACCTTCCAGGGTGGCAACAATGCGGGCCATTATTTCGCATCCCTCAACTATGTCAACCAGGATGGTATCATCAAGGGTGACAAGGATCTTTACAAGCGGCTTTCCGCCCAGTTGAACGCCGGTTACAATCTCACCGACTGGTTTGATGTAGGAAACAACGTCTCCATCGAACAATGGTCGACCAAATCCGTTTCCCAGCAGGGCTACGGCTCCGCCTTCGAGTCCCTGATGACCATCGACCCTTGCACGCCGGTCTATTGGACCGATCCCAGCCAGTTCAACCAGGATTACAGAAATAAATACGAGGCGGTCCTGGCCGGCGTTTCCGAGTACCCCTACAGTTTCCTGGGCGACGAGAATGGCTGGTTCGCCACCTCTGCCATCGACGAAACCCGAGGCGGCAGCCCGTTCGTACAGAGGGACGCCACCGAAGGATCGAGCGGCGGCATCAATGTCCACGGCGTGCTGTATGCGAATCTCAAGCCGATTAAGGGCCTGGTCATCACCAGCCGCTTCGGTTTCCGCATCACCCAGGGCAACACGCACAGTTATCAGGCTCCTTTCTTCTCCAACGGTAAAGCGGACACCAAGACATACACCCTCCGGGCTGTCGCCAACACGGGACTTTACTATCAGTGGGAGAATTTTGCCAACTACAACAAGGTCTTTGCAAAGAAGCACAGTCTGAACTTGATGGCCGGTATGTCCTTCATCAAGAACAGATCGGATAATGTAAGCGGGACGGCGACCGGTTCGGACATCCTGAAGGGATACAATCCCAACTTCCGTTATCTGGACTATGTGAAGGATGATGCGACAAAGAAATTCAGCAATTCTCCCTCCGAGTCCGCCAGCCTTTCCTATTTCGGCCGTCTGGGATACACCTATGACAACCGTTACAGCTTCCAGGCGAACTTCCGCGCGGACGCCTTCGACTCTTCGAAACTCTCTCCCGAGCACCGCTGGGGCTACTTCCCTTCCATGTCTGCCGGTTGGACGATCAGCAATGAGCCCTGGTTCAAGAATGCCATCTCCCCCAACGCCCTTTCTTTCTTGAAACTGCGTTCCTCCTGGGGTATCAATGGTAACGTCAACGTGCTGAGCGGATATCCCTACTCCACCTCCATCTCTCTCAACAGCCAGTGGTATCAGTATCACGTCGATCAGACCGGAAACGTCTATGGATCCGCCCCGGACGGACTGGCGAACCCCGACCTCACCTGGGAGAAGTCCAATCAGTTCGACGCGGGTCTGGATGCCCGCTTCCTCAATAACAGGCTTTCTCTCACCCTCGACTGGTTCCGCAAGGAAACCCGGGATCTGCTTGTGTCCTATTCTCCGCCGCCGGAGTACGGTGTCTCCATGGTTACCAGCAATGCCGGTAATGTGCTCAATACCGGTATTGAAGCCGAACTCGGCTGGAAGGACACCATCGGTGACTTCAGCTACAGCATCAATGGAAACTTCTCTTATCTGAAGAACAGAGTCACCTACCTGCTCCCCTCGCTTCCGAGACTCACGCAGAACCCGTCCTCGGGCAGCAACTACCCGAACGAAACGGTCTTTGAAGTCGGACAGCCGATCTGGTATATCCGCGGATATATCTATGACGGCGTCAAAGAGGACGGGACTCCCGACCTCAGAGATGTCAACGGGGACGGCCAGGTCAGCGATGCCGATATGACCAATATCGGCAAGGGCCTTCCGGACTATACCTATGGCATCACCCTCAACCTCGAGTGGAAAGGCTTGGACTTCGTCGTGTTCGGTTCCGGACAGGGCGGCTGCCAGATCCTGAATACGCTCTATCGCGCCGGCTATCACAACAGCCTCAGATACTTCTATCTGAATTCCAGGAGCGAGAAGAACCCGAACGCCAAGTTCCCCGAACCGGCGAAAGTGTCCGGCGACGTAAATTTCTGGGGTTCCACCGCCGGCTTGTTTGACGGCTCTTTCTTCAAGATCCGGCAGATGCAGCTCGGCTACACGATTCCTCAGAAGATAACGCAGAAGGTATTCATCAAGCAGCTTCGCATGTTCGTTTCCCTGGATGATTTCTTCACTTTCACCAGCTATCCGGGCATGGATCCCGAGACGGCGACTTCCGGCTCGGCGTCCGGCCGCGGTGTGGATATCGGCGCCTATCCCAGCATGCGTAAATGTATGTTCGGTGTAAATGTTTCTTTCTAATTCACAGGAGATCATGATTATGAACAAGTATATTGTAGCCCTTACGGCGATCTGCACATTGTTTTTCTCCGCCTGCACGAAGCAGCTGGATATCCCGCAGAAGGGCGTCGTCGCCTACGAAACCTATTACACGTCCGACGAAGCGGCAGAAGCCGCCCTGGTGAATGTCTATGCCCGGCTGGTCCAGAGTGTCTACGGTTCCGTCGGAAACTGGAATCCGTATTTCTTCATGTTGAACTACTCGGCAGATGACGTGTTTGCTGCAGGAAAGAACAAGGACGACCATCTTGATGTACGTCTTTTCAACGAGTATCGCTATGATGCGACTTACGACATCATCAAGAGGGTCTATACAAGCCTGTATCATACCATCTACGCCTGCAATCTCGTGATCGACAACTTCACCAAGGAAGGGGCCTATTCAAGCCCCGTGGTGGACCGCTGCGTCGCCGAGGCGAGGGTAGTCCGTGCCTGGTGCCATATGACGGCGGCGCTCACCTGGCAGCGCCCTCCCCTTGTGGACCATTGCCTGACCGACGAGGAACCTACGAATGTGGAATCTCAGAAGTTCCTCCTCGACTGGTGTATCAAAGAATGCGAAACCGCCATTCCTAACCTGAGAGAAAGGAGCGGCACGTCAGACAAGGATGCCACCACTTATGCGACCAAGGGCTTTGCCCAGTTTGTCGCCGGAAAGTCAGCGGTATTTGCCGGCGAAATGGATGTCGCCCGCAAGTATCTCGGCGACCTCATCAACTCCGGCAAATATGCGCTTGTTCCCGGAGAACGCTGGTGGGAGAATTTCCATACCCCGGGCGACGGCAACGAGGAAAAGATCTTCGAGCCGAACTGGGTCTATGACGCGAACAATTCCTCCGGAGACAACCAGTCCCGTGCCAAGTGGAATCAGAACAACACGCTCAACTGGCGTGGCAAGAACATGAATTCCTGGCCGGTCTGCCAGGCGACGACGGGCTGGAACGGCGGAGCCATCAACGGTTATTTTGCCGAGAAGTTCCTCGCGCACGACGGGAACGGTCCTCGCCGTATGGGCACTTTCTTCACGCCTGACGAATGGCTGTACGGCATCGACAGCGATGGCAAGGAAATCTTTGACAAATTCCCGTGGATGCGCTGGGATACCGACTATGTCGGAAACAACCATACTTCCGGAGAGCTGAAGCCGGCTTCCGAATGGACGCTGGCAGACAAGAAGAAAGATCCGAAGAGAGGGATGAATGCCAACGGCTTCTTCGGCCGCACCTACTATATGAATTGGAAGTTTATGTCCCTCAACGGCATCGATGTGGTCCCTGAGGTTTCCAGCGGTGCGTCGAATCAGTCCAATTCCAAGTGCGCGCGCTATGCCGAAGCCCTTCTTCTGTACGCGGAGGCTTGCATCGGAAGCGGTGACGCCGCCAAGGGCAAAGAAGCGCTCAACCTGATTCAGCGCCGCGCAGAAGTGCCCGAGACCGAGCTTACGCTCGCCAATGTCCAGGAAGAGAAGCAGTACGAACTCTGGTTCGAAAGCTGCCGGTTCCACGATATCGTCCGCTGGGGCATCGCGGACCAGGTATGCGGCAAGGATCTCGACCGGTATCCCGAGGCTTTCGATGCAATGTCAAAGAAAGGTGAACCCGAGCACCGGTGGTACTACGTCGAAACAAAGCCTTATGACGGTATTCCTCACCAGTTCATCAAGGGCAAGCACGAGTATTTCCCCTTCCCGGCCGATGTCTGCTCCATCAACCCCGCGCTCCATCAGCTGAACGGTTGGGCTGTTGATAAATAGCCGCGTTCCATAGAATGGCACGGGCCGCGCAAGTTGCGCGGCCCGTGTTTTTTCGCCCGTGTTTTTTCGGAAGCTTAGTCCATGATGTACTCGAACTCGCCCTTCTCCTCGTTCCAGATGAGCTTGTGGATGTCCCAGTTGCTTTGGGAGGCGGGACTTTCGCGCTTCTGGGCGATGATGGCCTTCTTACCGTCGGTCCGGACGTTGATCATCCCGTAGACCGTCACCACGCGCTCTTTCTTCACGTCCTCGTCTTTCAACTTGCTCACATCCAGGAACTCCTTGCCGGAACGGGCCAGTTCCGTGGAGAAGACGAGCGGCCGCTCTCCGCGGCTGTGCTTGCCGATGGTTCCGATCGTGTCGGGACGGGGATGGACAAAGGATTCCTCGTCGCCGCTGGAGATGACCGTGGCGATGGGGTTGAGCGCACGGAGGAACTCGCTGGAGAAATCGGCGCTGCCATGGTGGCACGACTTGGCGATGTCCACCTGGAGGACGTTTTTGGCAAGCGAGACGGCCTTCTCCACTTCGGCTTCGTACTTGGCCTTCGTTTCCGGCTTGAGTTTCTTGGCGGTTCCGCTCGTCAGCGACTTCATGTAGGAGGGCACCTTGATGCCGCCGGAATAACGCTGGAGCAAGTAGTGTTCCGCAGGGATGTTCAGGTCGCCGCCCAGCAGGATCTTCATGTTGCCCATCGTGAGCAGGATCACGACCGAATTACCGTTCTTGGTCCTGCCCTTGTCGTTGTCGAAGGCGGGCAGGGCGTCCTTTCCGTCGATGGTTTCGGGGATGGGCGCCAGGACCTCCATCTTCAACTTGCCTTTTTCATACAGCACCGAGCCGGCCCGAAGCGACTCCTTCTCGGCGTCCGCCTTCGCCAGGATGTCCATGTAATCTCCGGCATCGACGCTGGCCGCGCGCGCCTTGTAATCCTCATTCGTATCGCACAGGTCGGTGATGTACTTACTGTACTGATGGCCCGTGAGCTCGAGCAGGGTGCCGAGCGACCGGAGTTTGTCGGCCGTCGTAGCCTTGTTGTCCTTTCCCGTGGCGATGGTCTTGGCTTCCATCAGGCCGTTGTGATAGACCTTGGTGAAGGAAAATTGCTGGGCATATTCTTTCGGCGTATCGAATATATACTTGAATCCATAGTAATGGTCCGCATCCGGATGGGAGATGACGACCGAGAACGGCGGGGGCGACGTACTGGATTTCGTCAGATTGAACCGCCATCTCAGGAAACGGAACATGTTGTCGGATTGTCCCGCATCGATCAGGAAATGCTCGTCGTCCGGGGTGACGATATGGCAACCGTCCCCCTGCCCTACGTCGATGAAATTCACTTCAAGCGGCCGCTCGTCCTGCATTTCCTCGATTTTGATATAGCCATCGGCATTGCGGCAATGCACCTTGACATACGTACCGGCATTCTTCCCGTCCTCGATCGTTTGCATATCGTAGCCGCCGTCCTTGTCGATGACCCGCATGAAATCTCCGAAAAGGAGTTCCTTGATGAATACGAGCTTGTTCTTCCCCGTCTCGGAGTCCACTTTGATGTCGTACAACTTGACGGAAGGAAAAGTTGCATAAGCATCTTTCAGATACTTGTGATACGTGTAAGTATACTTCATTTTTTTAGCCATGGCTGTAACGATTTAAAAGACACACCTTTCCAAAGATATGTAAAAAAATCCGTCTTTCCGCATTTTTCATTATTTCTTATCTTTGCCCTATGGAGTGGGATGGAAAACGATACCATCTGGCCAAAGAGCCGGGGCTGAAACTGGTCGTGGATGCGGGGTTCACGTGTCCGCACGGCCGGTGCACGTTCTGTAACAATGCCGCGTTCCATCCCGCATATAGTTCTTCGCGGAAAAGCATTGCGCAGCAACTGGACGAAGGGATTGCCTTCCACGCGGCAAGGGGAAGGTCGCACGGGCCGTATCTGGCTTATTTCCAATCCTTTTCCAATACGTTTGCGCCACTTGAACGGCTGCAGGAGGTCTATGCGGAAGCCCTGGCGCATCCTGCGGTTTCGGGTCTGGTCATCGGCACGCGACCGGACTGCGTGGATGCGGAAAAGCTGGATTACATCGCCTCGCTCAGGTGCGCGCGGATCGAGTACGGGATTGAGTCCTGCCGGGATGAAACCTTGCTGCGGGTGCACCGCGGTCACGATTTCGCCTGCGCGAAGCGGGCGGTCCAGGAGACCGCCGCGCGAGGCATTCCGGTCTGCGGCCATTTCATCCTGGGACTGCCGGGCGAAACACGGGAGACGCTGCTGGAAGACGTATCCTGCATTAACGCCCTTCCCCTGGACCGCATCAAGTTCCATCAGCTGCAAATCCTGAAAGGGACGCCGATGGCGGAGGAATTCGCCGCGCATCCGGAAGACTTCGTCCGGTGGACGCTGGACGAGTATATCGACCTGCTGGCCGATCTCCTGGAGCGCCTGCGCCCGGAGATCGCCGTCGGCCGGCTCGCCGCTAGTGTTCCGCCCCGCTTCCTCGCCATTCCCGGCTGGGGTGTTCGCGCATCGGACCTGCACCAACTCCTGGAGCGGCGCTTACGGGAAAAAGATTCTTGGCAGGGAAAGGCCTACTGCAACGGCCACCAGTCGGGCTTGGAATAGTCGAAAGAGCGGCGCTCCGCTTCCCAGGCCGTGGAGACATAGACCGTATCGGCCCGGTCGATGTACAGGCGGCCTTCCAGGTGGTCGCACTCGTGCTGGAAGATGACGGCGGTGTAGCCGTGGACCGTATCGCGCTGGGGCTCCAGCGTTTCAGGATGGACATAGGAGACGATGACGTCCGTGTAGCGCGGGACGAGGCCGCGCATGGGCGGGACGGACAGGCAGCCTTCCGGCCCCTTGCCGATGCTTCCGAAAAGACTGTCAATGCGGACGTTCAGGTAACACTCGAACGGACCACCTTCCTTGTCCAGCCGCTGCAGCCAGATGATGCGCTTGCCGATGCCCACCTGCGGCCCGGCGATGCCCACGCCGTCGTGCTGCGGCGCGCGCACGGTGGTCAGCATTTTGGCCATCAAGGTCTGGAGGTCCTTGGACTTGAGTTCGGCTTTCGTGAAGTCCACGCACGGGGTTCGGAGAATCGCGCTGTCCTCCGGCCAAACGGTCACATACATCACGGAATCGGACTGGCGGATGATCAGGCGCTGCTCCTTCGTGAACGCCTTCGGGCGGTTGAAAGCCAGGAACACCGCGATCAGGATCAACAGCGGAAACAGGTACCGGTTGATCTGTTTCATCGTCATTTTCATCGGAACAGGGATTTGACGAGGGCAGGAATGTCAGCCACTTTCACGACCTCGATGCCCTCGGGCTTACGGTCGAAGCGGGTGTAGGACGAGACGAAGATGCGGCGGAAGCCCAAGCGGGCGGCCTCCACGGCGCGGCGCTCGGCCTGGGAGACCGGCCGGATCTCGCCGCTCAGGCCCACCTCGCCGGCGAAGCACACATCGTTCGGAATGGCGTAGTCGAAATTGGAGGAAAGGACGGCCACCACGACCGCGAGGTCGCAGGCCGGGTCCGTAATGCGCAGGCCGCCGGCCATGTTCAGGAACACGTCCTTCTGGCTGAGTTTGAAGCCAGCACGGCGCTCCAACACGGCGAGGAGCATGTTCAGCCGACGGACGTCGAAGCCCGTCGCGCTGCGCTGCGCCGTGCCGTACACGGCCGACGAAACCAGCGCCTGCACCTCAAACATGAAGGGCCGGTTGCCGTCCAGCATCGCACTCACGGCGGTGCCGCTGAGCCCGTCCTCGTGCTGGGGAATAAGGAGTTCGGAAGGGTTCGCCACCTGGCGGAGGCCCGCGCCGGTCATCTCGAACACGGCGAGCTCCGCCGTGGAGCCGAAGCGGTTCTTGATGCTCCGCAGGACGCGGTAAGGGCCGCGGTTCTCACCCTCGAACTGCAGGACCACATCGACAATGTGCTCCAGCACTTTCGGGCCCGCGATGGCGCCTTCCTTGGTGATATGGCCGATGAGAATGACCGGAATGCCGCTGCCTTTCGCGAAGCGGAGCAGGGCGGCGGCGACCTCCTTCACCTGCGTTACGGACCCGGCGGTGGATTCCACGTTCTGGCAGTACATCGTCTGGACGGAGTCCACGATGACAAGGTCCGGGGCCACCTCCTCCGCTTCGGCGATGATGTTGTCCATCAGTGTCTCGCTGTAAATCAAGCAGTTGGAAGCATCGCCACCCAGGCGGTCCGCCCGCATCTTCACCTGCTTGACACTTTCCTCGCCCGTGACGTAGAGGACTTTCAGGGATGGACAGCTGAGGGGAATCTGGAGGGAGAGGGTGGACTTGCCGATGCCGGGCTCGCCTCCCATCAGCACCAAGGAACCCTTCACGATGCCGCCGCCGAGGAGGCGGTCCACCTCGGCGCTGCCGAGGGACACGCGGTCCTCCGCGGTCGTGGACACGTCCTTCAGGGGCATCGGCTTGCGACTGGCGCCGGGGACGGATACCGCGAGCGGCCGCTTCCCCGTCACCACTTCCTTCTCCACCATCGTATTCCACTCCCCGCAGGCGGGACATTTGCCCATCCACTTGGAGTACTCGTTGCCGCAGTTCGAGCAGAACCACACGGTCTTCGCTTTCGTCGTTCCTTTCACAGCCATATCCGTCGTCTTTCGTTCCGCTAAGATACAAAAAAAAGATATTGTTCCATCTCGGGACAATATCTCATCGCAATGATTGCGGGACTTCGCTTACTCGGCCGGCGGCAGCCTCGACGGCGGCCTCAGCCTCGGACTCGGCCTTCTTGGAATTGTTGTTTCCGCAAGCGGCGGCGCAGATCATCATCGCGATGACGGCGGCGGACATAAATACCTTTTTCATGGTTGTAAGTTTTTACTAACTCGTTAAACAAAACACTTTCGGGTGGCAAAGGTACACCCGATTCTTGAAACAAGCAAGAATTTTTTAAAATATTTATAATTTAGGGATATTACAATTCCGTTACAGTCTACCGCCGATTCAGTTCGAAGACCTCCATGTCATGGATTTTTCCGCTATCAATGTGAAAGCGGAGAGCGGTCCGGAAAGCGTGCCAGCCCTGGTTCCCGCAAGCTCCGGGATTGATATACAGGACGTTTTCGGACTTATCATCCATAACCTTCAGGATATGGGAATGCCCACAGACAAAGATATCGGGCCGATACCGCCGGATGAGCGCCCGGGCCTCGGGATAATAGTGGCCGGGCGACCCGCCGATGTGGGTCATCAGCACCTTCAAGCCCTCACATTCCCAGCAACGGTACAGCGGACAATGGTCCAGCAGCCGCCGGTCGTCGCAGTTTCCGATGACACCAGTCAGCGGCTTGAAGGCGGCGATCTCCGTCTCCAGGTCCAGCCCGCCCCCGAAGTCCCCGGCGTGCCAGATCTCGTCGACATCCTTCAGGAACTCCTTGAACTCCGGCGAAAACACCCCGTGCGTATCCGATATGAGTCCGATGTACATGGAACAGCACTATTCGAAGTGCAGATAGACCGCCGTGGCCGCAAGGACCGCGGCGGTTTCCGTCCGGAGGCGCGAAGCACCGAGGTGGACGGGGATGTAGCCGTGCTCCACGGCCAGGCGTGCCTCTTCCGGGGAGAAATCCCCTTCCGGGCCGATCAGGATGGTAATGTCCTTCCCTTCGTAGGCTTTCAAAGCTTCCTGAATGGAAATGCGCTTGGTGTCGCCTTCGAAGCAGTAGGCGATGAGTTTGAGAGATTTCTCGACTCCGCCCTCCGGGCTCCGCTCGAAATGACAAGGTGTACTGTCATTTCGACCGAGCGAAGCGAGTGGAGAAATCTGTATGAAATCCTTGACGGAAACCGGCTCCGCGATTTCGGGGATGCGGGCCTTGAGGGATTGTTTGGTGGCGGAGAGGGCGATGCGGAGGGCGCGGTCTGTCTTATAGACCTTTCGCTCGGATCGCTCGCCGATGGTAGGCACGATGCGGTCCACACCCACCTCCGTGGCCTTTTCTACAAACCACTCGAAACGGTCGTTGTTCTTCGTGGGGCAGCATGCGACGGTGAGCCGGTAGGGGTGGCCGCCCCAGCCGGGGAAGGCCTCGAGCACCTCGGCCTCGGCCCCCTTGGGATTGTCATCGACCAGCCTGCAGCGGTACATCGTCCCGAGGCCGTCAATCACGTTGACCTCATCCCCGACACGGTGCCGTAGCACGCGGCAGCAGTGACCGGACTCGTCGGCGTCCAGCCGGCAGATGCGGCTGTCGGAGTCGTATGCGTAGAAGAGCTCCATAAATAGATTTCTCGACTTCGCTCGAAATGACAAGGACTTCGCTCGAAATGACAAGGAACTACATTCTGATAATCTCGACCTCGCCGTCCAGGCCGACCTTGATGATCTGGGAGGCCTTGCCGGTGGAGTCGGTGTCGATGGAGGGCGGGACGACGAAATCGACGGCGTCCCTGATCTCCTGCGGGATTTCGCTGAAGCGGGCGGGCGTAGGCTCGCCGGAGATGTTCGCGGATGTGGACACGACCGGCCGGCCGAGCTTGAACGCAAGGTCGCGGCAGAAATCGAACAGCGGGATGCGCATGCCCACGGAACCGTCCTCCGCGACGGCGTTCCAGGCGAGGTGCCAACGGTCGCCGGGCTCCCCCTCCACGCCGGCTTGCGCGTCAGGATAAATGATCGTCATCGGCTTGTCATTGACCTCCACGAGGTCCACCGCCATGGACGGAACCTGCCGCACGTATTTCGCGACCATATCCAGGTCGGAGGCGAGGAGGACCAGCGACTTGGCCTCGCTCCGCCGCTTGATGGCATAGATCTTCGCCACGGCTTCGGGGTTCGTGGCGTCGCAGCCCAGGCCCCAGACGGTGTCGGTGGGATACAGGATCGTGCCGCCGGCCCGGAGGGTCTTCAGGGCCTCGGCAAGGACTTCATCGCGTTTCATAGTACGTGGCAATGACGGGATAATGGTCGGAATACTTGACTTTCGGGACCTCGTAGCTGACGGCGTGGAGGTCGCGCGGGTAGAGGATATAGTCGATCCGCAGGAGCGGCCACAGGTGCCGGAAGGTGGCGCCGAAGCCCTTGCCGGCCTGGACGAACGAGTCCTTGCGGCCGCGGGAGAGGCGGTACACCGTATAGGAGAGCGGATTGTCGTTGAAATCGCCCAGGACCACCGAGCGGACGGGGCATTCGTCCACGTCCTTCATCACCTCCTCCACCTGCCGGGGCCGCTGCGTGATGGAGCGGCGCATCTTCCGGCCGGTATCCTCCACCATCTCGTCGGTATGTCGGCCGATGGACTTCACCAGGCCGGACAGGGAAATGTTGTAGCTCTCGAAATGGCAGTTGTAGAAGCGCAGGACCGTGGAGTCCAGCTGGATGTCGGTATGCAGGGCCAGGTTCGTGGACTTCTCGAAGTCCAGTTTGCCCTTGTACAGGACAGGGAGGCGGGACAGCGTGACGTTCCCCGCGTGGCCGCTCTCCCCCGTGAGCACATAATATTCAGCGTGATAGCCCGGGAAACGGTCCCGGAACCAAGCGTCCATGTTCAGGGTATTCGGGAGGTGGAACTCCTGCAGGCAGATGACATCCGCATCCAGGCGGCGCAGATAGGCGGCGATGGAATCGGCCAGGACCAGGCGCTTGTCTCCCATGTTCCCGTGCACAAACAGTCCCACGTTGTAGGAAACGACCTTGAGCGTGGGTTCCCGTTCCGGTTCGGGGGCCTTGTACTGGTAATACTTTCCGAGGAGGAAAATCGCCGGCAGGAGCATCACCAGCAGGAAGCCGGTCATCCGGGAGCGCCGGAAGAGGGCCCAGATAAAGAGCAGTACCGTCAGGACCAGCACCGGGATGAACAGGAGGCCGAAGATGGTGAAGAACCAGGCCTTCGCGGGGTTCACGAGCACGGACACGTAGCTCAGGGCCAGCAGGCCGCCGAGCGCCAATGAGACCGTCCCGAACGTAAGCCGGGAGAACCACCCGTGCCGTTTCTTTACCTCCGCCATAATTCGCCGCGTTTACGCCAGTACCAGACGAGCAGGAAGCCGAACAGGGCACCGCCCAAATGTGCGAAGTGAGCCACGCCCACCTGCGTG
This sequence comes from uncultured Bacteroidia bacterium, assembly GCA_902785065.1. Lineage (GTDB taxonomy): Bacteria > Bacteroidota > Bacteroidia > Bacteroidales > UBA932 > Cryptobacteroides. Next base: position 29,105 of record CACZXH010000034.1, read on the forward strand.
CCGGTAATGCCGGTCAGGAGTTCGATGCCGATGAAGATGGCCACCATCCATTTCGCGTCCAGGGTGACAGGCGGGAAGATGAGGGTCATCCGCGCCTCGGGATAAAGCATCGCAAAGGCGACGAGCACGCCGTAAATGGCGCCGGAGGCGCCCACCATCGGGGTGCGGAACAGGTCGATGACGTCCTGCGACAGGGCCGCGTCCGTCGATGCGAGGGCCTGGTGGACCTGCAGCCATTCCACGCCCGTGTGCAGGGCGGCGGCGCCGAGACCCGTGACGAAGTACAGGATGAGGAATTTCTTCGTGCCCAGCGCCTGCTCCACCACCATGCCGAACATCACGAGGGTGTACATGTTGAAGAAGATGTGCCACCAGCCACCGTGCATGAACATGTGCGTGAGGGGCTGCCACCACCGGAAGAGCGGCGACGCCGGATAGAACATCGCGAAGGTCCCGATCATGAAGTTCTCGTTGATCAGCGTGGCCACGAACATGATCACGTTGATGATGAGGAGGCTCCGGGTAACGGTCGGAATCCTTTCGAGGAAATTGCTTGGGAAGGCCATCAGAATCGTTTGTCGATTTCGTCCAGCGGCAGGATGCTGATGATCCGGCGGCCGGAGGAGGTGAATTCAGGGTTGGAAGAGGAAAGGAGGGCGTCCACCAGGCGCTGCCGCCGCCGGACGCGCCCAGGACGGCGAATTTCTGCGCCAGGGACTGGATCATCGTCTCCGGCAGGGAGCCGTGGTCGTCGGCCAGGATGAGGGTGAGGTCGCCCACCATCGTATGGACCTTGCCAGCCTCGGTGCTGTAGCCCTCGGGGACGCCGTTCACGACGACGGTGTCCGTACCGAAGGCCTCGATGTCGAAGCCCAGGCGCTTCAAAAGGTCCGCGTTCGCGTCGAAGAGCAGCCGTCCTTCCACGCCCACATTGACCTGCACCGGGAACAGGGCGGTCTGGCTCACATGGGCCTCCTGGCCCAGCACCTTGAGGAAACGGTCGAAGAGAATGCGCTCCCGGGCGCGGCGGACGTTGACGATCATCACGCCGGACGCGGACTGGGTGAATATGTACTTGCCCTGGACGACCAGGACCTGGGCCGTGGGCATGGTCCGGTCCTCGAAGAGCTTGCCGTAGTCCTCGTGCTTGTCGATGGTGTAGGACGGGCGCATCGGGGCGCTGGAAGAAGCGCCGCCGGAGTTCCCCACGGGCGAGAAGTCCCGGACGTCCAGATTACCGTCGCCGGCCGTGAAGGGATTATAGGTCGGGTCCACGCCGGCCGTGGGAATGCTCACCGGGCGGTACTCGCCGAAGCGGGGGCCGATGACGGGCAGCTCCCGGGCCTCGGGATTGTCGAAGTCGATGTCCCCGCCGGCGCCGCCGCGGGCCGTGGCCTCGCGGACGCAGGCGTAGAGCGTCTGGAAGATGACGCTGTCCTCTTCGAACTTGATCTCCGTCTTGGTGGGGTGGATGTTCACGTCGATGGTGGAAGGATCCACCTCCAGGAAGATGAAGGGACTGCGGAAATAACGGCCGTTGACGAAGAGAAACTGGTTACCCAGGGTCTTTTTCGCCGCCTCGGGCCGGCCCACGAAACCGTGGATCCGTACCAGGGAGGTATCGGCCTGGATGTCCATGACCTCGCCCACGAGCTGCGGGCCCAGGAGGTCCGTCACGCGGAACTTGAGGGACTTGGCCTTCTTCAGGACATGGATGTCGCGGCCGTTGTGCGTGAGGGTGAAGGCGATTTCGGGCCGGGTGAGGGCCACGCGCTGGAACTCCTCCAGGATGTGGCGGAACTCCACGTTGTCAGACTTGAGGAACTTGCGGCGGGCGGGAATGTTGTAGAACAGGTTCCGGACGGCGAAGTTGGAGCCTTTGGGGGCGGCGACTTCACGCGTGGAGAGGTGCTCGGAACCGGAGAGATGGACCTCCACGCCCACTTCGTCCTCCTCGCGGCGGGTCCGGAGGACCACATCGGCGACAGCGGCGATGGATGCGAGGGCTTCCCCGCGGAATCCGAAGGTGGTGATCTCCTGCAGGTCCTCGGCGGTGGCGATCTTGGAGGTGGCGTGGCGCTCGAAGCACAGCACGGCGTCGTCCGGTGACATGCCGCTGCCGTTGTCGATGACCTGGATGAGGGTGCGGCCGGCGTCGGTCACCGTCACGGAGACCTCATCGGCCCCCGCGTCCACGGCGTTCTCCATGAGTTCCTTTACCACGGAAGCGGGCCGCTGGACGACCTCTCCCGCGGCGATCATGTCCGCGATGTTCCTGGGGAGTATCTTCAGTTCCATCTAGACGCCGAGCAAGCCGTAAATCTTGGTGACATAGATCAGTACGAGGGCGATCAGCAGCAGGGTGATGATGCCGATGATGGCCTGCGTGCGGGAGGCGGTGGAGCGGGTGCGCTTGTAGTTGCCGTCGCGCCAGGCGCCGCGGATGCTGCTGCCCGGAACGTACTTCCCTTCCTCCTTGGCTTTCTCGTTGGTGCCGTCCACGTCACCGAACATGCGGCGGCGCTCCTCCTCTTCGGGATCGTAGTAACGGGGCTTGTAGTTGAACACCCGGTGCTCCTGGTTTCCGAAGAAACCGAAATTGAAAACTGCCATGGCCGCTTCGTTTTAGTCTTAACTTACAAATGTAGCATTTTTTTCGTTACCTTTGTGGTCATGGAACTCAGAATCGGAAACGGATACGACGTGCACGCCCTCGAAGAAGGGCTGCCCATGTGGCTGGGCGGGGTGAACATTCCCTCGGCCATCGGTTTCGTGGCACACTCGGACGGAGACGTCGCCATCCACGCGCTCTGCGACGCCATTCTCGGGGCGCTGGCCCTCGGCGACATCGGCCATCTCTTCCCCGACACATCCGACGAATGGAGAGGCATCGACAGCAAGATCCTGCTTGCGAAAGTCGTCGCCCTCATCGGCGAACGCGGCTGGCGCGTGGGCAATGCCGACATCACCATCGCCCTGCAGCTTCCCAAGCTCGCACCGCACATTTTGACCATGCGCGAAACCCTCGCCCGCGTGATGGGCGTTCCCGTCGACGCGGTCTCCGTGAAGGCCACCACCACCGAGCGCCTGGGCTTTGTGGGCCGGGGCGAAGGCTGCGAAGTGTGGGCTTCCGTCACCGTGATTAAACCTTGACGGCCGCTTCGTGTCAAAAGAACTGTCTGCAAATTCAAGAGACAGTTTTTTATGTTATCTGATATGAAAGCTTTACGAATCCTTGCAGCGGCAGCGGGAGTGCTGTGCGCTGTTTCCCTGTTTGCGCAGGAAGGAAGGCCGGAGCGCGGCGGCCGTGGCGGCCGCGGCGGTCGCGGTGATTTCCCCGAGCCCGTGTCCGACAGTGTCTGGGTGATCCAGCGTACCCAGGAAATGGTGGAGAAGTACACCCTGACCCCCGAGCAGGAGGCCCAGGTGCGCGAACTCAACGTCAAGTATGCCCAGCAGCTGAACTTCCGTCCCGGCAACATGTTCGGCGGTGAGAACGGCGAACGTCCCGACTTCCGCTCCATGAGCGA
>CACZXH010000035.1 GCA_902785065.1 uncultured Bacteroidia bacterium
TTATATCGTTAACTTTTAAACGACAAAGCCATGAGAAGGATGATCAACACCGTAGCCGCCCTCTTCATCACGATAGCGATGATTGCGGCCCCTGAGGCGAACGCCCAGTCCCGCCGTTCTTCCGGCGGTGCTTCCACCGCGACCCGGTCGTCCTCTTCGCAGACTACCTCGCGCGGTTCCTCTTCCATGAGCCGGTCCGGCGGTTCCACCGCCAGCCGCTCCGCCCATATCTCCACCAGCCCCAGCCGGTCCAGCGGCGCTTCCGTGTCCCGTTCCGCCAGTTCTATGGCGCAGAACACGACCCGCGGCTCCTCCAGCCGTCAGAGCGGCACTACGAGCCGTTCCAGCGGCACGACCAGCCGCTCCACCGGAAGCACTTCTTCCGCACAGACCAGCCGCAGCACCGGTAGTTCCTCCGCCGCGACGACCAGCCGCTCCGTGGCTCCTCAGACCGACCGGACGAACCGTTCCACCGGCAGCTCGACCAGCCGTTCCACCGGAAGCACCTCTTCCGCACAGACCAGCCGCAGCACGGGTTCCTCCACCACGACCAGCCGCTCCGCCGGCACCGTGGACCAGAATACCCGCACCAGCCGCAGCACCGGCTCTGCCACCAGCCGTTCCACGGGTTCTGTCGATCAGAACACCCGGACCAGCCGGAGCACCGGTTCTGCTACCAGCCGCAGCGCGACCTCGACCGACCGCAATGCCGGTACGGCCGTCCGCTCCAGCAGCAACGTCACCCGCAACGGCCTCGGCTATAACGCGGCGAACGACGCCAAAGCGTCCGCATCCGTGAAGAACACCGAGCCCATGCGCGACCACGCAGGCAACTACCGCTACAACGACGACTTCCGTCTGGATAACGGCCACAACCTGCACCGGGTCCCTCCGCGCGAGCGTGACTTCATGGCCTGGGACCGCCCGGGGTACTTCTGGGACAATCGTCCGCACTACTTCGGCTACCGGGTCCACGTGCTGCCTCCGCACTACCGCCGGATTACCCACTGGGGCATCGATTACTACTTCTACGAAGGTATCTACTACCGTCCGTTCGGAGGTGTGTATATCGTCTGCCGTCCGCCTTTCGGCACTCCGCTCGAGAGAGCGATCGACAGGGCTCTGTTCAACCTGGTCAAGTTCTCCTACTACTGCAACACGTACCGGACCTATAGCACGGTCTTCGACAATTACAACGTGATTGCCCAGCAGAACCTGATCATTGCGCAGAACAACGCCCGGATCGCCGCCCAGAACGCGAGTTACGCCCTGAACAGCGGCCGCGCCCTCTCCGCCTACGAGCTGGCCAACAAGCTCGGCCTCGTGCAGAGCTACGCCTACGCCAACTCCGACTACTTCTACCAGGACGGTGTGTTCTACAGTGTAAGCGCCTCCGGCAATTACACCACCATCGTCCCGCCGGCCGGAGCCCTGGTGAGCTCCCTCCCGGATGACTACGAGACCATCGTGCTGAACGGCATCGAGTACTACATGGTGGACAACTGGGTCAGATGTACGGCTCGCTGTACAACCAGTACAGCATCTACCGGTAGACTTCCGGTAACACGAACGAAGCCGGCCTTTCGGGGCCGGCTTTTTTTGTGTCTTAATCCGTCATGTCCGGCTTGACCGGGTATCTAATCCAGATCGTCGTCCACGTCGGTGACGGCGGCGCCGTTGCCCATCAGGAAGGTCTTCATGAACTCGTTCAAATCACCGTCCAGGACGCCCTGGGTGTCGGCGGTGCTGTAGCCGGTTCGGAGGTCCTTCACGAGTTTGTAGGGGTGGAGGACATAATTGCGGATCTGGGAGCCCCATTCGATGCGCTTTTTCTGGCCTTCGAGTTCGGCCTGCTTCTCCTGGCGCTTCTTGAGTTCGATGTCGTAGAGGCGGGACTTGAGGATAAGGAGGGCGCGCTGGCGGTTGTCCTGCTGGGAGCGCGTCTCGGTGTTCTCCACCATGATGCCGGACGGGATGTGGCGGACGCGGACGCCCGTTTCCACCTTGTTCACATTCTGGCCGCCGTGGCCGCCGCTGCGGAAGGTGTCCCATTCCAGGTCGCCGGGATTGATCTCGATATGGATGGAATCATCGACCAGCGGATAGACGAAGACCGATGAGAAGGTGGTCTGCCGTTTGCCCTGGGCATTGAACGGGGAGATGCGGACCAGGCGGTGGACGCCGTTTTCTGCCTTCAGGTAGCCGTAGGCATAGTCGCCCTCGACCTCGATGGTGGCGGACTTGATACCGGCTTCTTCGCCCTCCAGCAGGGAGGTGACCGTCATCTTGTAGCCGTTGCGCTCGCCCCAGCGGAGGTACATGCGCATGAGCATCGACGACCAGTCGTTCGCCTCCGTGCCGCCGGCGCCGGAGTTGATGGTGAGGACCGCACCGAGGTTGTCGCCTTCGTTGCCCAGCATGTTCTTGAGCTCCAGGGCTTCGACGGCATCGACGGCCTTGGCGAAGGTGGCGTCCAGTTCGCGGGTTTCATCGGTCTCGACGGCTTCGTCCTCGCTGCCGGAGACGCTGTCCTTCGCGAAGTCGTACAGGACGTCCAGGTCGTCCACGAGGGAGGCGGCCTTCTGGAAGTCGGACACCCAGGCCTTCACGCCGGCGAGCTTCTTGAGAAAGCCTTCGGCAGCTTTGGGGTCGTTCCAGAAATCGGGCGCCAGGCTCTCCTGCGTCTTCTGCTCCACATCTTTCCGCTTGCCGGCGATGTCCAGGCACTTTTCGAGGGTGTCCAGGCGCTCGTGCAGGTCCTTGATTTGTTCGAGAGTCGTCATGATGCTTTCCGTATAATCGTACAAAAATACGAATAATTTCCCGTATATTTGTAAGCGTATGGCAACCATCGGCATATTCGACTCGGGCTCGGGCGGCCTGTCGGTGTACCGGGAGATCGTGAAACTGCTCCCGTACGAGCGCTATGTCTATTATGCGGACAACGCCCACTGCCCGTACGGGGAAAAAACGGCCGGATTCATCCAGGATCGCGCCCGTACCATTACGGACTTCCTCCTGGGCCAGGGTGCGGACATCATCGTCGTCGCCTGCAACACGGCCACGGCGGCCGCCATAGCCACGCTCCGGGAGGAATATCCGGACGTTCCCTTCGTCGGCATGGAACCGGCCGTGAAACCCGCCGCCCTGGGCACTGAAACCGGCGTGATCGGCGTTCTCGCCACCGCCGGGACGCTCAAAGGCTCCAAATACCTGAAGACAAAAGGCCGTTTCGAGGACGATGTCCATATCGTCGAGCACGTCGGCGAAGGATTTGTGGAACTCGTGGAAAACGGGATTTTGGACGGTCCGGAGGCCTATGCGACCGTGAAAGCCTCCCTGCAACCCCTGCTGGACGCCGGTGCGGACCGTATCGTCCTCGGCTGCACGCACTATCCGTTCCTGCGGCCGGTCGTCGAGGCCGTCGCCGGCCCCGGGGTCCAGGTCATCGACCCGGCCCCCGCCGTCGCCCGCCAGACCGTCCGCCTGCTGGAGAAGGACTGCGTTCCGCTCGACGAAGGCCCTTTCCGCATCGACCTCCACTCCTCGGGGAACCCGGATTCCCTGCAGCGGATCTTCGCGCGCGTTTGACCTGACATCAAGACACAAAAAAGCCGGCCCCGAAGGCCGGCTTCATCGTAGCAACCAGGCTTTACAGACCGAGTTTCTTGAAGAAATCATTGCCCTTGTCATCGACGAGGATGAAGGCCGGGAAGTCCTCGACACGGATCTTCCAGATAGCCTCCATGCCCAGCTCCGGGTACTCCACGCATTCAATGCTCCGGATGCTGCTCTGGGAAAGGACAGCCGCCACGCCGCCGATGGTGCCGAGGTAGAAACCTCCGTGCTTAAGACATGCGTCGGTAACGACCTTCGTGCGATTGCCCTTGGCAATCATGACGAGGGAGGCGCCGTGATCCTGGAACTCGTCCACATAGGGGTCCATGCGATTCGCCGTCGTGGGGCCCATGCTGCCGCAAGGATAGCCTTCCGGGGTCTTGGCCGGACCGGCGTAGAGGATAGGGTGATCCTTGAAGTAGGCGGGCATTTCCTGGCCGGCATCCAGACGCGCCTTCAGCTTGGCGTGTGCGATGTCACGGGCCACGATGATCGTGCCGTTCAGGTTGACCCGGGTACCTACAGGATACTTGGTGAGTTCGGCACGCACGGAATCGATACCCTTGTCCAGGTCAATGACAATTCCCTTGGGACCCTCTCCGGGACGGCGGTATTCCTCCGGAATCAGCTCGGAAGGGTTCGTATCCATCTGCTCGATCCAGACGCCGTCCGCATTGATCTTGCTCTTGATGTTGCGGTCGGCCGAGCAGCTGACGCCCATGCCGATCGGGCAGCTAGCGCCATGCCGAGGCAGGCGGATGACCCGGATGTCATGGGCCAGATATTTGCCGCCGAACTGGGCCCCGAGGCCGATTTTCTGCGCCTCTACGAGGAGCTTCTGTTCGAGGTCGATGTCGCGGAATGCGCGTCCGGTCTCGTCACCCGTCGTCGGGAGCGCATCGTAATACTTGATGCTGGCCAACTTGACGGTCAACAGGTTCTTTTCGGCAGAAGTGCCACCGATCACGAACGCGATGTGGTAAGGCGGGCAGGCCGCAGTGCCGAGGGAACGCATTTTCTCGACAAGGAAGGGCAGGAGCGTTCCTTCGTTCTGGATCGTCGCCTTCGTCATGGGATAGAAATAGGTCTTGTTGGCCGATCCGCCGCCCTTGGCAACCATGATGAAACGGTACTCGGCACCCCTTACAGCCTCGATGTCGATCTGGGCGGGAAGGTTGCACTTGGTATTGACCTCATCATACATGTTAAGGGGAGCGTTCTGGCTGTATCGGAGATTCTCCTGTGTGTAGGTGTTGAATACACCGAGGCTCAAAGCCTCCTCGTCCTCGAAGTCAGTCCAGACTCCCTGACCCTTCTCGCCATGGATGATGGCGGTGCCGGTGTCCTGGCAGAAAGGGAGGACTCCTTTCACGGACGTCTCTGCGTTGCGAAGGAACTGAAGCGCCACATATTTGTCGTTTTCGGAGGCTTCGGGATCGTTCAGGATCGCCGCGACCTGCTCGTTATGCGCCCGGCGGAGCATGAACTGACAGTCGTGGAAGCTCTGCTGGGCCACCAGCGTGAGCGCCTCGGGGGAGACCTCGAGAAGGAACTTTCCGTCAGCCAACTGGGTGGTCTTCACCAGTTTCTCGGATCCCGGAATCTTGTAGTACTGAGTGGTGTCTTCGCCCAACTGGAACATCGGGGCGTATTTGAAAGCTGCCATCATGGGAGTGATTTGGTTACTGTTATCATACAAATATAGTGATTTTCGCTCGATTTATTAATTTTTCGAAAATTTTAGTACTTTGTATTGCAAAGTATCAAAAAGAATTTATATCTTTGCAGCAACAAATATTTTGTGTGCTATGAAACGAGTGACAAATGCCTGTGTCGGAGGGCGCAACTTCACCCTCAACGACGACGCCTACAACCGTCTGGATGCCTACCTGCGGAACTTCAAGGCCAAATTGACTGTCCCCGAGTCCCAGAAGGCGGAGGTGATGGACGACATCGAGAGCCGCATTTCCGACCTTTTCTTCCAGGAAGTGGGGGAGACCTCCCGCGTGGTGACCCTGGAGATGGTGGAAAAGGTGGTGTCGACCCTCGGCATGCCCGACGGCTCGCCTGAGACGGGCTACGCCTATTCCCAGGCTTTCGCCGAGGACAAAGCTCCCCGGAAACTGTACCGGGACATGGACAACAAGGGCGTGGCCGGCGTCTGCTCCGGCCTGGCCTGGTACTTCAACATCGACGTGACCATCATCCGGATCATCATGCTGGTGGCCCTGATTGCCGGTACGTCGGGATTCTGGATCTATCTGGTGCTGTGGATCGCCGTCCCCAAGGCCGTGACCCCGGCCCAGCAGTGCGAGATGCGGGGCATCCCGGCCACCGCGGAGAACATGGCGCGTTGCAAGAACCACGCGCAGGACACTGAAAACCGATAGCCTTATGGAGAGCACGACCGACAATGTCCGTTCGCAAATGCGGAAGGGCGTGCTGGAATACTGCATCCTGTGTATTCTCAGCAAGCAGGAAGCCTACGCTTCCAGCATTATCGACTCCCTCAAGGCCGCGAACATGATCGTGGTGGAGGGAACCCTGTATCCCCTGCTCATCCGGCAGAAGAACCAGGGTCTGCTGACCTACCGCTGGGAGGAGTCCACGCAGGGCCCGCCCCGGAAGTACTATGGGATTACCGAGAAAGGCCGCGCCCAGCTCGCCGAAATGGACGCCGCCTGGCAGGAAATGGTTGAAAGTATTGACGCACTGAAGAAATGACCGAGATTGAGAAAGTGAGCATTGGAGGCTATGCCTTCACGCTCGAGAAAGCCGCCGCCGAAGAGGTGGGGCAGTATCTGAAGAACCTGGAGGCCCATTACCTGGGCAAGCCGGGCGGCAAGGAAATCATGGAGGGCATCGAGGAACGGATGGCCGAGCTCCTGCTGGAGCGCTGCGGACGCAACGGCGTCGCCACGATGGCCGATATCCAAAGCCTGATCGGCATCCTCGGCCGCCCCGAACGGATCGAGGCCGATGACCCCGAGCCGTCGGAGGCGCAGGCCAAGCCCCAGAAAAAACTCTACCGCGACCTGGAGAACAAGAAGATCGCCGGCGTCTGCGCCGGTCTGGGCAACTACTTCAACTTCGACGTCGTGGCTATGCGCATCATCTTCTGCGTCATTACGCTGGCCCTGTTCTTCGGTGGCGCCCATGACGGCGTCTGGTCCCTGCTCGGATTCGTCGCGTACGGCGTCCTGTGGCTGGCAATGCCGGCGGCCCGCACGGCGCAGGAGCGCTGGGCGATGAAAGGCGACGCGGGCACGCTGGACGACATCCAGCGCAACATCCGCAATGGGGTCGAGGAAATGGGTGATGCGGCCCGGCGGGGGATGAATGAAGTGCGCGACACGGTCCGTGGGCATGGCAACGAATTGGGCAAGATCATCCTCCTGGTCCTGGGCATCATCCTGCTGCTCGGCGGCGTGTCCGGTCTGGCGTCGGTGTCCGTCATCGGCCTGAAGGGGCCGACGCTGCTCAGCGCACCCATCGACAGTTTCCTGGACGACATATCCCTGCACGCGCCCGCCTTCTACGAGATGATCAATACCCCCTGGATCCTGATCCTCGCAGTGCTGGCCGTCGTCCTGCCCCTGATCTGGCTCATTTACGGCGGTATCCTGCTGATTTTCGGCTTCAAACCGCCGAAGTGGCGTCCAGGCCTGGTGATTTTCGTCCTTTGGCTCATCGTCCTGGTGGTCGTGGGCGTCCTCTTCGCGATGGGGGTCGTGTCGACGGAATACCTGCACGTCTGATTGGAAGTGTCCGTGTTTTTCCTTATTTTTACGGAAATAACACGGACACTATGCTATTGACCCAACTTGTCGCGCTCATCGCCGCGGCCACCATCCAGATCCATCACTGCCAGGTTCCCGTCATCCAGGACAAGGATGTCCCGGTGGCGACGGTGACAGTCCCGGAAGGGGCGGAACCTGTGTTCAAAGTCTCTCTCCGCGGATTGCGCCGCAAGGCCCTCCGCTCCTGGGAAGTCCGGGACGGCGTCTTGTATGTCCATCTGGACGCGGCCCGCGTGAAAGATATCCGGAAGCCTTTCTCCTTGAAAATCAAGGCGAAAGGCTTTTCTATCCAGGAGGACGGCGCCCGGAAGCACCGGCTCGCCCGGAAGGTGCGGACCGCCGGTGACGACGGAGTAGCCGCCTACCGTATCCCCGGACTTGTGACAACGAAGAAGGGCACGCTCGTGGGCGTGTACGACATCCGGCATGAGAATTCCCGCGACCTGCAGGGGCACGTGGATGTGGGCGTGAGCCGCTCCACGGACGGCGGCCGCACCTGGGGGCCGATGATCGTCGCCATCGATATGGGCGAATGGGGCGGCCTGCCGCAGAATGTCAACGGTGTCGGCGATCCCTGCATCCTCGTGGACGAAGTGACGGGGGATCTGCTCATCTTCGCGGCCTGGACGCACGGCGGCGAAGCGGGGAAGGCGGCCTGGTGGTCGGCCGGCAGCGGTTTCGAGCCCGCGACGACCCCGCAGCTCATGATGGTCCGCTCCACCGATGACGGCCTCACCTGGTCCGAACCCGTGAACCTGACCCGGCAGGTCAAGCAGGAGGCCTGGAACTTCACCTTCCAGGGCCCCGGCCGGGGTATCACGATGGATGACGGCACCCTGGTCGTGCCGTTCCAGCACCAGGAACCGGAGCCGGAACGCACGCCGGCCGCCGGCATCATGTACTCCACGGACCGCGGCCTTACCTGGCACGTCCACGAATATGCCAAGATCAATACCACGGAGTCCCAGGTGGCCGAAATCGCCCCCGGCGAGCTGATGCTCAACATGCGGGACAACCGCAAGACCGGCCGCGCCGTCTATGTGACGAAGGATATGGGCCGCACCTGGACCCCGCATGTGTCGGACGGCCAGCTCGTGGAGCCCGTCTGCATGGCCAGCCTGCTGAAGGTCCGCGCCTCCGAGAACGCCCTGAAGCAGGACATCCTCCTGTTCTCCAATCCCGCGGACGCGAACGACCGCAAGAACATTACCATCCAGATGAGCCTGGACGGAGGAAAGACCTGGACCCGGAAATGTCTGCTGGACGAAGGTGACGGCTGGGGCTATTCCTGCCTGACGATGGTCGACAAGAAGACCGTGGGCATCCTCTACGAGAGTTCCCAGGCGCACATGACCTTCCAGGCGATTCCGCTGAAGGACATTCGATAAAAAAAGCCCTGTGATGCGTCACCGGGCTCATCTCCATGAAATAAACAGCACCTACTCGTACCGGAAAGCCCGGTAGGAGTGCGGCTTGATGGTCATTGCTGCCTTGGGGGAAGGAGCCGCCATCCGACGGAAGAAGGCGGGCATCTGCTCCACCGCTGCGTCGATGGTCTCGCCGGTCTCCAGGTCGGTCAGTTTCTTCAGGCCGGCGGTTCCCACCAGCTTGACATTGACGGGTTCGTCGTTGAAGTTCTCGACGATGACCGTCTTGTTGTCATACACGAAGAGGCTGACTTTCGCGGGACCCTCCAGATACAGGTCCATGTCACGGCTCATCCGGCGACGGATCTCGTTCAGCGCGCCTTCCGGATAGTCGTACAGGTTGCCGAAGTCGTCCGGGATGGTCAGGACGTAGAGCGTGCCCTGGGAATAGATGCAACGGTGCAGGATGGGCCAGCCCGAGACGCCGCCGGTCAGCGGACGTCCGGCGCTCACCACCTCCCAGCTGTCGTTGGTCCAGTAGCGCACCTGCGGAATGAGGATGTCCTTCTCGCTCTTGCCGTAGCGGCCGAAGTCGTTGACGATGGCCTTCAGGTCGTCGCAGCGCAGCTCGCAGATCGGCGCGATCTTCTCGGGGACCGCCTTCAGCAGGCCGGTCGTGATGAAGACGTCGCCGCCGGCTTTCAGCTGCCGGTCGATCTTCTCGGTCAGGGCGGGGTCGGCCGCCGCCTGTTCGGTCAGCAGGACGGTCTTGCGGCCCTCGGGGAAGGCGGGATACATGTCCATCGGCAGGCCGATCATGCCCAGGTAGTTCTGCAGGAACTCCTCGCCGGGCTGGTGGTAGACCTTGTAGGAGTGGATGCCGACCGGATTGCCGAGCTTGCCGCACAGGTCGTCGGCCTTGCGCAGGACGATGTCCGCGATGCGGGCCATCGTGGTGGGCGTCACGGTCTCCTTGCCTTTCTTGAAGGGGGCCGTCATCTCGTCATAGCTCCAGCTCGTGCCCTGGTCCTGCCAGGGGGCGCGGAACATCGGGTTCAGCTTGACGTCCAGGAGCTGGTTGTAGGCGAACAGCATCACGTCCCGGCCCTTGGCGATGGCCGTGAGGAAGAGCTGCTCCGCATAGCGGTCCATGCTCATGTAGATGCCGCCGGAGTCCACCCAGCCCCCGCCGTTGCGACCGCCGGAGATGTTCTCGAAGTACCGCATGATGTTGTAGCTGAGGTAGTTCTGCAGGTGCTGGTTGCCCGCCGGGTCACGGGTTTCCGTACCGGTCCACACGCCGTCGAAGATCTGGGGACCCCATTCGAGGTTGAAGCCGAGGCCCTGGAAATCGTCATACCAGTTCGGGTACTTGATGATGCACTTGACCTTCGGGTTGACGGCCTTCGCGGGGCCGACGACCAGGTTGCGGCCGGCCTCGTTCATCCGCTCCAGGCGGTACTCCGTCCAACTCCTATTCCCCTTGGCGGCAATCTCCACGTCCTTCTTGCTGCTGGTGAAGAAGAAGTCGTCCAGGAGCAGCTCGTCGAAATGCCGGGCCGTCGTCTCGGCGACCTTCTGCACCCAGGCCCGGTCCTTCGGGTCCGAATAGCTGAAGGTTTCGAAGTCGTTCGGCTCGCTGATGGTGTACGTGATGCCGCCGGCGACCTCAAGGCCCTGCTTCTCGAAGAACTTCTTGGCCTTGTCGAGCGTGGCGTCATCCACCAGCAGCATGTCGCGGTGGGTCTCCAGGTAGATCTTGTCCACGTCCAGCTGGCTGGAGATGGTCTTCCAGGTGGATTCAAGCCACTGGGTGTCTTTCATCTTTTCCACTTCATACGCACGGACATAGACGGAAACGGTGAAATTCTTGTGCTTGGGCTGCGCGGCGGCAGGAAGGAGCAGGAGTCCGAACAGGACCAGGTTCAGGATTTTTCTCATGACGGAAACCGGTGGACGCCTTTTCCCGTTCGGGCGGCATCCACCAGATACAAAGATAACAATTATTTGGAAATCAGCTTGCTACTTGATGAACGCGTGCGCGGAGGTCATCGCCTTCGGGTCGAGGGCCTCGTCCAGCTTCTCCTGGGTCATCAGGCCGTGCTCGAGCACGAGGTCATAGACGCTGCGGCCGGTCTCGAGGGCTTCCTTCGCAACCTTGGTGGAGGCCTTGTATCCGATGTACGGGTTCAGGGCCGTGACAATGCCGATGGAGTTCTTCACCATCTCGTAGCAGTGGTCCACATTGACTGTGATGCCGTCGATGCACTTGGTGCGGAGGGTGTTCATCACATTAATGAGCCAGGTCTGGCTCTCGAGGATGCACTGGACGATGACGGGCTCCATCACGTTCAGCTGCAGCTGGCCGGCCTCGGCGGCGAAGGCGACGGCAGTGTCGTTGCCGATGACCTTGAAGCACACCTGGTTCGTGACCTCGGGGATGACGGGGTTCACCTTGCCCGGCATGATGGAGGAACCCGGCGCCATCGGCGGCAGATTGATCTCGTGCAGGCCGCAGCGCGGGCCGGAGGCCATGAGGCGCAGGTCGTTGCAGATCTTGGAAAGTTTCACGGCCAGACGCTTCAGCGCGGCGGAATAGCTCACGTATGCGCCTGTGTCCGGGGTCGCTTCCACGAGGTCCGGAGCTTTCTCGAACTTGTCGCCCGTGAACTCGGAGAGACGGATGGTGCACAGTTCCGCAAAGCCCGGAACAGCGTTGAGGCCGGTTCCGATGGCGGTACCGCCCATGTTGACTTCCTTCAGGAGGACGGCGTTGCGCTCGAGGTTGGCGATCTCCTCCTCCAAGTTGTTCGCGAAGGCGTTGAATTCCTGGCCGGAAGTCATCGGGACGGCGTCCTGCAGCTGCGTGCGGCCCATTTTGATGATGTCCTTGAATTCCTGGCCCTTGGCCCGGAAAGAGGCGATCAGGTCGCGGAGGGCCTTCTCGACGTGGCGGTTCATTCGGACGAAGGTATAGCGGAAAGCGCTCGGGAAGGCGTCGTTCGTGGACTGGGCGCAGTTCACGTGGTCGTTCGGGGAGCAGTACTGGTACTCGCCCTTGTTGTGGCCCATGATTTCGAGGGCGCGGTTCGCAATCACCTCATTGGCGTTCATGTTGACGGAAGTGCCGGCGCCGCCCTGCATCATGTCCACCGGGAACTGGTCGTGGAACTTGCCGTCCACGATTTCCTGGCAGGCCTTGACAATGGCGTCCGCGATGGTGCGGTCCAGCACGCCGAGCTCGGCGTTGGCCTCCGCGGCGGCCATCTTCACGTATGCGATCGCAATGATGTACTCCGGATAGTGGAGCATCTGCGTCGTGGAAATCTTGTAATTGTTGAGGGCCCGCTGGGTCTGGACGCCATAGTAGGCGTCGGCCGGTACCTGGAGCTCGCCGAGGAGGTCGCTTTCGACCCGGAATTTGGTTTTAGGCATATCTAAATGTGTGTTAGTTCCAATTCAACAAAGATAACGAATTATCTTGGTTTTCCCAATTTCCGGTTCGGAATCGTAAGCACCTACTCCAGCATGATACGCCGCAGGTCGTCAATGTCCTTCTGCGGAACGCCGATTTTCAGGAGGTACTTCACGATCCGTTCCTGGTAGGTGCCGCTGTCGGTTTCACTGAAGACGGTCTTGTAGATGGACTGGAAACTGTAGGCGCTGATGATATGTCCATACCCACCGTTGTACATGCTCCAGTCTTCCGGTGAGAAGTAGGTGAGTTCGTAGTCCTTGGCCATGTCGCTCTCGCTCACGCCCAGCGCGCCTTCCAGGAGCACCGCCAGTGTGCCCGTGCGGTCGCGGCCGGCGGAGCAGTGGAAATATACGGGCTTGTTCTCCCGCAGGCACTGCACCACGAAACAGAAGGTTTCCTTGACCTTGGGCTTGTTGTCCCGGACCATATGGTTGTACCCGCTCTCGAAGCCCGGCGCGAAGAAGGCGATGTCGTCGCCCATCGGGGACTTGGACGGGACGTCGGATTCTTCCCGGAGGTCCACTTCGGCCTTGATGCCCTGGGCCCGGAACTCCGCCTTGCCGGCGCTGTTGACACGGGAACCGTGGATGGCGCCGCCGCGATACAGTTTCCGGAAAGCCAATGTCTTTCCGCCAAGACCCTTCCAGCCGCCCAGGTCGCGCGCGTTGCGCCCCTTGGGCTCGAAGTACACCTGATGCAGCAGCCCCTTGGTCTTGAACGAACCCTCGGCGACGACCTTGCCGTCTGCGGTGGAGGTCACGGTCCATTTGTACTCCCTCCCGGGGACCAGGTTGGTCATGTCCTGGCTGGCCGCGCCGGCGTTCAGGCTATAATCCCGGCTCCAGCTTCCTTCCTGGACATGCAGATTCTGGGTTCCGGCGGAGGCGTCGGCAGTCCAGGTGATCGTGTGCGTGGGCGGGATGTCCGCTTCGCCGGGACCGCCGCCGGGATAGCCCAGGATCTTCGTCTGCTCGTTCTCGATGCCTTTGTAGGTCACTTCCTCGAGATACTTCTGGACATACTCGTTCGTCACGAGAATGGCGGCCGGGTCCTCCGGCGGGGTCGGAGGCGTCGGGGTCGTATTACCACCGTTGCCGTTGTTGCCATTGCTCCCGTTATTGCCGTTATTGCCCCCTTGCTGGCCCGTGGGCTTGCCGGGGATCGGGATAACGATTTTCTGGGTGGGCTTGTCGCAGGCGAGCAGCAGCGGCAGGGCGACAAAGAAGAAGGTGATCAGTCGTTTCATGGCGGAATCCTTTTTCGTCTGCCACAAATGTAGGGAAAAGCCTCCGAGAAACCGCCGGCCTTACGCAAATTGGCACTAATAATCCGTGAATTGCGAAATCGGGCGAATGCTTGACGGAGTCCGGGAAAATGACTAAATTCGCCATCGGTTAATTGGAAACATGGAAGCGCCCATTCTCAACGCCCATAACAAGGAAGAGTATCCGCCGATGCACACGGCGGAGCATATCCTCAACGGAACGATGGTCCGGCTGTTCGGCTGCCCGCGGTCCCGCAACGCCCATATCGAGCGGAAGAAGTCCAAGTGCGATTACCTGCTGGATGCCTGTCCCACGGAGGAACAAGTCTCCCGGATCGAGGCGGCCGTGAATGAAGTCATCGGCCGGCACTTGGAGGTCACGATCGAATATATGCCCCGGGAACAGGCGGCGTCCCTCGTGGACCTGAGCAAACTGCCGGAAGATGCCTCCGAGACGCTCCGGATCGTCCGCGTGGGGGATTACGACGCTTGCGCCTGTATCGGTGCCCATGTGAAGAATACGGCGGAAATCGGGACCTTCAAGATTCTCAGCCACGACTATGAGGACGGCCGATGGCGCGTCCGTTGGAAAGTGATCGAATAAACCATCTGATATGAAAAGAATCTGCATCCTGCTCCTGTTGGCCTGCGCCGCCGTCGCGGCATCGGCCCAGCCCAAGAAAGTCTCCGTGCTGGGAGACTCCTATTCCACGTTCCAGGGCTACAATCCCGACAACTACCGTCCGTTCTATCCGGATGCGAACAACGATGTCAAGGAAGTGGAACAGACCTGGTGGAGCCTGTACATCCAGGCCAAGGGCTATGAACTGGACAAGAACAACTCCTGGGGCGCCACCACCATCACCGGGACCGGTTTCTTCGGCCGGGACGTGACCCCGTCGTGTTTCCTGAGCCGCGTGTTCATGCTCGGCGACCCCGACATCATTTTCGTGTTCGGCGGCACGAACGACGCCTGGCAGCGTGTCCCGCTCGGCGAGTACAAGTATGAAGGTTTGACGAAGGCCGACTGCATGACTTTCCGCCCGGCGCTGGCTTACCTGCTGGAAACCCTGAAGCAGCTTTATCCGAAGGCGAAGGTCGTTTCCATCCTGAACTCCGAACTGCAGGAGGAGGTCAACGAATCCATGCGGGAGGTGTGCAAGCACTGCGATGTGCAGCTCGTCGAACTGCACGATATCGACAAACAGAACGGCCACCCGTCCATCGCTGGCATGAAGAGCATCTGCGAGCAGCTGCTCGAGCAGGTGGCCGACTAATTCTTATTCCTCAGGAACTCCGAGGGCGTGATTCCCGTCGTTCGCTTGAACAGACGGGTGAAATGCTGCGGGAATTCGAAACCGAGCAGGTGCGCGGTTTCGTTGATGTTGTGCCCGTTCATCAGCAGGTTCTTGCCCTGTTCGACCACGAAGGAATGGATGTAGCCGATGGCGGTGCCG
>CACZXH010000036.1 GCA_902785065.1 uncultured Bacteroidia bacterium
GCCTCCGGGTCGGGCATGATGCCCAGCTCGACCATTTTCGGGTCGGCGGTGTAGTAGAGTCCGAACAGGTCGGCGCGGGCTTCCTCCAGGGCGGAGGCGTATTCGCCCATCGCGGTGGTCGAGACGCCCGGCAGCAACTGGCCGGAGCCGTGGCCCAGGCATTCGTGCAGGTCGGTGTGGATCTCGTCGGCGACGGTGCCCCACTGCTTGCTGCGGGCGATTTCCGCCTCGTCCCAGGCGAACTCGGAGAGGACGCTCTTCGGGAACTCCTGCGCGGAATAATCATAGGTATGGGTGATATTGGCGATGGTGACGCTCTTGGAGCCGTGGTCCTTGCGGATCCAGTCGGCGTTCGGGAGGTTGATGCCGATGGGCGTGGACGGATAGCTGTCGCCGGCCAGGCACACGGCGTTGATCACCTTCGCGGAAACGCCCTTGACGGTGGCTTTCTTGAAGCGCGGGTCCACGGGGGAGTGGTCCTCGAACCACTGGGCGTTGGCGCTCAGGGTTTCGGTGCGGCGTGAGGCGTCGAAGTCCTTGATGTTGACATAGCCTTCCCAGGCGCCCTTGCGGCCCAGCGGGTCATTGTAGTCCTCGACGAACCCGTTGATAAAGTCCACGGTGCCCAGGGTGTCCTTCACCCACTCGATGTTGAATTCGTCCCACTTGCGGAGGTCGCCGGAGCGGTAGTAGTCCACGAGGAGACCCAGGGCGCGGACCTGGATGTCGTTCTCGGCCACTTCACGGGCCTTCAGAAGCTCGTCGCAGATCTTCTCGAGGGCGGGGGAGTAGATGCCGCCCACCTTCCAGGGCAGTTCACGGACGACGCCGTCCCCGCCCTTGACGACCTTCGTGTTGAGGCCGTAGGAAATGGGGCAGTCATCCTTCGGGTCCATGATTCCGGCGTAGTACTTCTCCACCTCGTCCCGGGTGACACCGTCGTAGAAGTTCACGGCGGAGAGCTTCACGATGTCGCCGGAAGTCTCCGTGGAGCGGCGCTGGGGATATCGTTCCGGGTTGTAAATGACGTCCAGGAGGTCGTCATCGTCGATACCGACCGCCTTCAGGAGCTCCGCGAAATACGGCTGCGGGCAGGCCGGGAAGAACTTGTCCTCGGCGTAGTGGTGGTGCATGCCGTTGGAGAAGAACAGGCGCTTGGCATAGACCGTAAAGGCTTCGAAATCCGTACTATTGCGGTCCCCTTTGTAGTTTTCCAGGATGTTTTCCACCGCATGGCGGACGCGGAGGTTGTCCCGGCAGTTCTGGTCCCAGAGGATGTCGCGGCCGTATTTGGCAGCTTCGGCCAGGTGGTAGGCGTACTCCTTCTGCTTGAGGGAGAGGCTGTCCCAGCCGGGGACCTGGTAACGCATGACTTTCAGGTCGGCGAACGAATCGACGGTATAGCGGAACGGCTGCTCCGCCTTCTTTTCCGAGCAGGCGCCCACGAGGGCGGCGGCTCCCAGTGTCATCATCATCTTGCAGATACGTTTCATAGGTGTCAATTTGGTGCAAAATTATGAAATAAATCATTAACTTTGCCCGACATGCCGGTTTTTATGACGAAAGTCCGCGTCATACTCGTGTCGCTCCTGACCCTGTTGTTCTGCTCCTGCGAGCGGGACGGCCTGGACCTGTCTCTGTCCGTCGGCCCCTCCGGGAAGGAAACCCGGCAGGTACTGCTCTTCTATGAGGCCGGCTTCAATTCCCTGAGCTACGACATCCACCACAACATCAACGTTCTGAAGGAAGGGTATCTCCCCGGGAAAGGACGGAACGAGGATGTCGTCCTGGTTTTCAGCCATCTGACCCTGTATGACCGGCGGTCCTATGTCGAAGAGACGGCCCCGGCCATGGTCCGGCTGTACAGCGAGTATGGGGAGCCCCGGGCGGATACGCTCAGGGTCTGGCCGGTCGGCACGTCCGTTGCCAACAAGGAGACGATGACGGACGTCTTCCACTGGGTCCGGGAGACGTTCCCGGCCGCCGGATACGGTGCCGTCCTGTCTTCCCACGCCACCGGCTGGCTGCCGGAAAACTATTATGATAATCCGAAGAAGTATGAGGGAAGGGACCGCAGCAGTTCCTACTCCTGGAGCCCGCGGCTGCAATCGTTCGGACAGGAGTATTACTCCTCGGGAACCAAGACGCAGGAGATAGAGCTCAAGGACCTGGCGGCCGCCATTCCGTACAAGTTGGACTACATCCTGTTCGACGCCTGCCTGATGGGCACGGTGGAAGTGGCCTGGGAACTGCGGAACGTGTGTTCCTACCTGGCCATCTCGCCTTGCGAGATCCCGGCGGCGGGCTTCGATTTCCAGCGTATCACGGAGCATCTGCTCAAGCCGGAAGTCCCGGATGTGAAGGCCGTATGCCAGGACTATTTCGCTGCCTACGAGGACAATTCCACCTATGGAGCGACCATCACCCTTGTGGACTGCAGCCGGCTGGACCGCCTGGCCGCAACCTGCCGTGACCTCTTCGACCGCTACCGGTCCGGCATCCGGAATCTCAACGGCAAGAATGTCCAGGTATACGACCGCCGGATAGGGACCAAGACTTTTTACGCTTTCTTCGACCTCAAGGACATGCTCCGGGAGGCCGGCGCCTCGGACACGGACCTTGCCGCCCTCCAGTCCGCCCTGGATGAGGCCCTCATCTATGAGGCCCATACCGATAAGTTCATTTCCGTGCAGCTGGAGCGTTGCTGCGGCTTGGCCATGTACCTTCCCGCCTACCCGGACTACCGGCGGAATATCTACCACGGCACGGAATTCCTGGACAACTTCTACAAAGAGAATGTCGCCTGGAACCAGGCGACGTCGCTTGTGGAGTAAGTTATTTCCCTTCAGTTTCTTCCGGTACCGCCAGCACGCAGCGGGCGAGTTTGGCGTAGTGCTCCTCCGAGAGGATGCCGGCTTTGTGCATCCCCTCGAGTGTCCACGCAACTTGGGGCTGGTGCGTCCGGTAAAGGACGATGGAATGGGCTTCGTCCTTGGAAATGTACGGATGACGGGCCAAATCACGCTCGGAAAGCGTCCAGATGGGGTAAGGCGCCGGCGGCGAGCAGGAGATGAGGTCTTTCAGGGCGTCGTATTTCTCCCGGTCGAAATGGTAGATTTCCAGCAACTGCTCCGGATGCGAGTAGCCCCCCAGTGAGGTCCGGTAGGACACCATTTTCGACGCGAAATAGGGGCCGATGCCGGGCAGCGTCTCGAACGCAGCGCTGTCGGCCTTGTTCAGGTCGATGCGGGGAATGTCGATATAGGGCTCCAGGCGGTCGAAGACGGAATCGGCCACCACATAGGATTTGGCGAAGTCCGCAGGCCGACGGAAACGGCCACCTTTGGCGCGGTAATTCAGGATGGACTGGGCCTGCTTCTCGGAAAAGCCCAGGCGCATCAGGTCCTCCAGCGAGACGGTGTTCGGATTGAAACGGAAGGATTCGACCCGGCGCGGGGCGGCTTTCTCCCGGATGCGGACGGCGTCCGGGCTGCGGTCCGCGGGTTTCCGGTAGTAAACCGTATCCTTTTCTTCGTCCACAGGCTCCGGTCCCGCCTGGAGCTCCGTTTTCGGCCGGATCCGTTCTACCACGTAAACGGTGTCCGGGTGGTCGCGGTCTGCGACCAGACGCGTCACGGCCGCCTTGTGGATGAACAGGGCGGTTTCGAATCCGATAATCAGGAATACGAGGGCGATGGCGCCCGTGGTGAAGCTACTCTTCAGGGTCTTCTGTCTCTTCCCCTCTTCCATAACGCTTCTTTTTGACAGGTTTCACCGGCTCCGCGCCGGCCACGACGATGACGATCTCGCCCTTGGGCTCATGGTCCCGGAACCAGGCGGCGACTTCCTGGAGGGTGCCTCTCCGGTGCTCCTCGTGGAGCTTGGAGATTTCCCGGGCGACGGAGCAGCGGCGCTCCGGCCCGAAGTGTTCTGCGAATTGTTCCAGCGTCTTCACGAGCCGGTAGGGGGACTCGTAGAAGACCATGGTGCGGGTTTCCGCCTCCAGGGCGGTAAGCAGGGTCTGCCGGCCTTTTTTCTGCGGGAGGAAGCCCTCGAAACAGAAGCGGTCGCACGGCAGGCCGGAGGAAACGATGGCCGGGATGCAGGCCGTGGCGCCGGGGAGGGTCTGGACTTCGATCCCTTCTTCCGCGCAGGTGCGGGCCAGCAGGAAGCCGGGGTCGGAGATGCCGGGCGTGCCGGCGTCGCTCACCAGGGCGACGTTCAGCCCGCCCAGGATGCGCTCCTTCACGAGCTGGACCGTCTGGTGCTCGTTGAATTTGTGGTGCGACTGGAGCGGACGGTGGATGTCATAATGGTGGAGGAGCACCGAGCTGGTGCGGGTGTCCTCCGCCAGGATAAGGTCCGCCTCCTTCAGGACCTGTACGGCCCGGAAGGTCATATCGTCCAGGTTCCCGACCGGGGTCGGGACAATGAAGAGCTTTCCAGCCATCAGCCCAGTTTCTTGCGGATGGCCATCATGAAGTTGTACACGATGTCGGACTTGAGGTTCCAGTCCGGGAACCGCTCCAGCAGGTAGTCCACGGCCTCGTCCAGGGAGGTCAGGGCATCCAGCTCGCCGATGGTCTTGTCATACAGGGCGTAGTCCTCCTTGAACAGGGTGCCGATGAACAGGGCGCGGTCGTACATGGAGATCCCGCTCCGGATGTGCTTCACCGAAATCCCCGGCTTGTCCAGCCGCCACGGCAGCCGCTCCGTCTCCGGACGCGGTGCGGGCGCCGGTTTGGCCACCGGTTCCGGTTCGGGTTCCGGCTCGTCATTCCGGACTTGTTCCGGAATCTCCTCGATGACCGGCTCGGGTTCGACAACCGGTTCCGGCTCCGGGAGGTCGGAGATGCCGATTTCCATGTCGGTGAAATCCGACTCTTCCACGGGCTCCTCCGCAGGGAGCTGCCGGAAGGCTTCCAGCTTGGTTTCGAACTGGAGAACCTTCTCCTTGAGCGCGGCGAGTTCGGCTTCGAGTTCCCGCAAGATTTCTGTTCTATTATTCTCCATAAATGACTATCTTTGCATCAGTCAACCTAACAAAGTTAAGGAAATGTTTTTGGAAAACACAAAAAAATCGGGCAGCATCGAAGTCATCTGCGGCTCGATGTTCTCCGGTAAGACGGAGGAGCTGATCCGGAGGCTCAAACGCGCCCAGTTCGCCAAGCAGAAAATCGCGACTTTCAAGCCCACCATCGACAAGCGTTACTCGGACCTGGACGTGGTCTCGCACGATTCCCACAGCATTTCCTGCACCCCCATCAAGACTCCTTCCCGGATGCTCCAGATCGACCCCGACGTCGAGGTCGTAGGCATTGACGAGGCCCAGTTCTTCGATGACAGCATCATCGGCGTCGTCCAGGAACTCGCCGGCCGGGGTGTCCGCGTGATCATCGCCGGTCTGGACACGGACTTCCTCGGGAAGCCCTTCGGCCCCATGCCCGGCCTGATGGCCATTGCCGAGGACGTCCAGAAGGTCCATGCCATCTGCGTCCGTTGCGGCTCCCTCGCGAACCACTCGCACCGGCTCTCCGCCAGCAAGAAACTGGTGGTCCTGGGTGAAAAGGATACCTACGAACCCCTCTGCCGCGACTGCTACAACAAGGCGGTCCAGGAAGATAAGGAAGGATAAGAACCTCGGAATGAGTAACAAAAAAGGACAGCCTTGGGTGAAGCTGTCCTTTTTTCGTGTTCCGTGGCCTTGCCGTCAAAGAATACCGTAGTCTGTGAACGCGTAGTGCCCGGTCCGGCTGTCGTAAACGACGGCATAATCTTCATCCCGCAGGTATTTCCCGCTGATCTCGTCGTAGATGGCGAGGTGCAGCACGGCGGAGGTGAAGTTGTCCTGGACGTGCTTGGTCAGGTCGATGAAGATGTCTTCCAGGTCGTAGTCCGTCAGGTTCTTGTGGTGGAAGCCCTCGTAGTGGGTCGGACCGACGGTGACGGCGTCGGGATAAAAGAGCGTAGCATCGGCATCGACGGACAGGTTCACGTCGAAGTGGCAGGCGCTCGTGACGAAGAGCGCGCAGACCAGCGAAAGGAGGGCAAGGATACGTTTCATAGGCAGGATCAGTCTTCGACGTTGTCCAGGGCGGCCCGGATCTTGGCCTCGATCTCGTCGGCGAGTTCGGGGTTGTCCTGGAGGAGTTTCTTGACTGCTTCGCGGCCCTGTGCGAGTTTCTGGTCGTTGTAGCTGAACCAGGAACCAGACTTCGCGATGATGCCGAGTTCCACACCCAGGTCCACGAGCTCGCTCGAATGGGAGATGCCTTCGCCGAAGACGATGTCGAATTCCGCCTTCTTGAACGGCGGGGCCATCTTGTTCTTCACGACCTTCACCTTCACGTGGTTGCCGAGGGCTTCCTCGCCGTCCTTGATCTGGGTCGTGCGCCGGATGTCCAGGCGGACGGAGGCGTAGAACTTCAGGGCGTTGCCGCCCGTGGTGGTCTCGGGGTTGCCGAACATGATGCCGATCTTTTCGCGGAGCTGGTTGATGAAGATGCAGCAGGTGTTCGTCTTGGAGATGTTCGCGGTGAGCTTGCGGAGGGCCTGGGACATCAGACGGGCCTGGAGGCCGACCTTGTTCTCGCCCATCTCGCCTTCGATTTCCGCTTTCGGGGTCAGGGCGGCGACCGAGTCGATGACGACGATGTCGATGGCGCCGCTCCGGATGAGGTTGTCTGCGATCTCGAGCGCCTGCTCGCCGTTGTCGGGCTGCGAGATCAGGAGGGTTTCGAGGTCCACGCCCAGGGCCTTCGCATAGGTCCTGTCAAAGGCGTGTTCCGCGTCGATGATGGCGGCGATGCCCCCGGCTTTCTGCGCCTGGGCGATCGCGTGGACGGCGAGGGTGGTCTTGCCGCTGGATTCGGGGCCGTAGATCTCGATGATCCTTCCTTTCGGGTAGCCGCCGATTCCGAGGGCGTGGTCCAGGGCGATGGACCCGCTCGGGATGACCTGCGCCGCATCCCATTCTGGCTGATCTCCCAACTTCATGATGGTACCTTTCCCGTAATCCTTCTCGATCTTGTCGATCGTCGCCTGCAATGCCTTCAGTTTGGCGGCATTGACTTCCGCACCGGTCTTTTCTTCTACTGCTTTAGCCATAATGTTGTTTGTTTTTCGTTTCCCGGACGCATGGGCCCGATTGGTACAAAGTTAGGAAATAAAATGGTAAATATAAAGTCCTTGTCCGTTTCTGCGTGCAAAGATAAATGTGATTTGTGCCAGATTGGGGCACATGGAAGGAGTCTTTGCTAATTCATTGCAAAAATGTTAAATTTGTAAATAATATGGAAAAGACCAGGCTCCTCGGAAAAACGCCCGCCGAACTCAAGGAAATCGCCCTCGCGGCGGGGCTGCCGGGATTCACGGGCAAACAGATCGCCCAGTGGATCTACGGCAAGCGCGTGCGTACCATCGCGGAAATGACGAACATTTCCAAGGCGGGCCGCGAGCGGCTGGAGGAGCGGTACGAGGTGGGCGTCGCCCTTCCGCTGGACAAGGCGGAATCCATTGACGGCACCTGCAAATACCTTTTCCCCGTGAACGGCGATCCCGGCAACGCCGTGGAGGCCGTCATGATTCCCGACGGGGACCGCAAGACTCTTTGCGTGTCCTCCCAGGCCGGCTGCAAAATGGGGTGCAAGTTCTGCATGACGGGCCGGCAGGGCTTCCACGGAAGCCTTTCCGCGGCCGACATCCTTTCCCAGTTCTTCGGCATCGACGAGGCGGCGGAGCTCACGAACACGGTCTTCATGGGCATGGGCGAGCCCCTGGATAACTGGGAGGAAGTGAAACGCGCCATCGAGGTCCTCACCGCGGACTGGGGGTTCGCCTGGAGCCCCAAACGCATCACCCTCTCCACCATCGGTGTCCTTCCGAACCTGAAGCGCTTCCTGGACGAGTGCAAGTGCCACCTGGCGGTGAGCCTGCACAATCCCTTCCCGGAGGAGCGCTTCGCCCTGATGCCGGTGCAGAAGGCCTATCCCATCGAGGATGTCATCGACCTGATCCGTCAGTATGATTTCACCGGCCAGCGCCGCGTGAGTTTCGAGTACACGATGTTCGCCGGGCACAACGACACGCCCCGGCACGCCGACGCCCTCCTGCGCCTCCTGCATGGCCTGGAATGCCGCGTGAACCTCATCCGGTTCCACCGGATCCCGGATTTCCCGTACGGCACCAGCCCGCAGGCCGCCATGGAGGCCTTCCGGGACCGCCTCACGCGCGGTGGGATCACGGCCACCATCCGTGCTTCCCGGGGCGAGGACATCTTCGCCGCCTGCGGCCTGCTGGCCGGGCAGCACAACCATGCTTAGACTTATGAAGAGATATCTGCTTCTCCTGCTCCTGTTCGCCTCCGCGGTCCTGTCGGCGCAGACCACCACGTCTGCCGGTTTCGGCCTGGATCCGTCCGACGACCAGGCCGTCGCCGAAATGAAGGCCCGGATGGACCAGATCCGCAAGCACCGGCCCACGCTGGCCCTCGTCCTGAGCGGCGGCGGCGCCAAGGGCGCGGCGACCGTGGGCGCCCTCAAGTATCTGGAACAATACAAGTTCCCGGTGGACATGGTGGTGGGTACGAGTATCGGCGGCCTGATCGGCGGCGTTTACGCAATGGGCTACAGCCCGGAATTCCTGGACTCCCTGATGCGGAACATCAACTGGGACCGCACGATGAGCGACCGGATCGACTGGCAGTATATCCCGTACAGCCGCCGGCGGTACAAGGAACAGTTCGCCCTGTCCTTCCCGTTCTTCTACAGTGTCAAGGACTTCCAGAACCAGTTCCAGGAAGACATCCGCTACGCCAATCCCACGGACGGCAAGCTGCATCTCGCGGCCGACGACGGTGACGCCGACGGCATGGTCCTGAAAAGCCTGATGAGCAGCCTCCCTTCCGGCTATATCTTCGGCCAGAACGTCCAGTACCTGATCTCCAGCCTCACGCCGGGCTATGCCGATTCTACGGATTTCCTCCGCCTGCCGGTCCCGTTTGCCTGCGTGGCGACGGACGTCGTTTCCGGGCGGGCGAAAGTCTGGCACAACGGCAGCCTGAACACGGCGATGCGCTCCACCAT
This sequence comes from uncultured Bacteroidia bacterium, assembly GCA_902785065.1. GTDB lineage: Bacteria > Bacteroidota > Bacteroidia > Bacteroidales > UBA932 > Cryptobacteroides. The sequence continues at coordinate 9,084 of CACZXH010000036.1, forward strand.
GTCCATCCCGGGCTACTTCTCCCCGGTCCGCACCCGCGGCATGGTGCTGGTGGACGGCGGCATGCGCAACAATTTCCCGGTGGACCTCGCCCGGCAGATGGGCGCCGACATCGTCGGGCTATGAGGAGATCCACAACATCGCCGACATCCTCTGGCGGGGCATCGACATGTTCGCCGAGGATTCCTTCGAACGGAACATCCGCAACGTGGACGTGCGCATCAAGCCGGACCTCACCGGTTACGGGATGATGAGCTTCGACGCCGTGGCCATCGACACGATGCTCAACCGCGGCTACAAGGCCGCCGAGGAAATGAAGGAGGAACTGGATGCCGTCCGCCGCTGGGTGGGCACCGACACCCTCCGGCTCGCCGGTCCGAAGGCCATCGACATCGACCGCACCCCGGTCCTGATTGACAGCATCGAGATCCTGGGCGTCTCCGGCAAGGAAGCGGACTACCTGCGGGCAAAGCTCAAGGTCCATGCTGGTGACCGCGTGTCCCGCTCCGATGTGGAGAACGCCCTGAACACCATCTTCGGAAAGGGTTCCTACGAGTATGTCAGTTACGACATGCTGGGCCGGGAAGAACCGTTCCACCTCCGGATCAACTGCAAGCGCGGCCCGAAGCACCTGCTGGGCGTGGGCTTCCGGCTGGATACGGAGGAACTCGTGTCCCTGCTGCTGAACGTGGGCCTGAACACGACGGCCATGCGCGGCTCGTCCCTGGACATGACCGCCCGCATCGGCGCGAACCCCTACCTGGACGTGCATTATGCGTACGAGACGCCCCGTTGGCCGACTTTCAACATCCGGGCGGACTTCCGCTGGACGGACCACAACAACTTCCTGATGGGGGAGAACCGCTTCAACGTCGCGTACCTGTCCACCACGCAGGAGGTCTACGCCTCCAACATGGAGTGGTCGAACTTCGACGTCAAGGGAGGCCTGCAGAACACGTACTTCAACATTGCGCACCTGCTGGCGAGCGACGTGATCGGCGACTATGACCGTTCCCTGTGGAAAATGGACTATCCCGGCGTGTTCATTGACGGGACCGCCTACACGCTGGATGACGGTTATTTCCCGCGCCAGGGCTTCTCCGCGCACCTGCGCTACGACCTGGTGTCCCGCGTGTTCGACGGCCCCGGTTATCCGGGCTTCTTCGGCATTGTCTCGGGCTCGGGCCAGATGCCCGTCCCCATCGGCCGGCGCTTCACCCTGTCGATGCTGGGCGGTTTCCGCTTCATCTTCGGTGACGATATCCCGATCCCGTTCGCCAATGTCCTCGGCGGCGAGATGTTCGGACGGTATGTGGACCACCAGCTGCCGTTCATCGGCATCAACAACGCTGCGTTCCGGCGCAACAACCTGGTTGTCCTCCGTTCCGACCTCCGCTATGAGATATACCGCAACAACTACATTACCGCGGCTTTCAACTACTCCCGCGACTTCTACAGTTTCCGCCAGTTCGAAACCGGCGAGAACCTCTACGGCTTCGGCCTGGGCTATGCCTACGACACCATCGTGGGCCCGCTCAAGGCCCTCGTCCATTGGTCTTCCATGACCCGCAAGGTGGGCGCTTACCTGTCCCTTGGCTTCGATTTCTAGACCCATGGAAGAGAAAAAGGTCCTCGAACGGCTGCAGCGCCAGTGCGCGCGGATGGAGTACTGCGTGTCCGACATCCGCCGGAAGGCCCTGAAGGCGATGGAAGGCGATGCCGACGCCGCGGAAAGGATCGTCGCCTCGCTGGTCAAGGACCGCTTCGTCGACGACCGGCGTTACGCCGCCGCCTTCGCCCGCGAGAAATCAGCCCTGCAGGGGTGGGGACCGGTGAAAATCCGCTTCCAACTCCGTGGGAAAGGCGTTTCCGATGAAATCATTGCCGAGGCCCTGCAGGAGATCGACCTGGCAAAGGCCGCCTCGAAACTGGATAAACTGGCCGCGGAGAGATACCGCCTCCTCAAGGACGACCCCCAGTGCCGCCTGAAGCTCCTGAAGGCGCTGCTTTCCCGGGGATACGGCTATGACGAGGTGGAAGCGGCCGTCAAACGTGTCATGCAAACCCAAGACTGATGAAACAGGCTCTTCTGACCCTATTCTCCCTTTTCCTGGCTGTCATTCCGGGCGCCTCCTCTGTCATTCTGAGCGCAGCGAATGAATCCCGGGACTTCGACCGGGACTTCGAGGACGCGACCCTGCGGCTGGACTATGTGTTCTGCGGGGACAACGCCCACCAGGCCATCTATTTCCAGCAGGCCCTCCGGACCTCCGCGTGGGCCGGCCGGCGGCACAACCTGTCCGCTCCGTTACTGGAAGGCAACGGCCAGATCCGCGTCCTGGATCCGGAGACGGGGGAGTGCCTGTATGCCAATTCCTTCTCCACCCTGTTCCAGGAATGGCAGGTGGAAGAAGAAGCGACACGCGTGAAGCGGGCTTTTGAGAACTGCTTCCAGGTCCCGTTCCCCAAGCACCCGGTGGACATCGAGGTTTTCCTGATGGATACGCACCGGAACCGGTCCTCCTGCCTGAGACACCGGATCGACCCGGCCGACATCCTGATCCGGACAGTGACGGACAATGATTATTCTTCCACCGTCATCTGGCAGGGCGGCCCGGTGGAGGAAACCATCGACATCGTCGTGGTCTCGGAAGGCTATGACGCCTCCCAGAAAGCCAAGTTCTACGGTGATGCGGAGCGCGTCGCGCAGGCTCTGTTCCACCACGAGCCCTTTGCCTCGCGCCGGAACCGGTTCGCCGTCCGCGCCGTTTTCGTGCCCTCGCCGGATTCCGGTGTGAGCGTGCCCCGCCGCGGACAGTGGCTCCGTACCCCGCTGGACAGTCATTTCGATACCTTCTATTCCGACCGTTACCTCACCACCTCCGCCCAGCAGAAAGTGTACGACGCCATCGGCACCGTGCCTTTCGAGCATATCGTGGTGCTGGTCAATACGGCCATCTACGGCGGTGGCGGCATCTACAACTCCCTGACTATCATGAACAGCGACCATCCCACCTTCAACGCGGTGATGGTCCATGAGTTCGGTCACGCCTTCGGGGGCCTGGCCGACGAGTACGCCTACGGTGAACAGGTGGAGACCCCGTATCCGGCGGATACGGAGCCCTGGGAGCCGAACATCACCACGCTCCATGACTTTGCGTCCAAGTGGCAGGACCTGCTGCCCCAGGGCGTGCCGGTCCCGACGCCGCTTGACGACCTAGACAAGCAGGATGTCCGCCGGATCTGGAACACTTTCACCCAGGAGCAGAAAGACCTGCTGAACCTGAAGGTCGGCGTGTATGAGGGCGCCGGCTATCAGACGAAGGGAGTCTTCCGTCCGGTTCAGGAATGCCGTATGCGTATCAACGAGTGCGAGGAATTCTGCCCCGTTTGCGCCCGGGCCATTGTCCGGATGATCGATTATTACACGCGGTAGAGAGAGCTTGCAATAAAAAACCTCCCCGATACCGAGGAGGTTTTCTTATTGTCATCCCGAGGAGGTCGGAGGCCGACGAAGGGATCTCTACCGCTCCCAAAGAATCTCCCGCGCCAGCGCGGGTTTGTCCGTGGTAATCTGGTCCACGCCCAGGTCGCGCATGGCGCGGATGTCCTCCGGATTGTCCACCGTCCACACATTGACACTCATTCCGAGGTCGTGTGCTTCCTTCACCCATTCCGGATGTTTCTTGAATACGCTGTAGTGGTAGTCGATACCGTTGATGCCTTCCGCGTGGAGCTGGGCCGGGGACAGGTCGCCGTTCAGGTACTGGACCGTGTAGCCGGGGGCCTTCTTGGCGAGTTCCTGGCAGATATGGTGGCTGAAGGAGATGAACACGACCTTGGTGGGTTCCGACGAACGGCGGGCAAAGGACGCGAACTCCGGCGGGACGTTGCGCGGAGCGGCCGGCTTCAGCGCCTGGAGGCACTTCTCCACGAGTTCGTCTTCGCGTTCCACGGTGGTCTGCGGCTTGAGCTCCAGAACGGGCAGGCACTCGCGGCTCCGCGCAGCCTGGGCCATGTATTCGGCCAGGGTCGGAATGTGTTCGCCGTTGGCGAGCCGGTTCGCGCGGACATCCTCGAAGTTGCTCTTCTGGATATCCAGGTCGCCGATTTTCTGGTCGTGATGGATGACGGGCACACCGTCGGCTGTCAGATGGATGTCGAATTCGCTGCCCCAGAGACCGAATTCCTGGGCCTTGCGGAAGGAGGCGATGGAGTTCTCCGCATTGCCCTCCCAATAGCCGCGGTGAGCGACGATCTGCGTCTTCGGGATGCGGTTCGCGCACCAGGCCTTGACGTCGTTCCAGTTGTAATAGATCCCGTCGACAGCCTTCAGGGCCGGTAGTTTCGTCTCCCGCTCATTCATCAGGAACTTGACCAGGATGTCGTCGGACTTCTTGCTCCGGTAGAAGATCATCTGCAGGTTCGTCGCGAACGGGCAGTAATAGGAAGGGAGCCAGTTCGCCGCGGCTTCCTCCACGGTGTAGCGCTCGCTCACGCCTTCCAGGCCCAGGTAGCACACCAGGCCCAGGAACGGCCAGTCGTGGCCGAAGCACAGGTCGGCGGCCTTCTGCACCTTGCCGGCAATGACGGCGTCGGCCTGGCTGATGAGGGTGTCGACCAGCTCCTGCGAGCGCGGGATGCGGATTTCGCCGTTCAGTTTGGAATCGCACTGATTGAGGTAGGCGGAGAGGAAGTTCAGCTCATGGAAGTGGACTACGTTCTCGAAGGGGAGATACCGGAACATGTTGTCCGGAATGTCGAAGGGATCCGAGACGCGGGCGCAGTCATAGATGGCGTTCTGGAAATCCCAGGCGTTCGGGATGAGCTTCTTGGCCGCCTCCGGATCCGTGAAAAGGGTCCGGTACACGGTTTCATTGTCCCACTGGAGGGTCTTCTTGTAATCGGCCAGGGCCTTGTTCGTCCGGGCGGTCAGGACGCTGTTCTCGCCCCGGGCGATATAGGCGTAGTACTTCTCGCCGGTGTCCAGGTCCATGTCCAGATCCGGCTGCAGCGCCTGCAGACGGGCGGTGAAACCGTTCATGGACACGATGCAGCGCGGGGTGGTGCTGGAGACGGCGCGCAGGTGCTTGCTGCCCTTCTTGAACACCTCGGGGAAACGGTGGTACATCCGCTCGGCGAGCCGGGCGTGTTCCTTCACACCGCGGGGTGTCAGGCGGCCGTCCATCCCGTTGTGCAGTTCATAGATGAGGGCGGCCTCCTTCAGCAGGGAGTCGCCGGCGGGGGTCAGGAGGTTCTGCTCCTTGGCCTGGGTGAGGAGGTCGCGGACCAGCTTGTACTGCGGACCGCCCCAGTCCGAACGGGAGCCGTGACGCCCGTAGTGGCTGATGTAGAACGCCTTGTACCCCTTCGGGGCGGGCGTGTCCTTGACGGGCTCGAATTCGTAGGAATGCGTGTTGAACGCAGCGCGGCGGATGTCGCCTTTCAGGTACTTCACCACCGGGGTGTCTGGCTGGGCGGCGGCCGACAGGGCGAACAGCGCCAGCAAGGTCAGGGTCAAGATTCGTTTCATCAATTCAGTGTTTTTGTCAAATTTACAAATAATTGGCGGGTTTGCAAATTATTTCGTAAATTTGCGAATTACATAACAGAGAACTAATCATGGTAAGAGTAGACGTTAAAGGTTGCTGCGGCTTCGTGGATGGAGCCAAGTTTGATGCGTATGTGGGCAAGGCCCTCGATGCTTTCGATGTCCTCGTCGCCGGGAACGGCGCCGGCAATGACTTCCTGGGTTGGAAGCACCTGCCGTCCGAAACACCCGAAAGCCTGATTGCGGATTGCGAGGCGATCCGCGACGGCTGGAAGGCCAAGGGGGTGGACCTGGTAATCGCCATCGGCATCGGCGGTTCCTACCTCGGCGCCAAGTGCGCGATCGAGGCCCTCAGCCACAACTTCGCGAAGCAGCTTGCGAAGAAGGACGCCGCCGAGGTGGTCTTCGCCGGCAACAACCTGTCCGAGGAATACCTCGCCGAACTCATGGACCTGGCCGCGGAGCGCAACGTCGCCTGCATCGTTATCTCCAAGTCCGGCACCACCACCGAGCCCGCCGTCGCCTTCCGCATCGTGAAGCAGTACCTGGAGGACACCTATGGCAAGAAGGAGGCGGCCGAGCGTATCGTCGCCATTACCGATGCCAAGAAGGGCGCCCTCAAGACCCTTTCCACCCAGGAAGGCTACAAGACCTTCGTCGTCCCGGACAACGTGGGCGGCCGCTTCTCCGTCCTCACCCCCGTGGGCATCCTGCCCATCGTGGTGGCCGGATTTGACGTGCGCGCCATCCTCGCCGGTGCACTCGAGGCCGAGAAGGCACTTGCCGTGAAGTCCGCGGAGAATCCCGCCGTCGTGTACGCCGCGATGCGGAACCTCCTCTATAAGGAATACGGCAAGAAGGTGGAAATCCTCGTCAACTACAATCCCAAGTTCACCTATCTCGCCGAATGGTGGAAGCAGCTCTACGGCGAGTCCGAGGGCAAGGACGGCGTGGGCATCTTCCCCGCCTCCGTCAACAACACCGCCGACCTCCACTCCATGGGACAGTTCATCCAGGAAGGCGACCGTGTGATGTTCGAGACCGTCGTCCACGTAGAAAAGGCCACCCGCAGCGTCGTGATCGGCTCCGACCCCCAGAACCTGGACCAGCTGAACTACCTTGCCGGCAAGCCGGTGGAGCACTGCAACCACATGGCCGAGCTCGGCACCGTCATCGCCCACCAGGACGGTGGTGTGCCCCAGCTCCAGGTGTGCGTGGAGCAGGTCGATGCGTTCAACCTCGGCTCCCTGTTCTATTTCTTCGAATTCGCGTGCGGCGTGAGCGCGTACACGCTCGGGGTGAATCCGTTCAACCAGCCCGGCGTGGAAGCCTACAAGAAGAACATGTTCGCCCTCCTCGAAAAGCCCGGCTATGAGGAGGCCACGAAAGCCATCAAGGCGCGCCTGTAGGGGTTTCGTCGAAGGAAACGGGGCGTTCGTCTAAAAGCGGCGACGACCTCTTGCATATTGCGGTACTTTTGCTCTCGGAAATCGAAAACAAGAGTATCGCAATAATTATGAAAAGAATCTACATCCTCCTCGTCGCCCTGTTCGCCGGCCTCGCCGCGAATGCCCAGGAAATCCGCACCGTCAAAGGCATCGTCCTCGACTCCCTGACCCGTCAGCCGGAGCCGGCGGCCATCCTCCAGTTCTTCAAGGTCGGTGACGACTCCAAGGCCGTCGCCTTCACCACCACCGCCGAGGACGGCACGTTTGTCCATACCTTCGATATCAAGGGCAACTATTACCTCCTCTTCGACAACATGGGCCGGAAGCAGGCCCGCCGCTACTTCAAGATCAACGGCGAAGAAGTCATCGACCTGGGCGAGATCCTCGTCGAGGACGCTGCCGAGGTCCTCAAGGCCGGCACCGTCACCGCGATGCGTCCGCTCGTGAAGATGGAAGTGGACAAGATCACCTACAACGTGGAGGACGATGTAGACTCCAAGACCTCCACCGTGCTGGACATGCTCCGCAAGGTGCCGATGGTCTCCGTCGACGGCCAGGACAACATTTCCGTCAACGGTTCCTCCTCGTTTGTGGTGTACGTGGACGGCAAGCCCAACCAGATGATGTCCCAGAACGCCTCGCAGATCTTCAAGATGATGCCGGCGAGCTCCGTCAAGAACGTCGAGGTTGTCACCAACCCGGGCGTCCGCTATGACGCCGAGGGCGTGGGCGGCGTACTGAACATCACCACCAACAAGGCCGTCACGGGCGGCCAGAGCGCGGCCGACGGCATGTACGGCACCCTCCGCGCCCAGGCTTCCACCCGCGGCTACGGCGGCGGCCTGTTCGGCAGCATGCAGCAGGGCAAGTTCGCCCTGACCGCCAACTTCAACGGCATGCAGCAGGGGAGCAAGGGCACCGTGATGGACATGACCCGCAAGCAGGACAACGGCTTCTCCACTTCCACCCACACCGAGTCCACGATGTCCATGCCCATGCTGATGGGCAATATCAGCGCCTCCTATGAGATCGACCCCCAGAACCTGGTGTCTGCCACCGTGGGATTGATGCACTTCGGCACCAACAACACCGCCGGTACCACGAACACGATGCTGTTCGCCCCCGGCACCGACGCCTTCACCTACACCGGTACCACAGAATCCCTGATGACCCGCAACAGCATTTCCGTCGGCGCTGACTACCAGCACTCCTGGGCTGATTTCCCCGGCCGCACCTTCACCCTGTCCTACCAGTACAACGGCGCCCCGTCCGTGAACAACACCCTGAACACCTTCAACGCGGAGAGCATCCCCGGCTTCGACCTCACCGACCGCAAGTCCGACGGCCGCACCGGCTCCAACGACCACACCGTCCAGGCCGACTTCACTACCCCGATGGGTATGTATTACAGCCTCTCCACCGGCGCCAAGTACATCGACCGTCACAACTCCTCCAGCCAGCAGGACTACCTCTGGGACGGCTCCAAGTTCGTCGTGAACCCCCTGAGCAGCCTCGACTATGACTTCTACAACCGCATCGGCGCGGCCTATGCCGAACTCACCGGCAACTTCGGCACCGTCGGCGTGAAGGGTGGCGTCCGCTACGAGCACACCTGGCAGACCTACAACTCCACGGCCCAGACGAATGCCTTTAGCACCGACTATGGCAGCCTGGTCCCGACCGCCAGCATCCAGTGGAGCCCGACCATGACCCAAAACATCGGCATCAGCTACAACATGCGCATTTCCCGCCCGGGCATCTCCTACCTGAACCCGTACGTGGACACCACCGATCCGACCGCCCTCACCTACGGCAACACCGACCTGGAAGTCGAACGCGGCCATAACATCTCCCTCGTGTACAGCGCCTATACCCCGAAGGTGATGGTGAACGCCACCCTCCGCTACAGCTACACCGGCAACGGTATCTCTCCCTACAGCTTCTTTGACGAGAACAACCTCCTGAACACGACCTACGGCAACATCGTCACGAGCCAGAGCACCGGCCTGAACGCCTATGTGATGCTGAATCCGACCAACAAGACCCGCATCATGATCAACGGCGGCGTGACCTACAGCGACATCGCCAGCGCCCAGCTCCAGCAGAGCAACAGCGGTTGGGCCTACAACCTGATGGTGGGCGGCCAGCAGACCCTGCCCTGGGACATCCGCCTCTCTGCGAACGCCATCATGATGGGCAGCCAGGTGACCCTCCAGGGCCGTACGACCGGCATGTCCATGGCGATGGTCGGCCTGACCAAGTCCTTCCTGAACGACCGCCTGAGCTTCTCCGTGAACGGCATGCTCCCGCTGGCCAAGGGCTTCGAAATGTCCATGTCCTCCCACACCGTCGGCAACGGCTTCGTCTCCGACATGAGCACCACCATTCCGATGCGTCAGGTCACGTTCCAGGTCAGCTGGACCTTCGGCAAGCAGGGCAACTACTCCGCCAAGCGCGCCTCCCGCACCATCCAGAACGAGGACCAGCTGAACAGCACCACCACCGCCGAAAGCATGGGCTCGATTATGATGCAATAATTTAAGATCGTCGTCTGGGCTGGTGTTTTTCTCGTTCCGGCCCTCGTCACCTGGACGACGACCGGCCATATGCAGCAAGCCTTCTTCGTGTTCCGCCACACCGCGCGGATGGTGCTCCCGCTGTTCGTCCTGTACGGCTTGAACTACTATTTCCTGGTCCCTCAGTTCCTGTATGGCGGGAAAGGGAAGGTGAAGTGGTTCTACATCCTCAATATCCTGCTGCTGGTGGGCTACAACCTGTATCGCTTCTGGCCCCGCGGGCCGATGACTCCGCCGGAGGAGGTGGTGCAGCAGATCGGGTTGCGGAATATCTGGGCCTTCTTCCTGGGCGGGATCATCGCCGCCGTCTTCTTCCAGGTTCTGATGATCCTGCTCGCGGTGGGTCTCCGTCACCTGATGCGGATGAACGACCGGGAGATGCAGTTCGAGGAGGAGCGCCGCAAGACAGCTGAGGCCGAACTCACCTGGCTCAAGCATCAGCTGAACCCGCATTTCCTGTTCAACACCCTGAACAACATTTCCTCCCTGACGCAGATCGACCCGGACAAGGCGCAGGAAAGCATCGGTCAGCTGAGCGACCTGCTGCGGTATGCACTGTACGACAGCGAGGCGGAGAAGGTCCAGCTCGCGTCGGAAATCGAGTTCATGGACAATTATATCGACCTGATGGCCCTCCGCTGTAACGATCTGACGACCGTCGAGAAGCATCTCGAGGCTCCGTCCAAACCGGTGGAGGTGGCGCCGCTCCTATTCATCTCCCTGGTGGAGAACGCGTTCAAGCACGGTGTCAACGCCCGGCATCCTTCCTTCGTGAAGGTGTCGATGCATATGGACGGGGACGACCTGGTGTTCGCCTGCGACAACTCCCTGTTCGAGAAGCAGGGGACGGACCATATCGGCTCCGGCATCGGCCTGGAGAACATGAAGCGGCGGCTCGAGCTGCTGTATCCCGGCCGGTACACCTATGAGCAGTCGGCCACCGACGACACATATCACGTGCAAGTTACCTTGAAATCCTTATGACCTCGCTGCGCTGCTTCGTCGTGGACGACGAGCCCCTCGCCGTCAAGATGCTGGAGAATTTCATCGCCCGGACACCGTTCCTGGAGCTCGTGGCGTCGTTCACCGACCCGGTCCTGGCCCTGTCCGAGATGCGGACGCAGGCGCCGGACCTGGTGTTCCTGGACATCCAGATGCCTGACCTGAGCGGGATGGAACTGTCCCGGATGGTCCCCGCCGGCACCCGCATCATCTTCACCACGGCCTTCAAGCAGTACGCGTTCGAGAGTTACGAGGTTTCCGCCCTGGATTTCCTCCTGAAGCCCATCCGTTACCAGAAGTTCCTGGAAGCGGCGGAGAAGGCGCGGGAATGGTTCACGCTGAAGGAAGCGGCGACGGCTGCCGCAGCCCCGGCGGCTCCGGCTCCGGCTTCCGAGGCGAAAACGTCCACCTTCTTCAAGGTCGACGGTGCCCTCCGGAAGGTGGAGTTCGACGACATCCTGTTCGTCGAGGGAATGAAGGATTACGTGATGGTGTTCCTCGCTTCGCAGAAGCAGCCGCTCGTTACGCACGTGACGATGAAGGGGATGGAGGAGATGCTTCCCGCCGGACAGTTCATGCGGATCCACCGCTCGTTCATCGTCGCCCTGGACAAGGTCGCCTCGGTGAGCGGCACCGGCGACGTGAAGGTAGGGGACCGTTTGCTGCACGTCTCCGACGCTTACCGCGAGGCCTTTGACGCGTACCTTCGGGAGCATTCGATTGCAAGATAATACACTGTATATGAAGCCTGTTCGCGTTTTGTCGGCCTTTTGCCTGGCCCTCGTTTCCTGTGGCGGTCCCGTCTCCGAGACCGCCGATTTCATAGGTAATCCATACCTGCCGTTGTGGGAGCACGTGCCCGACGGGGAACCGCGGGTGTTCGAGGATCCGGACAACCCCGGTCATTACCGCATTTATGTGACGGGATCGCACGATACGCGCGTCGAGAGTTACTGCGGTCAGGACGACCGGCAATGGTCGGCGCCGGTGGAGGACCTGACCGCCTGGCGGGATGAAGGCCCCGTGTTCACGTACACCGAGAACGGAAATATGAGTACGGTCTTTGCGCCGGACCTCGTGGAGGTGACGCGTAGGGACGACGGCTCGCACAAGTATTACCTGTATCCGCACGCCTTGATGCATACGCCGATGGTGTGCGTCAGCGACCGTCCGGACGGCCCGTTCACGGTGCTGAACGTGCAGGACGGCCGGCTCGCGCCCGGCAGCATCATGGGCTTCGACCCGGGCGTGCTGGTCGAGCAGATTGACGATCCCGCCGATCCCGACTATGCCATCGGCTTCCGGGCCTACGGCGCCTGGGGCATCCAGCGGGCCAGCGCGACGGAACTGGACCAGAATACGATGTATACGCCCCGCTACGGGAGTCCGGATTATCCATTCTGGGTTCCGTCCATGATCACGTCCTATCTCGCGAATCTGCCGAAGGGCCAGGCCGTGGCTGAAGAGATGAAGCAGCACGTCCAGTGGGCCGGCATCCTGGAGGGCGAGTTTATCGACTTTCCGGCCGTAGCGGAAGGGGAGGACCTGGACGATTTCCAGTTCTATGAGGCCTCCTCGTTCCGGAAGATCGGGAACAAGTATGTTTACCTGTACAGCGGCTTTTCCGGGCAGGAATACGGCCTGACGCAGAGCAATGCGACGCTGCGGTATGCCTATGCCGACACGCCGCGCGGGCCTTGGAAAAGCGGCGGCGTCCTCGTGGACGCCCGCGGCCCCGTCCTGTCCCGCGACGGCTCCGCGCTGGAGACCCATTTCGGCGACAACAACACCCACGGCTCGCTGGCGGAGATCAACGGCCAGTGGTATGTGTTCTACCACCGCGCTCCGCGCGGCTTCGGTTTCGCCCGCCAGTCGATGGTCGCCCCGGTGGCCGTCCAGGCCGATGAGAAGCCGGTTTCCGAAGGCGGCGTGGTGCGGATTACCGCCTACGACCCGTACAAGGGCGCCTTCACGGTGAAGGCCGCTGACGGTTCTGAGTACCGCGGCGCGGAGGTGACTTCTGAAGGCTTCTTCATCTACGGTCTGCCTCCGTACCGCTACTATTCCGCAGGCTATGCCTGCTATCTCTCCAACCCGAACTCGATCCAGGACAACTGGGATGTCTGGGACAACCGCATGGACATCACCGAGGTCCGGGCCGGAGATATCCTGGGGTATAAGTACATCGGCTTCGGCGGCCTGCCCGAGGGCGCGCCCGGCCTGCCGGCCTTCGAGGGCGTGCGTCCCGGAAATGGAACGGTGTTCAATCTGTTCGTCGCCGCCCGCACGGCGCAGGCCTTCAAGGTGGGCGTCTGGATCGACGGCCCCTGGGAAGGCGGCGCCTGGAACGGCACGAAGGTCGGGGAGGTGGAGATTCCCGCCGGCGCTTCGACCGATGTCACGAAATATACGGTTTCGGTGGGTGATGCCGTCGATGGCCTGACGGGCAAGCACGCCCTGTTCCTCGTAGCGGAGGGTCCGGCCGGCGAGCCTCTTTGCGACATCATGGGCTTCGGTTTCACCAAGAAAGGGCAGAAGATGGCGTTCCCCGTCCCGCCGGCCGTGAAGATTTCCGTCGGCGGCCAGGCACTGGAAATGCCCGCGCACCCCGTCTGGACGACGGATCAGAACGGATTGACGGACAATACGTTCTACGAGGTGTCGGTGCCCTCGGGCGTGGCTGGCCAGATCGCCGTCAAGGCACCGAAGTCCGTGGCGGTCGCCATCGACCAGGACGCCCGCGTCGTGCGGTGCACGTATCGGGGCAAGACGAAGACTTTTACCCTGAAATAGTGCTCGTACAGGTCCGCTGTCTGGACCTATACAAGCGTTTTAGGGGTGTTTTTGACCGTACTGGTCCATGGAATGGACCTATACAAGCATTGATTATGAGAAATTGGGTTTTATTCCTCGCCCTGCTCGCGGCATTCTCTTGCCAGCGTGCCGGGAAGGTCGAATGGGTATCGACCACGTTTGAGAATCCTTGGCAGGTCATGGAAGCGGTTGAGGTCGATGCGCCGGCGGAGGCGTCCGTCGTCGTGGACCTCCAGGCCGTGAATCAGGCGGTCGAGGGGTTCGGCACCTGCTTCAACGAGCTGGGATGGACCTCGCTGTCGGAGCTTTCCGAGACGGACCGCGCGGCGATCCTGCAGGACCTGTTCACGCCCGCGGGGATGAACTTGACGATGGCCCGGATGCCGGTCGGCGCCAATGACTTCAGCGTCGACTTCTACTCCTATGACGAGGTCCCCGGCGACCTGGCGCTGGAGCACTTTTCCATCGACCGGGACCGCCAGAGGCTGATTCCGTTCATCCGGGCGGCGAAGGCCGTGAATCCCGCGCTGCGAATCTGGGCCTCGCCCTGGTGCCTGCCGGAATGGATGAAAGTGAACCGCCATTATGCCTCCCGGACGGCCCCTTTCAACGGACTTCCGAAAGATCGGGAGACCCCGGAGGGAACGGATGCCTTCATTCTGGAACCGGCTTATCTGCAGGCCTATGCACAGTATTTCGGCAAGTTCATCGATGCGTACAAGGCCGAGGGTATCGACATTTTCATGGTGATGCCGCAGAACGAGCCCAACTCGGACCAGGTCTTCCCCTCCTGCACCTGGACCCCGGACGGCTTGATTTCGTTCCTGAAGTACCTGGAGCCGGAAATGGCTGCTCGCGATGTCGATGTGTACCTGGGCACCATGGAACGGGCCGATCCCGACCTCTGGGACCGCATCCTGACAGATCCGGAGGTGGGACCGTCCATCAAGGGCATGGGCTTCCAGTGGGCCGGAAAGGACGCGTTGCCGGAACTGCATCGGCGGCATCCTTCGCTGCCGTGCTACCAGACCGAGCAGGAGTGCGGCGACGGCCGCAACGATTGGCGCGGCGCCATGCACAGCTGGGACCTGATGAAGCACTACTTCGGCAACGGCGTCCAGAGCTATTTCTATTGGAATACTTCTCTGCTGGACGGCGGCATCAGCACTTGGATGTGGCGCCAGAACTCTCTGGTGGTCGTGGACAAGGAGAAAGGAACTTATCGCTACTCGCCTGAGTATTATGTCCTTAAGCACGCCAGTCACTACGTCCAGCCCGGCGCCCGCGTCCTCACGCTGGGCGGCACCTACTCCGACGCCCTGGGCTTCCTGAATCCCGACGACCGCATTGTCCTCCTTCTCGCGAATCAAAGTGACGCCCCTCAGACCGTGTCTGTGGAAGGCCTCCCGGGCCGTCCCCGCGCCGTCACTTTACCGGCTGGGTCGATCAATACGCTGGTGCTTTAATCTCGTCGGCCTCCCCGTCGCCGCTAAGTGCTCGTACCGGTCCCGCCGATGGACCGGTACGAGCATTTTAGGGGTGTTTTTGCTTGTATGGGTCCCGCGAATGGACCGGTACGGGCACGCTGGGGGGGCGTTGATCTTTCTTTAACAATCTGTGGCAAGGTGTTGCTGGATTTCAGGCAATTCCGTACTTTTGTGGAGATAGATTTTGAGGCGTATGAGAAAATATTATCTGGTCACGACGGAACATCTGAAAGAGGGGCTTTGGTTTCGGGACGAGAACGATTTCCGGGCCGGGATGAATTTCGTAGCCATCCAGGCGTATCAATCCAAAGTGACGGTTCTTGCATTCATTCTGATGTCCAATCATCTTCATTTTGTCGTCCAGGGAAGATGGGTGGATGTCAAGGCTTTCATCGACGGTATCAAAAGCCGTTATTCCAAGTATTTGAACCACAAATACGGCACTGCCGAATTCCTTCGTCGGAACAAGGTCACCATCGAAGAAGTGTCCACGCTGAACGAGGGATTGGAGAAGGCGATTGCCTACACGCAGATGAACAGCGTGGCGGCGAACATCTGCTCCCATCCATCGCAGTATCCGTGGGGGACGGGTCCGGTGTTCTTCAATGCGACGAAGCGGTCCGGGAAGCCCCTGGGGAGCCTGTCGAGGCGGGCCCGGATCCGGCTGCTACATTGCTGCAAAGCGGATTTTCCTGCCGATTGGCTGGTATCCGAGGATGGGTATATCCTTCCTGAATCGTATGTGGCTGTGGGGTTTGTGGAGCGTTGCTATCAGCGGGCCAGCCGGATGAACTATTTCCTGGTGAACTCCTCCAAGGCCAAACGGAAGATCCAGAATGCTGATGACCACCATCCGGCCTTCAGGGACCAGGTCATCCTGGCCGCCCTGCCGGACCTCTACCGGAGCCTGTTCGGAAAGCAGAGCTTCGAGGAACTGACACTTGAGGAGAAGACAGAATCCCTCCGCCAGATCCAACGCCGTTTCTGCTCCAATGTCCATCAAATCGCCCGCGTGACCGGCCTCACCTATGAAGCGGCCGCCCGGATGATGGACAGCGTCTGAAATCCCGCATTCGCGAAGGTCTCAGTGCTCGTACCGGTCCCGCCGATGGACCTGTACGAGCATTTTTGGGGTGTTTTTGCTTGTATAGGTCCCGTTAATGGACCTGTACGAGCACCTGGAGGGGTATCTGGCTACGGAAGAGCGTCGATGGCCTCGTCCAGCGACCCATAGACGGGGACGCCGTAGCGGGAGCAGGTGAGGCGGACGTTGTCGTAGCGGTAGAAGCCGGGGGTGCAGACGACGAGGAGTTTGCCGCTGCGGGCGTGGAGGCCGAGTTCCAGGAGGGTGATGGGGGACTGGCTGCCCGGGAGGAAGACCATCAGGATGTGGTCGGCCTTTTCCAGGTGCTCGAGTTCCCAATGGACCTGATAGTCCATCTCGCCTTCGCGCTCGGGGTGCCATTCTTCCTGGCGGGGGTTGTAGAGCAGGTACCGTCGGTCCCGCCCGGCGAGCTTCGCGGCGACCGTCTGCTGCCAGTCCTCGCTGTGGCCATTGTCGATGGTGCCGGCCAGGAAAACGGTGGTCCAGCCGCGGAGGTCCGTGGGTTCGTACTCGTGCGGATGGATCACATTGTCAATGCGGACTTCCTCGCCCGTGGACAGCACATAGAAGGCAAGCTGCTCATTCTCAAGGGCGAAGGTAACGGCCTCGCCGGCGGCGCTCTCCGGAAGGATCCGGACACTGTCGAAATAATACAGGCTGTCCTCGCTGTTCCACCAGCCGCCCACGTAGCCGTCGTGCGCCAGCGCATGGGAAACCACATCCCCGAGGTCCTCCTTCGAATGCCGGTCCTGCGTGGCCGCATACGCAACGGAAATCCCTTCCGTGGGCACCTTCCGATCGCGAATGTCCACAGTAAACCCATCCGGATGGGCCTGGCTGTAGTTCCATACCCAGTCGGCGGTCGCCTCCTGCGCGGGAGCCGCGGCCTCCTGCCGCGCCATCCGCGCCATCGGCCCGCACGCCACCAGCACCGTCAGGCACAAGGTGAAACGGATGGATCTAAGTCGCATCTACTCTTGGGATTGGTTGTTCTTTTTCTCCGGAACCTGCATCCCGAAGTAGAAAAAGACGCCCAGGACGAGGCAGATTAGGACCATGAGACCGGCATTGATCAGCGTGTCGCCCCAGTCGAAGTCCCCTTTGATAAGATGGAGGATGGGGAACACGACGATGGCGGCAATTGCATAGAAGACCAACCCCTTGGCTCCCTTCTTGAAGTCATCTGTCATTTTCAGCTTCATGATGGTTGCGATTATACGGTAAACTCATTCTTTGATTCTCGGTTTCTTCTTTTTCTCTTTCAGATATTCGACAATCCCGGAGAACAAACCGAATACGATTGCACCTGCAAAATAAAACAGGAATGGTCTCAAGCCCCTGAAGATGGCATCCAGGACCACAAAGATCACCGCAAAAGATAATGCGGCGACAATAGCAGTAATGATGTATCTTTTCATATGGATGCAGAATAGCTGTTGATGCTTATTGTTTATTCTCCCGATTCTTCCTACGGATTTCAGAAACCTGTACTGCTGCACTCATCACGTTGGCGATTGCACCCAACCAAAGTCCGATCCTTCCCAGCATATTGATTCTGTCGCCATTCGCCGGGGTCATAATCAGACCGATGCAGAAGATCGCGGTCAGGACACAGAACAGGACCAGCAGGATCCAATTGAACTTTGTGCTACTCATTCTTCGCCCTCCTTATTAATCAACCTGGCCGAAATGCGCCGTTTGGTTCTTGATGGTGTAGGGGACCGGTTTTCCGTCTTTCATGGCCGGTTTCCATTTGGGCGAATGCTTGATGACCCGGGCCAATTCATTGGCGAAAGCGTTATCCGTGGAAGAGGTAATGGTGACGTCGCTGATCTTGCCGTCTTCACCCACCGTGAACGCATAATGGACCACGGCGGACCGGCCGGACATCGATGGCGAAACCCTGAAATGGGGAACGATGTATGCCTCGAAGAAAGACACGCCATCCTTGAAAACGGGCGCCGTATCGACGTCGTTCGCTTTGATGTTCTTCAGGAAAGCGCGGTCGCCTTCGCTCAACTGGACATCGGGGAATACGGGTTTTGTGACGCCGGCCGCTTGTGCATTCTTGTAGGTCTTGCCCTGTGAGGTGGCGCCTCTGTTCTGGACAATGCCGATGAAAACCCGCCCATCGGGATAGAAGAGCGTGTCCCGCCCATTGGGGTATCCATGGCTGAACTCACCACAGAAGACAGCCCCCGTACGCATAAAGTATCGACCGTAACCCTGCTCCACACCTTGCACGAAATTTCCGACATACTTGCTGCCGTCGGGCTCAAAATGCATTCCCCGGCCGGAAATGACCGCCCGATTGAACCGCCCGATATAGATTCCTTGCTCATCATGATAGAGTTTACCTTCACCCATAGGCATCTCGCCCACATACATACCATGTTCCAGGCGAAGCGTATCAACTTGAGGGGAAAGAGATAAACCAAGCAATATGGCAACAATGATTGACATCTTAATCTATGAATGAAGGTGCATCACAAAGATATACAAAAAGTTGGAATTGTGTGGATATCAGAGGACTTTCGATAAATGTCAAGTGCCCGTACAGGTCCAGGTGCGGGACCGGTACGGGCACTTTGGGGGTGTTTTTGCTTGTATGGGTCCCGTCGATGGACCTGTACGGGCACCTGGAGGGGTTTATTCCAGCGGCTGGCCGTTCAGGAAGACTGTCCGGAGGAAGGGGGTCTGGTAGAGGTAGGGGAGTTTGGTGAGGGTCCAGCCGGGGCGGGTGAGGAGGAGGTCGGCGCGTTTGCCGGGGGTGATGGAGCCGGTGATGTCGCTCAGGCCCATGGCGTAGGCGCTGTTCAAGGTGCAGGCGTTCAGGGCCTGGACGGGGGTGAGGCGCATGCGGATGCAGCCGAGGGCCATCACGAAGCGCATGTCGCCGGAGGGGGAGGAGCCGGGGTTGTAGTCCGATGCGAGGGCGACTCCGAGGCCTGCGCCGATGAACTCTTTCGCGCGGCCGAAGGGGATGCCGAGGAAGAAGGACGAGCCGGGCAGCATCGTCGGCATCGTCTCGGAGCCCCGCAGGACATCGATTTCCACGTCCGTCGTTCGCTCCAGATGGTCCACGGACAGGGCGCCGTGCCTCACGCCTACCTGCACGCCGCCGCTGACGGCGAGCTCGTTGGCGTGGATTTTCGGGCGCAGGCCGCAAGCCGCGCCGGCCGCGAGCAGGCGGTCCGTGTCCTCGACGGTGAAGAACCCTTCGTCGCAGAAAACGTCCACGAAATCAGCGTATTCCGCCGCCTGGGGCATCATATCGACCATCGCCTGCACGTACTCTTCGTGCGTGTAGCCGCGGCCGACGGCATGGGCCCCGAGGAAGGTGACGCGAACGAGCGCTGGGACGGACTCCTTGATGCGGCGGATGACGCGCAGCATCTTGAGCTCGTCCGCGGGGTTGAGCCCATAGCCGCTCTTGATCTCCATCGCGCCGGTGCCCTTGCCCATCATCTCGCGGACGCGGGCTATCGACTGCTCGTAGAGTTCGTCTTCGGACGTCTCGTGCAGCAGGTCGGAGGAGTTGAGGATGCCGCCGCCGCGGGCCGCGATCTCCTCGTAACTAAGCCCGTTGATCTTGTCCAGGAACTCGCCGTCGCGGCTCCCCGCGTACACGATGTGCGTATGGCTGTCGCAGAAGGCCGGCATGACCATGCCGCCCTGGGCGTCGATAGATTCCCGGTCGGAGCCGGGAATGACGTCTTCCATCTTGCCGAAGGCCTTGATCTTGCCGTCCTCGATGGCCAGCCAGGCGTTGCGGAGCACGCCGGTCTCCGCCATCTCGGCGCCCTGCTTCCGCAGGACGCCCGCCCGCAAGATTCCGACGAGTTCGCCGATGTTTTTGATGAGGGTCATAGATACTGCTCCTGGTGGAGGAACTGGACGGATTTTTCGATCAGGGGGTGCATGTAGGTGTCGTTGTCGATGAAGGGGACGACCTGGCGGTAGTCTTCGAAGATGCGCTCCAGGATGGGGGAGGTCTTCGCCGGGCGGCGGAACTCGAGGGCCTGGGCGGCGTTGAAGAGCTCGATGCCCAGGACCGTCTCGGTGTTGTCCACGACGCGGACCAGCTTGGTCGCGGAGTTCGAGCCCATGCTCACGTGGTCCTCCTGGCCCTGCGACGAGGGAATCGAGTCGCAGGAGGCGGGCCAGCAGAGGCCCTTGTTCTGGCTCACGATGCTCGCGGCGGTGTACTGCGGGATCATGAAACCGCTGTTCAGGCCGGGATTGGCAACCAGGTATTTCGGCAAGCCGCGAAGACCGTGGATAAGCTGATAAGTGCGTCTTTCAGAGATACTTGCCAACTCGGACATCGCAATGGCGAGGGCGTCCATCGGGATGGCGATGGGCTCGCCGTGGAAGTTGCCCGCGGAGATGATCATGTCCTCGTCCGGGAAGATGTTCGGGTTGTCCGTCGCGGAGTTGATCTCGTTCTCGATCACCGACTTCACGTAGTTGATATTGTCCTTCACGGCGCCATGGACCTGCGGGATGCAGCGGAAGCTGTACGGGTCCTGGACGTGCTCCTTGGGCCGGCGGATGAGTTCGCTGCCTTCGAGGGTGGACATGAACTTCTTGCCGGTCTCGATCTGGCCCGTGTGCGGGCGGATGAGGTGCGTCAGCGGCAGGAACGGTTCGATGCGTCCGTCATAGGCGTCCAGGGACATCGCGGCGATACGGTCCGCCCAGGCGGAGAGCCGCATGCTCTTGAGGAGGGAATAGACCGCGTGGGCGCTCATGAACTGGGTGCCGTTCAGCAGCGCCAGGCCTTCCTTGGACTGGAGCGTGATGGGCTCCCAGCCCTTTTCGGCCCATACTTCCGCGGCGGGACGGACCTTCCCCTCGTACAGGACTTCGCCCAGGCCGATGAGCGGGAGGCTCAGGTGGGCGAGGGGGGCGAGGTCACCGGAGGCCCCGAGGGAACCCTGCTGGTACACGACCGGAAGGATGTCCTCGTTGAACATGTCGATGAGCCGCTGGACCGTGATGAGCTGCGCGCCCGAATGGCCGTAGGACAGGCTCTGGGCCTTCAGGAAGAGCATCAGCTTCACGATTTCCGGGCGAACGGTCTCGCCGGCGCCGCAGGCGTGCGACATTACGAGGTTGTGCTGGAGCTGGGAAAGCTCGTCGGCCGGAATGGTGACATTATAGAGGGAGCCGAAGCCCGTGGTGATGCCGTACATCGGCTTCTCCGGGTCCTTCATTTTCTCGTCCAGGTAGCGGCGGCACTTGAGGATGGCCATCTTCGCCTCTTCCGAGAGGACGAGGGTGGCGTGGTTGTCGATGATTTCTTTCAGGCGCTCGAGGGTGATGCGGCCGGTGGAAATGGTATGGATCATAGTTCGTTCAAGGTTTTACGGAGAAGGGTTTCGTCGGCGAAGTTCGGGAGGGTGACCTTGAGCCCTTGGGTGCGGGCCATTTCGCGCTCGATGGCGAAACGGGCGCCCTCGTTCCGAGCCCAGCTGCGGCGGGCGATGCCGTTGTTCACGTCCCAGAACAGCATTTCGCGGATATGACGGGCGGAATCTTCGGACCCGTCGATGACCATGCCGAAGCCGCCGTTGATGACTTCGCCCCAGCCCACGCCGCCGCCGTTGTGGATGGACACCCACGTGGCGCCTCGGAAGCCGTCGCCGATGACGTTCTGGACGGCCATGTCGGCGGTGAACTGCGAGCCATCGTAAATGTTGGAAGTCTCGCGGAACGGGGAGTCCGTGCCGGAGACGTCGTGGTGGTCGCGGCCCAGGACGATGGGCGCGGTGATCTCGCCCTTGCGGATGGCCTCGTTGAAGGCGAGGGCGATCTTGGTGCGGCCTTCGCAGTCGGCGTAGAGGATGCGGGCCTGGGAGCCCACCACGAGGTGGTTCCGGCCGGCTTCTTCGATCCAGTGGATGTTATCGCGCATCTGACCGGCGATTTCCTCGGGGGCCGTGGCGGCGATTTCGCCGAGGACCTTCACCGCGAGGGCATCGGACTTTGCGAGGTCCTCCGGCTTCTCGCTCATGCACACCCAGCGGAACGGGCCGAAGCCATAGTCGAAATAGAGCGGGCCCATGATGTCCTGCACATAGGACGGATACCGGAAGGTACCGTCGGCCTTGAGGACGTCGGCCCCGGCGCGGGAGCTTTCCAGGAGGAAGGCGTTGCCGTAGTCGAAGAAGTACATGCCCTGGTCGGCGAGGCGGTTCACGGCGGCGACGTGGCGTCGGAGCGACGCCTGGACCGCCTCCTTGAACCGCGCCGGCTCCTCGGCCATCATCTTCTTGGACTCCTCGAGGCTGTAGCCCACGGGGTAGTAGCCGCCCGCCCACGGGTTATGGAGGGAAGTCTGGTCGGAGCCCAGGTCCACGTGGACGCCCTCGTCCGCGAGGCGCTCCCACAGGTCCACGATGTTGCCCACATAGGCGAGGGAGACGACCTCCTTCCCGGCCACCGCCTGGCGGATGCGCGGGATGAGCTCGTCCAGGTCCGTGTGGAGTTCATCGACCCAGCCCTGCGCGAAGCGCTTTTCCGCAGCCTTGGGGTTGATTTCGGCCGTGACGCTCACCACGCCGGCGATGTTGCCCGCCTTCGGCTGAGCGCCCGACATCCCGCCGAGTCCTGCCGTCACGAACAACAGCCCGCCGCGGTCGTCGCCGTTCAGGCCTTTGGCCTTCAGCTGCTTCCTTGCGGCGTTCATCACCGTGATGGTGGTGCCGTGGACGATGCCCTGGGGGCCGATGTACATGTAGGAACCGGCCGTCATCTGGCCGTATTGGCTCACGCCGAGGGCGTTGAACTTCTCCCAATGGTCGGGCTTCGAGTAGTTCGGGATGACCATGCCGTTGGTGACAATCACCCGCGGCGCATCCTTGTGGCTGGGGAACAGGCCCAGCGGATGGCCGGAGTACATCACGAGCGTCTGCTCGTCCGTCATCGTGGCGAGGTACTGCATCACGAGGCGGTACTGCGCCCAGTTCTGGAAGATGGCGCCGTTGCCGCCGTAGAT
>CACZXH010000037.1 GCA_902785065.1 uncultured Bacteroidia bacterium
AGCCTGTTGAAAACTTTGTTAATTAAATTTTTTTACGTATCTTTGCACCCCCAAAATAGCGGGAAGGAGACTCCCGAAGCATTGGGATAAAACCTAATTTATTTATTTACAAACATTTATGCCTACTATTCAACAGTTGGTCCGCAAAGGACGCGAGCAGCTCGAAGTGAAGAGCAAGTCTCGTGCGCTGGATGCTTGCCCTCAGAAGCGTGGCGTGTGCCTTCGTGTTTACACGACGACTCCTAAAAAGCCGAACTCCGCGATGCGTAAAGTCGCGCGTGTCCGTCTTTCCAACGCGAAAGAGGTCAACGCCTACATCCCGGGCGAAGGCCACAACCTCCAGGAACACAGCATCGTGCTGGTTCGCGGCGGTCGTGTGAAAGACCTTCCGGGTGTCCGCTACCACATCCTTAGAGGAGCTTTGGATACGGCTGGCGTGGATGGACGGACCCAGTCCCGTTCCCTCTACGGTGCCAAGCGCCCGAAGAAATCTAAGAAGTAGTCACCTAATCACCTATCACCTTTAATTCTTTTTCAAAATGAGAAAAGCGAAGCCTAAAAAGAGGATTCTACTTCCTGATCCTAAGTTTCACGACGTGGAGGTTACCCGTTTCGTGAACAATCTTATGCTGCAGGGGAAGAAGAGTATCGCGTATTCGATCTTTTATGATGCCATCGACATGGTGGGCGAGAAGATGAAAGATTCTGACAAGGCTCCTCTCGATATTTGGAAGAAAGCGCTCGAGAACGTGACCCCTCAGATCGAGGTCAAGTCCCGTCGTATCGGCGGCGCGAACTTCCAGGTGCCGACCGAGTTGCGTCCGGAACGGAAAGTCTCCGTGGCCATGAAGAACATGATCTCGTTCGCCCGCAAGCGTTCCGGTCACTCGATGGCAGAAAAGCTGTGCGCCGAAATCGTCGCCGCGTTCAACAACGAGGGTGGCGCCTTCAAGCGCAAGGAAGACATGCACAGAATGGCTGAGGCCAACAAGGCCTTTGCACACTTCCGTTTCTAAACAAACAACACTGCGTGCTGAATGGCAAAGAGAGATCTTAAATACACCCGTAACATCGGCATCATGGCCCACATCGATGCCGGTAAGACCACCACGTCCGAGCGCATCCTCTACTACACCGGAAAGACCCACAAGATCGGTGAGGTCCACGAAGGTGCGGCCACGATGGACTGGATGGTCCAGGAACAGGAGCGGGGCATCACCATCACCTCGGCCGCGACGACGGCGTTCTGGCACTACAACGGAGATACCTATCAGATCAACCTGATCGACACTCCCGGCCACGTCGACTTCACGGTGGAAGTGGAACGTTCCCTGCGCGTCCTGGACGGCACGGTGGCCACTTTCTGCGCGGTCGGACGCGTCCAGCCCCAGAGCGAGACCGTCTGGCGTCAGGCAGACAAGTACGGCGTGCCTAAGATCGCCTACGTGAACAAGATGGACCGGGTCGGTGCCGACTTCCTCGCCTGTGTCGAGGAGATCAAGCAGAAGCTCGGTGCCACCGCCGTTCCCGTCTGTCTCCCGATCGGTGCCGAAGACAAGTTCGAAGGCATCGTCGACCTCATCGACATGAAGGCCATCTTCTACGACTCCTCGGAGGAGCTGGTCAACTACAAGGAAGGCGAGATTCCCGCCGACCTGAAGGGCGAGGCCGCCCGCTGGAGGGACATCCTCCTGGAGGCCGCCGCCGAGTGCGATGAGACCCTGATGGAGAAGTATTTCGAGGATCCCGACTCCCTCACCCGCGACGAGATCATCGCCGCCATCCGCAAGGGAACGATCTCCATGCAGATCGTCCCGGCGTGCTGCGGCTCCTCGTTCAAGAACAAGGGCGTCCAGTTCCTCCTGGACAACGTCATGCGTTACCTGCCTTCTCCGCTGGACAAGGGAGCCGTCACGGGAACGAACCCCCGCACTGGCAACGAAGTGGTCCGCAAGCCCAGCGCTGACGAGCCGTTCGCGGCTCTCGTCTTCAAGATTGCCACCGACCCGTTCGTGGGCCGTCTGGCCTTCCTGAGGGCTTACTCCGGCCACCTCGACGCAGGTTCCTATGTGTTCAACACCCGCACTGGCAAGAAAGAGAGGGTGGCCCGCCTGTACCAGATGCACTCCAACCACCAGAACCCGATCGAGTTCGTGGAGGCCGGTGACATCTGCGCGGCCGTGGGCTTCAAGGACCTCCGCACCGGCGACACCGTGTGCGACGAGGATCACCAGATTACCCTCGAGTCGATGGAATTCCCGGATCCGGTGATCGGCATCGCCGTCGAACCGAAGACCCAGAAAGACCTCGACAAACTCGGCATCGCCCTCGGCAAACTCGCCGAGGAGGACCCGACCTTCACGGTCAAGTCCGACGTCGAGACCGGCCAGACCGTCATCAGCGGTATGGGTGAGCTCCACCTCGACATCATCGTGGACCGTCTCCGCCGCGAGTTCGGAGTGGACATCAACCAGGGTGCCCCGCAGGTCAACTACAAGGAATCCATCACCGGCAGCCACCAGCTCCGGGAGGTGTTCAAGAAGCAGACCGGCGGTCGCGGCAAGTTCGCGGACATCATCGTCAACATCTCTCCTGCCGACGAAGGCGTCACGGGCCTTCAGTTCATCAATTCGGTCAAGGGCGGCAACGTCCCGAAGGAATTCATCCCGAGCGTCGAGAAGGGCTTCCAGTCCGCGATGCTGAACGGCGTGCTCGCCGGTTACGAGGTGCCTTCCCTGAAGGTCGAACTGCTCGACGGCAGCTACCACCCGGTGGACTCCGACCAGCTCTCCTTCGAGCTGGCGGCCCGGATGGCCTTCCGTCACGCCTGCCCCAAGTGCCACCCGGTCCTCCTCGAGCCCATCATGAGCCTCGAGGTGGTCACCCCGGAAGAGTACATGGGCGACATCGTGGGCGACCTGAACCGCCGCCGCGGCCAGATTGTTGCGATGGACTCCACCGCCAACGGCGCACGCATCGTCAAGGCTTACGTTCCGCTTGCGGAGCAGTTCGGTTACGTCACCGTCCTGCGCACCCTTTCTTCGGGTCGCGCGACTTCGACCATGACGTTCGACCACTACGCCGAGGTCCCGGCCACCCTGGCCAAGACCATCGTCGAAAAGAGCGGATACCGTCCCCTTGACGAAGAGTAATCAGACAAATGAGCCAGAAAATCAGAATCAAACTCAAGTCGTACGACCACATGCTTGTGGACAAGTCCGCCAGCAAGATCGTCGATACAGTGAAGGCTACCGGTGCAAAGGTCAATGGTCCCATTCCTCTTCCTACCAGCAAGAAGATCTTCACTGTGAACCGCTCCACCTTCGTGAACAAGAAGTCCCGCGAGCAGTTCGAACTCGACTCCTATGTCCGTCTTCTGGACATCGACGATTCCAACGCGAAGACCGTCGATGCTCTCATGAAGCTCGAACTCCCTTCGGGTGTCGAAGTCGAGATCAAGGTCTGAGGTCCTAATCGATCTTAAACGCGACAACCCCGCCGTACTGAGGTACAGCGGGGTTTTTCGTGTGTTGCGGGCCGCGGGTCAGTCGTCCGAGTCGCCCATGATGATGACGAGCCGGTCCCCGACTTCCAGGGGCATGCTGCCGTGGGGGACCAGGTAGGAATCGCCCCGGCGGACCATCATGACGCGGATCCCGTGGGGCAGCCCGAGGTCGCGGAGGGTCGCGCCGCCCTGCAGGTCTTCTTCCGTCACCGTATGGTCGCGGAGCATCCCCATTTCTTCCGGGATCTCCATGCCGAACGTCTCCACCTTGGGATCCTCCTCATAGCTGAGCCGGAGCATCCGGGCGACCGGGCTCAGGGTCATGCCCTGGAGCAGCAGCGAGATCAGGGTGATCAGGAAAACGATGTTGAACATGTCGTCCGCCCCTTCCAGTCCGGCCACCACGGGGCACAGGGCGAAGAGGATGGGGCCGGCGCCCTTGAGGCCGACCCAGGAGGTGAAGACCTTGGCCCGGAACGACAGGCCGCGGAAGGGCAGCAGGCTCAGGAAAACGCTGGCGGGACGGGCCACGAAAATCATGAAGAGGCCGATCACGAGGGCCGGGAGGATCATCGGCAGCATCTTGGACGGGCTCGCCAGGAGGCCGAGCATCAGGAACATCACCAGTTGCATCAGCCAGGTCATTCCGTCGAAGAAATGGAGGATCTCCTTCCGGTGGGGGAGGTCCGTCCGGTTGCCGATGATGATGGCGGTGACATACAGGGCAAGCAGGCCGTTGCCCATCAGGAGGCCGGCGATGCCGTTGGCGAAAAAGCCCAGGCTGAGGATGAGGATGGCGTAGAGGGGGCTGCTTGCGAGCTGCAGCCGGCCCAGGATCCACCGGCCGGCGAAACCGATGCCGAAGCCCACGGCCACCCCCACGAGGACCTGCAGGAACACGAGGCCGAAACCGGTCATCACCTGGCTCCCGACGCCCACCGCACCCCGGGAGCTCGCAATCACCTGGGTCAGGACGATGGTGAGGATATAGGCCATCGGATCGTTGCTGCCGGATTCCAGCTCCAGCATCGGCCCCAGGTTTTCCCGCAGGTGCAGTTTCTTGCTGCGCAGGACGGAAAAGACGGAGGCCGAATCCGTGGAGCCCATCACGGCCGCCAGCAGGAAACAGCCGGCCAGGGAGACGCTGACAGGGATGGCCGAGTCGGCCACCAGCCAGATGAAGATGCCGGAAAACAGGACCGTGAGCAGCACGCCCACGGTGGAAAGCAGCGTTCCCTGACGGAGGACGGGGCGCGCTGCGTGGAGGGGTGTCTCCAGTCCGGCCGTGAACAGGATGATGGTCATCGCGAAATGGCCGATGTTCTCCGCGAGTTCGAAATCATCGAACTGGACGCCCAGCACATCCTTTCCGGCCACCATCCCCAGCAGGAGGAAAAGCAGCAGGGAGGGGACGCCATAACGGGATCCGACCTTGGTCACCAGGACGGCAGCAAAGATCAGGATCGAACAGAGAAGGAGCAGGTGCTCCGACAGCAGGCTTACCGCAAGGAGGGGCATAGGCATTCTTGAAACGCTGTTGTCTGCAAAGATACAATTATTTTTTGCCGATAATCATTGGCTGAAAAGGTTTTTCTTCGTAACTTGGTTTCTTAATCATAAAACGAACGGCAGATATGGACAGATTCAATCTGGTGCGGGAATCCTTCATGAAGAAGGCGCGGCCCGTGGACGCCCCCGCGGAGAGGCCGTCCGAGTATTTCGGCGAATTGACCTTCGACCGGAACAAGATGCAGAAGTATCTGGACGCCAAGACTTTCTATGCCCTGCTTGAATGCATCGAAGGAGGAAAGCCGCTGGACCGGAAGACGGCCGACGGCGTCGCGAAGGGCATGAAGGAATGGGCCCTGGAACATCACGTGACGCATGTCACGCACTGGTTCCAGCCCTTGACCGAGGGCACGGCGGAAAAGCACGACTCCCTGATCGACTATGACGGACAGGGCGGTGTGATTGAGACCTTTGACGGAAAAGCCCTCGCGCAACAGGAGCCGGATGCGTCGTCGTTCCCCAGCGGCGGCCTCCGCGCGACCTTCGAGGCCCGCGGCTACACCGCGTGGGACCCCACCTCCCCGGTCTTCATCCAGGACGACACCCTCTGCATCCCCACGGTGTTCATTTCCTATACCGGCGAGGCCCTGGACTACAAGACGCCTTTGAAGAAGGCCCTGAAGGCGGTCAACGACGCGGCGCTCCCCATTTGCCGCCTGTTCGACCCGGCTGTGAACAAGGTCTTTTCCTACCTGGGCTGGGAGCAGGAGTACTTCCTCGTGGACGAGGGTCTGTTCGCCGCCCGCACGGACCTGATGATTACCGGCCGCACCCTGTTCGGCCATAATTCCTCCAAGGACCAGCAGCTGGATGACCACTATTTCGGCGCCATCCCCTCCCGCGTCGCCGCGTTCATGCGCGACCTGGAAATCGCCGGACACAAGCTGGGCATTCCCATCAAGACCCGGCATAACGAGGTCGCCCCCAACCAGTTCGAGCTCGCGCCCATCTACGGCGAAACCAACCTCGCGAATGACCAGAACCAGCTTTTGATGAACCTGATGCACAACCTCGCGCGGAAACACGGGTTCGTCGTGCTGTTGCACGAGAAGCCCTTCGAGGGGGTGAACGGCTCGGGCAAGCACAACAACTGGTCGCTGGGCACGGACACCGGCACGCCGCTGATGGCCCCGGGCAAGGACGCCCTCGGCAACCTCCAGTTCATCACGTTCTTTGTCAATGTCCTGGCGGCCGTGCAGAAGCACAACGCCCTGCTGAAGGCCTCCATCGCCAGCGCGACGAACGCGCACCGGCTGGGCGCAAACGAGGCGCCGCCGGCCATCGTGTCTGCTTTCCTGGGCCGGACGATGACCCAGGTGCTCCGCAAGCTCCTCGAGGTCCCGTCCGACACCCCCATCGAGATTGCCGGCAAGAAGGGCTCCCGCATGGGCCTGGTCGAGATCCCGGAACTCTTCATTGACAACACCGACCGCAACCGCACTTCGCCGTTCGCCTTCACCGGCAACCGCTTCGAGTTCCGCGCGGTGGGCTCCAGCGCCAACTGCGCCGGCGCGATGACCACCTTGAACGCCGCCGTGGCCGAGCAGCTGCTCGACTTCAAGGCGGCCGTGGACCAGGAGCTCGCCACCGGAAAGACCCTGCAGGTGGCCGTGATGGACACGCTGAAGCCCATCATCGCCAGCGTCATCGACACGATCTGCTTCGACGGAAACGGCTACACGGACGAGTGGAAGGCCGAAGCCGCCCGCCGCGGCCTGGATATCGAGGCCTGCGTCCCTGAGATGTTCAAGGCGTTCCTGACGCCTTCCTCCGTGGAGATGTTCGCCCGCACCGGCGTCTACTCTGAGAAGGAACTGGAAGCCCGCAATGAGGTCAAATGGGAAACCTACGCGAAGAAGGTCCAGATCGAGGCCCGCGTGATGGTCCGCATGGCCATCAACCATATCATCCCCGCGGCCATCGCCTACAAGGCCTCCCTCCTGAAGGAAGTCTCCCTGTATGACGAGGTCTATGACGACACGGATGGCTGCGCCACCGAGCTCGCGATCCTGGACGACATCACCCGCTACGTGGAGGAAGTCCGCCAGCGCGCCCGTCAGGTCGAGGACGCCCGTGTGGAGGCCGA
Organism: uncultured Bacteroidia bacterium; assembly: GCA_902785065.1. Classification (GTDB taxonomy): domain Bacteria; phylum Bacteroidota; class Bacteroidia; order Bacteroidales; family UBA932; genus Cryptobacteroides. Next base: position 7,161 of record CACZXH010000037.1, read on the forward strand.
CGCCATCGAGGACGCCTACGAGCGTGCCCGCGCCTTCTCCGACATCGCGAACATGCTCTTCGCCCTCCGCAAGCCCATCGATGCGCTCGAGGAAGTGGTGGACGACAAGCTCTGGCCGCTCCCGAAGTACCGCGAGCTGCTGTTCATTTCGTAATTTGCCGAAAGTTTGCTATTTTTGCAGCGCAAAACGGGCACCCCGGCGGCTCCCGCCGCCGTCCCGCCCGCCCGCCGGCCCCTTAGCTCAGTTGGTTAGAGCAGCGGACTCATAATCCGTGGGTCGTGGGTTCAAGTCCCCCAGGGGCCACCCGGGGAATTGGAGGATCCTATCAATGATAGATCGGCCATTCTCCTGAAAATCTATTAAAACCCTTTTCCAGATGTCTGGAAAGGGTTTTTTCTATTTATCCTACGGCCTCATCGGAAGGTTTTTGATAGCGTGGCCCCCCCTCAAACGGTCTGTCTCCGGGAGTAAATCGACATTTTCTGGTTTGTCTTCGTGCCACTCGCCGCAGCGTGTGTCCAGACCAACCGGGAGGCAAAGGCTTTTGTATAAAAATCACTATATTTGGTCCGAAAAACGACTTGACAGATAGAACCATGGACTACTCTTCTTTCGACCGGCCCAAGCTGTGGCTGAATGTCGCAGGCTTCGTATTCTGCTGTGCAACGGTCGCTTACCTGCTTTATGAAGGTGGGACCGGCCGGCATGACCTCACCGCCGTGCTGCTGTTTTTGATTTTCGCGATCAACAGCCTGTTCCGGATTTTCGTATATTTCAAACTGGAGCGTATCCGGAAGAGCGCGGCAAGCGCGGAGGAAATCGTACATGCGGAACACCGCCAGGGGCTTGTCATCTCCATTTTCAGCAACGCGATGTTCTTGCTGTTCCTGCTGCTGCTCTTCATTGAATACTGGATCGCCTCCCGCCACCCTGTAGCATTGGCCATTCTCTTCGTCGCCTTCATCCTGATGCTTGTCTGGACCCTGGTCCTGAGCATCCGGAACCTCAAAAGATTCGACAGGTCTTGACTGGGCATGTCTTTACCCGGTATACCTGTTTCGGTAAAACTGTAAGAAACTGACATGCGCACTCGACTGACCTTCTTCTTGCTTTTGCTGACCGCCTTCTCGGCGTCAGCGCAGTTTCCGCCACGCACGGTGACCCACTATCCCGCCGTGCGGCCGCCGGCGGAAATCCGCTTCGTGGACGGCAATGTCGACAACTATGCCATCATGCGGATTGGAAAAGACGTGATGCGGGTGGAGGTCGGTGGCGACCAGTCTACACGGATGCCATTGACCTATGTGGAAAGCATCCGGTTCCAGGACGGGTGCACCTTGTATTTCGACAAGGGAGAGCTTCTGCTCGACCGGCTCGTCCAGCCGGCCCGTCTCATGAATGAAGGGGGAGACGCCGTTCTGGAGGGCGTCCTCAAATTGACCGGTCCCCAGGCGGAATCGTTGATGGGCCCGGACTTGTACCGGCAGTTCCGGAAAAAATCCGGACTGACGCTGGCGGGGGCGATCACCATGGCCGCTGGAACGCTGCTGCTGATGCCGTATGTAGGAAAGACGGTCACGTACATCTTCACAGGACAGAGCCCGGCCCCGATCAACTCGTTCAAAGACATGGGTTCTCTCGGGAAGGGCCTGACCATCGGCGGCGGCACCGCCCTCCTGGCCGGCGTCGTCATCTACATCCTCGGCAACAGCGGCTGTAACCGGGTCGTAGCCACCTACAACGACGGTCTCGGCCTGGCCTATACCTTCTAGAAATCGAATCCGACCGACAGGGCGACGGAGAATCCGGTCTTGTCGCACCACTGTGCCCCGAATTTCATCGGGCCGACCACCGTTTTCTGTCCGATTTCCGCGCCGACGGCAAACGCCGAGGGACGGGTCTTGACCAGGTCCGCCAGCTTGTTCTTATCCTGGAACATACCGCCGCGCACCGTGAGGAAGTTCTTGTGGTTCAGGCGGAAGCGGACGTCCAGCTGGGCGGTGGCGGCGAAATTGTCGCACACGAAGAATCCCTGGCTGAATCCGAAGAACGGGAGCTGGTTGTCGATATACCGGCTCGCCAGCGAGCCGCCCGCGGCCAGCGTGTGGATGAAATTCATGTGCCCGGGCTGCTCCGTCTGCCACCCGAAATACACGGAGGGCTGCAGGACGACGATGCGGCCGAGGGGCAGCGCGGCGGACAAGTGGGCCATTCCGACGCTATAAGGAGGGACCTCCCCTTCATAGTGTTCGCCGGCCTCCATGCCCTCGTCTTCCAAGTAAATGGAGTATCCGTCGAACACGTAGCGGGTGTCCAGCTTGAACCGGAAGCCGCGGGTCGGGAAATAGCTCTCGTTGAAGGTGTCGTAGCGGATGGATGCGAAGGTGGAGAACCAGCGGCTCCGGAAGTCCCAGCCTTCCCAGTGCATTTCGTTGTCCAGATAGTTCTCATACGGCTCCATCTCATAGGCGGCGCCGAAACGGACGTTCCCATAGACCAGCCGGGCGTCTTCGGCATACAATTCCAGGCGGGAGTTCACCCCGTTGTAACGGGCCTTTGAGAACACCCGGGTCTGGGCGATGTCGTCGTCTATCCGGTAAGTGAAGTTCCGGTAGGAATTCTTCCAGGCGACGCCGAAGACGGGCAAGGGAGCGAGCGGCTTGTAGGAGAGGTCCAGGTCTACCTGCGAGACCTGGCCGACCTTGAGCTCCGAAATGAAGCGGAGCCCGGAAAGCCGCCGGGTGCCGATGCCCAGGTGGGCGCCGAGGTAGATCGCCTCGTCCAGGTCCACGTGGAGGCCGACACCGGCCTCGTTGGTCTGACCCTTCTGGCAGTCGAAAATGAGCGTGTAGGGCTCTTCCGCACCGCTGATCCGGTACGTGACCGACTCGAAGGCCTTTGTACCGTACAGGGCGGAAAGAACCTGTTCGATCTCTGCCCGGCCATACAGGCCGTCCCGGGGCAGCATGGCGGGGCTGATGATGTAGTCGGACTCTTTTTCCGTGACGCCCTCGTACCGGATGCTTCCGATCCGGACCTTGTGCTTCGAAAGGTCGATGGCCTGGCGGTGTTCCTGTGCCGGGGCGCCCGGCTTGGCGCCGACCCGCGCCGCGATCTTCTCGAAAGCCTCCTTGTTCTCCACGGCCTTGGCATAGCCCTGGGCGATGATGTCGTCCACGCTCGCGGAGTCGAAGGACAGCATCGTGTAGCCCTTCAGCTCATGTTGGAGCAGGATGTCCGTATTCTTCCGGTTGGCTTCGCAGATATCGACGGACATCAGGGTGATGTTCTGCATGATGAGGTTCGCGAGGCCGCCGAGGTCGGCCAGGGTGCGGGGCGTGGGCATTTCCGAGCCGATGACGATGTCCGCGCCCATCGCTTTCGCGAGGTCCACCGGGAAATTGTTGCGCGTACCGCCGTCAACGAGCACCATCCCCTCGAGCCGAACGGGACGGAAATAGCCGGGAATGGCCATCGTGGACCGCATTGCATCCACCAGGCTGCCGGCGGTCCAGTTCTTCTCGTTCAGGCTGAGCATGTCCGTGGCGACGCAGAAGAAGGGAACCGGGAGCTCGTCGAAGGCCACGGAATCCTGGTAACCGACGGTAACGGAGCTGAGGGTGTTCCGGACATTGTATCCGAACAGGAAACCGTCCGGCAGGCCCATGCCGACCTTGGCCATCATTTCCTGGCTCATGTCGCCGGTACGGGTGTCGCTCTGCTCGTAATTCTTGTTGTAGCGGGTCTGCCGGTCAATCCGGGACCGCATGTCCTCATCGTCGTAATGGAACGGGATCGTCAGGGCGAAACGCTCCTTGTTGCGGCGGACCTTGTAGGTCTGGAAGCTGTCCGGGATCTTGTCGGACATCATCACGGTCCAGTCGATGGCGCGGACCAGCGAATCCAGGTATTCAGCGCCGAAGCCGAGTGAGTAGAGGCCCGAGACCAGGCCGCCCATGCTGGTACCGCCCACCATGTCCACCGGGATGCCCATTTCTTCCAGATACCGGAGGACGCCCAGGTGGGCCATGCCGCGGGCGCCGCCGCCACCCAGCACGACGGCCACCGTGGGACGGTGACAGGTCCGGCGGATCGAATCCATCTTTGCCCGGACGCGGACGATGGCGAGCGAGTCGCCTTCCGGATCGACGCTGGGGGCGCTGAATCGGGTTTGCGCCGTTCCGACGACGGCGCTCAAACTTGTACAGATCAGGAGCAGGGCTTTTTTGAGAAGTTTCATAGCCAGGAATATGGGTTAGTCCTCCAACGAGGTGATGAAGATATTGCGGATTTCCAGCGGGCCGCCTTCGGACTGGAGGGCGATGGGACCTTCGGAGCGGTCGAAATGGGCTTCGTTCATGAGGACGCCGTTGACATAGGCCTGGATGAAGTTGCCCTTGCAGACAATTTCGGCGGTGTTCCACTCGCCGGCGGGATTCTCGGCGCTGTCCTTGGTGCTGCGCAGGAAGCGGCCTTCTGTGAGCTCCTCGAAGGCGGAACCGCCGGAGGCGATCATGTCACCGGCGCGGCCGTTCATCAGGTTGACCTCGGCGCAGCGGGGCCAGACGGCGTCAATGGGCTCGGCGTGCAGGAAAATGCCGGAGTTGGACGGCTCCCCGGGCCAGCGCCACTCGAGGTGGAGCTTGTAGTCGGAGAAGGACCGGTCGGTGATCATATAGCCGAAGGGCTGGCCGGCGATGGTGATGACGCCGTCCTTCACGCCGAAGACGTCCTCGGCGGTGGCGGTGCTGTCGGCCTGGACGTGGAAGGTCCAGCCGGTCAAGTCCTTGCCATTGAAGAGTTTCGTTTCGCGTTCCCCGCAGGAGAGGAAGCAGAAAAAGCCCAGGATCAACAGGGCGGCCAGGTTTCGTTTCATGGGGTCATCGAATTGGTTATCCTCGCAAAAATACGGAAAAAACTTCAAAATGAAGTATATTTGCGACATAGCCACTGTCGATATGAAAAGAATCCTCTGTTTGTTGCTCCTGCTGGCCGGCCTTGCGGCCGGGGCGCAGGAAATGAACTCGCTCCAGTTCCGTGCGCGGGTTGTCTCTCCCGAACTATCCCAGGACGCCGTCACCTTCCGCTTCGCCGCCCCGAAGGCGCGGATCGTGAGCGTCTCCGCCTCCTGGATGGGTTACCGGTCCGAGCCGATGAAGCAGGGTCCGGATGGTATTTGGACCTGGACTGCCCCGCTGCCTGAGCCCGAGCTCTACACCTATACGTTCCAGGTGGACGGCGTCACGGTCCTGGATCCCGCGAACGTGTTTGTCGTGCGCGACGGCGCGCGGTACATGAACGCGGTCCTCATCCCGGGCGGTTATGCCGATGCTTACGCCCAGAGCGCGGCCCCCGGCAACCTCGAGCAGGTCTGGTACCACTCGGCGGAAAACGACATGGTCCGCCGCTTATATGTCTATACACCGGCATGCTACGACCGTAACGACAAGAAGACCCAATATCCCGTCCTCTACCTCCTGCACGGCGGCGGGGGAGACGAGGACGCCTGGGCCACCCTCGGCCGCACCTGCCAGATCCTGGACAACCTGATCGCCCAGGGGAAGGCGAAGCCAATGTTCGTGGTGATGCCCAACGGCAACCCCAACCAGTACGCCGCGCAGACGCTCGGCATCCCCGTGAAGACGGACATCCGCCAGTACGCCTCCGGTTTTGACAATTATTCCTCGCTGACGGCGGATATCGTCCCGTTCATCGAGAAGACCTATCCGGTCATCAAGAACCGGAAAGGACGTGCCGTCGCCGGTCTGTCCATGGGTGGCGGCCAGTCCTTCTTCATCGCGTTCCGGAACGTGGACCTCTTCTCCAGCGTGGGCATTTTCTCTTCCGGCCTGATCGGCGCGAACGCTATCGGCGGCGCTCCTTTCGACGGCGAAGCCATTATCCCGGGCCTTTACTCGCAGCCTGCGAAGTTCAACCGATTCGATGTCATCTACCTCTCCTGCGGCGAGGAGGACAACCGAATTGACGGAATGAAGGATTTCAAGGCCAAACTGGACGGGAAGGGCTACAAGGGCGTCGTCTGGGAGCAGTACCCCGGCGGTCACGAATGGAAAGTCTGGCGCCGCAACCTCGCCTCCTTCGTCCAGCTGCTGTTCAAATAGCCCATGCTCAAAGCCTTGCTGTTCGCCTCGTTGCTGCTGGCTTCCGCCTCCGGAGAAGTGAAGGTGTACAAAGGAACCAGCCGCTATAACTCGGACATCCTGTGTACGGTCCGGGACGGCAAGGTGTACAAAGGCCGGTCCAACTACTTGTCGGATATCCTCTGCACCATCCGCGGCAACGAGGTTTACAAGGGCCGCAGCAGCTACCGTTCGGACGTGCTCTGCACGGTCCGCGACGGGAAGGTGTTCAAAGGGACAAGCCATTATAACTCAGACATTTTGCTGACTATCCGGGACGGTAAGATTTACAAGGGGACGTCGGCCTATCATTCGGACATTGTCGCCACTGTCCGCGACGGCGCCGTGTACGACGGGCGCAGCAACTACCGCTCCGACATCCGCTTCACCATCGACGGCCCCCTCACCCTCGAAGAGTTCGTGGCCGTCTGGTATGCGGTAATGTATGGGTGGTAAGGTCTAGAACAGCCCCTTCACCAGGAACCAGACCAGCGGCACCAGCAGGGCGGGGATGTAATTCAGCGTCTTGCAGTCCTTGATGTCCAGGATGGACAGGCCGGAGGAAATGATCAGGATACCGCCCACGATGGCGAGTTCGTTGACCAGCGTGCCCTGGAAAATGGGGCTGGAGGAGGCCAGGGTCGCCGCCAGCCAGATGGATCCCTGCCAGCAGAATAGGATGGGCGCTGCCAGGATCATACCGATGCCGTAGGTGGTGGCGAAAACGGTCGATGTCACCAGATCCAGCGTGGAATTCGTGTACAGGAAGGTATTGTCCCCCTGCAGGGCGCTCAGGACCGGGCCTACAATCGAGAAAGTGCCGATGCAATAGAGCAGGCAGGCCGATATGAGGCCCTTCGCGAAACTGTCACCGCCCTTTTTTGCCAGCACGCGCTTCACCCTGCCGTCCAGGTCGAGGGCCGTGCCGAGGAGGCCGCCGATCGCGAGACTCAAGATGAACAGCACCGGGAACTCGCTCTTGGGCATGTTCGCGACAAAAGAATTCGCGCCCAGGGCGAGGGAGGCGAGGCCCATTGCATTGAACAGCGTCTTGGTATACTTCTCCCCGAGGCCCTTCTTGAACAGGGTCCCAAGGAGCGTGCCGACGACGATGCAGGCGGTATTGACGATGGTTCCGAGCATATTGCTTGCAAAGATAGCAAGAAATCAATTCGTTGCGGGCGGAAGTCCGTTTTTGTTGATAACTTTTTTCGGAGAATTCGGGGCAGAGTGCTATCTTTGTTATCCAAGATCGTAGCGCCATGTCCTTCGTCCACCTGCACGTACATACCCAATATTCCATCCTGGACGGTCAGTCGTCCATCGACAACCTGTTCAACCGCGCCGAGAAGCTCGGAATGCCCGGACTCGCGATCACGGACCATGGGAACATGTACGGGGTGAAGGAGTTCTTCAAGTACGCGAAAAAGCATCCGTCGGTGAAGCCGGTGATCGGGTGCGAAGCGTATGTGTCGGTGGGGGACCACCGGGTGAAGGAGAAGGGGTACTATCACCTGATTCTTCTCGCGAAGAACTACGAGGGCTACAAGAATCTCGTCAAAATCGTGTCCACGGCGCACATTGAGGGTATGTACTACCGTCCCCGCGTCAGCCACGAGGTGCTGGAGAAGTATCACGAGGGTCTGATCTGCAGCTCCGCCTGCATGGCGGGCGAAGTGCCGCGCGCCATCCTCGCGGGCGACATGAAAAAGGTCGACGAGGTCATCGCGTGGCACAAGAAGGTCTTCGGGGAAGACTATTATCTGGAGGTGATGCTCCACAAGACGGAGGTCCCCGGCCTGTCGCGGGAAGTCTATGACAACCAGATGATCTACAACAAGGTCATCTTCGAGCTGGCGGAGAAACACCACGTGAAGGTCATCGCCACGAACGACGTGCACTTCGTCCGGAAAGAGGACGGCCCCGTCCACGACCGGCTCATCTGCCTGACCACGAACTCCTATATCGACGATCCCGACCGCCTGCGGTACACCCAGCAGGAGTATCTCAAGAGCGAGGAGGAGATGCGGGCCCTGTTCCCGGACCATCCGGAAGCCATTTCCAACACCCTGGAGGTGCTGGACAAGGTGGAGGCCTATTCCATCGACTGCGACCCCATCCTTCCGGTGTACGAGATCGACCCGGCCTTCATGCAGGAGATCGACGCGCACATGGAGAAGTACAAGGATGTCATTGATGCGGGCCGGTGCGACAAGAAAGGCAACTACCGCGGCGACGGTTTCTGCCATTCGGTCGCCTACCTGTGCCACCTGACCTACAAGGGCGCCCACGAGCGGTACGGCGAGGAACTGAACGAGGAGCAGAAGGAGCGCATCGATTTCGAGCTCAAGACCATCTCCCGCATGGGCTTCCCGGACTACTTCCTGATCGTCCAGGACTATATCGCCGCCTCCCGCGCGATGGGGTCGATGGTGGGGCCGGGCCGTGGCTCCGCGGCAGGTTCTGTCGTCGCCTACTGCCTGAGGATCACCAATCTGGACCCGATCCGGTACCAGCTCCTGTTCGAGCGTTTCCTGAATCCGGACCGGATATCGATGCCGGATATCGACGTGGACTTCGAGGACCTGACGAAAGCCCACAGCTACGTGGAGAAGAAGTACGGCGCGGACCACGTGTCCCGCGTCATCACCTTCGGCACGATGGCCGCGAAGAGCGCCATCAAGGATGTCGCCCGCATCAGCCGCGTGTCCATCGACGAGTCCAACCGGCTCTCGAAGATGGTCCCGGACCGCCTGAGCGAGAAGAAAGAGAAGGAATATCCCTTCAACCCGAAACTGGACGAGCTGAAACCGGGCTTCAAGGTCGTGGAGAAGGAGGTCGAGGAGGAGAAAGATGGCCAGAAGGTCCTGGTGAAGAAGACCTTCCAGCGAGGCATGGAGGACGTGGATGTGAAGATCACCCTCAAGAACTGCTACCGCCTGGTGCCGGAATTCATCGAGGAGCTCAAGAACGGGCCGGAGCTGAACAAGGACGTGCTCAAGTACGCACAAGCCCTGGAAGGATGCGTCCGCCAGGTGGGCATGCATGCCTGCGCCACCATCATCGGCCGCGGCGACCTGACGAACTATCTGCCCATGACCCTGTCCAAGGATAAGGATACGGGCGAGTACGTCCGCACGTCCCAGTACGACGGCCACTACATCGAGGATGGATGTGGGCATGCTCAAGATGGACTTCCTCGGGCTCATCACCCTGTCCATCATCCACAACTGCCTGGACCTCATCAAGGAACGCTTCGGCGAGGACATCGACATCGAGGCCATCCCCATCGACGACAAGCCTACGTACGAACTTTACGGCCGCGGCGATACCGTGAGCGTGTTCCAGTTTGAATCCGAGGGCATGCAGACGTGGCTGCAGAAGCTGCGCCCCACCCGTTTCGAGGACCTCATCGCGATGAACGCCCTCTATCGGCCCGGTCCGATGGACTATATTCCGGATTTCGTCGCCCGCAAGCAGGGCGAGCAGGCCATCGAGTACGACCTGCCGGAAATGGCTGAGTACCTGGAGGATACCTATGGCGTCACGGTGTACCAGGAGCAGGTGATGCTGCTGTCCCAGAAGCTGGCCGGCTTCACGAAGGGCGAGGCGGACAAGCTCCGCAAGGCGATGGGCAAGAAGCAGATCGACATCCTGAACTCCCTGAGGGGCAAGTTCATGGAAGGCGGCATGAAGAACGGCCATCCGGAGAAGGTCCTGGACAAGATCTGGAAGGACTGGGAGAAGTTCGCCCAGTATGCCTTCAACAAGTCGCACGCCACCTGCTACGCCTGGGTGAGCTACCAGACGGGTTGGCTCAAGTGCCACTATCCGTCCGAATTCTTCGCCTCCTGCCTCACCTGGGCGAAGAGCATGGAGGAAATCAAGAAGATCATGGATGACGCCCGCGGCCACGGCATCCGCATCCTGAGCCCGGACGTGAACGAGAGTTCCGCCACCTACACCGTGAACAAGGATGGCGACGTGCGCTTCTCCCTGGGCGGCATGAAGGGCTTCGGGGCCAATATCGTGGACCTGATCCTGAAGGACCGAGACGAGAACGGTTTGTACACGGATATTTACGACTTCGTGGAGCGGATGGGCGGCGTGGTGAACCGCAAGGCGTTCGAGACGCTCCTGTATGCCGGCGCGCTGGACGGCTTCGGCATCAAGCGCCGCCAGTACGAGCTCCCGGGCCGCAGCGGGCAGCCGTTCATCGACGAGATCGTCCGGTACGGCGAGCTGTTCCGGAACGACACGGTCGATGCGGCCGCCTCCCTGTTCGGCGATATCGAGGAAATGAAGCCCGAACGGCCCTCGGTGCCGGAAATGGCAGGGGAGGAAGACTACCTGGGCTTCCTGCAGAAGGAGAAGGAACTCGTGGGCATGTACCTGTCGTCGCACCCGCTGGACAAGTACCGGTTCGAAATGGACCATTTCACCACGTGCGAACTGGCGAATCTCGCGAACCTGGTCTCCGAGTGCGAGTTGGCCAAGAGATCCGCCAAGGTCTGCGTTGCCGGCCTGGTGACGGACTACAAGCAGCTTCTCACCAAGAAGGGCGCCCCGTATTCCCGGACCATGCTGGAGGATTATTCCGGCAGCTACGAGCTCACGCTCTTCACCAAGGAGCATGAGCAGTTCTTCAAGTACATGGTCCCGCACGACGCCCTGTTCCTGGAAGGCGTCATTGAGGAGCGTTACTTCCTGCGTCCGGAGGAAAAGGCGCAAGGGAAGACGGTCCCGTACACTTTCAAGCTCCAGAGCGTGACCCTGCTGGGCAATGTGGCTGAAAGCCGGATCAAGGCATTTGGCATCAACATCGAAACACCCATGCTGACGCCCGCTTTCCGCGAGGGCCTGGTGAAAGTGATCCGGAAGCACAAGGGTAGCATCCCCCTCGAGGTTTTCTTCTTTGATCCGGAGACGCGCTATCGCATCCAGCTGAAGTCCAACAAATACCAGGTCGCCGTCTCGGAGGAGCTCCTGGCGGACCTCCGCCACCTGGGCGTGGACCAGTTCGAAGTGGTGAAGAAATAGGGGTGCGGTTTTTGCATGTGCTGGCACCGATGAACTTCCGTCCCGCATACCTGTTCCTGCTACTTCTCGCCTTTTCGTGCGGGAAGGGAAATCCGGCTTTGCGATCGGCGGAACGGGTGATTGAGGACCATCCGGACAGCGCCCTGTACATCCTGGACGGCGTTTCCCGCGTGGATCTCGCCAGCGAGCGGGAGAAGGCGGAGTACGATTTCCTGTCCGCCGAGGCCTTCTACCGCACTTATTATTTCCTGGACGATGCGTCTGAAGCCGCCCTGGAGCGCGCCTGCCTGTTTTTCGAGGCGAACGGCCCGGCCGTGGAACGGATGCGGGCGTGGGAACTCATGGGCACAATCCAGACGGCGGTAGGCCGATACGGCAGCGGAATGGTGTCGTTCCGCAAGGCGGGCGCCGTCGCGCGCGACATCGAGCGCTCGCGCAGCCGGCTCGGCATGCTTGCGCTGCTCGTCGCCGGCGTCCTGGCTACCCTGGTGCTCTATTTCTGGGCCCGGAAGATCCAGACGGAGCGGCTCCTCGCGGAGAAGCAGGCGGAGAACGAACGCTACCTATCGGCGGCGGAGGACCTGCAGTCCAAGCTTTCCGCGCTCAAGGCGGACCGGCCGCGTATGGGCGGAATCGATACGCTGGACCGCCTGTGCGAGCAGTACTATGTTTTTGAGGGAACTTCCAATCTGCAGCCGCGCATTCTGAACGAGGTGAAAGCCATCGTGGAGGGACTCCGCAGCGACACAAAGACGCAGAAGAACCTGGAGCAGGCACTTGACGAGCGTGCCGGCGGCGTCATGAAGCGCCTCCGCGCCGCCTTCCCCAAGTGGAAGGACGAGGACTTCCTCCTGTACCTTTTCACCGCCTCCGGCTTCTCTGCCACCACCATCTCCACCCTCCTGGAGAAAGACAAACCCTACGTTTACAACCGCCTCTACCGCCTCAAGGAGCGCATCAAGGCCTCCTCCTCGCCCGACAGCGAGGACTTCCTGGCGTGCTTGGAGAAATAGGGGTACTCTGGCAGGTTAACTCCTCGGCTCCTTCGCGGGTTTGGCACCTCCGCTCTTTTAAGTGATTGACTATTAGCTCGTTGAAAATAAGCGAGTTCCCAACCTTACCTTTTTGTGGTAGGTTGGGAACCCGCCGCTTTATAACAGGTTGATTATCAATGCCTTTACAAGGAATCGGTTCCCAACCCTGTCATTTCGAGCGGAGTCGAGAAATCCCCTCAGGCCTCGCTGTCGTCTTTCCACCCCTGCGCTTTCACCGGGAACTCGACCCCTTCAGGCGTGACGAGGACGGTGCCCGCATCGGGCTGGGCCAAATGGCCGATGATGTCGAAGGTCTGGAAATCCCGGCGGAACTTTTCCGCATGCAGGATCGGGACCGTGAAGAGGAGCCGGAAGTCGTCACCGCCGTTGAAGGCGGCCGAGATCGGGTCGATGTCCAGCTGCTTGCCGAGCTGGAAGGTGTTGCCTTCGAACGGGATGTGCTCCGCATAGACCTTGGCGCCGAGGCCGCTGTCGCGCTGCAGGCGCTTCAGGGCGTCGCCGAGGCCTTTCGTGACGAAGTAGCCGAAGGACGGGTAGATCTCTGCGTCCTCCAGCTTGGAGACGATGGCGGCGTCCAGCTCCGGGCGCAGATAATCGCCCACGAACATCCGCCAGGGGGCCATATCGGGCTGCTGACCGGTTTTCTCGAAATCCTTCCGCCCCTTCTCCAGCACCTGCATGCCCAGGTAGGCCGCGCCCAGGCGGCCGGAAATGCACAGCAGGTCCTTGGATTTCGCAGCCATACGCCGCTTGTCCGTCAGGAGCGAGGTTTCACCCGTTGCCGCCAGGCTGATGAACAGTCCGTTGTTGGAGGGCTGCAGGTCCAGGTTTACGGCCTCGAAGCCGTGTTCCTTCGCCGCAACCGTGATCCCCATCCAGAGTTCCTTCACATGGTCGAAGTCCAGCTTGGAGGAGATCCCGAGGATCACATTCAGCAGTTTCGGGTGCGCGAGGGCGGCGTAGAGTTCGCCCACGGTCCCGACGACGCACTTGTAGCCCAAGTGCTTCAGCGGGAAATACACGAGGTTGAAGTCGATGCCCTCGAGGAACATCCGCGCGGCGGTATGGACCTTGCCCCCGTTTGCGGCGGTGTAGGTCAATCCCGGGACGGGATGATAAGCAGAGAGGCGATAGAGCTGGTCTATCGCCTCTACTTTTCCGATGTCCGAAAAGCTTTCGGCCATACTTATCGGAGCTGGAAGATCACCGGGAAAGTGTAGGTGACCTTGACGGCGCGGTCGCGCTGCTTGCCGGGCTTCCACTTCGGGGAGCTGGAGACAACGCGGACGGCTTCCTTGTCCAGGGATTCGTCGACGCCACGCAGGACCTTCACGTTGGTCACGCGGCCGTCGGCCTCCACAGTGAACTGGAGGGTTACACGACCCTGCACGCCGTTCTCCTTCGCGATTTCCGGATAGACGAGCTTGGAATTCACCCACTTCGAGAACTCGTTCGCATCGCCGCCGTTGAAGGACGGCTTCTGTTCCACGAGCTGGAACGGGATGGCCTCTTCCTCGACTTCCTCTTCCACGACCTCGGCTTCCTTGTAGTCCATGATCTCGACGCCGGTGTTGTCGTCTTCGAGGTTCATGAACATGTCGTCATCGAGCTTGATGTCATCGTCCACGATGTCGATCTGGTCGGAAAGGACGGGGATGTTCGGGGCCTCGGGGGGCGGCGGAGGGGTGTCATTCTGGATGGCGACCATTTCCTCTTCGACGAGGACCTGGGTGGTGTCCTCGAGGACAGCCACCTGCGCGTCCTTGGAAGAATGCTCGAAAGCTGCCCACACGATACCGAGCGCGACCACGAGGCCGATCTCCGTGAAGAGCAGTTTCTTGTTCTCCAAGCTGGCTTTTTCGGATTTCTTGATTTCCATATCTATTGTTTTTTGTGGTTTTTCACTGATGCAAAGGTCGGCATTCCCTTCCAAGGGTGCAAACAATTCCCCCTATTTCGGGGTTTCTCGCAACTGCACTAAAACCTGCTGTTGACCACCGAAATTCGGTCGTTCGCTAACGCAGTCGATAGATGACAGGGAAGGTGTAGGAGACCTTGACGGCGCGGTCGCGCTGGCGGCCCGGCTCCCACTTCGGGGAGGAGGAGACGACCCGGACCGCTTCCTGGGCCAGGGACTCGTCCGGCGTGCGGAGAACCTTTACATCCTGGAGCCGGCCGTCCTTTCCGATCGTGAACTGGAGGATGACACGGCCTTCGACGCCGTTCTCCTTGGCAATCTCCGGATAAACCAGTTGGGAGTTCACCCACTTAGAGAATTCGTTCGCATCTCTGCCGTTGAAGGTCGGCTTCTGTTCGACCGTGACGAACGGGATGGGATCGTCTTCCACTTCTTCTTCGACCACCTCCTGCCGGACATATTCCTGGATATCCACAGGTACGTCCGTATCGTCCAGGCTCTGGAAGTCCAGGTCCACGGTGACGTCGTCGTCGACAATCTCCAGTTCGTCCGACAACATCGGCAGGGCCGGCGCTTCGGGTGCGGGCGGTGGCGTATCCAGCGGAATTGGCATAATATCGCCCTCATCATCGATTTTGGTATTCCCCTGCAGGAGGGCGACTTCTTTCGCGCGGGTGGAGCTTTCAAATCCCGCGAAGACCACGAGGAGAGCCGCGATGAGCCCTACCTCGGCAAAGATCAGCCGCTTGTTCTCGAGGCTGGCTTTTTCAGTTTTCTTGATTTCCATGGCGCAATGTTTTAAGGGTTTGACTTGGTGCAAAGTTACCCCGGGAATGGCACGAAATCAATGACAGAAAGCGGTGACGAACTCGCGGCGTCTTTTCCCAATAAGCTGATAATCAGCCGCATAAAAAGTGAGAGGTGCACAAAAAAGTGCACCTCTCCAGCGTTATCTCGCAGAGGGACAATCGTTTATCTCCCGTACCGGGCCTTGAAGGCCTGCCAGTCGTAATACGGCCAATTGCCCGTTTCCAGAGGGAGGCGGGCTTCTTCGCCATTCAAGAGCACCTTGAAGAGGACCGTGGGGTTCTTCTTGGATCGGTAGAAGACGAACTGGAGGTTCGCGCCCATCGGGACGTTGTAAGTCTGGCTCCAGCGATGGATTTCGTCGGCGGAGAGGTTGTCGTGGCCCATGCCATTGACGTCCAGGATCTGCAAGAGGGGCAGGATCGTGTAGTCGTGGCCGAAGCGGAGGTCGGCGCCGATGCGGCCGGCGGCGATGCGGTCATCGGCCTTCGCGATGATGTCGTCCACGATGGGCTGGTAGCCTTTGTGCGTGGGCCAGATCTCGGTGTAGAACTGGAAATTGTCCACCTTCCAGAGGTCGATCAGCTCCTCATCGGTAAACAGGTCGTTGAAATCCAGGTCCGTATCCAGGCTGTTCATGCCCTGCGCGAAGAACCACAGGTAGGAGACGAGGTCCCACTGTTTTTCCGGGGCCACGGCCTTGTCGGCATCCTTGAACAGTCGCGAGAGGATGGCCTTGCTGTCCACGGTGCGGGCGATGAACTGCGCCCAGGTCTCCGGAACCTTGGGCGGCGTCTGCTCGAAGTTCTTGTCCCGGAAGGGGTTGCCGCTGTCCTGTGGCAGGATGGCCGGCAGGAACACCTTGCCGAAGTTTTCGTACAGGTCGATCTTCGGGTTCATCCCCTTCAACCCCTGGCAGAAGGCCGACATCGTCATGACGCAGCGGGTGGATGTCGATGTCCACGCGCGGACCTCGGCCCCGTCGGGAAACACCTTCGGGAAGTTCAGGAACATCCGTTCCGCCAGCTTCTCCTGCTGTTTCCAGCCCTTGCGGGATAGGTCGCCTACGCGGTAGCGGACCTCCGGATACAGGCTGTCGTACCGGCGCTTGTAGTCCTTGCCGAGTTCCGTCAGGTTGCCCGCGGCATCGGCTTCCTCGAGCGCGTTGTTGATCTTTTCATAGATATCGCTCTGCCAGGCATAGCGCGCGCCGTGGCGGCCGTAGTGGCTGATATAGAATACTTTGTAGCCCTTCGGCGCCTTCGTGAGTGCTGCCGGGCCGGTCGGACACAGATAGTCCGTACCCGCCAGGAGTTCGGGGTGCGCTTTCAGGTGCGCTTCGATGTCCGGCTGCTGGGCCGAGGCAATCAGGGAGGCCGCGAGGAGGCAGGCGGCCAGGAATAACCGTTTCATCATGACTGTTTCTTGCGTTTGTTCTCTCTCCATTCCACCGGCGTGCAGCCGTACAGCTGCTTGAACCGGCGGGAAATGCTCTTGGTATCGTTCTCTCCCATCGACAGGGCGATGTTGATCACTTGCTCGTCCGTTTCCTCGAGCTGCTCAGCGAAGTACTTGAGTTTCTGGTCGGTGATGTACTCGTACAGCGTCTTGCCGGTGACGCTTTTGAAGCGCCGTTCAAGGAGTCGCCGCGACAGGGCCGCTTCCGTCATTACATCGGCCACGGAAATCTTCTTCAGGGCGTTCTTGTGGATATACAGGATGGCCTTCAGGATCTGCTGGTCGTCCGTGGCGAAAGCGGCCGTGGACATCCGGCTCACGATCTTGACCGGTTTCAGCACGACGTCGTCCACCGGGGCGGACGGATCCGCGACGAGCTTTTCCACGAGCGCCGCCGTTTGCCGGCCGCCTTCCTCAATGTCGATCTGGATGCTGGACAGGGTGGCGCTGCCCAGGCTGCACAGCGACTCGTCATTGTCCACCCCCATCACGGACACTTCCGACGGAATCTTGATACCGAGGCCGTGGCAGGCCTCAATGAGGTTGGAGCCCTGGTTGTCATCGCAGGCCATGATGGCGATGGGCTTCGGGAGGCTCTGGAGCCATTCGTTCAGCCGGTTGCGCTGGTAGTGCCAGACCATCGCGATCTCCTGCATCCGGTAGGCGTAGAAGGAGCCGCCGAAGCCGGCGGCTTCCACTTCCCGCCGGAAGCCCTCGCAGCGTTCGTCTGACCAGCAGACATCGTTGAACCCGAAGAACCCGAAGTTCCGGAAGCCTCTGTCCAGGAAGAACCGGGCCGCCATCCGGCCGGTCCCCAGATAGTCGGCCGTGACGTTCGGGATGGTGGCGAACCGTTTCTTGTAGTCCTGGGCGATGGCAACCATGCCGTTCTCGGCGAACAGGCCGATGTCGTCCGTGGGTTCGAACTGACCGATGACGGCGTCAATGTCCCAATCCTTCGCCACGCGGATGACGCCGGGAATGCCGATCTTGGCCTTGTATTCCGGCGGCATCCGGCGCACGATCCACTGCTCCTTGCGGCGGGAATAGTCCACGATGCCAGCGAGGAGTTTGTGGGAGAAGGACTCCGTGAAGTCGGATATGATGAGGATACGGATCATCGGCGGATCAATGGCGGTGCCAGGAAATGCCGAGGCTTTCGTAGTACGGATACTCCTTCTCCGCGATGATGGAGAAGAAGTGGTCGAAATCCGTGACGAAAGCCGGGTCGTCCGGCTGCGTGGTCTCCGCCCACGCCGGCACGGCATTCCAGCCGCGCTCAAACAGGCCGACCGCCTTCGGGAACAGGTAATAGGTCACGTGGTCGAAATTACGCAGTGTCTCCGACCACAACTGCCCCTGCACGCCCAGAATATACGGCTTGCCTTCGGCCGTCAAGGCCGGCTTTCCGTCACTGGCCGTGGCCAGCTCCGTCGGCTGTCCCTTGTCGTCCCAGCGGACGGACTTGTACAGGTCGTACGGCAGGAAGGAGAACGAGCGGCGCTCGTCAATGAATCCGGCCCAGGAGTGTCCCCGTTCGGTCTTGGACCAGTTGTATGCAAGGTCGAAGTAGGCGTTGGAGGAGTTCGAGAGGACCACGGGAATCCCGTCGTTGGCGAAGTTGTAGCCAATGACGTCCCGGCCGCGGGAAACCGCCCAGAAGTTCGTGAAGGCGAGGTTCCGCTTCACCCGCTCGTAGGTGGCGGGCTCCAGGTGCTGCGCGACTTCCTGCCAGCCGGCGATCTTCACACCGCGGGCCTCCGCGATATCCAGCACCCGGTTCGTGAAGTAGTCCTTGAGCCAGTCGACATCCGTCACACCGTTCGCCTTCATCAGCGCCTGGCAGGAAGGAGAGCCCGCCCAGGAGCCGTCCGGCACCTCGTCACCGCCGATGTGGACGGCTTCCAGCGGAACGCCCGCCTTGGCGTGGAGGGCGATGAGGTTGTCGAACACCTTCTCGATGAATGCATAGGTGGAAGGCAGGGAGACGTCGATCACGTTGTCGCAGTAGTCCTGCGCGGAATTGTACTTGGACGTATCCGCCGGGTCCCAGAGCCGGTAGGTCGCGTCCCCGGTCGTGCGGAAGCGGTATTCCATCGACTTGACCGCAGCGCGGGAATGGCCGGGGATGTCGAATTCGGGCACGACGAGCATGTGGTGCGCATCGGCATACTTGAGGATTTCGATGTAATCGGCCTGGGTGTAGAAGCCGTTGCCGGTGGTCTGGGTGTCATTCCGGTCCGGAGTCACGCAGTAGGTGTACATCAGCGCGTCGGGCTCCGAAATCGTTCCGTCCTCGTTCAGGGTCGGGATGCCGCGGTAGGCGCCGTAGGAAGTGAGTTCCGGGAGACCGTCCATCTCCACGCGCCAACCTTCATCGTCGCCGAAGTGCAGGTGCAGGCGGTTCACCTTGTAATGGGCCAGGATGTCGATGAGTTTGAGGAGGTCGTCCTTCTTCGTGAAGTTCCGGCTTACATCCAGCATAATACCGCGGTAGGGGAGGTCCGGCCAGTCTTCGATGACGGCGGAAGGAACGGTGCCGTCCTTCGCGTTCCGCTTGAGGTTGGCCAGCGTGACGGAGGCGTAATAAGCGCCGTCGTCGTCGTTGAATTCGATGCGGATCGACCCGTCCAGCCGGATCCGATACCAGCCGTGGGGCTTGCCTTCGGCCGGGAACACAGGAATGTCCTTGTCGTCGAAGGTGGTCGTTCCTTCCAGCATCTCTACTTTCTTCAGGCGGGGAATCATGTCATAGGCCGTCAGGTCTGCAGGCGTATAGTCAAAGGTATGCACCGGCTCCGACGGGAGGAATACGTATTCGACCTCCACGGGGACAGGTTTCTTGCCCTTGACCTGGAGATGGAAGCCTTCCGGGGCGCGGCACTGGTTCACCAGGGCGCGGGCCTCGTAGCGGAGGACCATCTCCTTGCCGCCGGCGTCCGCCGTGGGGGCGACGCGGTACAGGGTGCCGCCGTGGTGGAGGATCTCGGCCTTCGCCCCTTCCTGCATCTTGACGGGGGTGCGGAACTGGGAGAACCAGAGGGTCCAGTCCGTCCCGGCGGGCGGATTCTGGAGGGTCATCGTATGGATGGTCTTCCCGGACTCCGGATCGGTGGGACCTTCGGTCCAGACGACCCGGCAGGGTTTCGCGCAGGCGACGGCCGCCAGGCAGACGGCGAGGGAAAGCAGCGTTTTGGTGTTCATGGTCAGGCGGTTTTGTTTCCGAAGCCAAAGATGGCGAAAAAAAATGGGGGCGCAAATAGATTGACGCGTTTTGTGTGCTCAAATACGCAAATATTCGTTTATCCTTGCGAGATACTCTCTAATTTTGCAAATAACAAGGGGGTATTGTCTTTAATTTTAAATAATTTTATAAACACCCCGTCCAAACCGACCCTTAAACTTTAATATAATTAAAGTATGGCTACAACATTAGGCATTGACATCGGAGGCACCAACCTGAGCCTCGGCCTCGTCGACGACGGAAAGATCGTCCAGGGGATTCACACTCCCTCCTTTCATCCTGGCATGACCCTCGACGAGACGCTGGACTACCTGGCCGCCCAGATTGAAAAGATCTTCCGTGTCGGAACGGAGAAGATCGGCATCGGCGTTCCCTCGGTAGTGGACGTCAAACAAGGCATTGTCTATGACACCCAGAACATCCCTTCCTGGACGGAGGTTCCGCTCAAGGAGCACCTGGAGAAGCGGTTCGGCGTTCCCGTGGACGTGAACAATGACGCGAACTGCTTCGCAATGGGTGTCTATGGCACCTATCCCGCCGACTCCAAGCCTGAGACCCTCGTGGTCGTCACCCTGGGCACCGGCGTGGGAATGGGCATCGTGCACGAAGGCAAACTCTTCTGCGGGGCCAACTGCGGCGCCGGCGAGCTGGGCTGCCTGCCCTTCAAGGACGGCATCCTGGAGGACTACTGCAGCAAGAAGTTCTTCACCGGCGCAGGCTGGGACAGCCGGGACGCGGCCGAGAAAGCGAAGGAAGGGGATCCCGACGCGCTCCTTCTGTTCGACGAGTTCGGCCAGAACATGGGCGCGCTCCTGTGCACGGTGATGTATGCCTACGATCCCACACACATCGCCCTGGCCGGCGGTATCGCGAACAACTATCCCTTCTTCCGTCAGGCGATGGAAGAATACATCCGCGCGAACTTCCCGTATCGGAAGGCCGTCGAACGGCTTACCCTCGACATTTGTACCGACGATAACATTCCGGTCCTCGGAGCTTCCCTGATTTAGATTTCTCGACAAGCTCGAAATGACAAAGGAAACAAGCTTGAAATGACAATGATGAAAAGAATAGTTTTAATCACTTTTGCCGTGGCGATGACTGCCTGCAGCCCGAAGAATACGGTCCCTTCCGGGAACCGTGACGTCCTCGCCGAGGGGTGGACCCTCAGCCGCGAGGGCGCGTCCGAAACGTTCGCCGCCCAGGCGCCTTCCACCGTGGCCGGCACCCTGGCCGACGCCGGATACTTCGGCGAAGGTCTGCTGGAAGCGCGGAATTACGAGAAAGTGGACAAGGCGGTCTTTGACGTTCCCTGGACCTATACCACGGAATTCCCCGGGAAGCCGGGCAAGGGCCAGCATGCCGAACTCGTGTTCGATGGTCTGAATTACTATGCCGACATCTTCCTGAACGGGAAACAGCTTGCTTCCGCGGACACGACCTTCGGCGTGTTCATTCAGCGGAAGTATGACGTGACGGGCCTTCTGAAGGGTCGCAACAAGCTGGAAGTCAAGTTGCGCCGCGCGCAGAAAGGCGACCTGAACATCGGCTTCGTGGACTGGAATCCCCGTCCGCTGGACGAGTCGATGGGCATCACCCGCCCGGTCTCCCTGCACACCACGGGCGCCGTGTCCATCGAGGACGTGTATGTCGTCCCCGACCTGGACGTGGAAAGTTTCAAGACGGCCGATCTCTGCGTCCGCGTGCGTCTGCAGAACAAAGAGAACCGTCCCGTCAATGCGGAAATCGTCCTGAATCTCGGGAACAATCCGGTCCGCGTGCCGGTTTCCCTCGCCGCTGGCGACCTGAAGGAGTTCGTCCTTACGCCTGCCGAGGCCGACATCCTGCATGTCGAGAATCCGCGCGTGTGGTGGAGCTGGGACCTCGGCAAGCCGGAGCTGTACACGCTCGCGGTCGCCGTGGAGGAAGCCGGCGCGGTGTCCGACTGTAACGAGACGACCTTCGGCATCCGCAAGATCGAGAGCCGCCTCACCGAGGACGGCTACCGTCAGATGACCCTGAATGGCAAGGACATCCTCATCAAGGGCGGCGGCTGGACGGACGACCTCTTCCTTCGAGATACGCCCGAAAGCATCGAGCAGCAGGTGCGTTACGTGATGGACATGAACATGAACCTCATCCGTTTCGAGAACATCTGGGGCAAGGACGACACGGTCTATGACCTGTGCGACAAGCTGGGCGTGATGGCCCTCGTCGGCTTCAGCTGCCAGTGGGAGTGGGAGGACTACTGCGGCCTGCCCGAGGTCAAGAACTGGGGCTGTATCAACGGCAAGGAGGTGGAGGATCTCGCCTTTGCGTACTTCCGCGACCAGGTCACGCGCCTGCACAACCATCCTGCCGTGATTGCCTGGATGACCGGCAGCGACCGCATCCCGAACCCGGACCTGGAGCGGCGCTATCTCGCGGTGTATGAGCGCGAAGACTACCGTCCGTACATCTGCTCCGCGAAGAGCCAGGAGAGCCTCGCCGGCTGGTCCGGCACCAAGATGGAAGGCCCGTACGAGTACGTGGGCGCCGACTATTGGTATAAGGATACGGAGGCGGGCGGCGCCTTCGGCTGGAACACGGAAACCGGCATCGGCGCGAACCTGCCGCAGCTGGAATCCCTGGTGAAGATGATTCCGATGGAATCCCTCTGGCCGCTCAGCGACGTGTGGGACTACCACTGCACGGCTTCCTCCTCCGCGATGAACAGCACCAAGCAGCTCCAGGAGACCATCAACAACCTCTACGGCGGCTTCGATGGCCTTAATGATCTCGTCCGGAAGGCCCACGCCGTGGACTACGACGGCACGCGCGCCATGTTCGAGGCGTTCCGTGTCCGCGTCCCCAAGACCACCGGCATCGTCCAGTGGATGCTGAACTCCGCCTGGCCGTCCCTGTACTGGCAGCAGTACGACTGGTACGGCGTTCCGACCGCCGCCTACTACGGCACCAAGAAGGCCTGCGAGCCCGTCCAGCTCCTGTTCGACTACGCCACCCGCAAGGTCTATGCGGTCAATGAGAGCGCCGAAGCCCGCGAGCTCAAGGCTACCCTGCAGGTGTTCGATGCCGCATCCAAGCCCATCGGCAAGGAAACCAAGGCCGTCAAGGTGGGCTACCGGGAAGTCGTCCCGGTGTTCGACCTCAAGCGCTACGACGGCAAGCCGCATTTCGTGGCCCTCGCCCTCGCCGACGGCGACAAGCCCGTCGCGGACAACTTCTATGTCCTCCCGGCGAAGGACAATGAGTACAACTGGAAGAAGACCAATTGGTACATCACCCCGATCACGGCTTATGCGGACCTCGGCTTCGCTTTCAAGCAGCCCAAGGCCGAGGTGGAAATGACCGTCGGGGACGGCAAGGTCACGCTTGTGAACAAGTCCGGCGTCATCTCCTATATGAACATCCTCAAGGCAAAGGACGCCGCCGGCAACCTCGTCGTCCCCTTCACCTGGAGCGACAATTTCTTCCCGATCCTCCCCGGGGAGACCAAGGTTGTCACCTTCACGGCGCCGACGAAGGAATTCCACATTGAACTGGATAATTAAAAGAAACGCGATATGAAAAGAACCGTTTTGTTGATTGGTTTGGTTCTAGGCTGGGCCACCTGCGCACTCGCGCAGGTGGACACCGGCCGGGACCTTTCCAAGTACGCTGATGACAAGTTCAGCGAGGACGACACGTATCAGGTCGAGACCCCGTACCAGACCGTCATCGTCAAGCAGCCCAAGTCCAAGAAGATCAAGAACGTCATCTTCATGATCGGCGACGGCATGTCGATGGAGGCCGTGACCGTGGGCTGGACCCTCAACGGGGGACACCTGAACCTGGACAACTGCCCGGTGGCCGGCTATTCCCGGACCTACTG
>CACZXH010000038.1 GCA_902785065.1 uncultured Bacteroidia bacterium
GTCTTGGGATATGGTCAACGCCGCCTACGAGAACAACGAGGTGGTGAAGGGTTATGTCAAGACCCGCACGAAGGGCGGCATGATCGTCGACGTGTTCGGTATCGAGGCCTTCCTCCCGGGCTCCCAGATCGACATCAAGCCCATCCGTGACTATGACGTGTTCGTGGATACCACCATGGACTTCAAGATCGTCAAGATCAACCAGGAGTTCCGCAACGTGGTCGTCTCCCACAAGGCCCTTCTCGAGGCCGAACAGGAGGCCAAGCGCGCCGAACTCATCTCCAAGCTGGAGAAAGGCCAGGTGCTCGAGGGTACCGTCAAGAACATCACCAACTACGGCGTGTTCGTGGACCTCGGCGGCGTGGACGGTCTCATCCACATCACCGACCTCAGCTGGGGCCGCATCTCCCATCCGGAAGAGGTGGTCGCCCTGGACCAGAAGATCAATGTCGTCGTGCTCGACTTCAACGAGGCGCAGAAGCGCATCGCCCTCGGCCTGAAGCAGCTCACCCCGCACCCGTGGGAGAGCCTCTCCGCCGACCTCAAGGTCGGTGACACCGTGAAGGGCAAGGTCGTCGCCATCGCCGACTACGGCGCTTTCGTCGAGGTCGAACCCGGTGTCGAGGGTCTCGTCCATGTGAGCGAGATGTCCTGGAGCCCGCGCCTCCACAGCGCCCAGGAATTCCTCAAGCTCGGTGACGAGGTCGAGGCTGTCATCCTCACCCTGGACCGCGAGGCCCGCAAGATGTCCCTTGGTCTGAAGCAGCTCACCCAGAATCCTTGGGAGTCCATCCGCGAGAAGTATCCCGTGGGTTCCACCCACAAGGCTACCGTCCGCAACATCACCAACTTCGGCGTGTTCGCCGAGCTGGAGGACGGCGTCGAGGGCCTGATCCACATCAGCGACCTCTCCTGGAACAAGCTCAAGCATCCGAGCGAGCTCGTCGCTTCCGGTGACGTCATCGACGTCGTCATCCTCGAGTTCGACGAGAACAACCACAAGCTCAGCCTGGGCCACAAGCAGCTCACCCCGAATCCTTGGGACGAGCTCGAGGCCAAGTATCCGGTCGGCACCGTGGTGGACGCCACCGTCACTGCCGCCGGCGACAAGGGCTACACCCTCAAGTTCGAGGACGGCACCGAGGCCGCTGCCTTCAACCGCGAGATGGTGAAGGAAGACGGCAAGCAGGCCGTTGTCGGCGAGACCCTGCCGGTGAAGGTCGTGGAGCTGCGTCGCAGCACCCGCACCGTGCGTGTCTCCCACCTCCGCACTTACCAGGAGGCCCGCGTTGCCCGCGAGACCGCCGAGGCTGACAACACCAAGAAGGCCATCAAGAAGGTGAACAGCACCGTCGAGAAGACCACCCTCGGTGACATCTCCGCCCTCGCCGCCCTCAAGGACAAGCTCGAGAAGGGTGAGTAATTCCCAGAACAACTTTACGGTCACGATGTTGGGCACCGCATCGGCGATGCCCGTCGTGAACCGGAGTCAAAGCGCCCAGGCATTGCAAGTGCATGGGCGCTTGTTTCTTGTGGACGCACGTCCACGGCGATCACGTGTTCGGCCTGTCCGGCCTGCTCTCCACTTTTGGGATGGGTGGCCGGACGGCGCCCCTCCACGTGTACGGCCCGGGCAATCTCCGCCCCTTCCTCAACTTCTTCCTCTCCTACAATGAATGGCTGCCTTATGAGATTGCCTTCCATCCGGTGAACACGCGTTTTCCGACCGTGATCATGGAGACCAAATCCGTCGCGGTGACGGCTTTCCCGCTCCTGCACGGGATCGAGACCTACGGCTACATTTTCCGGGAAAAAGAGCCTATGTGGAACGTGCGGAAGGAATGCATCGGGCAGTACGGGCTCAGCCTCACCGAAATCGGCACGCTCAAACGGGGCGAGGACGTGGTCCGCGGGGACGGAACCGTCATCCCGCTCGAGGAGGCGGCCTACAAGCCTTTCACGCCCCGCAGCTATGCCTATGTGTCGGATACGGCCGTTTTCCCCGGCGAGGCCGAAGTACTCCGCGGCGTCACGGTCCTCTATCACGAGACGACTTTCCTGAACGAGCACGCGGACAAGGCGGCCGCCCGGTTCCACTCCACGACACGGCAGGCAGCGCAGGTCGCCGTTGACGCAGGCGTGTCGAAATTGATTATCGGCCACTATTCCTCCCGGAACACGGACCAGCGCCTGTACGAGGCGGAGTGCCGGGAAGTCTTCCCCGAATCTTACGCCGCGGCCGACGGCGACGTGTACGAAATCTGATTTTTTTCCGTATCTTTGAAATCAGTTCGATTTCGAAGGTATGAAGAAGTTCCTTACTGCCATCGCCTTGATCCTGGGATTCACCGTCTCCGCGCAGCGGGAGGCCGGTACGCCGCAGGAACGCTATATCGCCCGCTACGCCTCCATTGCCGTCAACGAGATGTACCGTTCCGGCGTCCCCGCCAGCATCACCCTGGCACAGGGCATCATCGAGTCCCGGTCCGGTCAGTCCGCCCTGGCGGCGGAGGGAAACAATCACTTCGGTATCAAGTGCCACAACAGCTGGAAAGGCCGTACGATGCTGGTCGATGACGACAGCAAGGGCGAATGCTTCCGGGTGTATGACTCCGCTGAGGAAAGCTTCCGCGACCATTCCGATTTCCTTCGCTACCGGGACCGCTACAAGTTCCTGTTCGACTTCAAGACCACCGACTACAAGTCCTGGGCGTACGGCCTCAAGCAGGCCGGCTATGCCACGGATCCTTCCTATGCCTCCAAGCTCATCAAGTGCGTGGAGGACTATAATCTGTCCCGCTATGACCGGATGACCGTGTCCGAGGCCTTGGCCGAAGGCGGCGCCGCCGCCGAAGCGCCGGTCGCGCAGGATGCGGTGGAAGTGATTCCCGATTCGCCGCTCAAGATCGAGGCCGGCGAGATTTTCCGGGGCAAGGCGGGGGAGGAATACCGTTTCTCGCTGTCCCGCACCCTCTACAGCCGGAACGGCGTGCCCTTCGTCTATGCCGTCGAAGGGGAGACCTATGCCACCATCGCCAAGAGCAACCACCTGCTTCTCCGCGAGATCCTGAAATTCAACGACCTGTCGGGCAGCGCGGAACTGCACGCGGGTGACGTCGTGTATCTGGAACCCAAGAAGACCAAGACCGTCCGCGGCCTGGACAAGTACATTGTCGGGGAGGAAGGGGAGTCCTTCCACGCCATCTGCCAGCGCTTCGCCGTCAAGGAGAAGGCCATCCGCAAGCTGAACGGCCTCCCGGCGAATTATCAGCCCCGGGAAGGTGACGAACTGATCCTCCGTCCCGAATCCAAACTCAAGAAATTATGGAAGAAGCGGTAAAACCCCGGAAGAAGAAGGGGCTGCTCATCCTCCTGACCATCCTCATCGGAGTCGTCATCGGTGTCGCCGCTCCTTTGTACCATGCTTTCTATGACCGCAAGGTGCCGAATTTCAGCGGGACCTACGAGTTCTTTGTCCGGCCGGGGATGGCACCGTCCGATGTCGTGGACACCCTCCTGAAAAGCGGCGTCGTCCTGAACCGCAAAAGCCTCCGCCGGACCCTGGAACCCCTGGGGTCGATGAAGGCCGGCCACTATACGGTGGATGCGAAGTCCTCCAGCAAGTATGTTTCCCGGATGCTGGCGAACGGCTGGCAGACGCCGGTGAATCTGACCCTCTCCGGGACCATCCGGACCCCGGAGATCCTCGCCCGCAAGATCGGCAACCAAATGCTCGTAGACAGCGCCGCCGTGGCGGAATTCGCCCTTTCGGCAGATTCCCTGGCCCGGTACGGCATCACGCCGCCGCTCCTGTTCACCATCGTCATTCCGGATACATACCAGGTTCTCTGGACCAGTTCCGTGTCCGAGATCTTCGACCGTTTCAAGAAGGAGGCCGACGCCTACTGGACCGACCAGCGCGTTGAACTGGCCCGGAAACAGGGGCTCACGCCCGTGGGTGTGGCTACCCTCGCCTCCATCGTGGACGGGGAAACCCAGTATGGACCCGAGCAGCCCACGGTCGCCGGCGTGTACCTGAACCGCCTCCGCCTCGGGATGCTCCTTCAGGCCGATCCCACCGTCGCCTATTGCTACGGCTATAGCCTCAACCGCATCCTCACGCGTCACCTGGAAATCGACTCTCCCTATAATACCTACAAGTACGCAGGCCTGCCTCCGGGCCCGATCTCCTGTCCGCCGAAAAGCTGCCTGGACGCCGTCCTCTACGCGCAGAACCACAACTACCTGTATTTCTGCGCCGATCCTTCCTTCAACGGTTCCCACCGCTTCGCGGCGACCTATTCCGAACATCTGAACAATGCCCGCGCCTTCCAGCGTGCGCTGGATGCGCGCACCAAGCGCTAGCCTATGGACAACGCCCTCTTCCCGCATTATTCCGACCAGGGCCGAGAACTGATCCGGAAAGCCTACGATTTGGCCCAACAGGCCCTCGCCGGCGAGACCCGCAGCAACGGGACGCCCTTCTTCGGGCATCCGCTTGCCGTCGCGAAGATCGTCTCCGACGAGATCGGCCTGCCGCCAGAGTGCGTTGCCGCTGTTTTTCTGCATGAGGCTACGCGGGGCGGGAAGGTGGACCTGGACATCCACGCCCTGAAGCTGGACGAAAGCGTGTACACGATGGTGGACGGCCTGAACAAGATTTCCACCATCAAGCCCAAGGACACCCGCCTGGAGGCCGAGAATTACAAGAAGCTTATCATCCAGTACTCGACGGACCCGCGCGTGACCGTCATCAAGCTGGCTGACCGCCTGGAGGTGATGCGCTCGCTCGCCATTTTCCCGAAATCGGACCGTGAGCGGAAGGTCCTGGAGACGCTAATGCTGTATATTCCGCTGGCGCACCAGTTGGGCCTGTACAACATGAAACGGGAGATGGAGGACATCTACCTGAGCTATGCGGAGCCGGAGCAGTACCGCCTCATTACCAACAAGCTGAAGGCCACCCAGAAGGACCGGGAGAAGCTGATGGCGGAGTTCATCGAGCCCCTGAAGGTCAAGCTGTCTGAAGCCGGCATCCAGTACAAGCTGAAGATCCGCACCAAGGCTGCCTACTCCATCTGGGCCAAGATGGTCAAGCAGAAGGTGCCCTTCGAAGGGGTCTTCGACGTATTCGCGATCCGCTTTATCATCGACTGTCCGGAGGACATCAAGCTGGAACGGGAGCTCTGCTGGAAAGTCTTCGGATTTGTGACGGAGGAGTACGAGCAGGATACCAAGCGGCTCCGCGACTGGGTCACGAACCCCAAGCCCAACGGCTACGAGTCCCTCCACATCACGGTTAAGAACCGCGATGGTGCCTATGTGGAAGTCCAGATCCGCACCCGCCGCATGGACGAGATCGCGGAGAACGGCTTTGCCTCGCACTGGTCCTACAAGGGCATCAAGCGGGAAGAGACGATGGACCGTTGGCTGACCTCCGTCCGCTACGCCCTCGAACATCCCGATACCGGCAACCCGGAAGACCTGCCGCAGCCTCCGTCCCGGGAAATCTTCGTCTTCACCCCCACGGGCGAACTCCGGATCCTGCCGGCCGGGGCAACCGTGCTGGACTTCGCCTTCAGTATCCACACCAACATCGGCACGCGCTGTGTGGGGGGCAAGGTAGGCGGCAAACCCGTGCCTATCAAGGAGAAGCTCCGCACCGGCGACGTCGTGGAAATCCTCACGGCGAAGAATCAGCGGCCGGCGCCGGACTGGATCAACTTCGTGGTGACCACGAAGGCCCGCCAGAAGATCAAGCAGGCGCTCAGCGAAGGCGAACAGAAACTCGCATCCACCGGTCGCGAGCTGCTGGAGCGCCGGCTGAAGAACTGGAAACTGGAGTTCCCGGACGAGATGCTCACCGAGATGATGAAGAAGCGCAAGATCACGAGCGTGAACGCCTTCTTCGCCGCCGTGGGCGAGGGAACCATCGACGTGAACGAGGTCAAGGAGTACATCCTGACGGAGGAAAAGCGCCGCCAGGAGGCCCTGGAAGCCGCTCAGGCCCAGGAAGCTTCCCGTCCGCACCGGTTGGAGACCACCTCCAAGGACGATATCCTCGTGCTGAACGCCAAGGACCTCAAGGGGCTCGACTACCGGATGGCCCGTTGCTGCAACCCGGTTTTCGGCGACGATGTGTTCGGGTTCGTTACCCGCGAGAGCGGCATCAAGATCCACCGCATCACCTGCCCGAACGCCGCCCGCCTCATTGAGAACTATCCCTACCGCATCCAGAAAGTGCGCTGGGCCGATTCTCCCTCCAGCGGCTCCTTCCAGGTGTCCTTGAAGATCACCACGGACCAGGAGAGCGAGGCGCTGAACAAGATCATGGAAGTCGTCGGAACTTTCAAGGCTTCCATCCGGACCTTCAACGTACAGGAGAACGAGCGGCAGGGCACCTATGACATCCTGCTGAAACTTCTCGTCCCCTCGAATCTCGAACTGGACAAGATCCTGTCCCAGATCCGCGCGCAGCGGCATGTGCTCAAAGTGAACCGGGTATAAAAAAACGGAGGTCCTTTCGGGCCTCCGTTTTTCATTGACGAGGGGTGAATTACTTCACCTCGATCACGACGCAGCGGTTCTTGGCCGGGGTGTCGAAGATGTTCTTGGTGTCGCCGTTGGCCACGGTCTCAATGTTGTTGCCGTTGGCGCCGAGCTTCTCGAGGAGCGCCTTGACGGCGTCGACACGCTGCTCGGAGAGCTTCTGGTTGCCCTTGGCGGTGCCGGTCTGCTTGTCGGCGGAGCCGGTGAGCAGGAGCTTGGTGGCGTTGTCCACGACGCTGTTCGCGAAGAACTCGAGGTGGGCCTTTTCACGCTGGGAAACCTTGGCGGAGCCGAGGTCGAAATAGACGGTAGCCGGGGAGGCAACCTTCGCTTCGACGGCGGTGAAGCGGCCGTTCTGGAAAAGGTAGGTCTGGCCATCAACCAGATTCTTGAACGGGGCGAGCTGGTTCTCCAGGTCGGCGATCTTGTTCTTGAGCTGGGCGTTCTCACGCTCGAGGGCGGCCACCTTGTCCTTCAGGGCATTGTACTGGGCCTCGGTGAAGGGCATCGGGACGATGACCGGCATGACGGAGCTGAGGCGGTCGAAACCGGTGCGGCCGAGGTTGAACTGCAGGCCGAGCTTGGCGCTCGGGAAACCGACATAGCGCTTGAGGAAACCGTTCATATTGTAGGCTTCCGCGCGGGCGCCGATAATGCCCAGGTCGAGATTCAGGTTCACGCGCTCGCCGAGACGGAGGCTGTTGAGGAGACCGACACCTGCGGCAAGCTCCTGGTCGAACTCCTTGAGACCGTGATGCTTGATCATGCTCAGGCCGCCGGAGACGTACGGGATGAAGTTCCAGAAACGGGTCTCTTTGTAACCGTCGATGGCGTTGGAGATATTCCAGAGCAGGTCACCATGGATGTAGTGGAACGGAGCCTTGTTGAACTCGCCGCTCTTGGACGTGTTGTTGATGCCCTGCCAGCCAGCGCGGAGACCGATGGTGGGGCTGAACCACTTGCCGATCGTGACATCGGTAGCGATACCGATCTTACCCAGGCCGAACGACTTCTCAATAACAGAATTCACACCGGCGCCGAGGCCGATGAACATGTTGTCAAAGGCGCCGTTGGTCACATAGGGACCCCGGACGACCTCGCCATCCGCACCGCGGTTGGCATCCTCCTGCGCATAGGCGTTGAAGGAGAAGAGGAAGCTTGCAGCAGCAAGGATTCCAATGAATTTGATAGCTTTCATGATACTATGTTAAGTTTAATATGAATCAAATCCCCGTATAGACACGCTATACAATGAACAAAGATAAACCTTTTTTTTGAAAAAAGTGTAATTTTGCTGTATGAAATTTCAAATCCAGTCCGATTATCAGCCTTCCGGCGACCAGCCGGCGGCCATCGACGGCCTTTGCAACGCCCTTTCCGAGGGCGTCGGCGCCGTCACGCTCCTCGGCGTGACCGGCTCCGGAAAGACCTTCACGATGGCCAATGTCATCCAGCGTCTCCAGCGCCCGGCCCTGATCCTGAGCCACAACAAGACGCTGGCTGCGCAGCTGTACGGCGAGTTCAAGGCGTTCTTCCCGCATAATGCGGTGGAGTACTTCGTTTCCTACTACGACTACTACCAGCCGGAGGCCTATATTCCGACGACGGACACCTACATTGAGAAAGACCTGAGCATCAATGACAAGATCGACGAACTCCGGGTGAGCGCCGCCTCCGCCCTGATGTCGGGTCGCCGGGATGTCATCGTCATCTCGTCCGTCTCCTGCCTGTACGGCATCGGCAATCCGGACGATTTCCATGACCAGACCGTCACGGTCCACAAGGGAGAGGCCCTGTCGATGACCCGTCTCCTGTACAAGATCGTGGACGCCCTCTATTACCGGACGGAGACCGAGTTCAAACGCGGTTCCTTCCGTGTCAGGGGCGATACCGTTGATATTTTCCTGGGCGGCGCCGACTATGCCGCCCGGATCGAGTTCTTCGGCGACGAGGTGGACAGTATTTCGCTGGTGGATCCCGTGACGGGCGCCCGGTTCGAGGAGTTGGACAAGATCGACCTGTACCCGGCGAAGAACTTCGTCACTTCCAAGGAGAAGGGTGCCAAGGCCGTTCTCCAGATCCAGGACGACCTCATCGCCCAGGTCGAGTATTTCGAGAGCATCGGCAAATCCCTGGAGGCGAAACGCCTCAAACAGCGGGTGGAGTACGATATCGAGATGATCAAGGAGATGGGCTACTGCCCGGGCGTGGAGAATTATTCCCGCTATTTCGATGGCCGCAAGCCCGGCCAGCGCCCGTTCACCCTGATCGACTATTTCCCGGACGACTTTATCTGCTTCATCGACGAGAGCCATGTCACCCTGCCGCAGATCCGCGCGATGTTCGGCGGCGACCATTCCCGCAAGGCGACGCTCGTGGAATACGGATTCCGCCTGCCCGCGGCGGCGGACAACCGTCCGCTCACCTTCGACGAGTTTGAGTCCATCACCGGTCAGACCGTATACGTGAGCGCCACGCCCGCCGACTACGAGCTGGAGAAGTCCGAAGGCCTCGTGGTCGAGCAGATCGTCCGGCCCACCGGCCTGCTGGACCCGCCCATCGAGGTCCGGCCCACCGAGAACCAGGTGGACGACCTGATGGAGGAAATCCGCAAGCGGGCGGAGGTGGAAGAACGCGTGCTCGTTACCACCCTCACCAAGCGGATGGCCGAGGAACTGGACAGCTATTTCGGCCGGATGGGCGTCCGCTGCCGGTACATCCACTCCGATGTGGATACGGCCGAACGCGTGGAAATCATCGAGGACTTCAAGAACGGCCTGTTCGACGTCCTGATCGGCGTCAATCTCCTCCGGGAAGGCCTGGATATCCCGACGGTCTCGCTCGTCGCTATCCTGGACGCCGACAAGGAAGGTTTCCTGCGCAGCGGCCGCGCCCTCACGCAGACTGCCGGCCGCGCCGCCCGCAACGTGAACGGCCTTGTGATCATGTATGCCGACACGATTACCCAGTCCATGGACGAAACCATCCGGGAGACCAACCGCCGACGCCAGAAACAGCAGGAATACAATCAGTTGCATGGGATTACCCCGCAGCAGGTGCAGGTCCGCGCCAACATCCTGATGTCCGAGCTGGTCACCTCCAAGGAGGACACCACGCACGTCAGCGGCTTCCTCAACGAGGGCGGCGGTCTGTCGGGCTCCGCGACGGGAAAGCCGCTCAACCCGCGCCTCAAGAACACGGTCACCGGCCATGTCAGCGCCGAGGACTCCGTCTCGGCCCCGACCTACGTTCCCAATCCTTCCGACCTCGGCCGCGGCACCGTTTCCGTGGGCCTGGGGCATGACGCCAAGCGCGAAGGTACGTCCGCCTACGTGGACGGCTATATCACGGCGGACCTGGCGGCTGTCCTCCAGGATCCGGTCATCCGGTCCATGTCCCGTTCCCAGGTGGAAAAGGCCGCCGACGAAGCCAAGCGCAAGATGCAGAAAGCCGCGGCCGATCTCGATTTCACGGCCGCGGCGAAATTCCGCGATGAGATGTGGGCCTTGCAGGAATACCTGAAGGTCGCTCTTCTTGCGGCGGGCCTTGGCGGCGTTCGCGAAGAATGCGAAGGCGGCGACGGCCACGACGAAGAGGCCGATCAGGATGTAGGTGAACGCGTTGGCGTTGTCGCCCTTGACGCGGGACCACATTTCTATGAGCTTGGCGGTGTTCTCACCCCAGTCGTGCTCCTGGGTGGAGCGCTCGATGTCAGCCTTGTCCGGATAGAGGACCGGGTTCGCACAGACGGCAGTGTCGGCGGGGGAGAAGAAGTAGGAGAGGTCGATGGGCTCGAATTCCTCATCGGTGAAGGCATCCCGCACTTCCGGAGCGCCGCTCACGGACACGTAGCCGGTCTCCTCGACGTTGCGGACGACAATGTCCGGACGGCTCATGAAGTTGATCCAGTAGCTGGCGGCCTTGGTGTTCTGCGCATACTTCGGGATCACCCAGCCATCGAACCACACGGTGAAACCTTCCTTCGGGAGGGCGTAGCGGAGTTCGACGCCGAGTTCGGCGGCCTCGTCGATGGCCCACACGCCGTCACCGCTCCAGGTGAGGTTCACATAGCCCAGTTCCTGGACCATCTGGTCCTTGCCGAAATCGGCTTCCCAGCCGGCCACGAGGGGCTTCACGTCCTTCATGTACTCCTCCACGGCGGCAATGTCCGCATCGGAGGTGTAGTTCATCAGCTGGTCGATCGTCACCTTGCCTTCGGCGATTTCCTGCTCCTTGACTTTCAGGATAAGCTGGGAATAGACGTCGCGGGCGGAGTCCTTGATGAAGATGCGGTCGGCGAACTTGGGATTCCTGACGATATCCCAGGTGGAGGCTTCCTCGTCGGTCACGTACTTGGCGTTGTACAGGATGCCGGTGGTGCCCCACATGTAGCCCACGGAGTAGTCGTTGGCGTTCTTGCCCTTGCCGTCCATCTTGTCGAAGCAGGCGCGGATGTACGGGGACAGGTTCTCGTCGATGTAGTTGGGCGTGCTGCCGAAATCGCGGTTCAGGGGCAGCAGGAGATCGTTCTGGAGCATCCGCTCGATGATGTAGTCGGACGGGCACACCACGTCGTAGTCCTCATGCCCCTTCTCGATCTTGGAGAGCATCGTCTCGTTGATGTCGAAGGTCTGGTAGATGACCTTGACTTTCTCGCCCGTCTGGGCTTCGTACCACTCCTCGAACTCGGGGATGACGGCCTCGTCGATATAGTCGGACCAGTTATAAACTTTGAGGATCTGCGAGCGGTCCTCGGAGCAGCCGGCGAGCAGGGCGACGGCCGCGAGGGAAATCAGGATTCTTTTCATCGGTTTTCTTTGAGTTTGCTGAGCCGGTCCTGCCGGATGTTGATAATGATCAGGAGGATGAGGACGACCAGGAAGATCAGGGTCATCAGCGGGCGCAGTTCGGGGGTGAGACCGCCCTTGCGCGCATCGGTGTAAATGTAGGTGGAAAGGGTGTCCAGGCCGATGGTGCCGCGGGTGAAGAACGTCACGGCAAAGTCGTCCAGGGACATCGTGAAGGCGAGGATGAAGCCCGAGACCATGCCCGGCCGCAGCTGCGGGATCAGGACCTTGCGGAGCGCCACCTGCGGGGTGGCCCCGAGGTCCAGGGCGGCCTCGTAGATGTTCGGATTCATCTGCTGGAGCTTCGGCATCACGCTCAGCACTACGTACGGGGTGCAGAAGGTTATGTGGGCCAGGATAACCGTCAGGTAGCCCTGGCTGAAGTGCAGGAAGACGAACAGGAGGAACAGCGAGACACCGGTGATGATGTCCGGGTTGATCATCGGAATGTTGTTCAGGAAGGTGACGGCCTTCTTGGCCCGGCCTTTCATGTTGTGGATGCCGATGGCCGCGACCGAACCCAGCAGGGTGGAGACGGCGGCGGCGACCAGGGCGATCAGAACCGTGTTTTTCACGGCCGCGAGGAGCGAGGCGTTCCCTTGCATCTGCCCGGTCAGAAGATTCCGGTACAAGTCGGTGGAAAAGCCTTCCCAGCTGCCCAGGACCTTGCTTTCGGTGAAGGAGAAGATGGCGATGAACACCAGCGGGGCGTACAGGACGACCAGCAGGACCCAGATGTACAGTTTGGCGAAAAACTTCTTCATAGGGCTAGATCAGGCCTCCTTCCAGCTGTTCCTTGTCCTTGTCGAACAGGGTGGTGATACCGATGATGATGAGCATGACGAACGCCAGGGCCGCGCCGTAATTCCACATGGAGGAATTGATGTTCTCCTGGATAATGGTACCGAACAGCTTGATCTTGTTGTTCGTGAGGAACTCGGAGATGGCGAAGGTGGATACCGTGGGCATGAACACCATGAGGATGCCTGAGGTGACACCAGGCATTGACAGGGGCACGGTGACCTTCCAGAAGGCCGTCCACGGGGTGGCGCCGAGGTCGACGGCCGCTTCCGCGTAGGACTTGTCCATCTTGGCGAGGACGTTGTAGATGGGGTAGATCATGAACGGCAGGTAGTCGTACACCATACCGAAGAGGAGGGTGCCCTTGCCCAGGGTGATGCCCAGCATCGTGAAGAGCTGGGCCGTGGCGAGGGTACGCATCAGGGCGTTGATCCACATCGGCATGATGAAGAGGACGATCGTGACCGCACTCTTGTTGTACTGCTTGTTCGCCAGGATCCACGCGGCCGGGTACCCGAGGAGGATGCACAGGGCCGTGTTCTCGAGGGCCACCTCGATGGAGACGGCGAACGTGGAGAGCGCATCCTTGTCCGTAAAGAACTTCGCCAGGTTTCCCAGCGTGAAGTGCCCCTGGGAGTCCTGGAAGGCATACACCATCACGAGGACCAGCGGCAGGACGACGAAGAAGACCAGGAAGATGGCGTACGGGATGCTCCAGTTACTGCGCTTGCTCATCTTTCTTCGTGATCTTGATTTCCTTCTTGCTGTTCTCGGGATTCAGCCGGATACCCACGAGGTCGCCCTTGTCCCAGATGTCGTTCGTGTCGACCCAGAGGAAGTCGCCGTCGTCGGTCTTGATGGTCAGGTGGTAGTGGTCGCCCATGTACAGGATGAAGTGGACTTCGCCGTCGATGATGCCGTCGTCCAGGTTGTCCATCAGGTCCACCGCCTCGAAGGGGATCTCCACCTTGACCTCCGTGCCGGGCTCGAATCCGCTCTTGAGCGGGAAGTCGGCGTCGAGCAGGGTGACGGTTTCCGCATCCTTGACGGTGCCGTACAAGGTGTTGCAGAGGCGTTCCTTCTTCATGACCTGGATGTCGTCCGGGTCGATGTACAGCATGACTTCGCTGCCCACGGGATAGGGGTCGTAGTCCTGGATCATGAGTTCGTAGCCGGTGTCGGTGTCCACCCACATTTCGTAGTGGACGCCCTTGAAGATACAGGAATTGACCTTGGCCTTGAACTGGCACTTCGCGGGGTCGGTGGTGAAATAGATGTCTTCCGGGCGGACGACCACGTCCACCTTCACGTCCTCGCCGAAGCCCTCGTCCACGCAGTCGAACTCGTGCTTGATGAAGGCGACGCGGCGGTCGCGGATCATCCGGCCCTTGAGGATGTTGCTCTCGCCGATGAAGTCCGCGACGAAGCAGTTGACGGGCTCGTTGTAAATGTCCACCGGGGTGCCGATCTGCTGGATGCGGCCCTCGTTGAGGACGACGACGGTGTCGGAGAGCGTCAGGGCCTCCTCCTGGTCGTGGGTGACGTAAATGAAGGTGATACCCAGTTTCTTGTGCATCTCCTTCAGCTCGATCTGCATGTCCTTGCGCATCTTGAGGTCCAGGGCGGCAAGGGGTTCGTCCAGGAGGAGCACCTTCGGCTGGTTCACGATGGCGCGGGCGATGGCGATACGCTGCTGCTGGCCGCCGGAGAGGGTCTCCACGTCGCGGTCCTCGTAGTCGGACATCGCCACGAGCTTGAGGACGCGGCGGACGCGTTTCTCAATCTCCTCTTCGGGCACTTTCTTGAGCTTGAGGCCGAAGGCGATGTTGTCGTACACGTCCAGATGGGGGAACAGGGCATAGCGCTGGAACACGGTGTTCAGCGGACGCTCGTGCGGCGGGACGCCGGCGAGTTCCTTGCCGTCCATGAGGATGGAGCCTTCGTCCGGCTGGAGAAAGCCCGCGATCATCCGCAGGAGGGTGGTCTTGCCGCAGCCCGACGGGCCCAGCAGGGTGATGAATTCGCCGCGGCGGATATACAGGTTGATATCCTCCAGGACCTTCTTGTCGCCGAAGGATTTGGAGAGGTTCTTGATCTCGATGATCTTGTCCATGCGCCTAGAGAATGCTGATGGTGTACAGGACGCCGGCGGTCAGGGAGGCGAAGGAATATGTGGGATCGTAGGAGGCTACGGCGTGGACACGGAGGTTCTCGATCGGGAACCAGTGGAAGGCCAGGCCACCCCACCAGCGCTTGAAAGTCAGGTCTTCGACCAGCTCGGAGGCGTAGTTCTCATAGCCGCCCTTGGCGAGGATCGTGAATTTCTCGCTGGGGGAATAAGTGACGCTGGGCATGATGGTGATGCCCTTGCGCATGATATCAAGTTCGTCGCCGACGATGCTGAAAGCATCCAGGCCGACGGAGAAAGTGTCGAAGTTCAGGCGCTGACCCAGGGCGAAGACGGGCTGGAACTCGCCGGGCTCGGTGCCGACGGCGGTGGCGCTCCAGATGGTCTCCAGCGGGCCGTGCTCACCCCGCCATTCCAGGGAATAGTTGAAGAGCTTGCTCGCGAAGGGTCGCTCGCCGTAGGGGGAAGTGGAGAACTGGAAGCTGAAGGTATCGCCTTCGGACGGGGTGGTGAAAGCCGCCTTGGCACCCCACTGGTAGCAGGAGAAATTCTGCCAGAAACTGGAAACCAGGGACGGATGGACCTCGAAGTCGTAGTCGTCGAATTCCAGGCCGCCGGTGGTGACCATGTCCTTGCCGAGCGTGAAGGCGAAATTACCCACGGAATAGGTCAGATACGCCCAGTCCACCCAGTTGGTGTTGTCCGAATGGAAGGTGCTCTGGTAGAGCTGCTTCGTGGAATCGAAAAAGCCGTCCCGGACGGTGTCGAAAGCCGCCCAGTGGTTGCAGATGCTGAAGGAAAGGTTCTCGGTGATGTTACCTTCGAACAGGGAATAAAGAGATGTATTGCCGAGTGTGAATTCTCCGCCTCCGCCTTCATCCGTAAAGAAGACAGGATTGAGGTCAAGTCTCGGGATAACGGACAACTCGACACTGCGGCCGGAGTTGTCAGCCTCTTGTGCGGACACAAGGAAGCAAGGCAGCAACGCAGCTGCGCAAACAACCAGGAGTCTCTTCATTTTTAAGACGCATAAAAAAGTATTTGGTGAAACATGGTGGAACCTTTTAGGTTCCGGCTGCAAAAGTACGAAAAATTATTTATAACGGGCCAATAATTTCAATTCATTGTCCGCTTTTATCCGGTCGATGATGGCGCAGACCACCCGAAAAGTCCTGGATTCCCGGGTATAGACGGCCGGTGTGATGAAATTGACGCGTCCCTGGCGGAGGAGTTTCTGGGCGACACCCCGTTTGCGCGGGTCCTCGGGATTGAACACGGCGATGGCGTTTCCGCCGAACATGTTCACGATCTTCATGGACGGGACGTCGGTGTCTCCGTCCCCGAAATAGATCATGTGGGTGAAGGGGATACGCTTGTTTTCGTCGGCCATGCTCTCGTTCACGCGCTTGGCGTCGCGGGAGGAGAAGATGCCCTTCTGAATCTTGAACAGGAACTGGGTCTTGGCGGTGTAGTCCACCGCGATGCCCGGCCATTCCGCCTCGCCCTTTTCGTCATAGATGAACGTTCCGGCGAAAATGTGCTTGAACTCGCGGGCGATGGGGGAGCCTTCGATGATCTCCTTCAGGCCGGATGAATTGATATAGTGTTCGATGCGGACGCCGTGCCGCTCGCCGTACTCGTTGACGAGGCGGAACCAGTCCCGGACCCCATCGAATAGCTTGATGTCCTTTCCGTAGCGCCGGAATCCCTCCCGGGTGAGGCGGATGCCGTTCGCGCGGGCTTCGTCGAACATCAACTTCATGTAGGCCAGGATGTTGGAGGCGTCCTGCCCCTTGGCGATGCCGTCGCTCTTGGACCAGAACTCCTCGGGCGTCTGGCCGATGGCCTGGATGAATCCGAACTCCTGCATGTTGCCGGGGGAGAGGGTGCCGTCGAAATCGTAGATGAGGGCGATAATCGGTTTGCGTCGCATAGTCATTCTATCCTATATTCTGCTCGTTCTGTCCTTTATTCTGCAAAGATACGAGAGTTTCGGGAAATATTGCTACATTTGCGGTTGCGTTAACTAAAATCAAACCGAATGAGCACTTATCCGCACTATCTGGAAAGACTTCAGGCAGCGACCCGGAAGTACTGGGACAAGCCCGCCCTCAATACCCTCGGCGGCGACAGCCTGACCTACGCCGAGATGGCCACCGCCATCGCCCGTTTCCACATCATCTTCGAGAAAGCCGGCTTCAAGAAAGGTGACAAGATCGCCCTTTGCGCCAACAACGGCGCCCGCTGGGGCTTCGCCTACCTGGCCGTCAACACATACGAGACCGTCATCGTCCCCATCCTCGCGGACTTCACCCCCGAGAGCGTGATGGGCCTGGTGAACCATTCCGACTCCATCGCCCTCTTCACCAACGCCGCGCGCTGGAAGAAGATGGACGCCGAGAAGATGCCCGCCCTGAAGGTGGTCTTCGACGTGGATAACTGGAACGTCCTCCTGTGCCGTGACGAGAAGATCGCCGACGCGGTCGCCCACTGGGATGAACTCTTCGCCGCGAAGTATCCGAACGGCTTCGGCCCGGACGACGTGCATTTCCCGACCGACAATTGGGACGACCTCTCCACCATCAACTACACCTCCGGTTCCACCGGCGATCCGAAGGGCGTGATGCTTACCTACCGCAACTTCTCTGCCAACGTGGATTATAGCCAGCGCCACGTCCCCGCCGGCGACAAGATGGTGTCGATGCTCCCGATGGCCCACATGTACGGCCTCGTGATCGAGTTCCTGTACCCCCTGTGCAACGGCACGTCCATCTACTGGATGGCCAAGGCCCCGACCCCGGCGGCCCTGATGAAGGCTTTCGCCGAAGTGAAGCCCTACCTGCTGATCACCGTCCCGCTGGTGATGGAAAAGATCTACAAGAACAAGGTGAAGCCCACCCTGGACAAGCCCATCATGAAAATCCTCCTGAAGATCCCCGGCCTGAACAATATCATTTACAAGAAGGTCAAGGACGGGCTCGTGCAGGCCTTCGGCGGCAACGTCCAGGAGTTCATCATGGGCGGCGCGGCCCTCAACCCGGAGGTCGAGCGTCTGTTCAAGCGCATCAAGTTCCCGTATCTGGTGGGTTACGGCATGACCGAGGCCTGCCCGCTGCTCGCTTATGAGCACTGGACCAAGTACGTGGCCGGTTCCTGCGGCAAGGCCGTCGATGTGGCCGAGGTCCGCATCGACTCCGATGACCCGCAGCACGTGGTCGGCGAAATCCAGGCCCGTGGCGAGAACATCACCATCGGCTACTACAAGAACGAGGAGGCTACAGCCAATGCGTTCACCGAGGACGGCTGGCTCCGCACCGGCGACCTCGGCATCATCGACGCAGAAGGCAACATCTTCATCCGCGGCCGTTCCAAGAACATGATCCTCGGTCCTTCCGGCCAGAATATCTATCCGGAGGAGCTGGAGGCCGTGGTGAACAACCAGCCGTACGTGTTGGAGAGCGTGGTCGTGGACCGTGGCGGCAAGCTGGTCGCCCTCGTCTTCCTCGATGAGCAGGCCATCGCCAAGGCCCTCCTCGATCCCGAGGCCAAGGCCGAGATCCCGGAGAACATCCGCCGCGGTGCCAACCGCCAGTTCCCCACCTACAGCCAGATCGCGAAGGTGGAACTGATGGACAAGCCCTTCGAGAAGACCCCGAAGATGTCCATCCGCCGCTTCCTGTACAAATAGGCGTGACAATTTGTCAGTCCGGGCGGACTGGCTTGCAATTTGAGTATTTGAGACCGGCCCCTGCGGGGGTCGGTTTTCGCTTGTCATTTCGAGCATCCGCTTGTCATTTCGAGCGAAGTCGAGAAATCTAAAAAGTGTTATATATGGCAAACAAAGGACAGATCGGTGTCACCACCGAGAACATTTTCCCCGTCATCAAGCAATTCCTGTATTCCGATCACGAGATCTTCCTCCGCGAGCTGGTCGCGAACGCGGTCGATGCCACCCAGAAACTGAAGGCCCTCGCTGCCTCCGGCGACTGCAAGGCCGAACTGGGTGACCTCAAGGTCCGTATCGAGCTGGATGAGAAGGAGAAGACCCTGAAGGTCATCGACGAAGGTATCGGTATGACCGAAGAGGAAGTCGACAAGTATATCAACCAGATCGCGTTCTCGTCCGCGGGCGAATTCCTGGAGAAGTACAAGGACCAGATCGGCAGCATTATCGGCCATTTCGGCCTCGGTTTCTACAGCGCGTTCATGGTGTCGAAGAAGGTCACCATCGAGACGCTTTCCTGGAAGGAAGGCGCGAAGGCCGTGAAGTGGAGCTGCGATGGCTCGCCGGCTTATGAAATGGAGGAGATCGACAAGAAGGACCGCGGCACGGTCATCACCCTGTACCTGGACGACGATTCCGCGGAGTTCGCGGAGAAGGCCCGCATCGAAGGCCTCCTGAACAAGTACTGCAAGTTCATGCCGGTCCCGATCGTCTTCGGCAAGGAGCAGGAGTGGAAGGACGGCAAGTATGTCGACACCGACAAGGACAAGGTCATCAACGGCCTCGAGCCCCTGTGGGCGAAGTCCCCGTCCGACCTCAAGGAGGAGGACTACCTCTCATTCTACCGCGCCCTGTACCCGATGAACGAGGAACCGCTGTTCTATATCCATCTGAACGTGGATTACCCGTTCAACCTCACCGGCATCCTGTACTTCCCGAAGATCAAGGAACGCGTCGCCATCGACCGGAACAAAATCTCGCTGTACTGCAACCAGATGTTCGTGACGGACCACGTGGACAACATCGTCCCGGACTTCATGACGCTGCTGCACGGTGTCATCGACTCCCCGGACATTCCGCTGAACGTCTCCCGCAGCTACCTGCAGAGCGACGCCAACGTCAAGAAGATATCGACCTACATCACCAAGAAGGTCGCCGACCGGCTGGAGGACATTTTTAAGAACCAGCGGACGGACCTCGAGGCCAAGTGGGATAACCTCAAGCTCTTCATCGAGTATGGCATGCTTACGGACGAGAAGTTCTGCGACCGCGCGGTGAAGTTCGCCCTCCTCAAGAACACGGACGGCAAATTCTTCTCCTTCGACGAGTACAAGGCGGCCGTGGAGGGCAACCAGACGGACAAAGACAAGAAGCGTGTGTACCTGTATGCGACGGATGTGGAAGGCCAGTACGCCTTTGTGGAGGCAGCCAAGTCCAAGGGCTATGACGTGCTCCTGATGGACTGCGAGTTGGATTCCCACTATGTGAACCTGCTGGAGCGCAAGCTGGAGGATACCCGCTTCGCCCGCGTGGACTCCGACGCCGTGGAGAACCTGATCCCGAAGGAGGAGAAGGTGAAGCCCCAGATGAAGGAAGACGAGCGTTATGACCTGGAGAACCTGTTCAAGGCCGTCCTGCCCGCCGGCAAGGACTACTTCGTGACCGGTGACAATCTGGGTGCAGACGCTGCTCCGATCCTGATCACCCAGAGCGAGTTCATGCGTCGTTATCGCGAAATGAGCGCCCTCGGCGGCGGGATGAACTTCTACGGCGAAATGCCCGAGAGCTACAACATCACCGTCAATATGGAGAATCCGCTGGTGGCGAAGATCTGGGCCGCGAAGCAGGCCGAGGTCGCCCCGCAGGGCGAACTGCCGGCCGAGGCGCCGTCCGATGCCTCCGATGCGGAGAAGGATGCGGCCCGCAAGGCTCGCGAAGATGTCCGCAAGGCCCACCGGGCCGATGTGGAGGCCTTCGCGGCCGGGAACGAGATCCTGCACCAGATTACCGATCTCGCGCTCCTCGCGAACGGCATGCTCAAGGGCAAAGCCCTCAGTGACTTCATTACCCGCAGTCAGAAGGTCGTCACGGACGCCTATCTGAAGTAGTCGGACGCACATAATCCTTTGAAGAGTAGCATAATTTCAGGAATTATGCTACTTTTGTTTTTATGAAGCGCATTCTCTTCCTCCTCCTTGCCGCTGCCGCGCTGTGGGCCTGTCGGCCTTCGGCGCCCCTTATCGGCATTTCCTGCGGCCGCACCTCCGCCGGCGCCGCCTCTCTGTCTGCGAACTATACCGAAGCTGTCGCCCGGGCCGGGGGCATCCCGGTCATTTTCCCGACGGTGGCGGATTCCGCCCTGGCGGCGGAACTGGTCCGCCGGGTGGATGGAGTCATCTTCTCCGGCGGCCCGGACCTGGACCCGTCCTACTACGGCGAGACGGTCTGGAACGAGACGGTGAAGGTCGATACGCTCCGCGACGTCAGCGACCTGATGCTGATGCGGGCGGCCCTGGCGGCCAAGAAGCCCATCATGGCCATCTGCCGCGGCGAGCAGTTGATGAATGTCGTCCTGGGCGGCTCGTTGTACCAGGATATCCCGACGCAGGTGGATACACTCGTGACGCACGCGGGCGGTGCCTGGCACCGGATCGGCGTGGAGAAGGGGAGCGTACTGTATGACCTGTTCGGCCAGGATTCCCTGACGGTCAATTCCTTCCACCATCAGGCCGTGAAGCAGGTCGCGCCCGGTGTCCGGGTGACGGCCTATTCTCCCAACGGCATCGTGGAGGCCTACGAATACGGCGACCGCCTCATCGCCTTCCAGTTCCACCCGGAAGGCATGGCGCGCACGGACGACACCTGGCTGGCGCCGTTCCGGTATTTCTTGAAGATGGCGGGCGGGAAGTAATTATTTCCCGATCAGCTGGAGGAACTCGTTCCGGGTCTTGAATGATTTGAGGAAGATTCCGGAGAAGGCCGATGTCGTCGTGACGGCGTTGGACTTCTCCACGCCGCGCATGGACATACACGTGTGCATGGCCTCGATGACAACGGCTACACCCAGGGGATGGAGGGACTCCTGGATGCAGTCACGGATCTGCTCCGTCAGACGCTCCTGGACCTGCAGGCGGCGGGCGTAGGTCTCCACCACGCGGGCGATCTTGGACAGCC
The DNA here is from genome assembly GCA_902785065.1 of uncultured Bacteroidia bacterium. Lineage (GTDB taxonomy): Bacteria > Bacteroidota > Bacteroidia > Bacteroidales > UBA932 > Cryptobacteroides. The sequence continues at coordinate 21,224 of CACZXH010000038.1, forward strand.
CGGTGATGCGGCCGTTCGGGATGTAGGCGACATGGGCCTTGCCGATGAACGGGAGCATGTGGTGCTCGCACAGGGAGAACAACTCGATATCCTTGACCAGGACCATTTGGCTGTAAGGCTCCGTGAATACGGCGGAACGGACGATGGTCTCGCCGTTCTGCCCATAGCCCTGCGTGAGGAACTGCCAGGCCTTCGCCACGCGCTCGGGCGTCTTGACGAGCCCTTCGCGCTCCGGGTCCTCGCCCAGCAGCTTGAGAATGGCTTTCACATGCCCTGCAAGTTCCTGCGTGGTCTTTTCGTCGTATTCTTCGATTTTTCGGTATGCCATGGTATTGATTTTGTTGCGCCTGCGACGGAAATTTTGGACTGCAAAATTAACGAAAAAAATTCATTCTATCGTTTTTTTGTATATCTTTGCAGCCCCAAATACGCGGAAGGCCCGGAAAGGGTATCCGAAAAGATTGATAAATAACCAATTAAAAGGACAACGATATGTATTGGACCCTTGAACTTGCCAGCAGCCTGGACGACGCTCCGTGGCCGGCCACCAAAGAAGAACTGATCGATTACGCCACCCGCACCTGCGCCCCCGACGAGGTGGTCGAGAACCTGGAAGAACTGGAAGACGACGGCGAGATCTACGAATCCATCGAAGATATCTGGCCCGATTACCCCACGAAGGATGATTTTTTCTTTAACGAGGAGGAATATTGATCACAATTAGTTACGAATAAACCAGGGAGTCTTCCCTGGTTTTTTTGTGCCTTGCGTGGAGGATCAGAGATGCCTTTGGTAGTCCATTCTTTCATGGAGGATACGGTCAACCCATATAGAACCATCGTCGTGTTTTTTGTAGAAAAGGATATGGTGTCCGACTTTATGGCCCAGAAGCCCGGGTTTGATAATATCGTATTGTATTACCAGATAGTCAGGTAAACTATTCAAACTTTGGATAGCGGCATGAATCTGCCGATAGTAGGTGACCGCCTGGTCTTCCGACCAGGTTTCAACGGTGTAGTCCCAGATGCCATCCAAATCAGAAACGGCTTTTCGGGATAGTCTGATCTTAGCCATTGTCCCTCCGCTTTGCCTTCAACGCTTCCAAGTGGGCATCGAAGTCGAAATCCTCGACATACCCGCTTGCTTCTCCTTCCTCAATGGCAGCGCGGAGAGCTGCAATCCTTTGTTCATCCTCTTCCAGCCTTCTGAGGCCGGCCCGAATCACCTCGCTGGCATTCGTATACCTTCCTCCGAGGACACTGGCTTGGACGAAGGCGTCAAAATGAGGACCCAATGCGACCGTTGTGGTTTTCATCTCAATCTATCTTTACTGCAAATATAAGAAATATTCTTATTGTTTCAAAGCAATAGTTCCCTGGCATTTTTTTGCCTAAATCTGGGGAAAATCGTATTTTTACACAACTAATATACTAGCCATGAAAAAGTTACTTGCATTTTTCGCATTTTTGTGCCTTGCGGTGGGGACCACCGGCGCCCAGGTCCTTCCGAACAACCCCGATGGGAACTCTGCCAAGATAGATACCAAAAAGCTCGAGTATCCCATCCCCTATATCCCGGTGGAGAAGCGCGCTGCCATCCTGCCGAAGCACAATATCTGCTCCATCGCCCCCGCGGGAGAACCTTCGGACTATTTCATCACCGGCAACGGTTTCCTGCGCATCCAGGCTTCC
>CACZXH010000039.1 GCA_902785065.1 uncultured Bacteroidia bacterium
TTTGTTTAATCGGAAACACCAAAACACACTGATAATGGACAAGTACAACTGGACCTTCACCTCGGTCGGCGGGACCGTCCGGGTGAAAATCACCTCCGGGGCCGACATCGCCCACCTCGGCGAGCTGGACCGCAAGCTGTGGACCGTCCTCAGCTGCCCGGCCAAAAACCTGGAATTCGACCAGAAAACCCTCGAACTCATCGACGGGGACCACGACGGGAACATCCGCGTGGACGAGGTCATCGCCACCGCCGAGTGGCTCACCGGCATCCTGAAGGATCCCGACCTGCTGCTCACCCGCGGCACCGAAATCCCCTTCTCCGCCTTCAACGAGGAGAATGAGAACGGAGCGAAGCTCCTCGCCTCCGCGAAGCAGATCCTTGCGAACCTCAAGCTCGAGAAGGACTCCATCGCCCTCGAGGACACGGCGGACATGACGAAGATCTTCGCCGACACGAAGTTCAACGGCGACGGCGTCATCACCCCCGCCAGCGCGGACGACGAGAAACTATCCGCGCTCATTACCACGATTACCGAGAAGATCGGCAAGGCCCCGGACCGCAGCGGCGCCGACGGCATTAACGCCGACCATATCGAAGCCTTCTTCACCGCCCTCGCGGACTACGCGGCCTGGCAGGCGGCCGGCACGAAGGAAGTCTTCCCCTTCGGGGACAAGACCGCCGACGCCCTCGCCGCCGTGGGCGCGCTGAAGGACAAGGTCGCCGACTTCTTCATGCGCTGCAAGCTCATCGGGTTCGACCAGGCCATCGCCCCGGCCGTGGACGTCTCCGTCGACAAGATCGGCGCCATTGAAGGCAACCTGGCCGATGCCGGTTCGGCGATCGCCGACGAGCCTCTGGCCAAGCCCGCCGCCGACGGTATCCTCCCGCTCGACGCTGTGAACCCGGCGTGGAAGGCTGCCATCGAAGGCATGCGCGCCCTCGTGCTGGACGCCGGCAAGAAGACCCTGTCGGAGGCCGAATGGGCCGAAATCTGCGGCAAGTTCGCCCCTTACACCGCCTGGATGGGCGAGAAGAAAGGCGCCGAGGTCGAATCCCTGGGCATCGACGAGGTCAAGGCACTTTTGAAGGCCGATCAGAAGGAAGCCCTGCTGAAACTCATCGAGGCCGACAAGGCCCTTGAAGCAGAGGCGCTCTCCATCGAGGCCGTGGACAAGCTCCTGCGCCTGTTCCACAACTTCTACGACTACCTGAACAACTACGTGGTGTTCGCGGACTTCTACGATCCCGACCGGAAGGCCATTTTCCAGGCCGGCCGCCTGTATATCGACCAGCGTTCCACCGACCTGTGTATCCGTGTGGACGGTCCGAATCCGGACATCTCCTCCCTCAGCGGCATGTACATCCTCTACTGCGCCTGCAAGAGCGAGAAGATGGGCAAGACGATGAACATCGCCGCCGTCCTCACCGACGGTGACACGGATGACCTCCGTCCCGGCAAGAACGCCGTGTTCTATGACCGCGACGGCAACGACTGGAGCGCCGTCGTCACGAGCATCGTGGAGAACCCGCTCAGCATCCGCCAGGCCTTCTGGGCCCCTTACAAGAAGGCGGGCCGCTGGATCAATGAAAAAGTGAACAAGTTCGCCGCCGACAAGAATGCCAAGGGCGAAGGCACCCTCTCCACCATCACGGAGAAAGCTACCGACAAGCCGGCCGCCGGCGCGGACGCCGCACAAAAGGCCGCCCCGTTCGACATCGGCAAAATCGCGGTCATCACCATTGCCATCTCAGCCGTGGTCGGTGTGTTCACCGCCATCGTTTCCGTGCTCAAGGGCCTGACCTGGTGGCAGTGGATCGTCCTGATCGCCGCCCTGATGCTCATCATCTCCCTTCCGTCGGTATTCATCGCCTGGAGGAAGCTCCGCAAGCGCGACCTGGGCCCGGTCCTCAACGCCAACGGATGGGCCATCAACGCCGCCTCCTATGTCCGCGGCAAGTTCGCAAAGAACATGACCGAGGTCGCCAAGTTCCCGAAGCTCACCGCCGTGGATCCTGTCGCCCGCCGCAAGGCTGCCTGGCGCAAGTTCTTCTGCTGGCTGTTCGTCCTTCTGGTCGCCGCCTTCTGCTTCCTGTTCTTCACCGACCGTCTCGCCAAGTACGGCCTGCCGCGCCATAAGCCGCAGCCCGTCGAGGAAGTTGTTGAAGAATGCTGTGAAGAAGCCCCTGCGGCTGAGCCTACGCTGGAAGAGGCCGCCGAAGCGGCCGCCGAGGAAGCGCCTGCCGAGTAATTACGCCAGCGGCAACATCTTTTTCCGGGCGATCAGCCTGTTGTAACGGTCCAGGACCTCCCCTACCACGTCCTCCCAGGAGCGGACGATGGTTCGGGAGGCCTGGACGCCTATACGGTGTACCCGCTCCGGATCGTGGATCAGTTCGCGGAGTTTGGCGGCAAAGACGTCCAGGTCGTTCGGGATGAGGAAACCGTTCACGCCGTCCTGGAGAATAGTGGCGGCGGTGGAGCCTTCCACCATGACGGAAGGCGTGTTCAGCGCCGCGGCCTCGCGGACCACGAGCGGCGCGTTGTCGTACAGGGACGGGAACAGGAAGAGGTCCGCCGCCGCATAATACTTGACGATATCGGCCCTTTCCGTGAGCATGCCTACGAAAGTGACCTGGTGGTCCAGACCCTTCTCCGCAACGAGGTCCTTCATCGCATCGGCCGCATAGCCGGTGCCCACGAAGTACATCCGGAACGGGACGTCCTTGATTTTCTCCAGGGCCTCAATGACGAAGCGGGGGTTCTTTTCCCAGATATGCTGGCCCACGAACAGGAACACGAACTCGTCCGGGCCGATGCCGAGGTCGCGCCGCGCATCGGCGAAATAGGCCTCGGGATAGTCGGCGACAAGGTCGCTTCCGTTGTCCACGACCTCCACGGGGCCCTTGAAGCCGTACTCCCGGATCACTTCTTCCACAGAGGCCTGCGGGACCCAGACCTCATCGGCCCGGTTATAAAAGTCGATGATGCGCTTGACGATCCGGTTCACGACGAACTTCGACTTGATCACGCGGGAGAAGTCGTCGCGGTACTTGGAGTGGAAGGTCGCCACCATCGGGATATTCCGGAGCTTGGCGACGTGCGCCGCTGCAAGGCCCGACGCAAAGGGGCAGTGCGCATGGACAATCTTGAAGGGGCGGTTCACGATCTTCTTCAGGAAGGCCGGGTCGATTTCCGCGAGGCCTGTCACATAAGGCTTACGGAAAGGGACCGGGACGGAGAAATACGGAAGCACCTCGTATTCGTGGACACTGTAGTCCGCCCCCGGGACATTGGGGGTGATGACGGACACGCCGCCCACTTTCTTCTGCATCCAGTACGCATAGTTCTGGACACAAACGGCCACCCCGTCCATCACGGGCGGGAAGCAGTCGTTGAACAGACCGATATTCGATTCCATAGTTTAAGTCGGGTGCGACGGCTACAACGCCCCCAGCAGGCTGGTGATGGCCTTCACCGTCGCATTGACATTCGCATCGTTCTGCTGGATTTGCTGCGTTCCGTTGGCATAGGCCTTGGTCGCAGCTTCGCTGAAGGCGGACGTGTCGATGTTGTTCAGCGCCTTCAGGCCTGACAAGACCTTGGCCACGTTGCCGCTGTTCACCAGGTTGTTGGAGCCGTTGATGAGGGCCGTGGAGAACTCGTCCGTAAAGGCCTGCGTGGCGTTTGACAGGGCGCCGGCGCCGGTGAGTATCTTCCCGATGTTGATGATGTTCGTCAGGTTGGACAGGTCGATGCCGCCGGCGGCCTTGAGCACGTTGTAGATGGCGGATATGGCCGTTCCGGTGTTGCCGCCCAGAGAGCTGGCGCTGGCCGCTTTCTGCAGGATGCTGCAAGAGGTGAGAAGGAGCAGGGAGGCGAGGCCCACCGCAATGCGTTTCATCAGTTTCATGGTAGCAGATGTTAAGGTTATTCTGTGCGAAGATACGATTTTTTCCTATATTTGTGTACTTAAAAAGCGAAAACACATGTCCCTCGAGCAGCAAATCCAGGAAGCCATTAAGGAAGCGATGAAAGCGAAGGACGCGGTGGCCCTGAGCGCCAACCGCGCCATCAAAGGCGAAATCCTTCTCTTCAAGACCGCCGAAGGCGGCGCAAAGGAAGTCACCGACGGCGACATCCTCAAAATGATTCAGAAACTCGTCAAGCAGCGCAAGGAAGCCGCCGAGCAGTTCGTCGCCGGCGCCCGTCAGGACCTCGCCGACAACGAACTCGCCGAGGCCGCCGCGCTGGAGAAATACCTTCCCAAGCAGCTCTCCCCCGACGAGGTCAAAGCCAAAATCCAGGAGATCATCGCCCAGGTAGGCGCCTCCTCCATCCGCGACATGGGCAAAGTCATGGGCGTTGCCAACAAAGCCCTGGCCGGTCTCTCCGACGGCCGGACCATTTCCGGCATCGTCAAGGAGCTCCTGAGCCAGGCTTAACCCGCCTTTTCCCGCGGCTTACTTCCCTTTCAGCCTTCCGCTTTTGCGGAGGGCTTCGTTGATGATCCATTGCAACTGACCGTTGGTGCTGCGGAACTCGTCCGCAGCCCAACGTTCAATCGCTTCCATCGTCGCAGGGTCCACCCGGAGGACGAAGCTCTTGACAGCTTCTTTCTCCTTGGCCATCTTAGTACAGGCTTCCGGAGTTCACCACCGGCTGCGCCGGTTCGTCGCCGCACAGGACCACGAGCAGGTTGCTCACCATCGCGGCCTTGCGCTCTTCATCCAGATCCACAACACCCTCGGCCTTGAGCTTGTCCAGGGCCATCTTGACCATGGACACGGCACCGTCGACGATCTTCTCGCGCGCGGCGATAATGGCGTCGGCCTGCTGGCGGCGCAGCATGACGGCAGCGATTTCAGGCGCATAGGCCAGGTAGTTAATGCGGGCCTCGGTCACGTGGAGACCGGCCATGTTCAGGCGTTCGTTCAGCGTGGCGACCAGTTTCTCGTTGATTTCGTCGGCATTGCTCCGGAGAGTCAGCTCGTCGGGCGTATCCGGATTGTCATAGGCGTAGCAGCCCGCGACTTGACGCAGGGCCGCATCGCTCTGCACGCGGACGAAGTTCTCGAAGGCCTGGGACAGATAGCGTGCGTTCGAGCCCTTGCCGACATTGCCGACCGGCGCCAGGGACTGGCTGTCGATCTCGAAGAGGGCCTTGTAGGTGTCTTCGAGCTTCCACACCAGGACCATGCCGATGAGGACGGGGTTGCCCACCTTGTCATTGACCTTGATCGGCTCTGGATTCAGGTTGCGGGCGCGGAGGCTCACTTTCTTCTTGCTCAGCAGCGGATTGACCCAGTAGAAACCGTCCTGGGTGAAGGTCCCGCGGTATTTGCCGAAGAACAGGAGCACCATCGCCTCGTTCGGTTCCAGTTTCACGAAGCCGTTCGTGCATAGGATGAACAAAGCCATCGACAGCAAGCCGAGAATAGCGAACTCGCCGTCGCTGTTCGCGCGTACGAAGAAATAAATGGCCGCCGCGATCAGGGCGAGCGCCAGAATCAGGGCCAGGAAGCCGTTCAGTACAAAGCCTTTGTAGGCCGTTTCCTTGTTGTTTTCCATGACAATCAGGTTTTATAGTTCCACAATAATATCATTTTGATATCACAAAGATACGACAAAAACCGGAACTTCCAAATAAAAAAACAAATATTAGGCGAAATCAGATCCTGATGTCCCGGAATCAACGGCAAGGGAAGGGCGCCTTGTGACCAAAAAGGTGGAAACCCTTCGCTTCAGGAAATATCGGGGAACGAATCACCTTTGACCGCGCATGCGGTTCACCGCCTGATACTGCCCGGGGCGGACGGTGTCGAGCCAGTTCGCATCCGTACGGGGTCTGTCCGAACGCTCTATCGCATGGACCTTGATGTCCTGGCCGCCAAGGACGATTCTGTCCAAGAACGAATCGATCTCGTTCCAGAACCATCTCAGCGGGAGGAGGGCCAGGCAGTGGTCACCGTCGGAATATTCGTTGAGCATATAGGGGACGTCCATCTCGAACAGCTGCCGGCTGACATAGAGGGGCCCGAAACCGTGGCGGTTCGGACTCCGTTCCATGTCGAAAGGCACGGTAGGGTCCGCCGAGCCGTGAAAGAAGCACATCGGGCAAGGTTTCTTGTCCCATTTGAGCTCCGTGTCGTTGTCTCCGGTCAGATAGACAGCGCCCGCCATCGGCATGACGCCCGCATAGTTGAACCCTTCCGGAAGGTTTTCCTCGGCCATCTTGTGTCCGGAGCAGATATAGTATTCGGCGTTCATGCTGTTGATGGCGCCGGCGCTGCTGCCGCTGATAACCATCTTGTCCGGATCGATGTTGTACTCGTCGGCATGTTCGATCAACCAGGCAGTAGCCGCATAAAGGTCCTCGACCCCAATGTCAATGGAATACTGAAAAGGATTGTACCCATCCGGGGGCGTGATGAGGGGCTTCCTGTCCCTGCCGCGTGCGGCCCCAAGCCGATAATCGATGGCGACGCAGACCCAGCCCTTTTCGCAGAGATGGTCATACAGCGGATTGCACAGCGCATCCACCCTCGATCCCATGGCCCAGGCGCCGCCGAACGAGTATATGAACACTGGGCGCTTCTCTTCCGTTTCCCGGTCCTTGAACTGATAGATGTCCATCAGGATGGGCTTACCGTCCCGGACGACAAACTCGACTGTGGACCGGTCCGACTTGGACAGAATCTGCGGTTGTGGCGGCTGCGCGCCGACTTGGACGGTTTCGAAGCAAAGGATGGCCGAAGAGACAGGAGACAAAGTGATGACATCTCCTTTCTTGGTCTGCCTGTACGTGCATTTCTTGTAATTGCCGGCGATGATCTGCGGCTTTGAAGGCTCTGCCGGCAGGGTCACGCTGACCTGCTTGCCGGACGGGTTGAGCACAACGTAGCAGCGCTCCTTCCCGAGCTTGCGCTCATACACCATCGGGTATGGCTGGTCAAGGCCGCTTACCAGACGCCAGTCCGCATCCGCGCCGAGCGCCTTGACCTCCTTGCGGAGCTTCAGTAACGTGCGCACATAGTTCAAGAGAGACGCGGGATCTTTCTCCTCCTTCTCGACCGTCATACGGTCCGGATCGGGGTCCTGAGGGATATATATCTTGTCGATGGGCGCAGTCGAGAATCCGCCGTTGGCCGTGCCGTCCCAAAGCATCGGGATGCGGCACCCGGCGCGGCCTCCCGATCCGTCCGTGGACGGGGCGGCGGGGTTCTGCTTCAGGCCGATCTCATCGCCATAATAGATGAACGGGACGCCCGGCATCGTCAGGAAGAAGGTCATTGCAACCTTGAGTTCATCAGGAGTGGTGCGTCCCTCCGTGCACACGCGATTGAAATCGTGGTTGCCCGAAGGCATGCTCACATAGCCTTTGCCCTTGACTGCATTATACTGATAAGCATAGAGGTCGTACCAGGTCCTCAAGTCACCGGCACCGGACTTGTCGAAGTAAGGGGTCGTGGGGGTTGCGTCGCGCCCGAAGCCCCTGTGGCCATAGAAGAACAGCGTGGAATAGTTGTACTGCCCGTCATGGCAGAAGAAGTCGAGGTCGAAATCCGCCGCCGCGACGGACTGTGCGGGATTGAACCACTCGGCGATCAGAATTCCTTCGGGGTACTTCCCGTCGAACCACTTCGTGAAGTCATCCTTCCAAAGCTTGATGGTGGCGGACTTGTCAAAGTCGTTCTTCACGAGGCTGGCCGCCATGTCCACGCGGAAACCGTCCACACCTTTGTCCATCCAGAACGAAATGATGTTCTTGAGTTCCCGGCGCATCGCCATGGGACCCGGAGCGTCGACCGCCTGCTCCCAGGGATGCTCCGGATCAGGGTTGGCAAAGCCGAAGTTCAGCGCAGGCTGGGTGTCAAAGAAGTTCTTGACATAATACGGCCCGCGCGGAGCGTCCGTCGCCACGAATTTTCGAAGGAGGCTGGTCCTGGAATTCATCAGCGCGGCATAATCCATCGGTCCGGACTGCGCCGGCTCCTCCGGCTTGAAATCCGGCCAGATGTAATAGTCGGAGTAACGGAGGTCGGGCGCTTCCCTTGACTGGAGAAACCACTCGTTCTGGTCCGAGGAGTGACCGGCGACCAGGTCCATCACCACTTTGATGCCTCGCTCATGCGCCTGACGGACCAGTTCGACGAGGTCAGAATTGGTACCGAAGCGTTTGTCCACCCGGTAGAAGTCGATGACGTCGTAGCCGCCGTCCGTCCAGCCCGACACATATACGGGGTTGAGCCAGATGGCCGTCACGCCAATGGACTTGATATAGTCCAAACGTGACATGATGCCTTTGAGATCTCCGTAACCGTCCCCGTCGCTGTCTTGGAAGGACGAAGGATAGATCTGGTAGAACACGGCGTCACTCAGCCAGGAAGGCTGTGTCGGTTTTTGTGCCTGTACGCCCGTCACGGCAAGAAGGCACAGGACACTGATGAACAGTACTCTTTTCATGTTTCAGGTTTATCGGGGGTGATGATCGTAATTCTTTCAAAGTTAATGATTCTTTGCCAGGTTTCCTCCGTTTGGGGAAGAACTTCGTAGGAATAATACCGGAAAAAAGATTATCTTTGCCGCATTATGTCAACAGGCAAAGCCATCATCTTGCTGCACTGCCCTGACCGCCAGGGCATTATCACGGACGTGACAGGGTTCATCACCCGGAACGGCGGCAACATCGTCTATCTGGACCAATACGTGGACACCATCGAGAAGCGGCTCTTCATGCGGATCGAATGGGAACTGGACGGCTTCTCCATACCGAGGGAGCATATCAAACAAGAGGTGGACGCCGCCTTCGCCGAGCGGTACGAGATGTACTCAAGCGTGTATTTCAGCGATGAAAAGCCGCGCATGGCCATTTTCGTGAGCAAGATGAGCCATTGCCTCTATGACCTGCTGGCCCGTTACTATGCCGGAGAGTGGGAAGTGGACATCCCCTGCATCGTCAGCAACCACGAGGACCTCCGGGAGGTGGCGGAACAGTTCGGCATCCCGTTCCATGTATGGAAAATCGCGCCGGACAAATCGAACCGGGAGGAGGTGGAACGCGAGGAAATGGCTCTCCTGGAACGCGAGCGCGTCACTTTCATCGTGCTCGCGCGGTACATGCAGGTCATCAGCGACGGGATGATCGCCCGCTATCCGCACCACATTATCAACATCCACCACTCCTTCTTGCCCGCCTTCGTCGGCGCGCGCCCTTACCATCAGGCCTATGAACGCGGCGTCAAGATCATCGGCGCCACCAGCCATTATGTGACCCGCGAACTGGATGCCGGCCCCATTATCGAACAGGACGTGGTGCGCATCACCCATAAGGACACCCCGGAGAGCCTGGTGCTCAAGGGACGCGACCTGGAAAAGATCGTCCTCAGCCGCGCCGTCACCCGGCACATCGAGCGGAAAATCCTGACCTACAAGAACCGGACGATTGTCTTCGGATGATTTTTTTGTATATTGCAGCGTAAAATAACGCTGTTATGAACAAAAGATCAACGACCGCGGCGATTTCGCTGCTGATTGCGATGACGGCCTTTGCCCAGCAGTCGAACGTAAACCTCAGCTATAACCCGCAGAAAGATACCGAGGGGTTGATTCCCTTCAGCGCCAATCTGAATTCGCCGCAGGTGAATGACGACCATACCGTCGTCTTCCGGCTCCGGGCCCCGAAAGCGGAGTCCGTCGCCCTCTCGGGTGCCATGACCACCGTCCTGGGAGTCCGGGGGAACATCCCTTTCACCAAAGGGGAAGACGGAATCTGGACCCTCACCATCGGCCCCCTTCCGGTCGATATGTACCAGTACAATCTCGTGGTCGACGGCGTCAGCATGGCCGATCCCAACAACACCTACGCCGCCTTCACGGCCATGCCTCCTTACAGCGAACTCATCGTCCATGGCGACGGACCATCCTGGTGGGACGCGAAGGATGTGCCCCACGGGGCCGTCACCCGGCATATCTACTACAGCCCGGTGACCCAGGGAGAGCGCGAGATCTATGTCTATACCCCTCCTCAGTATGACCCCAATAAGGCGTACCCCGTCCTCTATCTCATGGGCGGCAGCGGCGAGCTCCCTTCCAACTGGATGTATGACGGACGCGTGAACTTCATCATGGACAATCTGCTCGCGGAAGGGAAAGCCGAGCCCATGTTGATCGCCCTGGTGAACAACCAGGTCATCCACCGCAATCATCCCCGGCACGCCGACCTTACTTTCGATATCATGGAGCGGGAGTACAGGGAGGCCGTCATTCCTTTCGTCGACAGTCACTACAAGACCATTGCGAACCCGCATGGCCGTGCCATTTCCGGTCTCTCAATGGGTGGACGCCACACCATGTTCGTCGGTCTGAAGTCGCTGGATCTCTTTGCCAACTTCGGCGTCCTCAGCGCCGGCGACAACACGCCTGAGCAGACCCTGGGCGAATTCCTCAACGACCCGAAAGCCAATGACAAGGTGGATTACCTGTTCATCGGACAGGGCGGCGCCGAAGAGAAGGGCTTTTTCAATATGCGGGTCAAGGGCTTCCGGGATGCCCTCGACAAGCACGGCATCGAATACGAGTACTTCTGCATCGGCGAGACCGGCCACGACTGGTCCACCTGGAGACATCTCCTTTATTACGGATTCCTCCCGAAGCTCTGGAAGAAATAGACCTCAGTACGATACAGACCTTCATTTCAAGGCACAAAAAACCAGGGAAAATCCCTGGTTTTTTGCCATTTTTGTGATAAGGTTCGATCAGAGGATGATCTCAATCTGCGCGGTCTCGTGGGCCTTGAATGTGTACTGGACATGGTCGCCGTCTTTGGCCAGCTCCTTGCCATTCACCAGGATGCGGCAGCCTTCCCGGCGGTTGCGAAGCGTCAGGGTTTGGGCCTGATGGGAGGTGATGGAGGCACGGATGCCCTTCTCGTCCCAGTCCATATGATTCAGCTTGGCGAAGGTATACAGCCAGACGCCGTCAATGGCGCCGTGCATTAAGTTGGCGGGCATCACCGGCAGGAATTCCACCGTGCCGGGCTCACTGAAGACGCACATCTCCACCAGGAACGCCGGGACAGCGCCCGTCAGATCCGGGAACACGCCCCGATAGGGGAAGTGGCTGGTCTGCAGCGTGCGGCGGACGAAGCCGTGGTTGAGCAGCTGGCTCAGGTTCTGCTCGGCTTCTTCCATATCCTTCAGGCGGATGGCCGTGAAGGCGCGGTGGATGATGCCATGGGCGGAGTCGTCCTGCTGGGCGCGCTTGCGGTTGGAGATGATGATGGCTTCCGTCAGCGCGGGATCCTTCTCGGGCGTGACCGCGCGGCCGGGCCACACGTCATAATGGTGGGAAACGTGGCGGTGGTTGTAGTTCTCCTCGATCGTGGGCCAGGCCCATTCCTTGAGGCCGCCGTCCAAGTCCAGGAGATAGGTGGGAAGGGAGGCGAGCTGGGCCTCCCAGTGGGGGATGTTCTCCTGCTCGATGCCCAGGGTCTTGCAGCCGTCGATCAGGTTCATCAGGATCTCGCGGCAGATGGCGATGTCCATGACGGAGTTGATCCGCGTGGGATTGATGTCTCTGCTGGTGACCGTCTCATAGCCGGGATTCGGAGTCGGATTCTCCGGAGAGAAGGACGGATAGAAGATGACCTTGCCGTCCGGGCCACGGTCGCATGCGTAATCCTCGTAGAACAGGGCCATTTCCTTGTAGGCCGGGATCAGGCGGGTCCGCAGGAATTCCTTGTCTCCTGTGACGAGGTAGTAGCCCCACAACTCGTTGAAGACCCAGCCCAGGCAGCCTGTCCAGGCGTAATGCGGATAGGTGCGGGAGAAATGATAGTACAGGCCGGAATCCGGGTCGCAGTGGACGCTGGCCAGCAGGCCGCGGGCGCCGTAGAGCAGCTTCGCGTTGGTGCGGAAGTCGTCGAACTTGGTCTCGTAATACTTGAAATACACGTCCATCTCGTCAAAGAGGCCCGTGTTGTTTCCCGCGCAGACCTGCAGGTTCGTGTTGATATTGTGCTGGCCCGTAAACGGAGGAATCGTCTTGCCCGTCTCGTAGATCTGGAAGAAGCGGCCCATGTCATAGAGCTTCTCCAACAGCGTGGGATCCAGCTCGTTCCTGCTGTGGGCGCGACGGAGCAGTTCTTCGCCGGAAAGCAGCAGGTCTTCGTCGGAACTCAGATGGATCCGGGAACGGTCCATCCGCTCGCCGATGTACTTTTCGTTCCCCTTGAGCAGCTTGTCGAAATCGACCTTCATGGCCAGCAGTCCGTCACGGACGGGCTTGGCGCAGTCAAAGGTGAAATCGCTTTCGAAGCGCTCGATCTTCGCGACGACCGTAAGGCCGTCCGCGCCGGAAATGCGCATGCCTTTTTCGGTCTTGGTCATGGCGCCGCCTTGTGGCAGGAAGCGGATGACCACGGCGTAGCCCTTCTGACCGAAGTCCGGATTGTACGCGGTAGCCAGCGTGATCACGCCGTCCTCGATATCCAGCTTCGGGGTGCTGCCGACCAGTCTGGGCAACTGTATCTCCACGTCCAGGTCCAGCTGTCCCTTCGGCGCCGTGAAGCGGTTCACGGTGACGTCCCCGTCATAGGCGCAGAAGCTTTCGTTCCGGAAAGAACCGCGCGCATCCGTCCACATGGAGGTAATCTTGCCATTCTGCATGTCCAGGAAGCGCAGATAGTCCCGGGTATCGGGCTGCTCCGGCCGACGGAAGGTGAGCGTAAAGGCGGTGTGCCTCCGCGGTCCGCCGACGGGGTACAGAATCCGGTTGTCGAAATTCATATACTTTTCGAAGCCGGCCTTTTTCTGGGCCTCGTCCACCAGGGCGTTCGCCTCATCCGGCTTGCCCTCCAGCAGCAGCTGGCGGATGCGGGGCAGGTAGGGACGCATGTCCGGAGGCAGGGGCGTCTCCGCCCA
>CACZXH010000040.1 GCA_902785065.1 uncultured Bacteroidia bacterium
GGAGACGGCGGTGAAGTTCGCGCCCACCGACCTGAGCGTCGTGATCCTGGGCGAAAGCGGTGTCGGCAAGGAAAACTTCGCAAGGATCATCCACCAGTACTCGGCCCGTCGGAACAACAACTTTTTCGTGGTGAACTGCGGCGCCCTCGCCAAGGAACTCGTGAACTCCGAGCTCTTCGGCCATGTCAAGGGCTCCTTCACCGGGTCCACGGAAACCCGCAAGGGCTATTTCGAGGATGCCAACGGCGGCACCCTCTTCCTGGACGAGATCGCCGAGCTCCCGCTGGAGTCGCAGGCGCTCCTGCTCCGCGTGCTCCAGTCCGGCGAGTACCGCAAGGTGGGGTCCAACAAGATCGAGCATACCGATGTCCGCATCGTTGCGGCCACGAATATCGACCTCTACGAGGCGGTCCGCCGCGGCAAGTTCCGCGAGGACCTCTACTTCCGCCTGAGCGCGGCGCAGATCCGGATCCCGGCCCTGCGCGACCGCCAGGACGACATCTACCTCCTGTTCCGCAAATTCACCTCCGACTTCTCGGAGACGAGCGGAATGTGCAAGATCTCCCTCCGGCCGGACGCGATCCGGCTGCTGTGCTCCTACCGCTGGCCCGGCAACGTGCGCCAGCTGATGGGCTTCACCCAGGCCCTCACGGCCCAGGTCTCCCGGAAAGTCACGCCCACCCTCCAGCGCATCGAACTCACGGCGGAAGAACTCGCCCCGTTCATGCCGATGGAGCAGGGGGAACCCATCCCGGTGCTTTTCTCCGGCCCGCAGCCGGGGCCGCAGACCGGCGCCGGCGCCCCGGCGATGGACTTGCAGCCAATCGTCAAGGCGATCTTCGACCTGAACCAGCGCATCGACGACCTCGAGGCGCGGGTGGACCGCCGCTCGCTGCCCGCCCCGGCCGCCGCGCCCCGCGCGGAGGAGGCCGAGTGGCAGGGACAGGACTTCGCGGCTCCCTCCGGCCGCGTGGTCGAATCCGTCGCTGACGAACAGCCCCAGCAGGAGCCCGCGACCCTCTCCGTGAAGGAGCAGGAAGCCGAACTCATCCGCAAAGCCCTCGAAAAGCACGGCGGCAACCGCAAGCTCGCGGCCGAGGAGCTCGGGATGTCCGAGCGCACCCTCTACCGCAAGCTCCCGCCCGAATACCGCAAGAAATGAAGAAGTTCCTCCTTCACGGGCACGAACATCCAGCCCGACGTGAAGACGATTACGATCCCCTTCGTGGAGTACAAGGCCCTGCGGGTGAATCCATCCCTGTCCAATGACCTGACGGAAGCCCTGCAGGACAAGTTCCGCAAGCTCACCTCCCTGGAGCAGGTGGAGCAGGACGGCGACCTGGAGCTCGTGTGCGAAGTGACCGGCTACGATGTCAAGGCCACAGCCATCACCGCGGGCGAAGTCGCCGCGCAGAACCGCCTCACCGTCACGGTGAAGATCGAGTTCTCCAACCGCAAGTATCCCGAGGACGACGTGAGCCAGTCCTTCTCCGCCTACGAGGACTTCGACGCCACCCAGTCCCTCGACGCCGTGGAAGGCGGCCTGTGCGAGACCATCATCGAGAAGATCGTCGAGGATATCTTCAATGCAACTGTCGCGCAATGGTAAACCGTACCGATTATATCGACCTGGGCTCCCTGACGATGGACGAACTCGCTGGGGTGGTCCACCTGTACCCCTGGTTCGCCTCGGCCCGGAAGGAACTGTGCTCCCGGATGTCCCGCCTGGGCGGTGATGCCTGGGGCGTGGAACAGTATGCCGAGGAGGCCCTCTACATCGGCGACCGCCGCCAGGTGGCGGCCCTCCTGCGCGCCGGGAAAAAGGCCCGCTATGCCGACAAGGATGTGGAGCGCATCCTCCGCTCGTACATCGCGCCGGCCCCGGAGGCCGAAGCCGCCGGCAAGTCCGGCCGCGAGGTCCATGTGGTGGGCGGGGACTATTTCTCCCAGGCCCAGTACAAGGGCGTGGGCCGCGCCGACGACAACATCTTCACCCGGTTCGCGGTGAAGATCAAGTCCGACGGCGCCAAGGACGACAAGACCGGCTCGGATATCGCGGACCGCTACGCCACCGAAACCCTCGCCGAAATCTTCGCCGAACAGGGTTGTGTGGAGGAGGCGAGACGCATTTATTCCCGTCTGATTTTGGAAAATCCGGAAAAAAGTGCTTACTTTGCAGCCCTTATCGACAAATTGAGTTAAAAGTAGTTTAGATATGAACGTCGCATTCACCATCCTGGTCGTCCTGATTGTCCTCGCGGCCATCCTGCTGATCGTGGTCGTCCTCCTGCAGAACGGCAAGGACGGCGGCCTCGCCACCAACTTCACTTCCGCGAACCAAGCCCTCGGCGTCCGCCAGACGGCCACCATCCTCGAGAAGGCCACCTGGTACCTCATCGCCTTCATCCTCGTCCTCGCCATCGCCAGCACGCTGATTATCAACCGCGGCACCGGCAAGAGCGCGAGCGAAACCGTGAGCTCCGAGATCCTCAACCAGTCCGCCCCGGCCTCCGAGACCCCGGCCTTCCCGGTGGAGATTCCCCAGGCCGATCCGACCCAGGAGTAATGTGAAGGCTGACAAATTGTCAGTCATCCTCTAAAGGAATAGCGTTTGAAGATAGCCGTTTGCCCGGTCGGGCGGACGGCTATCACTGCATACCCGCCGGGCGAAAAGGAGACAACACACTATGGCAAATAACGAAAACTCTTTTCTGCAGCGGTTCGCAGTGAACCTCAACGAGCGCGCCTCCCAGGGCAAGCTCGACCCGGTCATCGGGCGGGACGACGAGATCCGCCGGGTGCTCCAGATACTGTCCAGACGAACCAAGAACAACCCGATCCTGGTGGGAGAACCGGGTGTGGGCAAGACGGCGATCTCCGAAGGGATCGCCCAGAACATCGTGTCCGGCCACGTGCCGGAGAACCTGAAGTCCAAGCAGGTGTACTCCCTGGACATGGGCGCCCTCATTGCGGGCGCAAAATACCAGGGTGAATTCGAAGAGCGCCTGAAAGGCGTCGTGAAGGAGGTCGTGGACTCCGCCGGCGAGATCATCCTGTTCATCGATGAGATCCATACGCTCGTGGGCGCGGGACGCACCTCGGGCGCGATGGACGCGTCCAACATCCTGAAGCCGGCCCTGGCCCGCGGCGAGCTCCGCACCATCGGCTCCACCACGCTGGACGAATACCAGAAATACTTCGAGACCGACAAGGCCCTGGAGCGGCGGTTCCAGATGGTCATGGTCGATGAGCCTTCCCCCGCGGAATCCATCGCGATCCTGCGCGGCCTGAAGGAGCGCTATGAGAACCACCACAAGGTGCGCATCGAGGACGACGCTTTGATTGCGGCCGTGAACCTCTCGCACCGGTACATTACCTCCCGGTTCCTGCCGGACAAGGCCATCGACCTGGTCGATGAGGCCGCGTCCAAGCTGCGGCTGGAGATGAATTCCGTGCCGGAGCCCATCGACGACCTGAACAGCGCCATCCGCCAGAAGGAAATCGAGAAGGAGGCCATCAAGCGCGAGGGCGTATCCCTGAAGATGGAGAAGCTCGATGCCGAACTCGCGGAGCTGAACGCCAAGCGGGATGTGCTGATGAAGCGGTGGAACGAGGAGAAGGACATCCTCGCCGGTCTGCAGACGGCCCGCCAGGAAATGGAGAACTACAAGATCCAGGCGGCCTCCGCGGAGCGAGCAGGCGACTATGGAAAGGTCGCTGAGCTGCGCTACGGCAAGATGGTCGCGACGCAGAAGACCATCGACGAGCTCACGGCGAAGGCGGCGGCCATCAAGGAGCCCATCGTCACCGAAGCGGTCACCCCGGAGGACATCGCCGAGGTCGTCGCGAAGTGGACGGGCATTCCCGTGAAGCGGATGCTTGAGAGTGAAAAGGAGAAGCTCCTCCGGATGGAGGCCGAGCTGCACAAGCGGGTCGTCGGCCAGGACCGGGCCATCCAGGCCGTGTCCGATGCCGTCCGCCGCAACCGCGCGGGCCTGTCCAACGAGAAACGGCCCATCGGCTCGTTCCTGTTCATGGGCACGACCGGCGTCGGTAAGACCGAACTGGCGAAGGCCCTGGCGGAGTTCCTGTTCAACGATGAGAACATGATCACGCGTATCGACATGTCCGAGTACCAGGAGCGGCATACCGTGTCCCGGCTCGTGGGCGCGCCTCCGGGATACGTGGGCTATGACGAGGGCGGCCAGCTCACCGAGGCCGTGCGGCGGAAGCCGTACTCGGTGGTTCTGCTGGACGAGATCGAGAAGGCCCATCCGGACGTGTTCAACGTCCTCCTGCAGGTGCTGGATGACGGCCGGCTCACCGACAACAAGGGCCGCACCGTGGACTTCAAGAACACCATCCTTATTATGACCTCCAACGCCGGCTCGGACATCATCCAAAGCTACATGGAGCGCCTGCCCGAGGTGGACGGGGTCGATGCCCAGGCCATCGCGCAGCGCCGGTCCCTGCTGGACGAGTGCGGCGGCAAGGTGCTGGATGTCCTCAAGCAGACGGTGCGTCCGGAGTTCCTGAACCGTATCGACGAAATCATCATGTTCGATCCGCTCTCCAAGGCCGACATCCGCGACATCCTGCACATCCAGATGGACGACCTTACAAAGAAGCTCTCCGAAAACGGTATCACGGTGGTCTTCACCCCGGCCTTCGAGGACTATATGGTCGAACACGGCTACGAGCCGTCCTACGGCGCCCGTCCGATCAAGCGGCTGATGCAGCGCGAACTGGTGAACCTCCTGGCGAAAGCCATCCTGGACGGCACCGTCCACCGCGACAGCGCCATCACCGTCGACTCCGCCGGCGGCCGAATTCTTCTGCGGAACTAAAGAAAAATGCCCGGTCAAAACCGGGCATTTTTGTCATTTCGAGCGAAGCCCGAAGCGAAGTCAATTCTGTCATTTCGAGCGAAGCCCGAAGGACGAAGTCGAGAAATCTGCCTAGCAGTAGAGGCCGCCGTTGACGGCGATGACCTGGCCGGTCACATAGGACGAGAGGTCGGATGCCAGGTAGAGGGCGGTGTTGGCGATTTCCTCGACGGTGCCGCCGCGCTTGAGCGGGATGCTCTTGATGTATTCCTCGCGGACGGCCTCCGGGAGGGCGTTGGTCATCTCGGAGACGATGAAGCCCGGGGCGATGGCATTGGCCCGGATGCCGCGGGAGCCCATTTCCTTGGCGACGGTCTTGGCCATGGCGATCAGGCCGGCCTTGGAGGAGGCGTAGTTGATCTGGCCGGGATTGCCCATCTGGCCCGCGATGGAGGCCATGTTGATGATGGAGCCGCCCTTCTGGCGGGCCATCGACGGAATCACGGCGTGGATGAAGTTGAAGGCCGATTTGAGGTTCACGGCGATGACCGCGTCCCACTGCGCCTCGCTCATCCGGAGGACGAGGCCGTCCTTGGTGATGCCGGCGTTATTGACCAGGATGTCGATGTGTCCGAATTCCTTGAGGATTTCCTCGACGACGGTGTGCGTCTCGTCGAAGTTGGCGGCGTTGGAGGCGTAACCCTTGACTTTGTGCCCGAAGGCGGCGATTTCAGCGATGGTTTCCTCGGCGGCTTCGTTGATGACGAGGTCGGTGAAGGCGACGTCGGCGCCTTCCTGCGCGAATTTCAGTGCGATGGCCTTGCCGATGCCGCGCGCGGCGCCGGTGATGAGGGCCACCTTTCCGTCTAACATACCCATAAGTTCAGCGTTTTAGTAAATGGACTGCAAAGATAGGAAAATACTCCGGAATTCGGTAACTTTGCAACCTTAAACGCATTGCCTATGTCCAGCCACATCCGAGACATCAACCTGTGGGAGAGCGGCGCACTGAAGATCCAGTGGGTCCGGGACCACATGCCCCTGCTCGCGGGCATCGAAAAGGATTTCATGGAAACCAAGCCCTTTGCAGGGATGAAGGTCGCGCTGAGCGTCCACATGGAGGCGAAGACGGCGCGCCTGTGCCTGTGCCTCGCCGCCGGCGGCGCCGAAATGTATGCCACCGGCTGCAACCCGTTGTCCACGCAGGACGACGTGGCGGCCGCTTTGGTCCATGAAGGACTGAACGTGTTCGCCATCCATGGGGCTACCATGGACGAGTACGAGGCGGACCTCCGCCGCGTGCTGGAAGTGGGCCCGAACATCATCATTGACGATGGGGGAGACCTGGTGACCCTGATGCACAAGGAGTTCCCGGAGCTCATCCCGAACGTGATCGGCGGCTGCGAGGAGACGACCACCGGCATCCTGCGCCTCAAGGCGATGGACCGCGCCGGCACCCTCCGGTTCCCGATGATGCTCGTGAACGACGCGGACTGCAAGCATTTGTTCGACAACCGCTACGGCACCGGCCAGAGCGTGTGGAACGGTATTAACCGCACCACGAATCTGATTGTGGCCGGGAAGGATGTCGTGGTCGCGGGCTACGGCCTGTGCGGCAAGGGCATCGCCCTCCGCGCGAAAGGCCTCGGCGCCCGCGTCATCGTCACGGAAGTGAATCCGGTCAAGGCCCTCGAGGCGGCGATGGACGGCTTCCGCGTGATGAAGATGGCAGACGCCGCTCCGCTGGGCGACCTTTTCATCACCGCGACCGGCTGCAAGGACGTGATTACGGCCTCGGAACTGCTGACCATGAAGGACGGCGCCATCTGCTGCAATGCCGGCCACTTCGATGTGGAAGTGGACGTGGCGTGGCTGCGCGGGAACGCCGTGGCGAAGCGCGAGGCCCGGCAGAACATCGAAGCCTTCACTCTGGAGAATGGCCGTACGGTCTACATCCTCGGCGAGGGCCGGCTTGTGAACCTCGCCGCCGGCGATGGCCACCCGGCCGAGATCATGGACATGTCCTTCGCCATCCAGGCGCTCAGCGCCCGCTACCTCGTCCAACACCAGGGCGCCCTTCCGCAGAAGCTCAACAATGTCCCTGCTGAAATCGACACCGAAGTCGCTTTCCGCAAGCTTGCCTCCGAAGGGATTTCCATCGATACCCTTACCCCGGAGCAGCATTTATACATTTACGGGGAGTAAGCTGCCGAGCGTAAGAAACACATAAAATACATACTGAAACAACACGAGTTATCCACAACCCGTGTTGTTTTTTGTTTGTGCGGCCTATCTTTGGTCTCCCACCCCGGGTGGGCGTGTGCGCCTCGCCTTCGCTCGGGTGCCGTGACCATGCCCTCGGGCGAGGTGATGGGTTGAAGCACGTGCCGGGGCACGAATAGGGCCCCAAACGTTCCCTCAGCCGTGCTGGAGCACGTGTGGCGGCACGAAAACGCACAAAAACGTTCCCTCAGCCGTGCCAGTAAAAGGTTGGGCGAGCGCGTTCAGTACAATGAAAATGATCTATGGAACAATGCGGATGATGGACTTTGTAATCGCCCTCGGCGATTTGTTTATGCCGCGGGCATGCCTGGCCTGCGGCTGCAGGCTGGGCATGCGCGAGCGGCTTTTGTGCCTCTCGTGCGCGGCCGACGTGCCTTACACGCGTTTCTGGCTCGCGGCGCACAATCCGCTCGCGGACCGCTTCAACGCGGTCCTGGAGCGGCACCGGGGGACCGAGCCCATGGACTATGCCTATGCGGCCGCGCTGCTCTATTACAAGGGCGCCTACCGGTCCATCCCGCGTGCCTTGAAGTATCAGGGCAACCTGGCGGCCGGGCGGCATTACGGCGCCCTCCTGGGCCGCCGCCTCGCCACCGCCCCGCACTTCGCGGACATCGACCTGGTCATCCCCGTTCCCCTCCACTGGACCCGCCTCCGCTCCCGCGGCTACAACCAGGCCGAAGTCCTTGCCCGCGCCCTGGCCGATGCCTTCCGCGCCACCTCTGGCCCTGGTGCCCCTGGCTCCGTCGCCCTTTCGACCGCGTCCTCATCCGGCACGTCCGAGAGATGGCCGGTCGGCGCCGGCCATGACGAAAAGTCCATCCCCACAATCGCCTCTCCGAGCACCCCTTCCACTGTCCTTCTGGGCACCCCTTCCACCGTCATTCCGGGCTTGACCCGGAATCTCCCCGAGGTCCGGACGGACCTCCTCGTCCGGGCCCGCCGCACGCGCACTCAAACCCGCGTCTCCGTGGACCAGAAGGCCCAGAACGTGGCCTCCGCCTTCCAGGTCCCCGAACGCTTTCCCCTGTGGGCACGCCTGACCTCCCGGCTTGACCGGGAATCTCCGGCGATGATTCTCGCATCGGCCCGACACATCCTCCTCGTGGACGACACCTTCACGACTGGCGCCACCTTGTACGCCTGCTACGCCGCCCTCCGCCCCTTCACCACCGCCCGCATCTCCATCGCCACCCTCGCCGCCGTCGAGGGCACCCCTTCCATGGAAGGCCCCCCTTCGGGGACCGGTGGCTCGTAATCCCGGGTAAGTGGTGACGCGAAACCCCAAGCACGTGCCGGGGCACGTTAAAGCCCTGAAACGTGCCCTCAGCCATGCTGGAGCACGTGCGGGAGCACAAATAGTACCCCAAACGTTCCCTCAGCCGTGCTGTGACGAACTTTGACAAGAACAATCCCTGCGAGGAGCCGGGAAAAGAAATAGATCGAAATGGATAAAAGACAGAAAAGAAGAGCCGAGTACAAATCCTGGAAGAAGGGCTATTACCATCTTTGTACGGATGGAAAGAAAGGGACAATCTGCCACGACGAAGCGGAATATGTGTATCTGGTGAACACGATATCCCTGCTGGACCTGCTGTTTCCCGTGAAAGTGCACTTCTATGAGGTGATGCGAAGTCATGTCCACCTGCTCCTTTCAGGGCGGGGGGAACACTGTGTGGCCGTATTCGATTATGTGAGAAGCCGGATTAACAAGCGGCTGGTAGCAGATGGACATCCCCCGCTTCCGAAAGATTATGATTTTAAATTGATTCCTGTCGAGGATGAGGATCAGATGCGGAATAATGGCATATACATCGCGCGGAATGCTTCCGAAGTAATGAACATCCGCCCGGGGGGATACTTGTTCGGTTCGTCCATGGCATTCTATTCCGATCTTCCCCGCCTGTTCGAGACGATCCGGGCGGGCGACTTGTCCGTACGAACGCGGAGAAAAATGTTTCAGACGCACGTGCCCATCCCTCCCGACCGCTTGATTCACCCGGGATTGGGAATGGTATTGCCGCAAAGCTTCGTGGATATGGACGTTTTGTATAAGGTGTTTCCGGCGGCGAAGGATTTTGAGACCCGCCTCGTGAAGGATTACGAAACTTTCGTCGAAATCGCTGACCAGATGGGGGAGGAGATAACGTTTTCTGTGGAGGAGGCAAAAGACATCGTCAAGCAAGAGTTGATGATGGAGGGCCGAAAACTGTCCGAACTCTCCAACGACGACCGTTGTGCCTTGGCGGTCCGGCTGAACAGGAAATACAGGTTGGATGCGGTCACCTTGTCACAAGCCGTTTTCATCCCGGCTCGTATCATTTCCCAGGCGCTCAAGTCGAAAAAGTATAAAGAGTGAGCACGTGACGTGGCACGAATAGGGCTTCAAACGTTCCCTCAGCCGTGCTGGAGCACGCGAGAGGGCACGCTGACCCACCAAAACGTTCCTCCAGCCGTGCTGAACGGTTGGGGGAACGGGATAGGCAGGATTATGTGGGGCTCCCGAGAGCGAGGAGGCCTCCGTTTCATTCGGGCTGACGGGAAGCCTGGCCGACAGGGCCTACACCTTCAACGCGCGCATGGCGTTGAGGACGGCGAGGACGGTGACGCCGACGTCGGCGAAGACGGCCATCCAGAGGGTGGCGAGGCCGAAGGCGGCGAGCAGGAGGACGAGCACCTTGATGCCGATGGCAAAGAGCATGTTCTCGCGGGCGATGCGGAGGGTGCGGCGGGCGATGCGGACGGCCTCGGCGACCTTCGAGGGCTTGTCGTCCATCAGGACGACGTCGGCGGCCTCGATGGCGGCGTCGGAGCCGAGCGCGCCCATCGCGATGCCGAGGTCCGCGCGGGGCGTCGTTGATGCCGTCGCCCACGAAGGCGACCGCGCCGCCGGGAGATTCCCGGTCAAGCCGGGAATGACGGGAATCGCCCAGCAGGGCCTCCACGTGGGCGACTTTGTCGGCGGGGAGGAGGCCGGCGTGGTAGGTGTCCACGCCGACGGCGGTGGCGACGGCCGCGGCGATGGCGGGCTCGTCGCCCGTGAGCATCACGGTCCGGCGGACGCCGGCGTGATGCAGGGCGGCCACCGCCTCCGCCGCGTCGGCCTTCACCCGGTCGGAGATCACGATGTGTCCGGCGTAAACCCCGTCGATGGATACGTGCACGATCGTTCCCTGCAGCTCGCAAGGGTGTGACAGCGCCCCTTCGCGCGCCATCAGTTTTTCATTGCCCACAGCGACGCGCTTCCCGTTGACCGAAGCGATGACGCCATGGCCGGCCGTCTCGACAACGTCGGTGATGACGCAGTCGTCGTGCTCGTTGGGGTAGGCGTTGCGCAGCGCGGCGGCGATGGGGTGCGTGGAGTGGCGCTCCACGTGGGCGGCCAGATGCAGAAGCTCCTTCTCGTCAATGAGTTCAGGATGTACGGCCGTCACTTCGAAGACACCTTCCGTGAGCGTGCCGGTCTTGTCGAAGACGACCGTCTTCACGCGGCTGAGCGTGTCCAGGAAATTGGCCCCCTTCACGAGGATACCCTTCCGGGACGCCCCACCGATGCCGCCGAAGAACGTGAGCGGCACGGAGATGACGAGGGCGCATGGGCAGGACACCACCAGGAACATCAGCGCCCGGTAGATCCACGTGGCCCATTCGCCCGTCATCAAAGAGGGGACTACGGCCAGCAGGACCGCCAGTCCCACCACGATGGGCGTATAGACCTTCGCGAACTTCGTGATAAAGCTCTCGCTCTTGGACTTGCGCTCCGCGGCGTTCTCCACGAGGTCCAGGATCTTCGAGGCCGTGGACTCGCCGAACGCCTTCGTCGCGCGGACCCGGAGCACGCCCGACAGGTTCACGCAGCCCGACAGGACTTCCTCGTCCGGGCCGATGCTCCGGGGCACGCTCTCGCCCGTCAGGGCGACCGTGTCCAGGTTCGAGCGGCCTTCCAGGACGATGCCGTCCATGGGCACCTTCTCACCGGGCTGGATGACGACAATCTCCCCGGGCGCGACCGTCTCGGGTGCGACCGTCAAGAGGCTTCCGTTCCTTTCCACATGGGCCGTATCGGGCCGGATGTCCATCAGATGGGCGATCGATTTCCGGCTGCGGCCTTCCGCGATGCCCTCGAACAGCTCGCCCACCTGGAAGAACAGCATGACGAACACCGCCTCGGGGAACTGCGTCTCGGCGCCTGGCAGGAAGCCGATGGCGAGTGCGCCGATGGTGGCGACGGCCATGAGGAAATCCTCGTCCAAGGCCTCGCCGTGCACCAGTGCCTCGGCCGCCTCCGTCAGGGTTTCCCAACCGACAATCAAGTACGGGATGAGATAAATGAGGAGATAGGCCCATACCGGCCAGTCCGTCTTCTTCTCGATGATGACGGCGGCAATCAGCAGTACAGTTGCGAGCGCAATTTTGATGATGCTCTCCTTCACACCACCTTCTTCATGGTGGTGGTGATGCTCGTGCTCCTCGTGCCCATGGTGCTCGTGATGCTCGTGCCCATGGCAATGCTCGCAAGCCTCCTCGTGATGATGGTGATGGTCTTCGTGTATCATAGTTCAGTTCATTTTCCGAAGGCAAAGGTACGGCGCTCCGCGTGCAACCGGGTTGCAATATTCGCGGGGATTGGCTAACTTGCAGGACTTAAACGAGAATCGAAATGCGTAAAAACGCCATCTGGTACATTCCCTGCGCCTTTTTCCTGGTCGCCTGCGTCCTGAATCTCATCGGATGCATCCAAGGGACGAACCTGTCCGATACAGTGAAACCGGCCCTCCTGCCGTTGCTTTCCGCTACCACGCTGGCCTTTCTCCTGGGCCGGGACGTGCCCGACTACCGGCAAGTCGGGCTTCTCGTCACCGCACAATTGCTCGGCTGCACGGGCGACGTCCTCCTTATCCCGGACGGCTTCGCTTTCTTCGTCGCCGGCATCGCGGCCTTCCTCGTCGGCCATCTCTTCTACATGTGCCTCTTCGGCGGGTTGTCCTGGAAAGGCCTTAACGTGTGGCAGTGGATTCTCTCATTTTTCGCTATGGTCGCCATCGTGCTGGGCCTGGTGAAAGTCATCGGCATTGAGGGCCCGTTGTTCTGGCCCATGCTCATGTACGGCTTTATCCTGATGCTGCTCATCTTCAGCGCCCTTGCTGGCGTGCTCCGCATGCCCCGCGGCAGCCGCACGACCTGGTGGATCCTCCTCGGCGGCGCCCTTCTCTTCGCTTTTTCCGATTCCTGCATCGCGATGGGCACCTTCGGGGTGATGACCTTCCCTCTGCGCCACTTCGTGGTCATGATCACCTACCTGGCCGCGCAGTCGCTGCTGGCGGTCGGGGGAATTCGTCTCATTCTGGGGAAATAGATTTCTCGACTTCGCTCGAAATGACAATCATTCTTTATTCTTCGTGTCGATGCAGATCGTCACGGGGCCGTCATTGACGAGCGAGACTTGCATGTCGGCGCCGAAGGTGCCGGTGGGTACGGGCTTGCCCAGGGCTTCCGAGAGGGCGGCGCAGAACTGCTCGTACAGGGGAATCGCGATTTCGGGCCGGGCGGCGCGGATGTAGGCTGGCCGGTTGCCTTTCTTCGTCGAGGCGAGCAGCGTGAACTGGCTGACGACGAGGGCGTCGCCGCCGGCGTCGCGCACATCGACATTCATCACGCCGTCCGCGTCGTCGAAAATGCGCAGGCCGGCGATCTTTTTCACGAGCCAGTCGATATCTTCGGCCCCGTCTTCATAGCCGATGCCCAGAAGCACGAGCAGGCCTGGGCCGATGGCGGCCGTCACCGTGCCGGAAATGGACACGGAGGCCTCCAGGACACGTTGGATGACGACTCTCATAGGTGTTCAGCGAGTTTGGGCAGCAGGCCGTAGTCGGCCGGCAGCCAATGGACGGACAGCAGTTCGCCGGCGGAGAGCCAGCGCGCCGCTTCATGTTCATTCAGGTGCGGCGCCTCCCCATCCAGCGCGCACAGAAAGCAATGCATCGTGAGATGGAACTCGGGGTAGTCCCATTCGACCGTGTCCAGCAGGTCGCCCACGACGATGGCGCAGGAAAGCTCCTCGGCGATTTCCCGGCGCAGGGCGTCCTCCCGGCTTTCGCCGGGTTCCATCTTCCCGCCGGGAAACTCCCACCAGTCTTTCCAGGGCCCGTAGCCCCGCTGGGTGGCAAAGACGCGGCCCTCCTTGATGATGAGGGCCGCGACGACTTCGATCCGTTTCAAGGGATTACAGTTCGATGACCAGGTCCTCGAGGGGCTTGCGCTGGTCGTGCAGTTCGGTGGGCCTGCCTTCGCCGGCGGCGGGGTGGCCGATGGCGAGGAGGCCGTAAATGCCGTGCTCCCGGGTCTCGGGCAGGACTTCCCGGATCTTGCTCGGGTTGAAATCCCAGATCCACATATTCGCCAGGCCCACGTCCGTGGCGGTGAGCATCAGGTGCGTGAGGACGACGGCGGCGTCCGTCTTCGCGGCGTTGATGCCGTCGTACGGACGCACCCAGGCTTCCTCGTTCCGGCAGCCGACGATCAGGACGACCGGCGCACCGTAGCAGGGATGGACCTGGTGCAGTTTGGCCAGGGCCTCTTCGCTCTTGACGACCCAGATACGGGCGGGCTGCATATTCGCGGCGGACGGGGCCATCCGGCCGGCGTCCAGGATCATCTGGAGCTTGGATTCGGAGACAGGATGGTGGGTGAAGGCGTGGCAGGAATAACGGCTTTCCAGGATTTGCATGAAGGCGTCGGAGCCGTACTTGTATTTCTTGATCTGGTGCTCCATGTCGGAGAAGGCGGCGCGGCGCGTGATTTTGGAAATGTCGGTGAGTTTTCGCAGGAGTTTGTTCATCGGGTCACAGTTTTATGTGTCGAGGGCAAGATAATAAAAAATCGGGAAAAATAATTGCTATATTTGCGGATAACGAGGAAAAGATGGCGGGTTTGCTGAAAAAAGTCTGGCTTTTCTACCGGGATGGCTTCAAGAACCAGACCTGGGGCCGTCCGCTCATCTGGCTTGTCGTCCTGAAATTCTTCATCCTTTTCGCCATCCTGCGCGTCTTCTTCTTCCGCCCCGTCCTGGCCGGGAAAACCGACGCCGAAAAGAGTGAGGCGGTCGGGGAGAACCTGACTAGAAACCACAAAAACACCGAAACTTATAACTTGACTGAGCAATCATGGAAACAGTCTTCTGGTCCCGACTCCAGTTTGCCGTAACCGCCGCCTACCACTGGCTCTTCGTCCCCTTGACGTTGGGCCTGGCGCTTGTCATGGCCATCATGGAAACCTTGTACGTCGTCAAGAAAGACGACTTCTGGAAAAAGGCCGCCCAGTTCTGGATCAAGGTCTTTGCCATCAATTTCGCCGTGGGCATCGCCACCGGCATCATCCTCGAATTCGAGTTCGGCACGAACTGGAGCAATTATTCCTGGTTCGTCGGCGACATGTTCGGCGCACCGCTCGCCATCGAAGGCATCCTGGCCTTCTTCATGGAGGCGACCTTCTTCGCCGTGATGTTCTTCGGCTGGCACAAGGTCTCCAAGCGGTTCCACTTGGCATCGACCTGGCTCACCGGCATCGGCGCCACCATCTCCGCGTACTGGATCCTCGTCGCGAACGGCTGGATGCAGAATCCCGTAGGTACGACTTTCAACCCGGACACCGTCCGCAGCGAAATGGCGTCGGCCCAGGCCTTCTGGGAGGTGGTCACGAACCCCGTGGCCGTGTCCAAGTTCTTCCACAGCGTCACCAGCGGCTGGGTCACCGGCGGCGTCTTCGTCGTCGCGGTGAGCGGCTGGTACCTGTTGAAGGGTCGGGAGAAGGAGTTCGCCCGGAAGAGCATGCTCATTGGCGCGATCGTGGGCCTCGTGGGCACCGGCGCCGTGATGCTGTCCGGCGATTCCTCCGGTGTCCATGCCGCCAAGTACCAGCCGATGAAGCTGGCGGCGGCCGAAGGCCTCGAGAACGGCGGCCCGCGTGCGCCCTTCTCCATCGTCCCGGGTGTCGAAGTCCCCGGCATGCTGTCCATCCTCGCCACCCATGACATCGACGGAATGGTCCCCGGCATCAACGACATCCTGAATGGCTACACGGACAACGAGGGGAACATCATCCCGCCCGTCGCCGAGAAAATGGCGCGCGGCCGCAAGGCGTTGGATGCGCTGGCCGTCTATCGGGAATTGCGGGAATCCGATCTGGACTCCGCCGCCGTCGCCCGCAAGGTCCTGGACGAGAACGTCCAGTACATGGGCTACGGCCACCTGGAAAAGCCGGAGGACTTGATTCCGCCTGTCCCCGTGGTGTTCTGGGCCTTCCGCCTGATGATCGGCCTGGGGATGCTCATGGGGCTGATGCTGCTCCTGGCGCTCTGGTTCTCCTGGAAGGACAAGCTGGAGAGGAAGAACTGGTTCTACCGGTTCGCCTTGTGCTGCATCCCGCTCGTGATCATCTGCGGGCAGTGCGGCTGGATCGTCGCCGAGGTGGGCCGCCAGCCCTGGACCATCCAGGGCCTGCTGCCCGTGAACGTCGCCATCTCCAGCCTCAGCGCTCTTCCTCGTGATCGAAATCCGCATCATGCTGGGCGCTATCAAGAAAGGACCGCAAATTACGGAGGGATAAGCCATGACGTACGAATTCCTGCAAAACTACTGGTGGATCCTCGTCGCCCTGCTGGGCGGCCTGCTCGTGGCCCTGATGTTTGTCCAGGGTGCCAATATCCACCTGGTCAACCACCGCCTGGACGATGTCCAGAAGCGGATGATCCTCAATTCCACGGGCCGCAAGTGGGAGCTCACATTCACGACGCTCGTGACCTTCGGCGGGGCGTTCTTCGCCTCCTTCCCGCTGTTCTACAGCACCAGTTTCGGCGGCGCCTACTGGGTGTGGGTGCTCCTGCTGGTGACCTTCGTCTTCCAGGCTGTCTCTTACGAGTTCCAGAATAAGAAAGGCAATCTGCTGGGTGTGACGGGCTTCCGCATCGCGCTGCTCGCGAATGGCGTCCTGGCCCCGTTCCTCGTGGGCACGGCCGTCGGCACCTTCTTCACGGGCTCCGGCTTCACCGTGGACAAGACCGCCATCGCGAATCCGGCGTCCCCGGTGATCAGTACCTGGCAGAGTCCTTGGCATGGCCTGGAGGCCCTCGGACAGGGACACGCCGTCTTGCTGGGCCTTACGGTGGTTTTCCTGGCCATCATCCTGGGCGCGTTGTATATCCTGAACAATGTGGACGACCACGCTGTGCGGAAGCAGATGCGCGGCACGCTCAAGATCGCCGCCATCCCGTTCCTGCTGTTCTTCGTGGCCTGGTTCGTCATCCTGATGCTGAAGGATGGTTTTTCCGTGGATGATGACGGCGTCGTGTCGATGGAACCGTACAAATACCTGCAGAATTTCCTGCACCAGCGGTTTGTGTTCTCCCTGTTCACCGTCGGTGTCCTGCTTGTCCTCGCGGGCATGTACCTGGGCATTTTCACGAAACACCGCCGGGGCTTCTGGTTCGCCTTCCCCGGCACCGTCCTTGTCGTGATGGCCGTTTTCTTCCTGGCCGGATTCAACGGTACGGCCTATTATCCGTCCCTCACCGACCTCCAGAGTTCCCTGACCATCCGGAACAGTTCCTCCAGCTATTTCACGTTAAAAGTGATGTCCTGGGTCTCCCTCCTCATTCCGTTCGTCGTCGCTTATATCACCTACGCCTGGCATTCTATGGACAAGCATAAGATTACCCGGGAGGAGATCGAGAAGACGAGGCACAAATACTAGTTCTCATCGGATAGAAAAAAACGGGCGGCCCCGAGGGGTCGCCCGAATTCGTAGTCGGGGAAGAGGTCCTTACTTGATCGCCCACCACAGCGGGGTGATGGTGTTCTCGTTGGTCATGCCCATCAGGGAGAGCGCGTTCTGATACTGCTCCGGGCTGGCGTTCTTGAAGGAGTTCGGGTAGTTCATGCGCTGGGCATAGCAACCCGGCTTCTGGCCAGTCTGATAGGCGGTCTTGGCGCCTTCCATCAGATACGGGAAGTCCGTGGTGGTCACGGCCAGCTCCCAGAACGGCAGGCCCGTACGACGGTGGTCGCACCAGTTCTCCTGGGGCAGCCAAGGCGTGTTGGCGATGTACTTCTGGGTGATGATCTTGGTGAGCTGGTCGTTGAGCTTCTTGCCCTTGTACAGGATCTTGTTCGCATCCGGGTACTTGTACTCGGTCGTCTTGACGTCGCCGGAGACCGGATCCAGGTAGTTGATCGTGTAGTTGGCCGGCTCGGCCGTGTGGGTGAACTTCACGGACGTGCCCACGCGGTTGTAGTCCTCGGAGTTGATGTAGGCCTCGTAGTTGGCGTCCACGTTCAGGTACTCGAAGCTGGCCTTGATGCCGGCCTCATAGGCGGCCTGGGCACCCATGCCGGCGTTCCAGCCGCGGACGGCGGCCTCGGCCAGGAGGAAGTAGGTCTCCCAAGGGCCGAAGAACACGCGGAACTCCTTGCTGTTGCGATAGCGCTCGGCGAGGGCCGGGTAGGTCTTGCCGTAGTTGCCGCCGCTGGCGTCGACCAGGCCGTTGCCCTTGGCCTTGTCGTCGCGGCCGTAGCCGGCGATCAGGCCGTTCCAGGCGAAGGAGGTGTTGATCTGGAGCGAGTTGTTGGCCTTGTCCAGGGCGACATTCAGCGGAGCCGTGGAGTTCGGGAAGCTGGCGTAACCGGTCTCGATGCGGTTGCTGTAGTCGCTAGGCAGGGTGAAATACACCAGGGCGCGGGGATCCAGCTTGGACGGGATGCCGTCGAAGAAGTAACCCCAGGTCGGGCTGTCGGTGTTGGACTCGTACAGGTTGTTGCCGTCCTTGTCCACCATATGGACACCCAGGTAGGTGGAAGCGTCCTTGATGTACGGACCATACGTCTCGGCAACCACCTCCGGCTTCAGGGGAGCGTTCTTGTAGAAGCGCTTGCCCGGATCCTTGAGGATGTCCTCAGCCTTCGCGCCGCCCAGGTTGGTGGTGAGGTTGGCGAAGGTGTGGGAGGCTTCCTGCCAGTCCCAGGTACGGCTCATCACGCCGGCCAGGTCGTTCCAGGCGTTGCGCTCCTCGATGCGGAAGATGCCGTCCGTGGTCCGGATGCCCGGGCCGGCGGCGACGGCGGCCTCGAAGTTGGACTTGGCCTTGGCGGCGTCCACCTCGGAGAGGCGCATCGCGCAGCGCATCCACATCGAGATGCCGAAGTTCTTCCACTTGGTGGCGTCCAGCTGGAAGGCGGCGTCGGCGTCCTTCTCGGTGGAGGACTCGCCGGAGTAGGCCGTATTGATGGCGGGAACCGCCTCGCTCAGCTCCTTGAGCATGAAGTCGTAGCATTCCTCGACGCTCTTGTATTCGGGCGTGTTGGCCTCGAAGTCGAAGGTGAAGGAGCCGAAGGAATCGACGAACTCGGTCATCAGATAGACTCTCCAGATGCGGGCGAACTGTTTCACGTTGGCGAACAGGCCGGCCTCGTGCTCACCGAGGTTGCCTCCTTCGAGGGCGGCGTCGGCGATCTTGATGGCGAGGTTGGCGGAGTTCACGCAGTTGCGGGTGAGGTTGTACAGGCAGCCGGCCCACTCATCGTTGGATCCGCCCACGGAGCGGCCGCTGTTCTCACCGTCCTGGCGGGCGATGTCGGCCCAGTAGAGGACGAAGACACGCTCGGCGTCGTTCGGGTTCTGCTGGTCGCTCATGATGGCCTTGTTCAAGGCCCAGTAGGGCATCAGGTCCTCTGCGTTGGCGGCTTTCGGGTTCTTGTTGATCTCCTCGAAATCGCTGCAGGAGGCGAAGAGGGCGACGACGCCCGCGGTCAAAGCAAGTATTTTGTTCAATTTCATGGTAGTGCAGAGATTAGAATCCGAAGGAAACATTGAAGACATAGGCTCGGGAAGTCGGCGCGGCGCCGTACTCGAAGCCGATGGCGTTGGTGGAGGTGGCGAAGATGGATTCCGGATCCAGACCGCGCATCTTGCTGTAGATCATGAAGACGTTGGTGCAGGAGAAACCGACCTTC
This sequence comes from uncultured Bacteroidia bacterium, assembly GCA_902785065.1. Classification (GTDB taxonomy): domain Bacteria; phylum Bacteroidota; class Bacteroidia; order Bacteroidales; family UBA932; genus Cryptobacteroides. The sequence goes on from CACZXH010000040.1 coordinate 19,112, forward strand.
ACGGACTGGAAGATGTTCTGGCCGGAGAGGAGGCGCTTCGGCAGGGAGTAGGCGATGGAGATGTTACGCAGACGCACGTTGGTGGCATCGTACAGGTTCTCCTCGGTAATGCCCAGGTTGGAGCCGGCGGCGCCGGAGATCTGCTTCCAATACTTTTCGCCGGTGGTCTCGGTGGTGTTCACCTTGTAGCCGTCACCGTCCTTCTGGACGCCGTCGACGAGCATCTTGTCGCGGTTGTCCACGGTCCAGGCGGCGGTACCGGCATACTCCATGGTGCCGAGGGTGCCGGAGAACATCTTGCCGCCGATGCGGGCGTCCACCTGGAAGCTCGCGGTGAGGTCCTTCCACGTGAAGCTGTTGATCCAGCCCAGCTGCGCGACCGGGTTCTGGTTGCCCAGGAACTGGCTGGAGCCGTCGGACGTCGGGAGACCGTCGGTGTTCAGGATGAGCTTGCCGAAGTACGGGCTGCTCTCGTCCTCGACGCGGGCGTACTTGGTGCCGTAGATGTCACCGTAGCCGCCGCCCACATGGGCCTTGATGCTGAGCTTGTCATAGCCGCCGAGGTTGTAGTCCTCCACGCCGTCTGCGAGCTCGAGGATGGTGTTCTTGTTGGTGGAGAAGTTCACGGTGGAACGCCACAGGAAGTCGCGGGTGCGGACGGGCTCCACATTCAGGACGGCTTCCCAACCGGTGTTCTGGATGTTACCGGCGTTGACCTTCTTGCTGGAGTAGCCGATGGCGGCGATGGGGAGGTTGATGAGCTGATTGGTCGCGTTGGTCTTGTACCAGGAGAGGTCGAGGCCGACGCGGCTGTCGAAGAAGCGGAGGTCGAGACCGGCTTCCCAGGACTTGATGAGCTCGTTCTTCACGTCGGCGTTGTACAGGGTACCCTGGGAGTTGATGACCGGCTTCGCGTCGGCGCGGGCGTCGGTGCCCATGGTGTACACGTTGTAAAGCTGGTAGGGACCCATGTCGTTACCCACTTCCGCATAGGAGACGCGGGCTTTGGCGAAGGAGAGCCAGCCGGGGAGGCTGGAGTACTTGCCGATCATGTCGGTGATGACCCAGGCCAGGGAAACGGACGGATACAAATAGGAGCGGTTCTTCGGGCTCAGGGTGGAGGTCCAGTCGTTGCGGAGGGTCGCATCGAGGAAGATCCAGCCGCCGTAGTTGATCTGGGCCGATCCGAACAGGGAGTTCATCTTGCGGTGGGAGTAGCTCTCGGAGACACCCGGCTTGTCGCTCTTGGCATTGCCCAGGTCGAACAGGTTCGGGATGAGGAGCTGGCTCTGGGAGGCGGAGAGGCCGCGGTTCTCGCGGTCCATCAGGTTGCCGCCGAAGGTGGCGGAAGCGCCGAAGTCGCCGAAGATGTTGTCCTGCTGGGCCTTGAGGAGGAACGAGAAGTTGTTCTCGTAGAAACGGCTCTCGCCCACGCCGTAGGAACCGGTCACGGAACCCGCGATCTTGTTGCCCGCATAGAACTTGTTCTCGGTCTCGGTGAAGTACATGTCGGTACCGGCCTTGAGTTCCAGGCTCAGCCACTTGGTGAAGTCGTAGGCGAGGCTGGCGTTCATCAGGAAACGGTTACGGACGTCCTGGTTGGTGCTGTACTTGGCATACCACCAAGGGTTGGAACCCATACGGTCCTTGTTGCCGAAGAAGAACATCTCGCCGTTGGCGTCGACAGCATCCTTGAAGTCGAGGATGTCCACGGACACCGGCAGGGTGTACATCTTCAGCATATAGTTCGCGTTCACGTTGGAACCGGAGATCGGACGGTTGTTGGCCTGGATCCGGATGTACTGGATCTTGCCGTCGAAGTGCCACTTGTCGTTCTTGCCGAAGGTGGAGGTGCCGCGGAGCATCATGTTGTTACGGCCGAGCGTGGCGCCGGGGACCTGGCTCTTGTCGTTGGTGCGGGTCCAGGAGGCGTAGATGCCGGTCTTGCCGTACTGCTGGGAGAAAGTGATGTTCTCGGTGTCGGTGATGCCGGTGTCGAAGAAGCCCTTCACGTTGTCGAAGGCCTGGAGCGGCGCGGTGGTGCCGTCCCACTTGGTCACGGACTGGCCGGTGATTTCCGGGCCCCAGCTCTGGGAGTCGGCATTGTCGAACACGCCCAGGGAGCCCTGGCCGAACCGGGACTGCATAGCCGGACGGGTGAATTCGGTGGTGAAGGCCACGGTGCTGTTGATCGTGATGCCCAGACCCGGAGTCTGACGACCCTTCTTGGTGGTGATGAGGATGACGCCGTTACCGGCGCGGGAGCCGTAGAGGGCCGCGGCGGAGGCGCCCTTCAGGACGGTCATGGACTCGACGTCTTCCGGGTTGATGTCCTGCAGGCCGCTACCCATGTCGGCGGAAGGATTCCAGAAGTCGTTGTTGGAGGCGCCCACGAAGTTGTCCATCGGCACACCGTCCACGACGATGAGCGGCTGGTTCAGGCTCGTCAGGGAGTTGTTGCCGCGGAGGACGATACGGGAGGAAGCGCCCGGACCATTGGAGGAACGGATGATTTCCACACCGGCGACCTTACCGGTCAGCGCGTTGGCGAGGTTCGCCTCGTGCGCGTCGAGGAGGGTGGCGCCGCCGACGTCCTGGATGGCATAACCCAGCGTCTTCTTTTCGCGGGTGATGCCGAGCGCGGTGACGACGGATTCCGTCAGGAACTCGGAGTCGGGCTGGAGGACCACGTCGATGGTCCTTCTGCCGCCCACGGCGACCTCCTGGGTCTCCATGCCGATGAAGGAGAATTCGAGGATCGCAGCAGGGGCGCAGGTAATGGAGTAATTACCGTCAATGTCGGTGGAAGTGCCCTGGGTGGTGCCCTTCACGATAACGCCGGCCCCGATGACGGGTTCGCCGGTGTTATCCTTCACCGTACCGTTGACCGTAATGTTCTGCGCATTCAAGCCCAGGGCCACGAGGAGCCCCGCAAGGGCGAGAACAAATCTTTGTTTACGCATTACTGTTGGTTTTTTGGTTAATGAAATAGGTTGGTGGTTATAAATAGTAGTTAGTTGCGTGCGTATTGAGTGGTTTTCTTAATATTGGGCGAAGATAAATAAATTTTTTGAATGCTGGCGCATTCTCTCAAAAAAACGTCATTTTCTTTTGTTTTTCGTTCACGGAAGTGGGAAAAAAGCGTACATTTGTTGACCTAAAACATAAAAACGATGAAACGTACCCTTCTTTTTGTCCTCCTGTGCGCATTCCCGGTCCTGTCGCTGTCCTATGCCTGCGGATCGAATGGAAACCCGGGGAGCGATCCGGAAAATGATGCTTACGAGCCCGACCTGAGCACCCTTGAAGGTCAGTGGCGGGATTCCGTCCATACGGCCTTGTCGTATGCCTATCGGGGGCACGTCCTCCAGATCGGCCAGAACAAGATGCCCATCTGGTGGACCGTCTACGGCAACAAGCCGGCGGGAGGCCGGTCCCTGTACATCTCCCTGCACGGCGGCGGCGCCACAGACGCTTCGGAGAATGACGGTCAGTGGGAGAACCAGAAACAGCTTTATACCCCGTCCGAGGGCGTGTACCTGTGCCCCCGGGCCATCACCAACACCTGGGACCTGCATTTCCGCCCCGAATCGGACGCGTTCTATGAGCAGATCATCCAGATGGCCGTCGTGTTCCTGGACGTGAATCCGAACAAGGTGTATTTGATGGGCTATTCCGCCGGCGGCGACGGCGTGTGGCAGGTGGCGCCGCGGATGGCGGACCACTGGGCCGCCGCCTCGATGATGGCCGGCCACCCGAACGGCGTGCGGCTGGAATCCCTCCGGAATCTCCCGTTCATGATCTGGTGCGGGGCCGAGGATTCGGCCTATAACCGCAACAAGGTCTGCGCCGAATATATCGGCAAGCTGGACGCCCTGCAGGCGGAAGACCCGGATGGCTACGTACACGAGGGCCATATCGTGGCCGGGAAGGGGCACTGGATGGATGGCAAGGACGCCGCCGCCGTTCCGTGGATGGCGAAATACGCCCGCAACCCCTATCCGAAGAAGGTAGTCTGGGTCCAGGGCGACGTGACGAAGGAATACTTCTACTGGCTGGGCGTCCCCGCCGGAGAAGCCAAGAAAGGGAAGACGCTTTATGCCGACATTGATGGGAACACCATCACCATCGGCGATTGTGACTATTCCTCCGTCCAGATTTACCTGAACGAGAAGATGGTGGACCTCAGCAATCCCGTCAAAGTCGTCCATGAGGGTAAGACCCTCTTCGAGGGCAAGCTTACTCCTTCCGACGCCCTCCGCAAGAAGACCCTCTACACCCGCAACGACCTCTCCTACTCCTTTCCCTGCATGGTGGAGGTGAAACTCTGAGTGTTCGTTTCGGTTGAATCAAAAGAGGCTCTAAGAGGGCCTCTTTTTTTGCTTTGTTGCGAATAATGTTATATATTTGCGAAAAGTGTTATCATTATGGGCTCGACAACGCGCATACAAACGGCCTTCCGCTTACCGCCAGAACTGCTGGAACGGATGAAATGGGAGGCTCAGAAGAGAAATGTTTCTTTAAACAAATGGGTGGAGGATGCGGTGGAGCAAGCCTTGCGGCCGAAGCAGCCATCCTTTTCGTGGGATACTCCCATTTCCGATGAAATACGGCAATTGCGCTGCCTGGAGTTAAAACGTCCTACAGACGAAGAGTTCGCCGCTGATCCCAAGTTGGAATATCTCTGGAAAAAATATGTTGACTATTAAGGTTTTTTTGGACACAAATGTCCTTATCGACGTGTTGTCCGTGGCGGAACGGCCCGCTACGGAATATTCCATCCGAATATTCCAGGAAATCCGTAATTTCAAGTTGGAGGGGGTCATTACTGTCCAGAGTGTCGTGGATGCCGCATACGCTTTCCGTCGTGACCTCAGGACGCAGAGCCTTTTTCGTGACAGGATCCTTCAAATCAAGAATTATGTCAATTTGGAGCCGCTGAATGCTTTTGACCTACAGGACGCACTGCTTTCCGGAGCGCCGGATTTTGAAGACGAATTGCAGTATTACCACGCATTCAATGCCCGATGTGATTATTTCATCACCTCTGACCGAAAACTGTTGAATAGGCACAATTCTTCCATGATGCAAATCTGCACCCCGGAAGATTTCGTTCAGAAGATGAACACAATGCCGCTTGAGGAGCGAACCAAGGGATCATTGAGTCCCGAGCGGACACGCGAAGGCTAAAGACTGAACTTCAGCGCAACGGGTTCGTTCGCCAGCCCCTTCGGGAGCTTGACCGTCACTTTACCGTCCTTGACCACGGCTTTCACTTTCCTGCCGTTGTTGAGGACGGTTATCTTACCCTTCGGAAGATTGCCGCTCCAGGACAGTTCCGTCGGCAGGCTCTCCCCGTCGGGGAGGGCGTAGATGGCGTACAGCGTCTTGCCGTCCTTGGAGGCGTTGAACCAAAGGTTTCCGTCGTTGTAGTTGTCCGTGATGCGGGTGTTGTAAATGGCCTCGCCGCAGCGGCGCAGCCAGGCGCCGATCTCCTGCAGGATGACAATGGCTTTGTCCTCGATGACGCCGTCCGGGGTCGGGCCCACGCCGAGCGCGAGGCAGCCGCCCTTGGCGGTAATTTCGGCGAGCGTGCCGATGACCCGGCGGGCGGTCTTGAAGCGCGGGTCCGGGGTCCATCCCCAGTCGGTGCCGAGCGTCATGCAGGACTCCCAGGGGTGCTTGAGCTGCGTTTTCGGGACGGACTGTTCCGGGGTCTGGTAGTTCTCGTTCGGGCCCTGGATGGTGCGGTCCACGCAGATGAGCCCGGGGCTCACATTCCGGGCCTGGGGCAGGACCTCGTTCAGGCCCACCTGGTCGCCGGTGATCCAGCCGCCGTCCAGCCAGAGGATGTCCAGCTTCCCGTAGCGGCCGCCCGTGAGCTCCGTGAGCTGGTTCTTCGTGAAGTCCACGTAGTTCCGCCACCAGTCGGGATGCAGTTCTACCGAGTAGTTGATGCCGCGGCGCGCGGTGGCATAGTAGGGGTTCCAGAACCACTCGCAGTGCCAGTCGGGCTTGGAAAAGTAGGCGCCGATCATGAAGCCTTTCGGGCGGAAAGCGTCAAAGACGTACTTGGCGATATCCTTTTTGGGATTGCCGGCAAAAGGGCCGGCCTTGGCCACGGAGAAATCCGTGTATTCCGTGTCGAACATGCAGAAGCCGTCGTGGTGCTTGGTCGTGAAGATCATGTACTTCATGCCCGCATCCTCGAACACGTCGGCCCACTGCTCCGGGTTGAAGTTGACCGGGTTGAACACCTTGGAAAGGCCCCAGTACCACTGCTTGTAGCCCTCATAGGTGGTGCCTTCCGGCCGGACGACCCAGTCCTCGTTGCAGAGGTTCCAGGACTCCACGATGCCGGGGACGCTGTACAGACCCCAGTGCATCAGGACGCCGAACTTGAGGTCCTGCCACTGGTCCAGCTTCTCAAGGACGGCCGGGTCTTCGGGCCAGACGTAACCGTCGGACTGTCCGTGGACAAAACTGTTCTGGGCAAAGAGGGCTGCGGCCGCGAAGAGGCCCGCCAGGGAGAGAAGCATCTGTTTCATAGTGGTCAGCATTTATACAAATATCGGCAATTTTGCGGAAAAACCCTATATTTGTGGGTATGAAAAAGATAGTTCTGCTGCTGGCCCTTTTGCTTGCGGGCGGAGCGGCCTTCGGCCAGGAGGCCCGGGGCGACATGCCCGCCGATGTCTTCTACCTGCTGCCGGAATTCCGGCAGGGGATGGTCTATTTCTCCGACCAGGGCCCCGCGCAGGGAGAGCTGAACATCTGCGCGGTGGACCAGACGCTGCGGTTCATGGACAAGGGCCAAGAGCTCTCGTCCAAGGCCGACAACATCAACCGGGTCGTCGTGGACGACATCGTCTTCGTCCGCATCGACGGCGTCTTCTACCGGCTCTATCCCATCACCGACGACCTGACGGTGGCCTACCGGCGCGACGTGGAGATCCTCCGCGACGTCAAGACGGGCGCCTATGGCATCCAATCCCGCACCAGCGCCATCCGGGAAGTGGGCTCGCTCCAGTCCGACGGGATGATGTACACCCTCCAGTCGTCCAAGAGCTATCCTTACAACGTATCCGAGTCCTGTTTCCTGTATCAGGCCGGCAACGTCACCGCCATTTCGAAGCGTAGTCTCCGGAAGCGTTTCCCGGACCGGAAGGACGACCTGGACGCGTGGCTCAAGTCCCACGCCCTTCCCAAGACCCTCGACGATACCCGGAATTTCCTTTCCCGCCTGACGACCGGGGAGGAACTCTGATATGACGAACCGACAAATACTCCTTGGCATGAAAAAGAGATTCCTGCTCCTGGCCGCCCTCGCGGCCCTGACTGTCTGCGCTGCCGCGCAGGAGGTCAAAATCGGTATGGTCAATGACGGAACCCGGCGGTTCCTGGAAGAAGTGGATTATACCGCCGACACCGCGTATGTCGTTTCCTGCGCCCGGGAATACCGGAAGAACCTGGGGGCGTCGGACCGGCCGAAGCCGGTGACTGTCTCCTGGAAGGAAGGCAATGCTGTAAAGGTGCTGGTGTCCCGTTCCCCGCTTTTCGAGGCGGCGACCGAGGTCCCGTTCGAGGCGGAAGAGGCCAAGATCTATAACCTGGTACCGGGGGTGAAGTACTTCTACAAGGTGCTGGACGGCGAAGGAAAGGTCCTGACATCGGCCAGCTTCACGCCCGTCGGCCCGCTGCGCATGATTGCCGGCGTTGCGTCGAACATGCGCGACCTGGGCGGCTGGAAAGCCGATGGCGGGCACATCGCCTATGGCAAACTGTTCCGGGGCGCCGCGCTTAGCAGCCGCCGGACGACGGACCGCGCCAAGGAGATCTTCAAGGATGACCTGGGCATTTCCGTCGACCTGGACCTCCGCGGCATCAAGGAGAGCGAGGCGAATGTGGGCCCGGTCGTGGAAGGCGTGGAGTATATCAAGTTCCCCGTGGAGAAGAACCTCGGCCGCGGCACCGGCAATACGCAGGAGCTCTACCAGCAGGCCATCCGGGCCATCATCGGCTATCTGGGCGAAGGCCGGGCGGTGTATTTCCACTGCGCCGGCGGCGCGGACCGCACCGGGACCCTGGGTTTCCTGATCGAAGCGCTCCTGGGCGTGTCCGAGAGCGATATGTCCAAGGATTATGAGATTACGACCTTTGCCGGTCCGAACACCCGCCTGCGGAATTTCCGCGACGACGGGAAGGAGACGCATATCCTGTATGAGGCCGTCCAGCATCTGCGTAAGTTCGGATGGCCCGAAGTGACGGACATCCACCAGCTCGTGTACAACTGGGCGACCACCCGGCATTCCGCCAGCGTGGACCCGCTCACGCCGGAGGAGATTGCACGCCTGCGGTCGTATCTCATCGAAAAGGAGACGGTCGGCGTCCTCACCGAACCGACGCCTGCAACAACGAACCTGCCCGGGAAGGCCTACCCGATGGTCTATCCGGACCTTTCGGCCGTTTTCCGCAACGACTATCCGGAGGCCCAGGCGGTCACCGTGAACGTGGGCGGCAAGAACTATCCGATGGTGAAGGGTGCAGACGGGATCTGGGAAGCCAAGTCCGACCCCCTCGTGCCCGGTTTCCACTACTACACGCTGAATGTGGACGGGAAGCGGGTCTCCGACCCGAACAGCCGGCTGTTCTTCGGCTCCGGTTTCTGGTCCAGCGGCATCGAGATCCCCGAGGCGGGCGTGGACTATTACCTGGAGAAGGACGTCCCGCACGGCGAGATCCGCATTGAGAAATACAATTCCGCACTCACCGGGGCGGAGCGCACCTGCTATGTCTATCTGCCGCCGCAGTACGCGTCCGAGCCGGCGCGCCGCTTCCCGGTGCTGTACCTGATGCACGGGGCCGGCGAGGATGAGACCGGCTGGGCCACCCAGGGTGCGCGACATCATGGACAACCTGATTGCCGAAGGCTCCTGCGAGCCGATGATCATCGTCTGCGAGCATGCCGTGGCGACGCTCGCCGGCGCCCAGCCCGCGGGCGGCTTCAACCTGTTCAATTTCGACGCCTTCGAAAAGGTGACCATAGAGGAGACCGTCCCGACCTTCGACGCCCGTTTCCGCACGCTCACAGACCGTGACCACCGCGCCATTTGCGGCCTGTCGCTGGGCGGTTTCCAGGCTTATACCATCGGCCTCGATCATCCGGAACTGTTCGGTTGGATCGGCGGTTTCAGCGGCTCCGGCCGCGGTCCGGGCGACCGCCGCGACGCTGAAATGTATCCGCAGTCCCTGAACGACGATTATCATCTGCTGTACATCAGCATCGGTACGGACGAACCCGCGCAAATGTACGCCGGTATCCGCGACCTGCACCTTGCCCTGGACAAGCTGGGCGTCAAGCATTTCTATTACGAATCCCCGGGCACGGGCCACGAATGGCTCACCTGGCGCCGCTCCCTGCACCAGTTCGCCCCGATGCTTTTCCGGTAATGGTTTGAACCTGAACTATGAAGAATATGAAACGGATCCTGTTCCTGGCGGCTTTTGCCGCCCTCTTCCTCTCCGCGGGCCTGGTCGGACGCGCCGGCGGCCCGCGCACCGGCGTGAAGGCGCCGGCCGACACCCTGGTCATCAGCACCACCGAGCTCTGCAAGGACGTCATCGGCTATGACGGCCCTACGCCCCTGGTCATCAAGGTTGTGGGCGGGGTGGTCGCCTCCGTCGAGGCGCTCCCGAACACCGAGTCGCCGAGCTACTTCGAACGAGTCATCAAAGGCGGCCTCCTGAAGGCCGTCGTGGGCAAGAAGGTGAGCGAAGCCGCCAAAATGCCCCTCGACGCCGTCTCCGGGGCCACTTACAGTTCCGAGGCGGTTATCGAAAACCTCCGCACCGGCCTGAACGAGGCGATGCGGAGGTAAACCGGAAAAGGCGGGGGATTACTTGCTCTCCAGCAGGGAGCGCAGGTAGTCAATGTCGAAATACTTCGAGTAATCCTTGACCTTCAGGGAGTTCTCTTCGGAGAGCTTCACCTCGACAGTTTCGTCGGCAGCGATTGGAATGTCCGGGGTGACACCGCCGTCGATGTTGTCGCCGTCCAGCGAGTTCAGCCGGGCGCGGAAGGAGGAAATCTGGAAGCAGAAACCGTCGGCCGTGCACATGGCCTGGATGGCGCAGGCGCCGCCGCCGGAGGTCGCGCCCAGCACGGGAATGCCGTTGTCCTTGAGGATGGACGGGAACAGGTTGCCGCAGGAGAAGGACATGCCGGACGTGAGGACGGCGAAGTTGAGGTCATAGTGGACATTCTTGTCCGCCGCATCGAACACGCCGTTGAAGTTGCGGTCCACCTCGTATTCCACAATCGAACGCTGACCCGTGAGGGCGTTGTCCTGGCTGATATAGCTCTTGTCCAGGATGAGGGAGGTCATTGCCAGGACGATGTCCGCGGAGCCGCCGCCATTGGCGGTGATGTCGATGACGAAGTTCTTCACCTCGGGATCGGCAGCTGCCTTTTTCAGCGCGTCCAGGAAAATGACCATATCGTCGTTCGGCGCGTTTTCAGCGGTGGGCATCGGGCCTTTGCCGGCATAATAATCCTTCCAGGCCTGTTCGTTCCGCTCATTGAACGAGTCGAACACGCAGACGACCGTATCCCCTTTCTTGACGTAGGTCACGCCCTCCCCATAGACTTTCGGGCGCAGCGCCTCGACAGCCTGTCCGTCCGCCACCATCGTCTGCATGGACGCGATCGCGCCCATGACCAGGGCCAGGACATCCTGGTGCGCCATCAAGCCTGCCTGGTATTCCTGGAATAATTCAGGATGGTCCGTGGTCTTTCCGAGGGCCGAGGTAATGGCCATGGCCGTGTGACCGTCGAAATAGACGCCCGTCAGGCCCATCATGCCAACCAGGTAATCGGAGAGTTTCTCCGAGAGCAGGAGTTTCTTGATGGAGGGGCCGCAAGCGACATCCTCTTCCAGGACCTTGTCCAGGCCCTTGGCCTTGAGGGCATCATTGTACTGGACGCGTCCCGGGTAGCCGTAGAAATGGTCCATCGCGAAGCACAGCTCCTTGTAGTTGAAGTCCGCCAGGTCGGCCGGACGGGTGGTCCGGGCCACGAGGGGCTTGTTGTAGTCGGGGTCGATTTCCGAGAGCTCGACTTCGTTGACCGACAGGTTGGCCACCACCTTCTCGCCGTTGAAGCCGGCATGGTGGTAGTACAGGTCCGTGTACATGTCCGCGAGGGTGGCGAAGGGGAAATAGACGGCGCCCTTGCCGTCGGCGTGGAGGTCGATGCCATAGGCGCCCATATCGAGCGTCGTGGTCGCCTTGAGCGGGAAGTAGGAAACGCTCTTGTAGCGGACGAACGGCATGCCGTCATAATAGACATTGGCCATGCCGGGCTGCAAGAGGCCCATCTGGTTCGTGAACGCCTCGAACTGGTCGGAGACGAACACGTCGTCGTTGATGTTGACGGTCGCGGTCGCATCGGCATTGGCAAGGGTGTACTGGCCTGCGCCCGTGTGCGTGACGGTCATTGTGGAGCCGGGGAGGACGATGGACTGGAAGTCCGCCGCCGAAATGTAGGCGACATTCGGCATGTTGTCATAGAAGCGGAGCGTCACCTGGCCGTCCGGGGCGATCTTGGTGACCACGGGTACGACTTTCTCGGTGTAGCTGCCTCCGTCGGGCATTTCGTCCGGAACGCGGTTCCGGCTGGCGTAGTACTTCGGGCTGCAGGAAAAGGTGGTCATCGCGGCCGCCAGCAGCAGAAGGGAGAGGGATCTGGTTTTCATACCTTGTATCGTTTATTCGTGTATTAGCACATTAATACACCGCAAAGTTAAGGATGTTTTTTCAATATGCAAGAAAAAAAGCGGAAAAGTTACGAGCGGGGTGAAAGCATGCGCCTTTTTGGATAATCCGGGAATTCTTGCTACCTTTGGTTTCAGATATGTCTCATTATTAGGCAATTAACCTCACTAACCTATCATCTATGATGTTGTCAACCAATATGAAAGCGCTGTGGAGAAAGCTTCTTCGCAGCGGCGCGCTGTTGCTGGCCGGCTTCCTTTTCCTGGGAACGGCCTGGGCGGCGCCCACACGTCTCCAGGGTGTCGTGACCGACTCCCAGACGAATGAGCCCGTCATCGGGGCCGGTGTGGTGGTGAAAGGCACCAACATCGGCGCCGTCACCGACCTGGACGGCCGGTTCTCCCTGGAGGTCCCCTCCCTGCCGGCCACCCTCGTGGTCTCCTGTCTGGGCTATGCCGACCAGGAAGTACAGGTCGCGTCCGCCGGCACCATCCATGTTTCCCTGGAGGCCGAATCCGTCCTGATGGACGAAGTTATCGTCACCGGTTACGGTACCTTCAAGAAATCGGCCTATGCCGGCTCGGCATCCAACGTGAAACAGGAGAAACTGGCCGACGTCCCGGCCGTGTCCTTCCAGGACATGCTGCAGGGCAACGCACCCGGCGTCCAGTTCAGTCAGGCCTCCGGTCAGCCGGGTTCCGCTACCTCGCTGAACATCCGCGGCATGGGATCCTTCAACGCCAGCAATTCCCCGCTCTATGTGGTGGACGGCATTCCGATCCGCAGCGGTGACATCGGCGTGGCCGGCGGCGACGCCGGTCTGGATATCATGTCTACCCTGAACACCAGCGACATCGAAAGCATCACCATCATCAAGGATGCGGCGGCGGCTTCCCTGTACGGCTCCCGCGCCGCGAACGGTGTCATCGTCATCACCACCAAGAAAGGCAAGACCGGCAAGCCGCAGGTGAGCCTGAAGGCCGACTGGGGCATGACCGATTTCGCGATGCCGTTCCGTCCTGTGATGAGCGGCGAACAGCGCCGGGAATATATGTGGACCGGCCTGTACAACGACGCCATCCGGGGCGGCGAATCCGACGCCGACGCCAAGGCCTATGCCGACGCGAACATCGACGACTACGCCCCCGTTCCCTGGTGCGGCTATGTGGACTGGGACAAGATCCTGTTCCGCAAGGGCAAACACGCCAACTATGAAGCATCCATCGCCGGCGGTACCGACCGCGTGAAGTACTTCACTTCCTTGAACTATATGAACCAGGAGGGTATAACGCCCACGTCCGCAATGGAGCGCATCTCCGGCCGCGTGAACGTGGAATACCGGGCTTCGGACCGTCTGACCCTGGGTGCGAACATCCTGTTCTCCAAGGTGAACCAGGACCTCTACAGCGAGGGTACCTCCTACACCTCCCCGTTCTACAGCTCCCGTAACTGCGTGGTCCCTTCCGACGCCGCCTACAACGAGGACGGCACCTGGAACCGCGCCTTCATCCGCAACGGCGACCGCAACCCGCTCCTCGCCCAGACCTACGACTACAAGAAGAACTGGGTGACCCGTTCCTTCGACACCGCCTGGGCGCAGTACGAGTTCATTCCCGACCTCAAGTTCAAGTCGACCGTCGCCTACGACTTCGTGTTCACCAAGGGTAAGGACTGGGCCGACCCCCGCACCTCCAACGGTGACGACGTGATGGGCGAAATGTCCGCCAGCTTCTACGAGATGGACAAGCTCGTGTGGACCAACCAGCTCACCTATGCGAAGACCTTCTCCGGGGTGCACCACCTGGACGCCCTGCTCGGCTTCGAGATCGACGACCAGTACCGCGACTACCTGTCCGGCGACGCGTCCTACTTCGCGACGGCGTCCCGCCAGGACATCAGCAACGGCCAGAAGACCGAAGGCGTGGGAGGCAACCAGACCGAGAGCCGCCTGGTTTCCTACCTGGGCCGCGTGAACTACGACTATGACAACCGGTACTACCTGGGCGGCAGCTACCGTGTGGACGGCAGCTCCCGCCTGCACCGCGACAACCGCTGGGGCCACTTCTGGTCCGTGTCCGGCGCCTGGCGGGTTATCCGCGAGGCATTCATGGACCCGGTCCAGGACTGGCTCACCGACCTCAAGCTCCGCGCTTCCTACGGCGTGAATGGCACCCTTCCTTCCGACTATTACGGATATATGGGCCTGAGCTCCATCAGCGGCGGTTACAACCTGGAGCCCGCCATCGGCATTTCCCAGATTGAGAACAGGAACCTCAAGTGGGAGACCAACTACAACCTGAACCTGGGTGTGGACCTCGGCCTGTGGAACCGCGTCAACCTGACTGTGGAATACTACTCCCGCAACACCCGGAACCTGCTGATGGACCTTCCGATTTCGATGACGAACGGCCTGAGCTCCTACCTGACCAACATCGGCCAGGTGCGGAACAACGGTGTCGAGCTGGAACTCAACACCCTGAACGTCTCGACCCGTGACTTCACCTGGAACACCACCTTCAACCTGGCCCACAACCAGAATAAGATCGTGGTCCTGGACGGCGAGCAGACGGAGATCATCGACGGTCAGTTCAACCACGTGGTGGGACACCCCTACGGCACCTTTTATATGATTGAGTTCGCCGGCATCAACCCGGATACGGGTGCGCCCCAGTTCTACACCAACGACCTGGATGCGAACGGCAACTATGTCAAGGAAATCACGGAGAACAGCTCCAAGGCCAATGCCATCCTGCTGGACAAGCATGCCGAGCCCGTCCTGACCGGCGGTCTCTCCAACACCCTGCGCTACCGCTGGTTCGACCTCAGTTTCCTGTTCTCCTACCAGTTCGGCGGTTACTCCTATGACAACTGGGCCCAGAAGACCGAGCACGGCGGCAACGACATGGAGGCCAACATCCCGACCTACTATGCCGACAACTGGAAGAAGCCCGGCGATATCTCCCAGTACGAGATCTTCATCGACACGCCTACCGAGGCGATGAACAAGGTGACCACCGACCGCCGGCTGCACAGCTCCGACTTCATCCGGCTGAAGACCCTCACCTTCGGCATCACCCTGCCCCAGAACTGGACCAAGCCGGCCGGCATCCAGACGGCCCGCGTGTTCTGCGCTGCGAACAACCTGTGGACCTGGGCCAAGTACGACTACTACGATCCGGAAGCCGTCGTGGGCGGCAAGGCCATCTGGGGTACGCCTCCGCTGAAGACCCTTACCTTCGGTGTCAATGTCAACTTCTAAATCGTCCGGACCATGAAAACATACAGAATCCTTTCCCTCATCACCCTTTGCGCCGCCGCCGTATCGTGCGGTGACAAATGGCTGGACCTGGAGCCTTCCACCCGTGTTCCGTCCGAGACGAGCGTCCAGCTGGTATCCGAGGCGGTGTTCGCCCTGAACAGCGTCTACAACACGATGCAGGACCCGTACGCCTATTCCGGCCGCCTGGTCTATTACGCCGACGTGACCGCCGACGACATGATCGCCGTCTCCTCCACCAAGCGTACCGGCAACTACTACCGGTTCAATTTCTCCCGGGACAACGCCCCCTCCACGCACTGGTACTATCTGTACAACATGATTGCCAACTGCAACATCGTGCTGTCCAAGATCGACGGCCTGCCCACGCAGGACGATGCCGAGAAGAAGCTCCGGGACAATGTCAAGGGTGAGGCCCTGTGCCTCCGCGCGCTGGCGTACTTCGACCTGCTCCGAATCTACAGCTATCCGTACACCAAGGACAACGGAGCCTCCTTCGGCGTCCCGCTGGTGATCGACGAGCTCCCCGACATCGAAAGAAAGCCGGAGCGCAGCACGGTGGCCAAGTGCTACGAGCAGATTATCAGCGACCTCACGAGCGGCATCAACCTCATCGGCGACACTTTCCAGAAGGGTCACCTCAACAAGTGGGGCGCCCTCGCGCTCCTGAGCCGGGTGTACCTGTACAAGAATGACAACGTGAGCGCCTTCAAGGCCGCCGAGGATGCCATCAAGGGCGCCGAGGCCGCCGGCTATGCGCTCTGGACCAACGAGGAATATCCCACGGCCTGGTCCGACGACTCCAGCGCGAACAAGCCGGGCGAAGTCCTGTTCGAGATCATCAACCTCACCACTGACAGCCCCGGCAAGGAAGCCCTCGGCTACCTGTCCGGCACCGGCTACAAGGACTACTGCGTCACCGCATCGTTCTATAACCTGCTCGCCAGCGATTCCAAGGACGTCCGCAACAAGATCTTCAAGGTCTCCAGCAAGATCGCGTATGTGAACAAGTACCAGCCGCAGGAAGGTGAAGTGGTCCAGGATGCCAACATCCCGCTCATCCGCCTGTCCGAGGTCTATCTGAACGCCGCCGAGGCCGCTGTCAAGAACAGGGACAACGCCAATGCTGTCAAGTACCTGGATCCCATCGTGAAGCGCGCGAATCCGGACAAGACGGTGGCCGGGGAAGACATCACGCTGGACCGCGTGCTCCTGGAGCGCCGGAAAGAGTTGGTGGGCGAAGGACACCGCCTGTACGACCTGATGCGCAACAACCTGCGGGTCGAGCGCGTGGATGAGACCGCCCCCTCCAAGGTGAGCAGCATCCCCAAACACTACGCCAAGGACCTGAGCTTCGACTGGAGCTTCTACAAGATCGTCCTGCCCATTCCCAAGGCCGAAATGGATGCCAATCCCAGCCTGGCTGGCCAGCAGAATCCGGGGTATTGATTCCGGACCAGCCTGCATGCAAAGGAGGCGACCCGCAGGGGCCGCCTCCTTTTTGCTTAGCGGACCGGCTTGAGCCGCAGGATGGCAATGGCGTTTTCCGGCAGCGTGAAGTCGAAACTGCCCTTCACCGTACCCAGCGCCTTGGTGTGCGGGACCACGGGTTCGTTGTACTTGACCTGGCGGCCGAAGCGGAAGGCCATTTCGCGGAGGCCCGGGCGCTCGGCCGCGCCGGGGCCGCCGAAGGAGGCCGGCGCAGCGTAGTCCGGATGGCTGGAGTAGTAGTTCTGGTCGCCCTGGTTCTTGATGGACGTGTCGTGCGAGGAAACGAACTCCAGCGTGGCCTCGTAGGTCAGACCGGTACCGGTCTGGACGGTGAAGATCTTGTCCACCGCCTCGGCATTGACCATTTTGATAAAGATTTCACCCGTCTTGGTGTCGATGGTGGGGGAACTGTAGATGCGCTCGTCCACGGCGTCTCCGTTCATCGCCGGTGACATCGAAAAGGCGCGGTCGCCCGCCACGGAGAAGAGCTGCTGGTACCAGTAGTTGCAGCTGCGCCACATCCCGCGGTTGTCGAACCAGATCAGGTTCGAGTTCCATTTGCTGAGCCAGTAAGCCGCCTCGGCCATCGCGGAGGAGTAGGCATTGTTGGCACGGTTGTTCGCGAACTCACCAACGAACACGCGCGTAGGTTTCGCGCGGTCGTAGGTATTGCCGTCCTTGCCGCGCACCTTGCCCGGCTCATAACGGTCGCCGTGGGAGTAGAACCAGTCGTCGCCCTTGTAGTAGTGCTCGTCCACGATGGTGTCGGGGTATTTCGCGTCAATCTCTGACATGTTGGCGTCGAACTCGCGGCCCGCATCGGCTGAACCGGCGGTGGAGACGATGACGATCTCGGGATGGGCGGCCTTGATGGCCTTGTACATGATGTCGAAGCGCTCCCAGAACTCGGGCCCCTGGTTCTCGTTGCCGATGCCCAGGTACTTGAGGTTGAAGGGATCCGGATGGCCCATCTGCGCCCGCCTGGCACCCCACTCGGTGTCGGTCCCGCCGTTGCAGAACTCGATGAAGTCGAGCGCGTCCTTGACGAAAATGCTGTAGAAGCGGTCGCGGTCGGCCTTCGTCTCGAGCGGCGCGATGTACTGGTGGCCGGCGAACTGGCAGGTGACGCCGTTGTTCAACACCGGCAGCGGCGTGGCGCCGAGGCCTTCCGCCATCAGCAGGTACTCATAGAAACCGATGTACTGCGAGGTCCAGTAGGCCCAGTGGTTGCGGAAACCCACCCGCTCCTCGCGCGGACCGATGGAATTCTTCCAGAACACCTGCCCGAAGTAGTTGGTTCCCTCGGAGGCGCAGCCGCCGGGGAAACGCATGAAGGTCGGATGCAGGGCCTCCAGCGCTTCCAGGAGGTCCTTGCGGAAAGGACCGTATTGGCCGCCCTTCCACAGCGATGACCAGCCGGCTGTCCACCGAGCGCTCCGCTTTCAGCGTGCCGGTGTACTGCTTCCAGTCCTTGGCCGGCCGGGTGATGGCGACAATGTTGGAATTGATGTTCCCGTCCTTGTCCTCGAGATAGACCGAGACGGTTCCCCGGTATTTGTTTGCCAGCAGGTACAGGCCTAGGTCATAGCTCACGCCCTCCTTGACCGGAATGGACGCTATCTGCGTATTGTTGGAATACAACTGGCCAGGGCCGCGCTTGTATTCGGAAATGCCGTAACCGTTGGCGGCAATGCCGAAGCCTTCGCCGGGATCCTGGATGTCGAAGCGCACACTGTACTGGGTGTAGCGCAACTCGTCGTCGTATTTGTCGTCCGGGTCGAAGTCGTACCAGCGCTTGAGCTTAGGGACCAGCGGCTTGTCGGCCACGGCGTGGGCTGTGCCGACGGCGCCGTCCTTCCGGACCACCGTCCAACCGAAGAATACGGTGTCACACTGGGAGAACTCGTTGTCTCCCGGCGCCTCCGGGACGTTGTACGCCTGGAAGGAGTTGTTCTGGATGAGCTGAGCGCAGATGCCGCCGTCGACGCTCTGGTTGATGTCCTCGAAGAAGATGCCGGCCAGGGTGGGGCTGATCTGGATGCCAAGCTTGTCCGGCTGCAGGGCCAGGGTGCGCTTCTCGGGCTTCTTCCAACCTTCGAGCTGGAGCATCTTGTCGGCCATCCGGTAGCCCATCAGGCGCATGCCTTCGGTGCTGAAATGGAACTGGTCGCCCGTGCTCTCGCAGCCCAGGGGGATGTCGTCGGGGTTGAGGCCCAGCTCGGCGCAGAGGTCGTCATGGATCTTCTTCACGCGGCCCGGCCAGGCGGGATCGTCCGGGTTGGACTCGCCCTGGTGCAGCAGCATTCCCTTGATCACGCCGTCCTTCTGGGCGATGCGCGCGATTTCCAGCAGGCGGTGGTAAGGGCTGCCGCCGTACTGCGCGACGATGGCCTTCATCCAGTCACGCTCGTTGTCGATATACTCCTTGTAGGCATCCTTGTCCCAAAGTTCCAGTTTGGCGCCCGCGACGGACACGTTGATGACGCCCACGCGGATGTTCGGCGGCAGGTTCTCGATCATTTTGCGGCCGAAGAAATCGACCGGCCCCAGGTTGTTGCCCTCCCGGCAGATGGGCGGCGTGGCCGTGTACCAATGACCCTTCTCCCGTCCGTAGCGGGGCATATCGACCGCCGCCATGAACTGGAAGCGCGGGTCGTTGAAGCCCTCGTCCTGCGGTGCCGGCCGGGCGCCGGCCTCCATATTGGACTGCCCGAAGCAGAGGTAGATGTGGAAATCGGGATCGGGCCCCTGTGCGAAGGCCTGCAGCCCCAGGGACAGGGCCGCCAGGGCCAGGATGAAACGTTTGAACATATCGATGCGGTTGAGTTAGCGATGCTTGTGTGCGTTGTCTCACAAAATTACGTACATCGCGGCAAAAATGCAAAGCCGGAGAGAAACCCGAAACTGAATATGGATATTTATTATTCAGATTTATTCACTAACTTGCCGTGCAAATCGAAACGGAAATGATCAGTCAACGTCTTTCATACCTTCTCATCCTCTGCCTGCTGCTGCTCTCCGCCCCCTGGCTGGCGGCGCAGCGCGGGTTCACGGTCACCGGCGTCGTCACGGACGCGGGGGGCGAGCCCGTCACCGGTGTGAGCGTCGTCTGCGGCGCCAACCGGCAGGGGACCATCACGAAAGGGGATGGGTCCTATTCCATCCTGGCGGCTTCGAAAACCGCCGAACTGGAGTTCTCCTTCCTCGGCATGAAGACGCAGACGGTCCGGATCGACGGGCGGAGCCGGATCGATGTCGTTCTGGAAGATGATGCGGAGACGCTGGAGAACGCCCTCGTCGTGGGCGCTTACGGTGTCAAGCAACGGCGTGAAGACATGGTCGGCAGCGCCTTCCAGGTGAATTCCACCGACCTCCAGTTCAAGCCCAAGGCCCGGGTGGACAACCTGCTGGAAGGCCTCATCCCGGGCATGAGCATCGAGAATTCCTCTGACTCCGGCGGCAGCACGCGCGACCGGTTCAATGTCCGGATCCGCGGCCAGTCCTCCCTGTACGGCTCCAGCGCCCCGCTCTGGGTGGTGGACGGTGTACCCCTGTACACGGGCTCCGCTTCCGGGCAGATGCCCGGCGTTTCCCAGACCGTGTCGCCGATCGGCATGCTGGACCCGAACGACATCGAGAGCATTACCGTCCTCAAAGATGCAGACCAGACCACCATCTACGGAGCCAATGCGGCCGGCGGCGTCATCCTCGTGACGACCAAGCGGGGATCGGCCGGAAACGAGCCGCTCAAGCTCAGCGCCACGCTCAACTACGGTGTGTCCATGCCGGACAAAAGCACGATGGTGAAGCTGATGAACGCGGAGCAGTACATGGAGATTGCGAAGGAAGCGTGGACCAACGCTGGCAACTCCCTGTCCAGTTTCCCGTACCAGGACAACGATTACAACTCCTACAGCACCACGTCCACCGACTGGTTCGACACCTATATCGGCCTGGGTTCCACCCTCTACGCCTCGCTCTCGGCCACCACCGGAACCAAGAAGGCGAAGACCTACGTGACCGGCTCCTACTACCGGAACGCGAACATCATCCAGTCGGACCTGAGCCAGCGGTATTACGTCCGCATGAACAATACCTACAACCCGGTGGACAACCTCCGGGTGGGGCTCTCCCTGGGCGCCATCCTCACGGACGACGACATGTTCCAGATCGGCCACGACTACATGGACATCCTCCCCATCTTCTCGCCCTATCTCGAGGACGGGAAGACGTACCGGCTGTTCAACAAGGTCTGGGACGATACGAAAGAGGAGTGGGTCATGAAGAAGCACCTGGACAACAAGCTCCCCGACCGGGAATACAACCAGAACAACCAGCGGTCCGTCAAGACGACGATGAACGCCGACGTGGACTGGGAGATTGTCAAGGGACTCAAACTGAGCAGCACGTTCGAGATCGACTACCAGCACTCCCACGAGGATGTCTACGACTCCCGGAAGACGCTGGACGGCCTGGGGGACAACCTCCAGCCGCGGGGCTATTCCTCGAAGTATGAATCGGGTTTCACGAACTGGACCAACGTGGACAAGATTTCGTACGAGAACACCTTCGGGCGGCACAAGATGATGCTGTATGCGGGACTCGAGCTGCACGAGGTGCTGCGCAAGTCCACGTCCGCCTCCGGCAGCGGTTTCATGAATGACAACATCCGGGAAATCAGTTTTGCCGACGAGAGCACACGCAAGGGAACGTCCTCCTATTCCATGAGCCGGACCATGTCCTATTTCACCCGGGCGCAGTATTCCTTTGACTCCCGGTACTACCTGTCCGCCAACTTCCGGCGGGACGGCAGTTCGGCTTTCAGTATCTACCAGCAGTGGAACAACTTCTGGTCGGTGGGGGCATCCTGGAATATCCACAAGGAACCCTTCTTCCATGCCGACTGGGTCAAGATGCTCAAGCTCAAGGGCTCCTACGGCATCGTGGGCAATTCCCGCGTGGACAATTCCTACCGGGCCGGCACCTATACGTATTCGAACTCCTATTCCTATGGGGCATCGGCGGGCGCCGTCCTTTCCTCCGTCCCGACGGAGGGCCTGACCTGGGAGACCGTGAGCCGGAGCAACGCCGGCCTGACCTTCAACCTGGGCGGCATCCTGGACGGCGAGATCGAATACTATTACAACAAGACCCGGGACATGATCAGCAAGATCTATGTCTCCCGCATGATCTCCGACGACCGGCTCTACGCCAATGTGGGCTCGATGCAGAACACGGGTATCGAACTCAACCTGACCAGCCACAATATCAAGACGGCGGACTTCTCCTGGTCCACGACCCTGAACGCCACGCACAACGAGAACAAGATCCTGGAACTGCACGGGGACATGACCACCGGGTTCTTCACCTACCTGTATGCACCGGGCTATGATTCCCATACCTGGTACCTGGTCAAATGGGCCGGCGTGGACCCTGCGGACGGTATGCCGATGTGGTACGACAAGGAAGGGAACGTCACCAAGACCTTCACCTATGACAACCGGGAGATCACGGGCCTTTCCCGCACGCCCATCGTCTATGGCGGCCTGGTGAACAGCTTCACCTGGAAGAACTTCGCCCTCTCCTTCCAGGTCAATTACAATATCGGCGGCTGGGACATCCCCACATACGCGGCCATCTACTTCAGCGACGGATACGACATCTTCACGCAGAACCAGGCGGTCGAAACCTACCTGTACCGCTGGCGGCAGCCGGGTGACGTGTCCACGTATCCGCGCGTGTCCACCACGTCGACGAAGTCCAACATGGACTCCACCCGGAACCTGTACAGCATGACCAAGTTCAACCTGACGAACCTCACGCTGAGCTGGAACCTGCCCCGCCGCTGGCTGAACCGGATCCACATGGACAGTGCGTCCATCTCCCTGACCGGTTACAACGTGTATCTCTTCACGCCGGACCAGAGCCGGACGCTCAACTCGTACAAGACCCTCTCGAACGGGTTCCCGGTCAACCGGAACTTCACCCTGGGTCTCAACGCATCATTCTAGGAGGACTGCCGTATGAAGAAGATCATTCGAAACATCGTCCTGGCGTTCTGCCTGCCGTCCTTCATCACGGGCTGCCATTTCCTCGAGGTGGAGCAGCTGGGCAAGAGCGACATCCAGACCTATTTCTCGGACATCGAATCGGTGGAACCGTCCATCCTGGGCGCGTATAACCTGCTTTTCAGCCTGTATGACCATTACGCCGTCATGTATCCGGAAGTGGCGGGCGACCTGCTGTACCTCTCGGCGACGAACACCGAGTGGTGGAAGACCTACGAATTCACGTCCACCTACGAGGAGGAATCCTCGCCGGTGGGCCTGATCTGGAAGCGGGGGTACAACCTCATCATGGACCTGGACTACCTGCTGTACTTTGTCCCGAAGCTCCGGGACCAAGATCCCGAGCTGGTGGACAACACGCTGGCCCAGGCCTATCTGGTCCGGGCGCTGGCGTTCTTCCAGCTGTGCAACGTGTACGGTCAGACGTACACTTTCACCCCGGACGCCTCCCATTGGGGCGTCGGCCTGATGACATCGATCCCGAGCATCACGGACCATATGATCCGGTCGACGACGAAGGCCACCTATGAGCAGATCCTTTCCGATATCCAAGCGGCGAGGGAGCTCTTCACCGACAACTTCAAGTTCGACCGCTACAAGGCCTCTCCGGCTGCCTGCGATGCCCTGGAAGCCCGGGTCCGGCTGTATATGGGCGACCATGAAAAGGCGCTGGAACTGGCCTCCGGGCTCATCGGCCGCTTCTCCCTGGCGCCCCGCAACAAGTATGTGGCGATGTTCTGCACCCGGGCAGGAAGCCCCGAGGAGGACATCTTCCGCCTCAACGGCTTTTACCAGAGCGGCGGTTCGCTCGGGAAGTGGTTCCGGTATGACAACCCGTCGGCCCGGCCTTCCCAGAAGCTGAAGGCCCTGTACAAGTCCGGCGATGTGCGCACGGACCTGTTCAGCTATTACGGCAAGGACGGGAACGGGCAGATGAAGCAGTTTTCGGACATCTGCATGAAGTATTACTGCACGGAGGACATCGCCGACGTGGAGCGGCATTACGACCCCGTCGTGTTCCGGGCGTCGGAAATGTACCTGATCGCCGCCGAGTGCGCCTGCGCGCTGGGCCGCCTGCCGGAAGCCGAGGGGTACGTCCGCATGCTGGAAGCACGGGCGCTTGGCGTGGCCGAATCGTCCGTCCAGCTCTCCTATTCGGGCAAAGACGGGCTGATGGAGCTCATCGAGCAGGAACGGATGAAGGAACTCTGTTTCGAGGGGCACCGGCTATACGACATCACCCGCCGTCACCAGGACCTGAAGCGGGATTCCGGCTTCAACACCCAGGTCCTGACCGTCCGCTATCCCGACTACCGGTTCGTCCTCCCGATCCCGATCATCGAGACGGAGACGAATCCGGATATCCAGCAGAACCCTACCAGCAACGCCGGCCTATGAAACTGAAGTACATCCTCTTGCTCGCAGCGGCCGTCCTCCTGGCGGGATGCGCCAAGAACGAACTGCCGCTCTTTGACGAACCCTTCGTGTACGTGGAAACGTCCACGGGATCCAATGTGTCCGTGGTCGGCGCCGACATGAAAGCGACCGTTACCTATTACATCGGCATCAGCTGCCCTGCCTTCACGGATCCGATTGTCGTGAACTTTGCCGTCACTTGCGGCAGCGGCGTGGCGGAAGGAGTCGACTATGATGTCGTCACTCCGGGTGGCGCGGTGACTTTCCTGCCCGGCATCTGGCGGATGCCCGTCCGCATCCAGTGGAAGGACCACGCCATCGACGAGTCCAAGGACAACACGGTCACTATCGCAATCACTGGCACATCCCCTGGAACCTTCACCATTGGTTTCCCGGGTCCTGCGGCCAAGGGAAGCAAACTCGTGATTACCAAGAAGAATCTTTAACGCTATAAAACGAATGCTTATGCAAAAGAACAGAATCTGGGTCGTCGCTGCCGCCCTCGCGGGCGCCGTGGCGCTTTCCGTCTCCTGCCAGGAGAAGGAGATCATCAATCCGCCGTCCCTGACGGCATTCAGCTTCAAGGCCGCGGACAACGCCGTCCTTTCCGAGGATTACGTGGCGACAGTCTCCGGCACGGACATCAATGTCGCCCTGCCCGATGTGGACAAGTCGGCCCTCGTGGCCACCTTCACCGTGGCGGAAGGCAACATCGTCAAGGTGAATGGCGCCGAGCAGACCAGCGGCAAGACCGTCAACAACTTCGAGTCCGCCATTACGTATGTCGTGACGGATTCGCACGGCGAGAACCCCGTCTCGTACAAGGTCAACGTGAGCCTCGCTCCGGACAAGCATCCGGCGCTGACTTTCTTCTCCTTCGACGGGGACAAGAACGCCAAGGCGCTCGGCAAGACCCTCGTCGGTGAGATCAAGGGCTCCGAGATCGGTGTCGCCGTCCCGCAGCTCGCGGACATCACCGAACTGGTCGCCTCCTTCACGACCGGCGCGGGCAACAAGGTGACCGTGAACGGCGTGGAACAGGTGAGCGGTGTGACCGTCAATGACTTCTCCAACCCGGTCGACTACACGGTCACGAACCTGGACGGCTCCGTGAACGCTATCTTCTCCGTCACCCTGAACCGCCAGAAGGGCGAGTGGACCGCTGCTCCCACCTATGAGGCCGTTCCGGTCCACGCCGGCGCCCGTATCCTGGTGAATCCGGTCGACGATGTTCCGTTCGTCGCCTTCAAGCGCCACCAGCCTACCGAGGCGGATGCCCGCGATCCCGAAAAGGATGAGAAAATGTATGCCCTCAAGTTCGTGGACGGCGCCTGGCAGAACATCGGCGAGGCCTTCAGCGACAAGGTGGGCTCCGACTACGATTTCACCCTCTCTCCCTCCGGCACGCCTTTCATCGCCTTCAAGAACGGTGCGGTGAGCCCGCAGGTCACGACGGTGATGACGTATGCCGGCGGTTCCTGGAGCACGGTCGGCGAGAATATCGGCACGGCCGCCACCAGCAAGATCCATCTCCACGCCATCGCCGACAACAAGGTGGTTGTCTGCCAGATCATGTCCAACAAGACCTTCGTGGGCATCTGGGACGGTTCGTCCTGGACCACCGGCGGCATCGACGCCCTCGACGGGAACCCGCGTCCTTATGAGATCCGGATGGCCGGCGACGGCGCGAACGCCTACATGTTCAGCATCAACCGGGCGAAAGCGCTCAATGACGTGAACTACGGCCACAATGTGATGAAGTTCGACGGCACTTCCTGGTCCGGTCTCCGCCAGAACTATCTCCGGGAGGGCGCTACCCAGACCAGTATCGTGGGCTACGACATCACCGTCGCCCCGGACGGGACGGTCTACCTCGTGACCGGTGACAACGCCGAGGACAATGAGAATTACCACCACCGGGTGGAGAAGTACAACGCGGACGGCACCTGGTCGCAGGTCGGCGGCACGATCGACTATGTCCTGAGCTCCCGCTGCTACTCCAAGATCGCCGTCGCTCCGGATGGAACGGTTTTCGTCGCCTATCCCAACGAGGGCGCTTCGCCCAAGACCATCGACGTGGTCTATTTCGATGCGGCGACCAAGCAATGGTCTGCTCCGGTTTCTCTCGGCAACGGTGACGGCGTCGAATACACCGGCGACCCGAACCTGAGCTTTGTCTTCGATTCCAAGGGCAAGGGTTACCTGACCTGGATCGAGGACAGCAAGCTGCTGATGTACAACTTCCAGTAGCGGATGCTTCTGACGCGAATCAGGCCGGGCATTGTCCCGGCCTTTCTGACCGCCGTGCTCCTCCTGGCCGCGCAGCCGGGAGGAGCGCAGCGGCTTCGCGTCGCATTCGTGGGCGATCCGCAGGTGGACAGCGAAACGGAGCTCGCCTATGCCCGGAAGTCCGTCTACGGCGAACTGGGAAGCCGGAAAGATGTGGATTTCGCCATCTTCCTGGGCGACCTCGTCAATGACAAGATGGATCTCCTGGCGCCTTCCCGTACCACGTTGGATTCGCTGCCGTTTCCCTGGGCCTGCGTCCCGGGAAACCATGACCGGGACGTGTATGGGCGGGGCCGCAGCCGGGATATGGCCTCCTACCGTCGCATCATCGGCCCGACCGATACGACCTTTGTCCGGGGCGGTGTCCGCTTCATCCTGATGGATGATGTCCGCGGGAAGGGTGCCCAAGGCTACGAGGCCGGTTTCCGGGAGGACCAGAAAGCCTGGCTCTCCGCGGTCCTGGCCGAGACCCCGCCGCAGACGCTCGCGGTCCTGTCGGCCCATATCCCTTTCTCCGAATTCAAGGCCCTGGACTCCCTGGAGACGATTCTTTCCCGGCATCCCCGGCTCCTGCTGATGAGCGCGCATACCCATACGATGGCCCGCCATACCCTCGTTCTCCCGGCCGGACTGGCCGTGGAAGAAGTGCTGGCGGGGGCCACCTGCGGCTCGTGGTGGCGGGGCGTACCGGACGAGCGGGGCATCCCGCGGTCTTACCAGAATTGCGGCGCTCCGCCGTGCTATTACCTGGCCGATTTCTCGGGAGGGGAGTATCGGCTGGATTACAAGACCCTCGGCCGTCCGGCCTCGGAAAAGGCATCGGCCTGGGTGGTCGACTCCTCCCGGCTGGTCCTGAACGTCTATGGCGGCGCCACCGGCGGGACGGTCCGGGTGAAACTGCCTGGCCGGCTCCGCTGGATTACGGTCCTTGCCAGTGCGGAAGCGGCCCCTGAGCAGATCGTCGTGGACCGCTTCAACAAGACGCTGGACGCCAAAGGCCGCGCCCGGAACCCCCTCCACATCCCCATGCGACTCACCGCCTCGCCCCATGTCTGGGCCATCGACCTGAACGACTCTCCCCGGCTCCTTTCCGCCCTTCGGCGTTCCGCCGGGAAGCGGGTGAAAATCCGTTACAGCGATCCCTCGCTGTCTTTCTCGACCAACGTGGAAGTTTCCGTGCTGTAATCTGGCGGCATTTTCGCCAAAATCCCTATATTTGTGGAAACTAGTAACTTCCATGCCCATGAATCAGCTCCATCTCAAGCAGGAAGCCGTCCGGTGTCTGCTTTGTGAAAACGCCCCTTGTTCCGCCGCCTGCAGCCAGGGCGATCCTGCCCGCGCTGTCCGGGCCGTCCGCTTTGACAATCAAGCCCTGGGCGCCCGCCTGTTCGCCGCCTGCAGCGAAGCGGACCTGGAGGCCGCCGAGAAGGCCTGCATCCACTACGACCGGCCTGTCCGTCTGCGGGAAATCGCCAAGTCGCTGCCGGCCCCCACGCCCGAGACGGAACTGCCTTCCTTGGAAATCGATTTCTGCGGCCTGCATTGCGAGAATCCATTCTTCCTCGCTTCTTCCGCCATCTGCACAAACTACGAGATGGTGGCCTCAGCCCTGGAAGCGGGCTGGGCAGGCGTATTTTACAAGACCATCTGTCTGCAGGAGATCAACGAAGTCTCTCCCCGTTTCGACGCTGTAAAACGGGCCGACAACAGTTTTGCCGGTTTCCGCAACATGGAACAGTTGTCGGAGAATCCGGTGGAGATGGACTTTGACATCCTCAAGCGTCTCAAGCAGAACTATCCCTCCAAGATCATCGTCGCCTCCATCATGGGGCAGACGGAGGAGCAGTGGATCGAGCTGGCCCAAATGGCCGAGGAGGCAGGTGTCGATGCCGTGGAGCTGAACTTCTCCTGCCCGCAGATGCGCCTCGCCGGCATGGGCAGCGATGTGGGCCAGAACCCCGAACTTGTCACCTTCTATACCGCCTATGTCAAACGGTCCGTCAACATCCCCGTCATCCCCAAGATGACGCCGAATGTTGCGTCTATGACCCAGTTCGCCCTGGCCGCGCATTTCGCCGGGGCCGACGGCATCTCCGCCATCAACACCATCAAGTCCGTGACCCTGGGCGCCGAGGTGAACGGCCAGCGGATCGTCTCCGGTTACTCCGGCTCGGCAGTCAAGCCTATCGCCCTCCGGTTCATCCTGGAGATGGCGGACAACCCGATCATGCCCGGCCTTCAGCTGTCCGGCATCGGTGGCATCACCACCTGGCGTGACGCGCTGGATTTCATCCAGTTAGGGTGCCAGAACGTGCAGGTATGCACGGCCGTGATGCAGTACGGCTACCGGATTATTGACGACCTGATCGACGGATTGAAGAACTATATGGCCTCCCGGGGCGTTTCCCGCGTGGAGGATCTGGTAGGCGAAGAGCTTCCCTATTTTGTCCGCGCCTCGGACCTGGACCGCTCGACGGTCGTGTTCCCGGTCATTAACCGGGACACCTGCATCGGTTGCGGCCGCTGCTACATTTCCTGCCGGGACGGCGGGCACCAGGCCATCACCTTCGGCGAGGATCGCAAGCCCCATATCGTAGGCGCCAAGTGCGTCGGTTGCCACCTTTGCTACCTCATCTGCCCCACCGATTCCATCGGCCTTTCCAAGCGCGTCCCCAAGCGGAAATAGCCGGGAAGGCTATTTCCGCTCGAGTTCGAAGCGCTGGGGCTTGTCGAAGTGACGGCGGGAGTAGTAGGTGACGCTCCGGTTGGTCAAATTCATGACCATCGTCCACGCGGTTCCCAGCCGGTCTCCCTGGGCCGGCGGCTGGGACACGGAAGCGATGACCGTCGTCAACTGTCGAAGATCCATCTTGCCGCCCGCTTCCTGCAGTTGCCGGCGCAGGAAATCATATCGACGGTCTCCTTCATACAGGCCGACATTCAGCTTCTGCTCACACAGGTAGTGGTTGGTGACGGCGGGGGAGTCCACGACCACCATCTCGTTGTCGACATATTCCACCACGACGCTCTTGCCGGAAGCATCGGCCATGGCATAATGATGGGCGGAGCCGATGTCCGAGTGCATGTCGATTTCCTGCAGCAGTTCCAGCGCCTCGTCGACAGTGGCGGCATTCTTCAGCAGATAGCTGATGGCCGATGTCGTCGTCAGCGCCGGTTTCCCGGTTTCCTGGTGCGTGACCGCATCGTCTCCGGCCATCAGGTCCGCGATTGCAAGGCCTTTCTCGTTCATCCCGTCCAGCGCGAAGAAGAGGCTGCCCAGGGCCAGATACTGGTTGACGAACCCTTCCGGGAGCCAATCGTCGCCGAAGCCGAGAAACTCCACATTGAAGGTGGTGATGGTCTCGTAACCGCGTTTGGGGATGGTGTGCAGGATCAAACCGGTGGCGGAGGAAAAGTCGAAGTTCCGGCCCATCAGGACGCCGTTTTCCGGCGTGCGGGCCGTCAGGGCCGAACAGCCGTATTGGGCCGGCGCTGGCGTGATGGCTGGATGGTAATAGCCCTTCGACAGGAAGGTCATTACATACTCCGCCAGTTCCGCGGAGGTTTTTCCGCCGCCCTGGGCGATCAGCTCGTCAAAGCCGTCGTCGCCCTTGTACTCCATGTAGTACAGGCCGTCGTCCAGTTTCTTGACGGACATCGCGCCCTTGACCAGAGAACCGAATTTCGACCATGTGCCGATTCCGGCGAGGAGCACCAGGGCGAGCAGGCTCCATAAGACTATTTTGAGGACTCTTTTCATTTTCCGGAAGATAAGTATTCTTGCAGGGCATTGACATAACCTCGGAAGGCCTCCTGGCCCGTCGGGGTGATCTGGCAGGTGGTGCGGGGCATCTTGCCTTTGAAGCCTTTCTCCACCGTGATGTAACCGGCGGCGGTCAGCTTGTCGATCTGCACGCTGAGGTTCCCGGAGGTCGCGCCGGTCTGCTTCTTGAGGTAGGTGAAGTCGGCCTCGTCCACCCCGGCCAGGATGGACATCACCGCCAGCCTGAGCTCCGAATGAAGGAGCGGATCCAACTTGGGGAACATGGCTTACTTGTTCTGAAGTTTCATGAGGGCGCCGGTGACGAGCAGGAGGATGCCGCCCAGGGTGAAGATCAGCAGCTGCGCCTCGCTCTTGACCCCAGGAGGAAACCACAGATGATGATGGGCCAGTTCTTCAGCAGGACGCCGGACATGCATTCCGCGAGGCCCAGGATGATGACGATGATGAGCGACACGTTCATCGGCACCAGGAAGATGGCCAGGGCGCTGAGCGTGATGGCGAAGACGCCGAAGACACGCCACACGCCGGAGAGCATCTTGCTGACCTCGTTCTGCGGGACGGCCACGTCATATTTGCCCATGAGCGCGGCGAGGGGATAGCCGATGATCGGCATCGCGAACCACAGGAAGTTCCACTGCGGCTTCCCGGTCAGGTTCCAAAGCAGATAGATGACCAGGGAGACGGCGGTAAGCAGCGCGCCCCAGAGGAGGAAGTACTTGGCGCTGTTGCGGAGGATGCCCTTTCGGCTCTTGTTGAAGGTTTCCGTGATGATCTGAAGGCTCTGCTGAGCGCTCATTTCGTTGTTCTGTTCCATTGTATCAATGATTTAACTTGTTTTCGGAGTCCGTTGCGGCTGCGCAGTCCGTCCGGATCCCGATGCAAATATAAACAAGTTTACATTATAAACAAAATTTTATATAGATTTTTTTGCCGCATGCTGGGGCGGGGGAGGGTGAGCTACTTGAACAACGTCCGCAGGAGGGCGTCGATGCCCTCGCCGCGCATGCCCTGCTGAACGATCTTGCCGTCAGGACCGAATAGGAACAGATGTGGGATGGCCGACACGCCGAACTCGCCGGCGAGCGCGATGGACGGATCCAGCAGCTGCGGGTAGTAGATGTCCATGTTGGCCATCGCCTTCTTCGTGGCGTCAGTCTTGTCTCGCACGGCGATACCGATGACGACGAGGCCTTTGTCCTTGTAGTCGTTGTATGCTTTCACCACGAACGGGGTCTCTTCGCGGCATGGGCCGCACCACGAGGCCCAGAAATCGACCAGGACATACTGGCCCTTGCCCACGAAATCGTCCAGGCAGCCCGTGGCCTCGGAAATGGTACCATCGGCCTGCAACTGGATGAGGGGGCCCTTGGTTGAACGCGGGGTGGCGGAATAGCCGGCGACCGCGAACAGGAGGGCGGTGGCGACGAGAAGGATAGCGGGGAGTAATCTGTGCTGTCTCATAAGTCAATGCTGCTGTGTACGCAAAAATACGCACATCGCGGCAATAATCCAAGAAAGGCGCCCCGCATGGGATGCCTTCCCGTCAGATCCTCGGCTTTTGGATTACGCGGATAATCAGGGAGATGAAGTAGACGATGAAGCCGTAGAAGGTCGGAATCAGGGTCACTTTCAAGCCGCCGCAGAGGACGGCGGGACTGACATCGCCGAACATCTGCAAGACATCCAGAATCTGGAGAATGCCCATCAGCGTTCCGAAGATGGCGAAGATCAGGGCACCGATGCCGATTTCCCGCACCCAGCGGGGTGCTTTCCAGGCGGCGATGAGCAGGGCGATGAGAAACAGGGAAATGCCGATCATCCAGTGCAGGCCGCCCTCCATGAAGAGTTGCGGAAGCGTTACGCGGGCACGTTCGATGGTTTCCGGATGGGCGACTCCCAGGGAGTCCACCACATAATAGGTTTCTTCAGAGATCATGGTGCTTGTGTTTTTTGGTTTGATGCAAAGGTAAGGCGTACGTGCGGAATTCTCCAAAGTAGAAACCTGCTCCAGGCCTGTCAAATCCCACTGCAGGGCTTTTCAACTTGTTTACACAAGGGTTTTTGCCTATTTTTGTCCTGAAATGAGACGGCTCGGAAAGATCGCCTACTGGCTCGCGGCGCTTACGCTGCTCTCGGCCATCCTGGTCAGCCTGGACTATTCGCTGGTCCAGGCGGTCCTGATCAGCCTGATCTTCGGCCCCTGCGCCCTCGCGCTTGAATACCTGATGCCCAAGGCCCGCAAGCCGATGGACAAGGTCTATCTATCCCTGGCCGTCCTGGTTGCGGTCATCGTCCTGATCCTGTTCCTTCATTACTCGGTCTGGTCGAGGATCAACCAGTTCGGGAGTCAGGAAACGAAGAACGTTGCCCCGATGCTGATCAACCCGGTTTTCCTGGGGCTGATCCTCACCGTGCTGTCCATCGGCGATTATTACTGGTCCAAATGGCTGGACCGACGGTACAAGGCGCAAGACCGGACCGTCACTTTCTTCTCCGAGCGGAAAAGCGTGACATTGCGCCTCTTTGACATCGCCTATGTGGAGTCTAACGACACCGAGGTCCGTATCGTCACGGCCGCCGGCGACTCCTATCGCAACAAGACCGGCATCTCCCAGTGGGAAAACCTCTTGGGCGACGGTTTTCTACGCATCCACCGCGCCTTCCTCGTCAATGTGGCCGCAGCTGTCCTCTCCTCGCCGGATGTCGTCACCGTTGCCGGTAAGGAACTGCCCGTCTCACGGAAATATAAGGAAAACGTCAAAACGGTCCTGGAAACTGCGCATGGCAATTGACGGCGGCTTATGGCTTAGCATGCCCCCCGCTCATGATTGCTTCAACCTGTTCTTTGAGGAGGGGGACATCCACCAGGGCAGTATGCCAAAGCAGTTCCGGAAGAATGGTTGCATAGCCATGCACGAGGACGTGCCGCATACGGATGATGTCGTTCCAGGGTATGTGACTCCACTTTTCCTTAAACTCCAGCGAAAGCATGTAGGCCGCTTCCCCGATGATTTCCACGTTCTTGACGACGGCGAAATAGCGAAGTTTATCGGAGGATAACTGTTCTTGCGTGTGTCCTTCAGTGAAGGATAGGATGTTGTTCGCGGCTTGAATAATGTCTTGCAGCCGGCCGTAGTCGCGTTCAGGCTCTCTCATAAACGAGTACTTTGTCGCGGTTGACACTCTCCTGAGCGAAGGGCTTTATGCTGTCTTTTGCCACTAGGTCGACCTTGCGGCCCAGCAAGGCTTCCAGCCGGTTGATCATTCCGGCATACTGCAGAAGCCCGATGGGGGAGGAAGTGTCCAGATCGACGAGTATATCGACATCGCTGTCCGGCCTTTCCTCCATTCTTGAGAAGGAACCGAAGACCCAGGCTCGTTTCACAGGTTCCTGCCGGAAACAATCTTGAATGGTACGGACCGTGGCAATCCGGTTCTGGTCGATTCGATCCAGCCGGCTGCGGATTTCTTCCTTCTTCCCCTTTCTGCCGGCATACCGGAGCAGTCGGGACGTATTGATGGGGTACAGTTCAAATGCCCGTTGGAATTCTCGCTGGATGTCTTGGTCTGTCAGGGTGGCGTACTCTTTGTCTGCGTCATAGTCCACCAGGCGCTTTTCCAGATTCGGTATCAGGACACCATCATTCTCAAAAACCGGGGATTCGGTAATGAGAGGCTTCACCAAGATGAAGTCATGCAGATCCTCCATCATCGGATAGGCGTTACGAATCAGCGCGACATCCTGGAAGCGCTGCTTCAGAACGGACCTGACCGATTCACACTTACTTTTGGGAATCTCCACAATCAGATTCCTGCCAGTATCCGTGATGCAATGATCCATTCCGACAAAGGCCTCTTTCAGCGAATCCGCCACGGCCCTCATCCTGGGTGTTATGATGCACTTGTATTCCATGTCTATGTTTTGGAACAAAGATAAACGTTTTTGGCAATATTTCAAAGAAATTGCCAACAGTCGTTTTGAAGGAGTATGCTACAGGTAACAAAAACCTTTGAAAACGTTCCCTCTGGCGTGCTGGAGCATTCCGGAGGGAACAATATGGGCCTTTTTTGTTACTTGCGGCGTGCTGCGAGTCAGATTCTTCTCTTGTTTCCCCGAGAGGTGCCCGTATAGGTCCATCGATTGGACCTGTATGAGCAAAAAGGACGAAAATCGCTTGTATAGGTCCACCGATTGGACCTATGAAAGCACGCGTGCGGTCGAAAAACGGAAAATCGCCAGCGCAACTGGAAAACGGTGACGGGAGGGGGGCTGGGGGTCTTCCCCCAGTCGCCCCCTCGGGGGCAGCCGCGAAGCGGCGGGGGGTGGAAGGGCCCATCTGGGCACCAAAAAAGACCGCCACCAGCGGTCTTTTTGCGTGCCCAGAGCGGGGCTCGAACCCGCACGTCTTTAAGGGACACTGGATTTTGAGTCCAGCGCGTCTACCAATTCCGCCATCCGGGCAGGGAGCGGTCTCAAGGGAGACGGACTGCAAATTTACCGTAATTTCCGGTATTTGCAAAATATTTCCCGTATCTTTGTAGTCTATGGAAAAGGAGTACAGCGTCATCATGGATGGGAAAGTGGCCGGCCGGGTGGTCGGCCGCGAACGGCTGGGGGATATCACCCCGCTGGTGGCGGAAGAGTCCGAAGTGTTCGTCGTTTATGATGCGAACGCGGCGGAGGTGGCAGCCGAGGTGATCGAGGCCGTGCCATGCGTGCGGGGATGCATCGCTCTCGAGACGTCCGAGGAGGACAAGTCCATGGACACGGTTCTGCTCATCGCCCACTCGCTGCTGGAGGCGGGGGCGTCCCGGAAGGCGCTGGTGCTCGCTGTGGGCGGCGGGATCACGACGGACCTCGCGGGATTCGCTGCATCCATTTACAAACGAGGTATACGGTATGCCAATGTTCCGACCACCCTGCTCGCCCAGGTCGATGCGGCCGTAGGCGGCAAGACGGGGGTGAATTTCGACGACTATAAGAACATGCTGGGCGTGATTGTCCAGCCCGTCTTCACGTTCGTGTGCGCCGATGCGCTGCGCACGCTGCCGCACCGCGATTTCCTGTCCGGGGCTGCGGAGTTGCTGAAGACCTTCCTGATCGAGAACGAAGACGACCACTACGGCCGCGCGGTGCGCTGGCTGGCCGAAGGCGGCGCCGCGGCCGAGCTCCAGGAGCTCGCGCTCGCCGCCGCCGGCGTGAAGGCCGCCATTGTCTCGCGCGACCCGTTCGAGGCAGGCGAACGCCGGAAGCTCAACCTGGGCCACACGTTCGCCCATGCCATCGAGCACGAGGCGCTCCGGCGGGGGGACGACATCACGCATGGCGAAGCCGTCGCGATGGGCATCGTCCTCGCCGCCCGGCTCTCCGACGCGCTGGGCGTGTCGGCCGGCCTGGAGGCCCGCCTCGCGGCGGACTTCGCCGCCGCCGGCCTCCCCACCCAGGCCCCCTACCCGGTGGAAACCCTCGCCGGCGCGATGGATAAGGACAAAAAAGCCGAGGGCGCCCTCGTGCATTTCGTCCTTGCGGAGCGCATCGGCTCCGTCCTCATCCGCGACCTGACCGTCGCAGAAGCGCTTAAAGCATTGACAATATGATTTGTACATCCATACAAGGCAAGACGCTGGAGGAGATCCTCGGGATCCTGGAAAGCGGGGAAGTGGAGATGGCGGAAATCCGGCTGGACCTCTGCGACCTGGACGAGGAGGAAATCGAAGAGCTCTTCACGCAGTCCGACGTACCGCTCATCGCGACCTGCCGGATTGCCAGCCTCGCGCAGCGCGTCGCCGCGGAAGAAGACCTGCTGGACGATGCCGGCAAGGTGCTCTCCGAGCAGGGGCTCTATGCCTCCCAGCCGCGCAAGGGCCGCAATCCGGCCGAGGAACTCGCTGAAAACCAACTGCTCAAGGCCATTGAGGCCGGCGCCAAATATGTGGACCTGGAAGTGGAGGCCCCGCCCATGATGGGCCGCAAGATCCGCCAGGCCTGCCAGGAATACGGCACCATGCTCATCCGCTCGTTCCACGATTTCGAAGGAACGCCGCCGGAAGCCACGCTGCTGTCCCTCCTGGAAAAAGGCCGACGCTTCGGGGGTGAAGTGGTCAAAATCGTGACCACGGCCACTTGCAAGGCCGATGTGGACCGCGTCCTGGCCCTCTACCGGGAGGCCGAGCCCGGTACGTTGGTGGCGTTCTGCATGGGCCCTGAAGGCCGGGAGTCCCGGCTGGATGCCCTCAAGCAAGGTGCGCCCTTTACCTACGCCTGCCTGACGGCGGACGAGGCCACTGCCCCGGGCCAGTGGACCGCCGCCGAAATGGACGAAGCCGTGTACGGCGATTTCCGCTTCATCGGCACGGACGAAACGCTCGAGATGCCGGCGTCCAAGAGCTTCGCGCAGCGGGCAATCGTTGCCGCCGCGCTCGCCCAGGGTACCTCGCACCTGACCGGCTATTCCCCCTGCGGGGACAACGAATCGGCCCTCGCCGCCGCCCGGAAACTGGGCGCGCGGGTGACCGTGAAGGGCTCCGAGTTGGAAATCACCGGCATCGGCGCCTTCGAGAACTGCCTGTCCATCAGCGAGATGCCGGTGGGCGAGTCGGGTTTCCTCACCCGGATGCTTATCCCGGTCCTGTCGGTCGTCGCCGACGGCCCGGTCCGCGTGACGGGCGAGAAGACCCTCCTCGGCCGGCCCCTCGCCGGGGCGCATGACATCATGGCCTCGTTCGGGGTGCGGCTGGTTCCGGAGATTTCTCCACTCGCTCCGCTCGGTCGAAATGACAAGGATTGTTCTGTCATTTCGAGCGAAGTCGAGAAATCTCATGTCGCTCGCAAGAGCGACTGTTATATCCCGCTCACGGTCAAGGGTCCGCTGGTCCCGGGCCGGGCTGATGTGTCCGGCAAGGGCGGCTCGCAGCTCATTTCCGGCCTGCTGGCGGCCCTGCCGCTCGCCGGGAATCGGTCTACGGTCTATGTCCATGACCCCCGCAGCATCCCTTACATGTTCATTACCGTGGACGTGCTCCGCAAGTTCGGCGTCGAGATCGGCTCGGAGATGGAGGGTGGCGACGATTTCCTGCAGAC
Organism: uncultured Bacteroidia bacterium; assembly: GCA_902785065.1. Taxonomy (GTDB): domain Bacteria; phylum Bacteroidota; class Bacteroidia; order Bacteroidales; family UBA932; genus Cryptobacteroides. The sequence goes on from CACZXH010000040.1 coordinate 56,290, forward strand.
GCAGGACTGGACCCTGTGCACCGGCCTGACCTTCAAGATGCGCGGCCAGCAGCATTACCGTGCGGCTGACTTCCGCATCGAAGGCGACTGGTCCGGCGCCGCGAACTTCCTCGTGGCCGGCGCCATCTTCGGCGACGTGGAGGTGGAAGGGCTGGACACCCAGTCCCTCCAGGCCGACATTTCCATCATGGACATCCTCATGGACGCCGGGGCGAGCATGTCCCAGCTGGAAGGCGACACGCCCACGACCGGGCCCATCCATGTGGCCCGCGCGCCGCTCTGCGCCTTCGAAACCGAC
>CACZXH010000041.1 GCA_902785065.1 uncultured Bacteroidia bacterium
GGCTCCATGCGTCTTTCAGCGGCTCGCCAGAGGTCGGAAACGGCCTTGACGGCGAACTCGCTCAGTTAGTCCCGCGGGGCGGGCCTAACTAGCGCTCAAACAGACGCCGTCATCCCTCCGGGCACGCCCGTTTCCTCCCGCTCGCGCTCGCTGAAAGCCGAATTCCGCCTGCGCACCACCTTCCGCTCTATACACCTCCGTCCTTGATGTGAATGGATATAAAAAGACCGGTCCTGGAGGGATCGGTCTATCGAGTTCTTGGTGGGAAGGCGCTTAGAAGCGGGCCTTGACGTTATAGTCGTTGCGGGTGGTGGCGGAACGGGAGACCATTTCGCCGAGGAAGCCGGCGAGGAAGAACATGGCACCGAGGACCACGGCGAGGAGGGCCAGGTAGAAGAGGGGCTGGTCCGTGACGGCGCGGTAGTGCACGCCCTGGGCTTGGTGGACGAGCTTGGCGACGATGATCCAGACGGTCATCACGAAACCGATGAGGAACATCAGGATGCCGGTGGTGCCGAAGAAGTGCATCGGTTTCTTGCCGAACTTGGACAGGAACCACAGGGACATCAGGTCCAGGAAACCGTTTACGAAGCGCTCCAGGCCGAACTTGGATACGCCGTACTTGCGCTTCTGGTGATGGACGGGTTTCTCGCCGATCTTGCCGTAACCGGCATTCTTGGCGAGGTAGGGGATATAGCGGTGCATTTCGCCGTACACCTCGATGCTCTTGACCACCTCGTTCTTGTAGGCCTTCAGGCCGCAGTTCATGTCATGGAGTTTGATGCCCGTGACCTTGCGCGCCGTCCAGTTGTAGAGCTTGGACGGAAGGTTCTTCGTGAGCTTGTTGTCCTGGCGGTGCTGTTTCCAGCCGGAAACGACATCGTAGCCCTCTTCCTGGATCATCCGGTACAGTTCCGGGATCTCGTCCGGGGAGTCCTGCAGGTCCGCGTCCATGGTGATGACGACATCGCCTTTCGCGGCCTCGAAGCCCTCGTACAGGGCGGCGGACTTGCCGTAGTTGCGGCGGAAAGAGATACCGTGGATAGCGGGATTCTCCTTCGACAGGGCGCGGACGGTGTCCCAGGAACCATCGGTAGAGCCGTCGTCCACCATCAGGATCTCATAGGTCCAGCCGTTCGCTTCCATGACCCGACGGATCCAGGCGGCGAGTTCCGGCAGGGATTCGGTTTCGTTATAGAGGGGTACGATAACAGAGATATCCATAGCAAGTTATTGATTATCGACATTTTCATCGGCGCTGTCATCGCCCGGGTCGTTCCCCGGGTCGTTGAAGGCGTCCTGCATATAAAGGTAGCGGGACATGATGCCGGACAGCAGGCTGCCGTACAGGAAGCAATAGATCCACTGGCCGATGAAGGTGTACAGCGGAAGTTTGTCCACGAACCGGCCGATTTCGCCTTCGTAGCCCGATCCCATTTTCGTGGAAATGGCGGTGTTCAGCTCGGTGACGACGCTCTCCACCGTCTCTTGCGGCATTTTCATGATTAGGACGGCATCCACGGCGGCGAGGATAAGACCGGAGAGCAGGGCGACGCGGCGCCCAAAGCGGTATGTGTCCACCACCGTCACCCCGTCGAACTTGTCGCGGAGGTCCAGCATGTACTTCTTCATCAAGAGGATACATCCGAAGAATTCTACCGCCCATAGGATAATGGCTGCGGCCTGGACCAGGAATGTCGATCCCGTGAGGGCCGCGCCTTCCTTCAGAAGCAAGCACAGTGACGAAAACCCGCCGAACACGAATCCTACGCGTCCGGCCTCGTTCCAGAGGGTTTTGCTGTCCAGTTTCATCCTTACAAAGGTAACATTAATTGCATCATTTTCAAAAAAACTGCTTACCTTTGCAAGTTTGCAAGTATTAACTAACATGGTTAAGGACTTGGTATGTAATACACCATCAGTTAATTTAATTAGATTATGATCAACATCAAGTTTCCCGACGGGAGTGTCCGTACCTACGAGGCAGGCGTGACCGGCTACGACGTGGCCATGTCCATCAGCCCCCGGCTTGCGGCCGACGTACTGGCTGTTTCAGTGAAGAAGCCCGGCGAGCCCGAGACCTCCAAGGGAACCACCATCGACCTGCTCCGTCCCATCAACGAGGACGTGGAGCTCCGCCTGCTCAAGTGGGAAGACGACGAGGCCAAGAAAGTGTTCTGGCACTCCTCCTCCCACCTCATGGCCGAAGCGCTCGAGGCCCTGTTCCCGGGCGTCAAGTTCGGCATCGGCCCCGCCATCGAGAACGGTTTCTACTATGACGTGGACATGAACGGCCGCACCCTTACGGACGCCGACTTCAAGGCCATCGAGGACAAGATGCTGGAATTCGCCCGCCAGAAGCAGGACTTCCGCCGCATCGAGGTCTCCAAGGCCGACGCCATGGCCTACTTCACCGAAAAGGGCGACCAGTACAAGCAGGAGCTCATTTCCGAGCTGGAAGACGGTACCATCACATACTACGAGAACGGTCAGTTCACGGATCTCTGCCGCGGCCCGCACCTCCGCAATACCGAGGTCATCAAGGCCGTCAAGGTGCTCTCCCTCGCCGGCGCCTACTGGCGCGGTGACGAGACCCGCCAGCAGCTCACCCGCATCTACGGCATCACCTTCCCCAAGAAGTCGATGCTGGACGAGTACCTGGTGATGCTGGAGGAGGCCAAGAAGCGCGACCACCGCAAGATCGGCAAGGAGATGGAGCTCTTCACGTTCTCCCAGCGCGTCGGCCCGGGCCTGCCCCTGTGGCTCCCGAAGGGCGCGACGCTCCGCAACACCCTGGAGAACTTCCTCCGGAAGAAGCAGGCCGAATACGGCTACCTGCAGGTTGTGACCCCGCACATCGGCGGCAAGGAACTCTATGTGACCTCCGGCCACTACGCCAAGTACGGCAAGGATTCCTTCCAGCCCATCCATACCCCGCAGGAAGGCGAGGAGTTCATGCTCAAGCCGATGAACTGCCCCCACCACTGCGAGATCTACCGCAGCGCCCCGCACTCCTACAAGGACCTGCCGCTGCGCTACGCCGAGTTCGGCACCGTGTACCGCTACGAGCAGTCCGGTGAGCTGCACGGCCTGACCCGCGTCCGCGGATTCACCCAGGATGACGCGCACCTGTTCTGCCGCCAGGACCAGATCCAGGAGGAGTTCGAGAAGGTCATCGACCTGATCCTGTACGTCTTCAAGACCCTGCACTTCGACAAGTTCACCGCCCAGGTCTCCCTGCGCGATCCCAAGAATCCGTCCAAGTACATCGGTTCCGACGAGAACTGGGAGAAGGCTGAGGCCGGCATCATCGAGGCCGCGAAGAAGAAGGGCCTCCCGTTCGTCGTGGAGACGGGCGAAGCCGCCTTCTACGGTCCGAAGCTGGATTTCATGGTGAAGGACGCCATCGGCCGGAGCTGGCAACTGGGCACCATCCAGGTGGACTACAACCTCCCCGAGCGCTTCGAACTCGAGTATGTCGATTCCGACGGCTCCCGCAAGCGTCCGGTGATGATCCACCGCGCCCCGTTCGGTTCCCTGGAGCGTTTCGTGGCCGTGCTCCTCGAGCACACCGCCGGCCATCTGCCGCTATGGGTCCATCCCGAACCCGTCAAAGTGCTGCCCGTCAGCGAAAAATACGCAGATTATGCGAAAAAAGTTGTAAATCTGCTGAATAATTCCGAAATTCGCGCTTCCATAGACGACAGAAACGAAACCCTCGGAAAGCGGATCCGTGAAACGTCCCTCAAGAGAGTTCCGGTTCTGGTGATTGTCGGCGAAAAAGAACAGGCCGAGAACACCGTTTCTGTCCGACGTGGAGCTGCCGATGTGGGCTCGATGACGACCGAGGGTCTCGTGAAGTACATTCAGGAGGCCATCCGGGAGGAACTGGCCCAATAAGCAGAGTATTAATATTTTAACCAACAGGAGGAACGCCCTATCGCAGCGCCTTACAGACCGAAGCCTTCGAGACCGAAGCCGAACCGCAACCAACCCGGCGGTCCGAAAAAAGATGAGAACGAACTGAGGATCAACAACGAGATCCAGGTTCCGCAAGTCCGTCTGGTCGGGGACAACATCCCCGAACCGGGCATCTACCCGATTGCCAAGGCCCGCGCCCTGGCGCAGGAGCTCGAGCTTGATCTCGTCGAAATCTCCGACAAGGCCGACCCGCACGTGTGCAAGATCCTGGACTACCAGAAGTTCCAGTATCAGCAGAAGAAGCGGGCCAAGGAGATGAAGGCGAACGCCGCGAAGATCGTGATCAAGGAGATCCGGTTCGGCCCCAACACCGACGAGCATGACTTCCAGTTCAAGCTCAAGCACGCGCAGGAGTTCCTGCAGGAAGGCTCCAAGGTGAAGGCCTCGATCTTCTTCCGCGGACGTTCCATCATGTTCGCCGAACAGGGCGAGAAGCAGCTTCTCCGCTTCGCCGTGGAACTCGAGGAGTTCGGGCGCGCCGAGAACATGCCGGTCCTGGAAGGCAAGCGGATGTCGATGATGATCGCGCCGCTTAAAAAGAAATAAAGACCGCGGAGACCGCGGAATGTATAATTATAAAATTGTTAAACAATGGCAAAGCTCAAGACCAACTCCGGTGCCAAAAAGCGTTTCACGCTTACCGGATCGGGAAAGATTAAGCGCAAGCACGCTTACCACAGCCACATCCTCACCAAGAAGACCAAGAAGCAGAAGCGGAATCTCGACCACTTCGCGATCCTCGAAAAGGTGGATGTGAACCGGGTCAAGGAAATGCTCGTGCTCTAATCTTCACACATGTTCAACTGGAACGCAGTCGAAAGCGCCTCCCCCGGGAAGCCACTGCCTCCAAAAAAGTAAAAATTTATGCCTAGATCAGTTAACTCTGTTGCCTCAAGGGCACGCCGCAAGAAGATCCTTTCCAAGACTCGCGGCAACTTCCTGTCCAGGAAGAACGTTTGGACGGTTGCGAAGAACACCTACGAAAAAGGTCTCACCTACGCTTACCGTGACAGAAAAGCTAAGAAGCGCGAATTCCGCTCCCTGTGGATCCAGCGCATCAACGCCGCCGCCCGCCAGTACGGCCTCACCTACTCCCAGTTCATGGGCCGTCTCGCGAAGCAGAACATCGGCCTCAACCGCAAGGTTCTGGCAGACCTGGCAATGAACAATCCCCAGGCTTTCGAGGCCATCGTCAACTCCGTAAAGTAGTCTCGAAACCATGAGCTTGAAGGATATCACCCGTAACCGCTGGGTCAAGCTGGGCTTCTGGGCCCTGCTCTACACCGCGTGGGTGATCTGGCTCGGGAACTATTGGTGGCTGTTCGGCCTCATCATCATCTTCGACCTCCTCATCACCAAGAAGGTGAAGTGGCTCTTCTGGAAAAAAGAGTACAAGGAGGGAGAGAAGCACAATGTGTGGCTCGACTGGCTCGACGCGATCATCTTCGCGGTGGTTGTGGTGACGTTCATCAACATGTTCTTCTTCCAGGCCTTCAAGATTCCTTCCTCCTCCATGGAGAGCACGCTCTACACCGGAGACCATCTGTTTGTAAGCAAGCTCACCTATGGGCCCAGGGTGCCCCAGACCCCGCTCACGATCCCGTTCACGCACAACGTAGCGTTCGGCAAGGAGTCCTACTCCACGCTCATCCAGAACGACTACCGCAGGCTCAAGGGATTCCGGGGTGTCGAAAGAGGCGACATCGTGGTCTTCAACTTCCCCAACGGGGACACGGTCCTGACCAAGGCTCCCGCCGACGACTACTACGCGTGGGTGCGGACCTCCGGAAGGGAGTATACGGTCAACCGGCTCGGTCCGGTGATCGTCCGCCCGATGGACAAGAAAGACCATTATGTGAAGCGCTGCGTCGCCGTCGCCGGTGACACGCTCTCCGTCCGGGACGGACTCGTCTGGGTCAACGGGATCCAGCAGGAAACCTACCCCGGCCTCCAGCTGACCTACCGGGTCGTGACGGACGGCGAGAAGTTCAGCCAGCGGGTGACCGACCAGCTCGGCCTGAATGCGAAGGAGCTCTACTACGATGCACGGGTACCGGGTTACCCCTGGATGCCCCTCACCGCGGAGCAGCTCGAAAAGGTCAAGGCCCTTTCGCACGTGGTCAACGTGACGCCGAACATCGAAACGGCTCCGGACTCGGAAATCTTCCCGTTCACCGGAACGACTGGATGGACGCGCGACCAGTTCGGTCCGCTCTGGATTCCCGCGAAGGGAACCACGGTGGCCCTCACGGCGGAAACCCTCCCGTTCTACGAACGGATCATCCGCGACTACGAGCACAACACCCTGGAGGTCAAGGACGGCGAGATCGTCGTCAATGGAGAGGAAACGAAGGAATACACCTTCAAGCAGGATTATTACTTCATGATGGGTGATAACCGGCATAACTCCCTGGATTCCCGCTACTGGGGATTCGTCCCGGAGGACCACATCGTGGGCAAGCCGGCCATCATCTGGCTTTCAACGGACGGGAACAAGCCGTTCCCGCAGAACATCCGGTGGAAGAGGTTCTTCAAGATCTTCTAACCACCCCGAAGAAACGAAAACAATAAAAAAAGTATAGCATTATGTCTAAGGTTTGTCAGATAACCGGAAGGAAGAGAATGATCGGCAACAACGTCGCCCATTCCAAACTGCGCACCAAGCGCGACTTCGCCCTCAACCTCAAGACCAAGAAGTTCTGGTCCGAGGCCGAGCAGCGTTTCATCACCCTCAAGGTGACCACCAAGGGTATGCGTATCATTGAGAAGAACGGTCTCGACGCTACGCTCAAGGAAGCCCAGAAAAAAGGATACGTGAACCTTGTTTAATTTGTAAGCATTATGGCAAAGAAGACCAAAGGAAACAGGGTGCAGGTCATCCTGGAGTGCACCGAGCAGAAGGCTAGCGGTGTACCTGGTATGTCTCGTTACATCACCACCAAGAACAAGAAGAACACGCCGGAGCGTCTCGAGCGCATGAAGTACAACCCGTACCTCAAGAAAGTGACCCTCCACCGTGAAATCAAGTAAGTGAAAGGAGATTAAGCTATGGCAAAGAAAGCAGTTGCGACCTTCGACGCCAAGGCCGGTGCCAAGCACATGGTCAAGGTCATCCGCATGGAGAAGAGCCCCAAGACCGGCGCCTACGTTTTCGTAGAGCAGCTCGTCGAGCAGGGTAAGGAGAAGGAATTCTTCAACGCGAAGTAATCCCGCTTCCACACGTACACTGGAATCAAGTGGTTCACCCCCGTGGTGGACCACTTTTTTTGTCGGCTTAAAATGATTATATTTGTAGGCTATAAGAAACAACGGTAAATGGGTATTTTCGACAAGGGAGTCAAGAAGACCAACCTGAACTTCTTCCAGAAACTGGGGCGGGCCATCGTGGGCAAGTCCAAGGTGGACGATGACGTGCTGGACGCACTGGAGGAGGCCCTGCTGTCCTCGGACATGGGCGTGGACACCACCCTCAAGGTAATCGAGAACCTCGAGGACCGGGTGGAGAAGGACAAGTACGTGTCCATGGACGAGCTCGTGGACCTCATCCGCGACGAGATCGGGAAGCTTCTGAATGTCGATGGGGACGACGCCCCCGTCCAGCCTTTCGATTTCTCCAAGAAGCCGTATGTCATGCTCGTCGTGGGCGTGAACGGGGTGGGGAAGACCACCACCATCGGCAAGCTCGCGTCCATGCTGACCGCTCAGGGCAAGAAGGTCGTGATCGGCGCCGCCGATACCTTCCGCGCCGCGGCCGTGGAGCAGCTCACCATCTGGGCGGAGCGCGCCGGGGTGGACATCGTCAAGCAGGCGATGGGCTCCGATCCCGCCTCCGTGGCCTTCGATACCGTCAAGTCGGCCGTCGCGAAGGAGGCTGACGTCGTCCTCATCGACACGGCCGGCCGCCTGCACAACCGCATCGACCTGATGAACGAGCTCACCAAGATCCGCAACGTCATCCGCCGCGTGGTCCCGGACGGCCCGCACGAGGTCCTGCTCGTCCTGGACGGCTCCACCGGCCAGAATGCGTTCGTCCAGGCGAAGGAGTTCGCCCGCGCCACGGACGTCACGGCCCTCGCCGTCACGAAGCTGGACGGCAGCGCCAAGGGCGGCGTGGTCGTCGGTATTGTGGACCAGTTCCGGTTTCCCATCAAGTTCCTCGGCATCGGGGAGGGAATCGATGACCTGAAGGTGTTCGACAAGAAGGAGTACGTGGAATCCTTGTTCAGAAAAGAAGATATTGAGAATTAATATATTATGAAAGTTTCCTACAATTGGCTCAAAGAGTATCTGTCGTGTGACCTGACCGCCGAGCAGCTGGCGGAGGCGATGACTTCGATCGGTATCGAGGTGGACAGCGTGGAATTCCAGGAGGAGATTCCCGGCGGACTGGCCGGCGTCGTGGTGGCTGAGGTGCTTACCTGCATCCCCCATCCGGATTCCGACCATCTGCACATCACGACCGTCAACGACGGCACTCCCGAGCCTGTGACCGTGGTCTGCGGCGCCCCGAACGTGGCGGCCGGCCAGAAGGTCCTGTTCGCCCGCATCGGCACGGTGCTGCCCGGCGATTTCAAGATCAAGAAGAGCAAGATCCGCGGCGTGGAGTCCTTCGGCATGATCTGCGCGGAGGACGAGCTCGGAATCGGCGCCTCCCACGAAGGCATCATGGTGCTCCCGGCTGAGGCCGTCGTCGGCACTCCCGCAAAGAAATACCTGAACCTCAAGGAGGAGTCCGTGATCGAGTATGAAATCACCGCGAACCGCATCGATGCGGCCTCCCACATCGGTGTGGCCCGCGACGTATACGCGTACCTGAAGTCCCGGGACATCCCCTGCTCCCTGCACATCCCGTCCGTGGAGGCTTTCCAGGAAGGCGAAGGCGAGGCTATTCCCGTGGAAGTTCTTGATACCCAGGGCGCTCCCCGGTACACCGGCATCACCGTGAAGGGCGTGACCGTGGCCCCGTCTCCGGAGTGGCTGCAGAAGAAGCTCCTCTCCATCGGCCTCCGTCCCATCAACAACGTCGTGGACATTTCCAACTTCATCCTCTTTGAGACCGGCCAGCCTTTGCACACCTTCGACGCCGACAAGATCCGCGGCGGCAAGGTCATCGTGCGCCGCGCGGCCCAGGACGAGCCCATCGTCACCCTGGACGGCCTCACCCGCAAGCTGGACGCCACCGACATGGTCATTGCCGATGCCGAAGGCCCGATGTGCATCGCCGGCGTGTTCGGCGGTGACGACTCCGGCGTGACCGACGCGACCGTGAACGTCTTCATCGAGGGCGCCTACTTCGATCCCGCCTCCGTCCGCAAGACCGCCAAGCGGCAGCAGCTCTCCACCGATGCCTCGTTCCGCTTCGAGCGCGGCGCGGATCCGGAAGCCGCCCTGTACGCGGCCAAGCGCGCCGCGATGCTCATTCTCGAGCTCGCCGGCGGCCAGGTCGTGGGCAAGGTGCAGGAAGTCTATCCCGAGCCCATCGTCCGGAAGCAGATCGACCTCGACTACGACCGGATCGAAGGTTTCATCGGCAAGAAGATTGGCCACGGCAACATCGAGCGCATCCTCGAGGCCCTGAATTACGAATTCGTGGAGCAGCGCGTCGGCGGTTCCGTCGTCGCCGCCCCGACCTACATGGTGGACGTGTACCGCGAGTGCGACGTGGTGGAGGAGATCCTCCGTATCTACGGCTATGACAACATTGAGTTCCCGGACAACCTCCGGATGAGCGTGAACGCCACGCCCACCCCGGAACCGGAAGCCATCCGCAACGGTATCTCCAACTTCCTCGCAGCCAACGGCTTTACCGAGACCATGAACAACTCCCTCACCAAGGAGGAGTACTATACCAAACTCGAGACCTTCCCGGCCGAGCGCTGTGTCCACATCGTGAACCCGCTCAGCCAGGACCTGAACGTAATGCGCCAGACCCTCATCCTGAACGGCCTGGAAGTCATCGCCTACAACATCAACCGCCAGGTCACCGCGATGAAGACCTTCGAGTACGGCTCTGTCTATCAGCGCCTTCCCGAGAAGGACGGCACCACGCTGGAAGGTTATGAGGAGCACCAGAACTTCGCCCTCTTCCTGACCGGCACGCCCGCCAAGGTGTGGCGCACCCCGGCCGCCAAGAGCGACTTCTTCCAGCTGAAGGGCTATGTGGACCTTCTCCTGAAGCGCTACCGCATCGACCCGTCCACCTTCCAAATGGGTGCCGCCCCGGCCGACATCTTCGCCGAGGGCATTGTCTACGCCCTGCCCGGCAAGGAGCCGCAGGTGCTGGCTACGCTCGGCACCATCAACCCGGTGCTTGCGAAGCGCTTCGGCATCAAGCAGCCCGTTTTTGCCGCCGAGATCAACTGGCAGGTGCTGTTCAAGCTCGTGAAGCGGGACAAGTTCTCCTTCACCGAGCTGCCCAAGTTCCCGGAAGTCCGCCGCGACCTGGCACTCCTGCTGGACGAGTCCGTCCAGTACGGCGACCTCCGCAAGTCCGCCTTCCGCAGCGCGAAGAAACTCCTGAAGAGCGTTACGCTGTTCGACGTGTACCGCGGGGAGAACATCCTCGTGGGCAAGAAGCAGTACGCCCTGAATTTCGTCCTCCAGGACCCCGAGCGCACCCTGACCGACGGAGAAGATCCTCAGCGGTTTCCAGAGCGAATTCGGCGCTATCCTGCGATAGCGAATGTGATAGTGAAACGTTTCCTTCATATCGTCCTTGTCCTCCTGGCGGCGGTGGCTTGCCAGCGTACCCGGATCATTCCGAGGGATACCCTGGAGGACATCTACATGGACATGTTCCTGGCGGACCAGGTGGTCCGTGAAGAGAACATCCCGCACGCCCAGATGGACACGACGCTGCTGTATGAGGCCGTGTTCCGGAAATACGGCTACGACACGGACGATTACCTGAACAGTGTGCGGCACTACCTGAAGGACCCCGAGCGTTTCGCCAAGGTGTTCGAGAGCGTCGCCAAGCGCCTGGAAGGGGAGATTGACGCCCTGGACAAGATCGTCCAGCACCAGGAGTGGGTGGCCAGCCAACTGGGCGCGAAACGCCCTCAGTTGGATTCCATCCTGGCGCCGTTCTCGAAGGAGTCCGTATATGTGGGCCTTGCCCGTGTGGCGCGGGACACGTCCCGGTATCCCGCCTGGTTCCGCCTGATGGCGGTCCAGGAGGACACCCTCATGGTCCCGGTCGATTCCGTGGCGGCCCGCGCCGCGAAGGATTCCTTGCAGGCGGAAGTCCCGGACGAAGCATCCGGTATGCCGGAGAAATTGCTGCCGAAGCCGGAAAAGCAGTCTGTGACCGCGCCCGCAAAACGGGGGCGGGATCGCCGGTCCAGGTTCCTGGAGGAGGAAAAACTTGCGACCGAGGACGTCGCTGTTGAAGAAGTCGTTGCGGAATGAGAAGAATCGCTGCCCCATATCTGTATACGCTGATGTCCGCGGAACCCGTTCGGAACGGATTCGTGGAACTGGATGACGACGGAACCGTCGTCCGGACCGGCGTGTGCGCGGATCCTGCCGCGGAGCCGGTCTTCTGCGACGGCGCCGTTGCCCCCGGCTTTGTCAATGCCCATTGCCATGTCGAGCTCTCCTACATGAAGGGGTTGTTCCGCAAGGGCACGGGCATGGCCGGCTTCATCGACCAGATCAACGAGCTCCGTGACACGAAGTCCCTGGAGGAGAAGGTCCGTGACCTCACGGTGGCGATGGACAGCCTCTGGGTGCAGGGTGTCGTGGCGATGGCCGACATATCCAACTGCGACGACTCCTTCGCCGTCAAGGCCCGCCATCCGATGTATACCCGCACCTTCCTGGAAGTCTTCGGCACCGAGCCGGAGGACTGCGGGGCTGTCATGGACGGTGTCCGGAAACTGAAGCAGGTGGCCGATGGGTTCGGTATCGACGCGGCTCCGACGCCGCACGCGTGCTATACGATGAGCCCCGAGCTGGTGACCGCCGTGAGCGTCGAAGGTCTGAAATCCGGCTTCCTGTCGTTCCACAGCGAGGAAACCGAGGAAGAAGAGGAAATGCTCAAGTACGGTTCCGGCAAGATGTGGGAGAACCGCAAGAAGGCTGGGATGAGCGTCCCGCCCGTGACGGGGAAGTCCTCGCTGCTTTATTTCATCGACCGGCTCCTTGCCGGCCATCCCACCCCCTTCGACGAGCATATCCTGCTGGTCCACGAATGCTGCATGGACCAGGAGGGAATCGATGCTGCGAAGGCCGTGATGAACCATCCGTTCGTGGCGGTTTGCCCACTTTCGAACCTGTTTATACACAATACGTTGCCTCCCATCGACCTCATGCGCCGGAATGCGCTGAAGATCTGCGTGGGCACGGATTCCCTTTCGTCCAACGACGACTTGAACATCGTGGACGAACTCTACTGCCTCCAGCGGAACTTCCCGGAAGTCCCGCTCGGGGAACTGCTCACCTGGGCCTCCCGCAACGGGGCGGAATTCCTGGCCAGGCCGGAATTCGGCACCCTGGAACCGGGCCGTCGTCCGGGGCTGGTGTTCATCGACCATCTGGATGCGGACGGCCGCCTGACCGCCGCATCGAAATCCCACCGCCTATGATGCGCGAAACCACCGTTTTCGGGCCCATCTTTTCACGGAGGCTCGGTTCTTCCCTGGGCATCAACCTGCTGCCCCAGGGCGGGAAAGTGTGCAATTTCGACTGCATTTACTGCGAGTGCGGCTGGAATGCCGACGGCCGCGGTGACCGTGTGCTCCCGACGGCGGAGGACGTGCGGAAAGCCTTGACGGAGAAGCTGGTTGCCTGCCATGAGGCGGGCACGCCTATTGACTCCATCACGTTCAGCGGCGACGGGGAGCCCACCTTGAACCCGGACTTCCCGGAAATCGTGGACCTGACCCTGGAACTGCGCGACCAATACTATCCGGCGGCGAAGGTGTCGGTCCTGTCCAATGCGACGAAAACCTGGCGCAAGGGCGTCTTCGAGGCACTCCGGAAGGTGGACAATCCCATCCTCAAACTGGATGCCGCCACGGATGCGCAAGCGCAGCTTATCAACCAGCCGCTGGGTGACTACCACGTGGAAGACATTGTCCGCGACCTGGAACGCTTCGAAGGGGATTTCGTCCTCCAGACGATGTTCCTGAAGGGCGACGGGTTCGCCACGGAGGACTGGGTCGATGCCTGGATGGACCTTGTCCGGCGGCTGAAGCCCCGGGAGGTGATGGTCTATACCATTGACCGCGAAACCCCGATGAAGGGGCTCCGGAAATATACGGTGGAGGAGATGCGCGCCCTCGTGCAGCCCCTCATTGACGAAGGATACAAACTGCAAATCAAAGGATAACACTATGGAACTCTCTGCCAAGTATGGCTATGCCCCTGAGAAGGAGGCGATTGCCCGTCATCTGGAACTGATCGCTTCGGGTTTGGAGCAGGTCGTTTCGAACGAGGTCCTGAAGGAGTGCTTCTCCATCATGGACCTGACCACCCTGAGCCCCAAGGACACCCCGTCTTCCGTCCGGAAGCTCGTCGAGAAGGTCAATTCCTTCGCGGCCGACTATCCCGCCTATCCGCTGCCGGCTTCGGTATGCGTCTATCCGAACTTCGCGTCCGTCGTCCGGAAAACCCGCAAGAACCCGAACCTGCACGTGACCACCGTCGCGGGTTGCTTCCCGTCCTCCCAGAGCTTCCTCGAGGTGAAGCTCCGCGAGATCGAGCTGGCCGTCCGGGAAGGTGCCGACGAGATCGACATCGTCCTGGCCCTCAATTCCTTCCTGGAAGGGGACTACGAGACCGCCGGCAAGGAAATCCTCGCCAGCCGCGAGTGCATTGACCAGGTCGCCGCAGAACTCGGCCGTCCCGTCGTCCTGAAGGTGATCCTGGAAACCGGCCTGCTGGTGACGCCCGAGCGCATCGCCGATGCCTCCTTCCTCGCGATGGAGAACGGGGCCGACTTCATCAAGACGTCCACCGGCAAGGTGGAGGTGAACGCCACCCCGATGGCCGCCTACGTGATGTGCCAGTGCATCAAGAAGTTCTACGAGCAGACCGGCCGCAAGGTGGGCTTCAAGGCCGCCGGCGGCATCTCCTCCGCGATGGATGCCGTGTGCTACTACTCCATCGTGTCCACGATCCTTGGCAAGGAATGGCTGGACAAGAGCCTCTTCCGCTTCGGCGTGAGCCGCCTCGCGAACCAGTTGGTTTCCGCCGTGGAGCAGAAGACGGTTACGTATTTCTGATTGTCATTTCGAGCGAAGTCGAGAAAGCCGTTTGACGGTTTTTCCGGAAAATCGCCGCTGCAGGGGCCAGGAAGGCCGGTGTTGCGGTGATATTTCCTGAATTTTGCGAGAAAAGCCGCGTTCCGCGTGGTTGCTTGGGTGCGAAAAACGCCCTTGCAACCACGCGGAATGCTTTTTTGGAACTTAAACGTTTTATATTTTTTTAAAACGGCTCTGTTTCCGAGTTTTGCATCGGACGAAAGAAAAGTGCTATGCGAAACTGTTGGAAAGTGTTGTTGCCGTTGATGCTCCTGACGGGGTGTCACGAGGAAGGGTTGCCCGGGCCCGACGAACGCCGGGTGGACATGTCCGCCCTTTCCCATGGGATGATCGAACTGGGCGAGAAACTGGAGGATCCCTATACTGTGGAAAACATGCAGGAGGCCGTGGCCAGCCTGTATCCTACCCGTGCGGGCAGGGTCTCCATTAAGGCGACGGACCTGTATGTCCGTTTCCTGCCCAAGAATGAGGAGGAGTACGCGCTCTTGCTCTCGAAGGGATTGAAACTGACGGACCATCCTGTCGATTACCGCATCGTCAAGGAAGGGGACTATTACCACGATCCCGAGCTGTCGGAGAACGTCATCACCTGGCAGTATGCCGTCGTGTCGAAGGACTTTGAGTTCCCGGCGGGCGTCCGCTGTGAGATCCTGGACGAATGTTATCTGTCGGAAAATGATCCTGTTACGCGGGCGGAAAGCGGTATCGACTGGGATGCCGTGGAGGCCGAGGCGTACCGCCTGACCGGCAATGGGGACATGTACCTGGCGACGCGCGGTGAAGAAGAGGGGGCGGCCTTCCCTTCCGGCCGCATTACGGTGGAGGATCCGGACGCTTTCGGCGGTAAGCCCTACGGACTCGCCGGCGTCCAGATCGTCTGCAACAGCTTCGTGAAGTTCGCCACGGCCTATACGGACCGCGATGGCTATTACCAGCTTCCCAAGAAATATTCATCCACCCCGCGGTACCGGCTGGTTTTCCGCAACAGCGCGGGTTTTTCCATCGGTCTGAACCTCATCCTCATCCCCGCGTCCGTTTCTACGCTGGGGACCGGACCGGCCGCGGGCGTGGATGTCCATATCGATGCGGAGTCCGATGGCGCGCTCTGGCGCCGGGCAGTTGTGAACAACGCCGCGTACGACTATATCGCCCGCTGCGCGTCGTCGGACCTGGACCTCAAGGCGCCGCCGCAGGACCTCCGCATCTGGATCTTCAAGAATCTGTCGTGCAGCAGCGCGGCGATGCTCCACCACGGAGCGTTTGTCGAGAGCAACGACTTGATCCAGCGCTATCTGGGAGGCTATTCCTCCTTGCTGAAAACATTCCTGCCGGACATTACCATCGGGGCGAAGGCCGGCGACGGGGAATTTGTGGACCTGTATTCTGCGGTGATGCATGAGATGGCGCACGCCAGCCATTACGCCCAGGTGGGCAATGCCTGGTGGAACCCTTACATCACCTATGTCCTCCGTTCCTATGTCACGGAAGGACGGCAGGCGTACGGGAGCGGTTCCGGGGAGGACGCCGGCTATTGCGAAGTGGGTGAAATGTGGGCCTACTTCCTGGAGAGCGTCCTCTTCCAGGACCGTTACGGCGGCGATCTGCCCGCCTTCGGCACTTCCTTCTGGTTCTATCCGCAGATATTCCGCTACCTGTACGAACGGGGCATGACCTGCGCGGACCTCTTCAAATCCCTGAAATCAGACGTAACTTCGCGCGACGACCTCCAGGATGCGCTGATCTCGCTCTTCCCTGAGCAGGAACGGACAATTACCCAAGTATTCAACCGATACAGCCGATGAAAAAGATAATGCTTCTCGCGGCCGCCCTGCTCTTCGGGGCCGCCGCCTCCGCCCAGCGCCTGTCCGTGGCGACCAACGTGCTGGATTATGCCGATTTCGGGACCCTGAACGTGGAAGGGGACGTGGCGGTGGCCCGCCAATGGACTCTCACCGCCGGGGCCAAATACAATCCTTTCCTGTTTAAGGCCGATACGCCCGAGCCGCTTTCGGCGCGCCAGCAGCTGTATGCCGCCGGGGTACGGTTCTGGCCCTGGCACGTGTTCTCGGGCTGGTGGATCGGCGGAAAGGTCCAGTATCAGGAATACAACCGGGGAGGGATCCGCTCGGCCGTGACGGACGAGGGAGATCGATATGGGGCGGGCCTCTCCGCCGGTTTCACCTACATGCTCCATCCCCATTTGAACGTCTCCCTGGGCGCCGGTGTCTGGGGCGGTCTGCAACGGTATACAGTCTATTCCTGCCCGGTTTGCGGCATTACGCAGGAATCGGGCGAGAAGACCTTCATCTTGCCGAACGACCTCGCCTTATCGCTATCTTATGTTTTCTGACCGACTCCTCCGGATCCTGCTGCCGCTGCTTCTCATTCCGTCCTGTTCCGTCAAGGAGAACCGGGCGGTCTGTCCCTGCGGCCTGACTTTGGAACTCGCCGGTCTGCCGGTGCATCCCGTGGTCCTGAGCGTGGTGGGGGAGGGGTATTCCTGGACGGAAGTCGTCCATGCCGACACGGCCCTTGTGCTGCCGGTTCCGAAGGGGGAGGTGGCCGTGTCCGCTGTGGGCGGTGCGCTGGCGGAAGGGGACGGGAGCGTCCGGATTCCGGAAGGGGAGGAGGCTCCGCCGCTCTATCTGTACCACGCCGATGTATCGACGGAAGCGGAACAGGTTGTCCTGCCCGTAGTGCTTCATAAACAGTTCTGTACGCTCGCATTGCGCTTCAAGGGACCTCATGGTTATGGACCGCCCTTCGAGGTCGTTGTGGAGGGGTTTTACGGCGGCTGGGCGCCGGACGGAAGCCCGGCTCCAGGTTCCTTCTCCCGCCGCCTGCTGCCTGGCTCTGACGGCCGCGCTGTCCTCCGTCTCCCACGCCAGGGCGACGATTCGCTCCTCATGCACATTGTCTTTTCCGACCAGGTGGTCCGGACCTTCGCCCTGGGCTCCTACATTGCCGCTGCGGGGTATGATTGGTCCGCACCCGACCTGGAGGACCTTACGCTGACGGTAGACATTTCCCTGACTTCCGTGACCATCTCCTCGGACTTGTGGACCCGGACGGAGGATATAGAACTTTGGATATAAAAAATTTGCAGATTCGAAAAAACTTTGTACCTTTGCAATCCACAAACGCGCGGATGGCGGAATTGGTAGACGCGCTACTCTCAGGAGGTAGTGTCCGAAAGGACGTGTCAGCAGGCCCGGAAACGAAAGTTTCCGGGCTTTTTTTGCCGGATAATGCACGGAAAATGTTAACTTTGCAAGTTTTTTAGAAGAAGGTTAGTCAGATATATGCAAGACATCAGAAACATCGCCATCATCGCCCACGTCGACCACGGCAAGACGACGCTCGTGGACCGGATGATCTATCAGGCCAATCTCGTGCGCCGTCCCGAGGATCTCGGGAACCTCATCCTGGACAACAACGACCTGGAGCGCGAGCGCGGCATCACCATTCTCGCGAAGAATGTGTCCGTCACGTACAAGGGCGTGAAAATCAATATCATCGACACCCCCGGCCACAGCGACTTCGGCGGCGAGGTGGAGCGCGTGCTCAACATGGCCGACGGCGTCCTCCTCCTGGTGGACGCGTTCGAGGGCTGCATGCCGCAGACGCGGTTCGTGCTGAACAAGGCCCTGGACATGGGCAAGAAGCCCATCGTCGTCATCAACAAGGTGGACAAGCCCAACTGCCGGCCCGACGAGGTGCAGGAAGAGGTGTTCGAGCTGATGTTCAACCTGGGCGCCACCGAGGACCAGCTGGATTTCAAGACCGTCTATGGATCCGCGAAGCAGGGTTGGATGTCCCAGGATTGGCGTAAGCCCACCAACGACATCACCGCCCTTCTGGACACTATTCTGGAGGAAATCCCCGCTCCCGCCGTCGTGGAAGGCACCCCGCAGATGCTCGTGTCCTCCTTGGAATACTCCCCGTACGTGGGCCGTATCGCCGTGGGCCGCGTCACCCGCGGCAGCCTGAAGACCGGCATGCCGGTGTCCCTCTGCAAGCGCTACGACATCGTCGAGAAGTCCAAGATCAAGCAGGTCATGGTGTTCGAGGGCCTGGGCAAGGCCAATGTGGACGAGGTCCAGTGCGGCGACATCTGCGCCCTGGTGGGCATCGACGGGTTCGAGATTGGCGACACCATCGCCGACATCGAGAATCCGGAACCGCTCCCGCCGATTGCCGTGGACGAGCCTACGATGTCCATGCTCTTCATGATCAACAACTCTCCGTTCTTCGGCAAGGACGGCAAGTTCGTGACCTCCCGCCACATCAAGGAACGCTTGGAGAAGGAGCTTGAGAAGAATCTCGCCCTCCGCGTCAAGCCGGGCCTGAATGCCGATTCCTTCGTGGTTTACGGCCGCGGCGTCCTGCATCTGTCCGTGCTCATCGAGACGATGCGCCGCGAGGGCTTCGAACTGCAGGTGGGCCAGCCCAAGGTGCTGGACAAGACCATTGGCGGCCAGCGCTGCGAGCCGATCGAGGAACTCTCCATCGAGGTTCCCGAGCAGTTTGTGGGCGCGGCCATCGAGCTTTCCACCCGCCGCAAGGCCGCTCTCGTGCGGATGGAACCGCGCGGCGACCGGACGCTCCTGGAGTTCGAGATCCCGACCCGCGGCCTGATGGGCCTGCGGTCGAACCTGCTCACCGCCACCCAGGGTGAGGCCGTCGTTGCGCATCGCTTCAAGGACTACCAGCCCTACAAGGGCGACATCGAGATGCGCGTCAACGGCTCCCTCGTCTCCTTGGAGACGGGCGAGGCCGTGGCCTATTCAATGAACAAGCTGCTGGACCGCGGCCGTTTCTTCATCGAGCCCGGCGAGGAAGTCTATTGCGGCATGGTCGTCGGCGAGCACACCCGCGAACGCGACCTGAACATCAACATCTGCAAGACCAAGAAACTCACGAACATGCGCGCTTCCGGTTCCGATGAGAAGGTCGTCCTGCCCCCGGCCATCAAGTTCTCGCTGGAGGAAGCCCTGGAGTATATCCAGGAGGACGAGCTCGTGGAAATCACCCCGAACCACATGCGCATGCGCAAGATTCTCCTCGATCCGCTGGACCGCAAGAGAAATTCCGGCTCGGATGATTGATTTTCGGAAAATTATTTGTACCTTTGCAACCCTTAATCTGTTTTCAGGCGATGGATTACATCATTCCTCTGAATGGATGGGCTGCCGGTGAGCGGGAATACCGCTGGCAGGCGGATAATAAGTTCTTTCAAAAGTTTGACAATACAGAAATCCTTGACGCCGCTGTCGAAGTGGAGGCAAGAGCCGTCAAGTCAGGGCATTACATCGGCGTGGACCTGGATATCCGGGGGCACGTGACGGTCGCCTGCGACCGATGCCTGGAAGACTTGCAGCTCCCGGTGGAGGCCCACCCCGCTTTCAGTGTGAAGTTCGGCGAGGAAGCGTCCTCGGAAGAGGAAATGCGGGAAGGTTCTCGTGAGATCCTGTTCCTGAGTGCTTCAGACGCCGAGCTGGACCTGAGCCAGGCCATCTACGACTACGTCTGCCTTTCGTTGCCGATGCAACGGGTCCACGCGGAAGGGGAGTGCAACCCCGACACGGTGCGGTTTCTGGGTCAGGAGCCGGTGAACGAGGAGGCTGGAGAAACGAACAGCCCGTTTGCCGCGCTGAAAGGACTTTTTGACGGAAAATAAAACAAAATAAAGATAAGTAACTATGGCACATCCGAAACACAAACTCTCCAAGCAGCGGAGAGACAAGAGAAGAACGCACGACCACGCTGCGGTCCCGACCCTCAGCGTCTGCCCGAACTGCGGCGCCACGGTGATGTATCACCGGGTCTGCCCTGAGTGCGGCTACTACCGCGGTCGTCAGATCATCGTCAAGAGCGCTGAGTAATCTCGCGCCGGAACCTTCCGGCTGCCCGCGCGGCCTCATAGTTCAACGGATAGAACGGAAGTTTCCTAAACTTTAAATAGAGGTTCGATTCCTCTTGGGGCTACGAAAATGCCAGGCTTTGGGCCTGGCATTTTCGATTTGCGTCCCCAAGCGGGATATGCTTTACCGCAGCGCGTAGCTGAGGAGGTAGGTCTTGAAGGCGGGGAAGGTGGCGGAGAGAGGGACGGATTGCTTGGTCCCGCTGAGGAAGGCGGCGAGGCGGTCGGGGAGGGGAACGTCGGCGCCAGTGGCGCGGGAGACGGTTTCCCGGAACTTGGCGGGATGGGCCGTTTCGCAGAAAAGGCCGGTTTCGCCTTCCTGGAGGCCGTCCTTCAGGGCCCGGTAGCCACAGGCACCGTGCGGGTCCAGGAGGTAGCCGGTTTCCTCATAGCACTGCCGGATGGTGGAGATAATCGTTCCGTCGCCTACGACGGCGCCGGAAATGTCCTTCCGGATCGCTTTCCATTGCTGGTCGTACAGGTCCAGGATACGGGCGAAATTGCTCGGATTGCCCACGTCCATCGCATTCGCGAGGGTGCGGATGCTGTAGGCCGGCGTGTAGGAGCCCGTCTGCAAGTAGTTGAAGAAGACGTCGTTCCGGTTGTTCGCCGCGATGAAGCGGTGAATGGGGAGGCCCATCCGCTTGGCCATGATGGCGGCGCAGATATTGCCGAAGTTGCCGCTGGGCACGCAGACGACCAGGCGGTCGGCCTTGCCCAGGCGGGCGAGCTGCGCGTAGCCGTGGAAGTAATAGAAGGCCTGCGGCAGGAATCGGGCGACGTTGATGCTGTTGGCCGATGTCAGCCGCAGGGCGCCGCGCAGGTCCGGGTCCAGGAAGGCGGCCTTGACCAGGGCCTGACAGTCGTCGAAGCTGCCGTCCACCTCCAGCGCGGTGATGTTCTGCCCCAGGGTCGCGAACTGCGCCTCCTGGACAGGGCTCACGCGGCCCCGGGGATACAGGACGAAAACGTGCGTGCCGGGGACGCCCAGGAAGCCGTTGGCGACGGCACTCCCGGTGTCACCGGATGTGGCGACGAGGACATTGACATTTCCCTCGTCGGTGAAATGGCCGAGGAGACGGGCCATGAACCGGGCACCGACATCCTTGAAGGCAAGCGTCGGCCCATGGAAGAGTTCCAGGGCATAGATTCCTTCTTCCACCGGCACGGCCGGGCAGTCGAAGGAGAGGGTCTCTGCAACAATGCGGTCCAGTTCCGCGCGGGGAACGTCCTCGCCAAAGAATGCGGCCGCCACTTCCTGACCGATTTCCACGAAGGAAAGATTGGGAAGGCGGCGGAACCAGTCCTCGGATAACGCCGGAATCCGTTCCGGCATATAGAGCCCGCGGTCCTCCGCCAGACCCTGGACGACGGCCTTCGCGAGGGATGCGGCCGGCGCCTGATGTTCCGTACTGTAATACTGCATGTTAGTAGGCGGTCAGCCGCGCGCCCCGGTTGGAAACCTTGACGACGTAGCATTCATAGGGAATGTCCAGGTCGGAGAAATGCTTTTCCATGATGGCGCCGGCGCGCTGGGCCTTCTCGTAGCGGTTCGCGAGGGCGAAGACCGACGGGCCCGAACCGGCGATGTTCATCGCCAGCGAGCCGCTCTGGAGCACCTTCTCGCGCAGTTCGTCGAAGCCCGGGATGAAACTCTTGCGGTAGGGTTCCGCAATGGAATCCTGCATGGAACGGCCTACAAGGCCGATATTGCCAGAATACAGGCCGGCCACGAGACCGCCCACGTTACCCCACTGGGCAATGGCGGCGTGCATGTCCACCTTCTTGGGAAGGATGCTGCGCGCCTCCTTCGTGGATACGACCAGCTTGGGATGGATGACCGCGCAGTAGAAGTCACCCGGAACGGGCAGTTTGATCAGGTCCAGGGGCTCGTAGCCGCGGATGAGGACGATGCCGCCCATCACGGCGGGAGCCGCATTGTCGGCGTGATAACCGCCGCTGGCGAGGTTCTCACCCTCCATCGCGCATACGACTACATCCTCCTCAGAGAGGGGGCAGCCGAACAGCTCGTTCATGCCGAACGCAGCCGCGGCGCTGGATGCGGAGCTGGAACCGATCCCGGAGCCTGGATAGATCTTCCGCTTGATGACGACATCCACCTGCGCCCGGTTTCCGGTCATTTCCAGGAACTTGCGCACGACGGGGGTGATCACGTTCTGCTCGATGTCCTCTGGCAGGGGGACGCCCGACTCATTCTTGATCGTGAGCCCGTCTCCCTCGGAGACGCTCATTTCCAGGACATCGCCCACTTCGTCCAGGGCGAGGCCCATAATGTCGAATCCGCACCCGAGATTGGCGATGGACGCCGGTGCGAACACTCTTACCGTTTTCATAAGCAGTGCTATTTGTCAGTTCGTGGAAGATGCGATTTCTTCCGGGGTCAGTTGCAAATATAGTAAAATAATTTAAAAAACCGCATGGGAACGGCGGCGGGCAGTCTGAACTTTTTCGTATATTTGCAATATACCTTTTGCTAACCCATCCTATGAAAGCCCTTCTTCGCTTATTCCTTCCTGCAGCGTTGCTGTTTCCTGTCATCGGATGCCAAGTCGATCCGGCCTACGATTTTTCCAAACTGGACACGACCGTGACCCTTTTCAAAGGCCTGGATTTCCCCGTGCCGGATGCACAGATCCTTCTGAAAGACGTATTCTCGCTGGAAAAGGATTACGATTTCATCCGCTGTGACGGCGCCGGGAACTATCTGATCCATCTGGACATGGACCCGGTCCATCTGCAGTTCCCCCTTCCCGATACGGGCAGCGACCAGATTCCCGTCCCCTTCGAACCCATCGACTTTACGTTCGATGCCGTTCCGGACCTGTTGTCCGGGAAGGACCAGACGGTCGTCGTGGATCTGTCCGACATGCTGGTTACCCTGACAGTGGACAGTGATATTCCGGCGGTGGCCTCGGTCGATGCGACCATCGACGCCATCCGCTCCGGCAAGGTTTCGGCACGGTGTTCCGTCGAGGGGCTGGACATAAACTACGGGAACTACCAACATTTCTTCGTCGGGAAAGAATCCCCCGACTTCCCGGACTACTATCGGGTTCTTCCGGAGCTCGGCAAGTTGTTTTCTCCGATTCCCGATGCCCTCAGACTCAGCTCGTTGGGCGTTTTCATGGATGCGGAACAACGGAGTTACGTATCCCACGACCAGCAGTACAACATCTCTTGCCAGTTCTCCGCCGAGTCTCCCATCCGGTTTGCCCAGGGAACCCATTTCAGCATGTCGACGCCGCTCAACGCTGAGTTGGACTTGGACGAGATCGGTTTGAAGACGGCCGTCCTCTTCTTGACGATCGACAATACCACGCCCTTGGACTTCTCTTTCTGTCTCTATGCCTATGACGCGGCCGGTAAACGGTTGGATTCCATCCAAGTCACTCCTGATTTCGAGAAGATCCCTGCGCTTTCCTCCATGGGCGGCTCCATTACCCTCACCACCCCGGGCGACCTCCGTTTCGCCAGCCTGAGCCTTGAAATGACAGCCTCGGCCCCCGGCAACATCGATCCGGCCCGGAACTACCTCAACCGCAACCAGGGGCTGAGAATGACCGGCATGAGCCTGTACCTTCCTGACGGCATCCAGATCAAGCTGGATTCGGACTCCACGAACCATTAATCCATTGAACGAGATGAAACGCGCATATATTCTTCTTTCGGCCTTGTTCCTTTTCGCCCTTGCGGCGCCTTCCGCCCGCTCCCAAGAGCTGGAAACCGGCTATTTTCTGGGGGGAAACCCTTACGCTTTCCGGATGAATCCCGCGTTCCAAAGCGAGCGCAACATCTTCTCCATCGCCCTCGGCGGGACCGGCCTGGAAGCCTGGAGCAACCTGGGAATCAGTTCCTTGTTCTATCCCGGCGGCAACGGGTACCTGTACACCTTCATGAACGACCGCGTGAGCCCGGCCGAGTTCCAGCGGAAGATCGGACGGAACAACCGGCTGGATCTGGATGCCCGCGTGAACCTGCTGACCCTCGGTTTCTGGGCCGACCGCCGGTTCTATACGATCGATTTGAACGTCCGGGGCCTGAACGCCGTCTCCGCCCCGTCCGATCTGTTCGCTTTCCTGAAGGAAGGGTCGCAGGGCGGGAACTCGTTCGACTTCTCCGGGACCGGCATCCGCGCCAAGGAGTTCGTGGAACTGGCTTTCGGCTGGTCCAAGAATTACAACAACGTCTTCAACGCCGGTTTCCGTGTCAAAGCGCTCGTCGGCGCCGCTGAAGCGGAAGTCCTGGCGGAGAGCATGAGGTTGTCCATGGCCAGTGACCGCTGGGAAATCCAGGCCAGAAGCGTCCTGAACGCCTCCTCTCCCTCCCTTGTCTACCGCCGCGAAGGAGACGACCTGGATGTCGGGTCCATCGAATTCGGCGGCTCGAAAATCGGGCCGGCCGGCTATGGGGCCGCGCTGGATCTCGGGGCCAGTTGGAACGTCCTTCCGTCCCTGACCCTTTCGGCCGCAGTCCTGGACCTCGGTCCCATGCGCTGGAATCGGGAAGTCCAGGGCGTTTCGCCGGAAACCTCCTATACTTGGTCACCCTCCGACCAGGAAGGCGGCTCCGATGATACTTGGGAAGCGGAAATGGATGAGGCGTCAGCCGCCCTTTCCGGCATTTTCCGCTTCAAAGACCATTCGGGATCCGGCGGCCGATTCGAAATGCTGCCTTTCCGGGTGAACCTCGGGGCTGAATACCGCATGCCCTTCTATGAGCGGCTCAGCGTGGGCCTGCTCTACCAGGGCAGGGGAGGAGCTGCATTCTCGCGCCACACAGGCCGGTTCAGCTTGAACTGGAATCCCCTCAGTTTCCTGAGCATGTCCACGGGTACGACGCTGAGCAAGATGGGCCAGAACTTCGGCTTCGCCCTCAATCTGCATCCGGCGGGGATCAATCTGCTCGTGGGATGCGACTACATTCCTTTCCATACGGTGAATGCCGCGCCGCTGGTCAATGATTTGCCGGCACAGCTCCGGTCGCTGGCTGTTCTCCCCCGCGACCAGATGAAACTGAACCTGTACATCAGCCTGAACCTCGCGCTGGGACGCTCCCGGCTGAATTTCAAGAAAGAGCACGTCGGCGTGTCCGCGCCCACGCCAGAACCTGTCCTGGAAGACAATCCGGCGGAGTAGCCTTTCGAAAGGTATTGGCGTTTTTCGTCAAAAACACTATCTTTGAGCAGTTTTTAGTTTCATACCCATGGCAGCGCGTCAAACATTCAAGGATTGGTTCAGGGATTTCCTGAACAAATTGCTTCCGGTCGTCACGGGTATTGCGATTACCTTCACGTTGCAGGGAATCGTCAACCGGTCGCATGAACGGAAGTCCGTGCGGTCCGCGATGGAATTGGTCCGCACGGAATTGCGGTCCAATTTGGACGATATCAATCACCTGAATGACTTCCTGAAGCAGGAAGTGATTTCGGCCCAGTATCTCTCCGACCATCAGACGGATCTGGCCTCCTGTCCCGCGGACATCGTGAAGTACCATAAGGGCCAGGTCAATGCCTATGTTTCGCTCGCACTCAGCCAGAATGCGCTCGAACTGCTGAAGATGTCCTCCCTGTTCCCCAAGGTGGGGGACAACGACTTATCCATGGAGATTATCCGTGCCTACGATGCCTGCGAACTGTTGCAAACGGACATCAACCGTCATTATTCCAGGTCCGGCGACCGGGTTCCCTGGCTGCAACTCAACGACCTGAAAGAGTACACGTTGGATATCCAAGCGGCCATTGATGCCATCGGAACGTTCCTTATGAAATGATCAATCCAATCTGAATGATATGAAAAAGCCTACGACTATCCAGGAAAAAGTGATTATCAAGCCGCGTCCGCCCAAGGACACGGCCCAGGAAGGCCCGACCATCGTTCCGCCTGCGGATACGACGGCGGCGCCGGACGTGAATCCGACTGAAGAAATGACAGAAGGCCCTGCCGTGGCCGAAGAGGAGTAGTCATGAAGCATTCCTTCAAACTTCTGGTGACCGCGTTATTCGCGGCCACCACGTTGCTTTTCTGCACCTCGCTGAGCGCACAAGTCGATCCGCCGGCCGGCGGTTTCAAGAACGCCTTTTTGAACTTGAACAAGTCCGGGAAGGTCGTCCTGACCTATACCCGCTGGGACGACCAAGTGGGCAAAGGGAACTATACCCTGGCCTTCTTCTGGGCCTCCTGGTCCGACGAAGCCCGGGAGGAACTCCCTTACATCCAGGCCGTTCAAAAGAAGTACGCCGGCAAACTGAAGGTCCTCGGCGTCACTTATGGCGATGAAATCCAGGACTCCATGGACGCCATACAGGAGTGGGGGATTACCTTCCCTTCCTTCGTGTTTGTGGAGGATGCCGTGCCGGATGGGCAGTTTGATATCGACACTATTCCGACTATTATCCTTTTTGGTCCGGACGGCACCGTCATCGCCCGGGATTTGCATGGAGAGGAGATTGAGAAAGCAGTGGAGGAGGCGGTAGGGAGGTAGTAGCCGTACAAATACGTATGTTAGATTATTTATTATGCATTATTTAACTTGCATAATTTCATAATCGTTTTTATCTTTGCCGTAAACGATTTGACTGTATGGCAAAGAAATCCCAACCTCTGAATCCCTTTTTCCTGTCTTCCAGCATTCCTGACGCCTTTTTTTGTGACAGAAAGGAGGAAACGGAATCCCTTCTCCGGCTGGTTCTCAATGGAAACAATGTCCTTTTGATGTCACCGCGGCGAATGGGGAAGTCGGGGTTGATTCACCATATGTTCAATCGCCCTGAAATCAAGAAAGGTTACAATACCTTCTTTATCGACATCTACGAGACCTCCTCGCTGGAAGAGTTCATTCAGAAACTCGGCCAGGAGATTGTCGGAAAGCTTTCCAGGAAAGGATTGGGGCCTTTGTCGGCTTTCCTTAAGTCTCTTTCGGGACTGCGCGGCGTTTTTTCGATGGATCCATCGACGGGATTGCCCGCTTTTTCAGTCGGTATCGGAGAAATCTTGCATCCGGAGACGACATTGGATGAGATATTCGCCTATCTGGAACGTTCAGACAAACCCTGTATCGTCGCCATTGACGAGTTTCAGAAGATAGCGGATTATGAGCAGCGGAATGTTGAAGCCATTCTTCGTTCGCGAATTCAGTTGTTGCATAATACGTCTTTTATTTTCTCCGGTAGCGAAAGGTCTATCCTGGCCCAGATGTTCGGTTCTGCATCCAGACCTTTCTACCAGAGCACCGCGTCAATGAGCCTGGGACCCATTCCCTGCCAGGCTTATTCTGAGTTTGCCTCCCGGATGTTCAAGTCTTACGGTAAGCAATTGGATGAAAGCGCTGTCACTGATTTGTACAACTTGGTCCAGGGTTACACCTATTACTTGCAAAGGGCATTGAATGAATCCTTTTCTTTGCTCCCAGCCGGGCAGATATGTGACAGGTCCTTCCTGTTTGACCGGATTGACGAGATTCTGACGGCCAATTCGGATTCCTATAAGGATTTGCTTTCCGCGCTGACACCCAATCAACGAGCCCTGCTGTCTGCAGTTGCAGTGGAGGGCCGCGCGATGAATATCACCTCTTCCGAATTCGCCAAACGCCATGGACTCGGTGCCATCAGTTCCATCCAGACAGCAGCCAGATCCCTCTTGAAACGTCAGTTGCTGACCAAGGATCCGCAGAAGCGTTATTACTTGGACGACAAGTTTCTCGAACTATGGCTCATTCGCCCGGCGGGGATTTCGTTGGATCTCCGGTTGGAGCAGAATCACCAGTCCACGATTTGATTGATCAGTCTCCACTGCTCCGTTGAACTCTTTCGGAGGTAAATGCGGGTGGTGGATATGTTTTTGTGGCCCAGTAGGTCGGCGAGGAGGGCGATGTCTTGATAGCGCTCCAAGAATTTCTTGGCGTATAAATGCCGGAAAGCATGTGGGTGGACCACATGCTCGTTCATACCATACTTTCTGACGTAATATGTCAGGCGACTGGATAGCCCTCTGGCTGTGATTCTCTGGCCGTATTTGTTCAAAAATACATAGCCACTTTTTCGGTTCAGCCAGTTCAGGAGTTCCTCTTGAAGTTGCGTGGGGATGTACAGTCTTCGTACTTTCCCTCCTTTTGAGCAGATGTTGAAGTATCCTGCGTGTACGTGTTCGGCCCTCAAACAGAGCAGCTCGCTGATGCGGGCGCCTGTCCCAGCCATGAAACGGATGGCAAAATAACATTTCTGATCCGGTTCGTTTTTTAGGCGGTTCTTTAAGAAAGCGTATTCCTCATCGCTGATGATATTCTCCAGGAAGGACTCTTCTTGGACTTTTATGAATTTGATTTTTAGTTCGTTTTTCCCGATGTTCTCCAGGTATTTGTTCAGTGCCTGCATCCGCAGATTGGCGGTTTTCGGGCTGTATGAATGAATAAGTAACTCCCTGTATTCCAGAAGATTGCATTTATCAATGCGGGAATACCGGGAGTAATAGTCGCGAACGGCATACATGTATGCCGTGACCGTGTTTTCGGCATAGTTTCCTTGCCGAAGCACCCGCTCAAAGGTGGTGAGTTTCATAGTCTTGCCGTTCACAAACGGCAAAAATAGGTTATATTTTTTATTTATTGAGCGGGGAGTTTAAGTCTGTAATCGTTAAGTTCGTTTTTTTAGGATTATTCAAGCATGAGTTGCTTCAATTCTTTTAGTTCATCATCGGTCAGCGGATCGACCTTGTCGGAATGCCTGGTCTTCGCCCAGGCGGTGACCTGATCGGTTATCGTGCCATTGGGCGCGAAGGTCCGAATGTACTTGATCATCGGCTTGTAGAACCAGCCGGTCGAGCTATTCCGCTTGCGGTTGGAACCCGAATAGTAGGTCACCTCGTAG
>CACZXH010000042.1 GCA_902785065.1 uncultured Bacteroidia bacterium
AATTAGGTTTTATCCCAATGCTTCGGGAGTCTCCTTCCCGCTATTTTGGGGGTGCAAAGATACGTAAAAAAATTTAATTAACAAAGTTTTCAACAGGCTACCGCATGCTGTAATGTGCGGATTTTTCCGATTATTTCGTATATTTGGAGTATGAGAAGATTGCTTTTACTGGCCGCCCTCGCGGCCGTTGCGTGCGGAACGCGCGCCCCGAAGGAAGAAACGATGGCCCAGTTGCGCGAGCGCGTGTTCGCGAATGCGCAGGTGCAGGCCGTTTATATGGACAGCCTCCTTACCGTCATGGCCGGCCCCGACCGGCCATCTCGCTGCCCCCGGAACTTCCAGGACGGGAAACTGGTCACGTCGGACATCGACTGGTGGTGCAGCGGGTTCTATCCCGGGGTGCTGTGGCAGATCTACGGGGAAACGGCCGATACGCTTTTCCGGCAGCTGGCCGTGAAGCACACCCTGCCCCTCGCCGAGCTCCTGAACCACAAGACCGACCACGACATCGGCTTCCAACTGATGTCCAGTTTCGGGCGATGGTTCGTCATCGACTTTTTCGACCCGCGGGAGGAAGATGTCCTGCCGCCCCTGGAAATCAAGGGTATCCTGGAAAAAGGCGCCGCCGCCCTCGCGTCCCGGTTCCTGCCCACGGCCGGGGTCATCCGCAGCTGGGACCACGGCAAGTGGAACTTCCCCGTCATCATCGACAATATGATGAACCTGGAACTGCTGATGGACTTCGGCGACCGCGAAGTGGCGGAGAAACACGCCCTCACCACGATGAAGAACCATTTCCGCGAGGACGGAACCTGCTACCACCTGGTCAATTATGCCGATGACGGCACGGTCCTCGGCAAGCAGACGGTCCAGGGGTTCGCCGACGAATCGGCCTGGGCGCGCGGCCAGGCATGGGCCCTGTACGGGTACGCGATGATGGCGCTGAAGGAGAAGGAGGCCGGCAACATGGACCTGGCGGACACCTTCTACGGCGTCGCCACGAAGCTGGAAGACTGGCTGCTGCCCCGCCTTCCCGAGGACGGCGTCCCTTTCTGGGATTTCTCGCAGACGGACTACCGGGACGCGTCGGCCGGGGCGATCATCGCCGGCGGACTGCTGAAACTCCGGCAGTATCGCGGCGCGAAGGATGACGGCAAGGGCCTCAGGGCGGCGGAACGCATCCTCCGCACCCTCGCCTCGCCCGAGTATCTGGCCGAACCCCGCACCAACGGCGGCTTCCTCCTCAAGCACAGCGTGGGCCATCTCCCCAACAAATCCGAGGTCGACGTCCCTCTCACCTACGCCGACTACTACTTCCTCGAGGCGCTGACGCTGTACCCGTATGCGGAGTAGATGGACGCTGCTCGCCGGGCTGCTGCTCGCCGGCGCGGCGGCCTTTGCGCAGATTCCTGAGCCCGGGCCGCACCCGCGGCTGCTGGTCTCCGACGAAGAGCGGGGACAGGATGAGGGGTATCACTATCAGTACGAGTATTCCCTGAAGGACCTGCAGCGGTGCGTGGGCGCGAACCCGGTGGCCCGGCAGGCGGACAACGTGATCGTCGCGTTCTGCGACGCGGCGCTGGCCAAGCCGCCGGTGACGCGGACGTTCATCGGCCGGCGGCTGCTGGGGACCTCCCGGGAAGCGCTGAAGCGGATCTTCTGGCTCTCGTATACCTACCGGGTCCATGGCGGGGAGGCGTACGCGCGGCGGGCGATCGACGAGATGCTGGCCGCCAGCGCGTTCTCCGACTGGAATCCCGCGCACTTCCTGGATGTCGGCGAGATGACGATGGCCCTGGCCATCGGCTATGACTGGCTGTACGACAAGATGACGCCCCGCGAGCGGAAGACCGTGGCCCGGGCGATCCTCGACAAGGGCCTGAAACCGGCATCGGACAAGAAAAACGCCTGGTTTTATAAGAACGAGAACAACTGGAATTCCGTGTGCAACGCCGGCATGGTGTACGGGGCCCTCGCTGTGTGGGAGGAAGATCCGGATTTCTGCTGGTCCATGCTGATGAAATCCCTGGAGTCCAACAAGCTGGCCTGTCACGCCTACGAAGGCGGCGGTTACCCCGAAGGCTATAATTACTGGGGCTACGGCGCCTCCTTCCAGCTGATGCTGGCGGCCGCCGTGAATTACGCGTTCCCCGGAAAAGACGGCCTGTATGTGAACGACATGGCCCTCTCTTTCGACTTTGTCCGTTTCACCGCCACCCCGGCCGGAAACTGTTTCAGCTTTTCGGATGCTTACCGGAAGGCCAAGGCGCAGTACATGCAGGTCTTCGGGAACCGATGGGGGCTCTATCCCGAAATCCGGGTCATGGAGGAGACCGGCTTCCGCCGGCTGTGCGAAGAGCGCCTGTTCCCGATGTTCCTCATCGGCATGGCCGGGCACGGGTTGAGCGCCGACGTTCCGGTGGACCATTATTTCCAGTGCGGCGGCACCACCCCCATCTTCGTGTACCGCAGCGGCTGGCGCTCCCGGGACGACGACTACCTGGGGATCAAGGGAGGGCTCACGATGTCCAGCCACTCGCACTGCGACCAGGGCTCTTTCTACTTCGAATCCGATGGCGTCACCTGGGCGACGGACCTCGGGATGCAGAACTACAACTCGCTGGAAACCGCCGGCGTGGACCTCTGGGACATGACGCAGGACAGCGAACGCTGGAGCGTTTTCCGCATCGGCCCGTTCTCACATAACATCCTGACCGTCAATGGACATACGCCCAAGGTCAATCATCCTGTGGCCTTCACGCGCACGTGGGCGCCGAAAGAAGATGCCGGCCAGAACCGCATCGGCGCGGAGATGGACCTGACCGAACTCTACACCGAAGACCTGGATTCCTGCAAGCGGGCTGTTTATCTTTGGGGCGACAATCTGGAGGTGATGGACCTTGTCCAGGCCGGAGATTCGGTCTGCACCGTCCGCTGGGCCATGTGTACCGAGGCGCCGGATGTGTCCCTGCATCCGAACCCCCGGTTCACCGAGCCGAAGTGCCCCGAAGCCGACCAGGAATTCACTCTCCGCGGCGGCTGGCATCAACGATACCTGTCCGCCGAACTGCTAGACGAGCGGAGCGGCGCCTTTCCCGGACCGGGATGGGGCCCCCTGGACGTCGAATATCACGAGGGCGATTTCGAGGATCTCCTCCCCGACGGGCTTCCGCCCCTTCACGCGCACATCTGGCCTACTACCTACGACCCTGGGGCCTTGGAAGTCGATGGCATGCAGTATCTGCACGAGACCGATGTCCCGAACCCCGGAACATCGCTGATCGGCTACACCTTCACGCTGCAGCCGCACCAGAAGGTCGTGCTGCACGTGAGGCTGTATCGATATTTATGAGATTTCTCGACTTCGCTCGAAATGACAAGGGGTTAGCGCTCGTAGGCGAGGCGCTCGGTGCCGTCTTCGAGCCAGATGATGCCGCAGTAGGTAAAGCCGTGCTTCTCGATGAGGTGCCGCATGATGCGGTTGTCGCGGTGCGTGTCGATGCGCAGGTGCTTGTAGCGCGATGCGGCGTAATTGATTACCGTTGAAAAGATTCCGTGCACTTCCGGATAGCTCGCCATCCGGTGGATGACGCCGTACGGCCCGTCGGTGAGCCAGGCGCCGTCGATGACGTCGTAGGTCGGTTCCGGGGAGGGGAGAAGTGCGAAGTACGCGACGATAGATTTCTCGACTCCGCCTTCGGCTTCGCTCGAAATGACAATGGTTTTGTCATTTCGACCAAGACCCAAAGGGTCGCGTGGAGAAATCTCGATGACAAAGCCTCCTCCGCGGGCGATGTCGCGGAGGAGGAGGGAATCATCGGGGAAGCCGGGGGCGGACCACTGGTCGTGGTTGCCGTCGGCGCGCATAATGGCCTTGGCGGCCTCGAAGACGGGCCGCAGGGCGGGGATGTCAGCCGGTGTGGCCAGGCGGATTACCACTTGTCGTAGTGAATGTTTTCGGGCTTCCACTTGTCCTTGGGCTGGTCGTCACCGGCCGGGTAGCCGCAGGGGACGACGCACAGCGGCGTGACGT
Source organism: uncultured Bacteroidia bacterium (assembly GCA_902785065.1). Lineage (GTDB taxonomy): Bacteria > Bacteroidota > Bacteroidia > Bacteroidales > UBA932 > Cryptobacteroides. The sequence continues at coordinate 4,034 of CACZXH010000042.1, forward strand.
TCTCGGGCAGGCCAAGGGCTTCGCGGATAGGGTTCACCCGGTCCGCATACGGGTGGGCGGCTGTCCAGACGGCGCCGAGGCCGAGGGCTTCGGCTGCGAGGAGCAAGTTCTCCGTCGCGGCGGAGCAGTCCTGCGTCCAGTTGCCGTTCTCCACCTCCACGGCTTCCGCGTCGGGCTGGCCGAAGGGCTTGCGCATCAGGGTGGTTTCCCCGCAGATGACGAAAACGACGGGGGCCTGGGCGATCATGCCGCCGCGGGGGCCGGCGAGCTTGTCCTTCACGGCCTGGTCGCGGATGACGACAAAGCGCCAGGGCTGGACGTTCATGCCCGTCGGGGCGGCCATCGCGGCGCGGAGCATCGTCTCCACCTGCTCGTCGGTGACGGGCTGGTCCGTGTAGGAACGGACGCTCTTGCGGGAGAAAATCACGTCGAGGGCAGAAGGGCAGGAGGCTTCCTGCTGCTTCGGCGCGCAGGCGGCGGCCGCTACCAACAAGGATGCCAACAGGAAAAACTTTGCAATCTTCATATCCATAGCATTTTACACGGCAAAGATAACAAGATTTCTCGACTACGCCTGCGGCTCCGCTCGAAATGACAGGGGGGTGTTGCCTGCGACGGCGCTCGAAATGACAGGGGGTGTTGCCTGCGGCTGCGCTCGAAATGACAAAAGAGGGTTGCCTAAGTTTCAAAGAATTACTATATTCGCATAATAGACTTAACGCGCGTATGAGAAGACTGATCGTTTGCCTCGTCGTGGCGCTGGCGGCTGTCGCGGCCGCGGCGCAGCCCGCGGGCCGGACGTCCTTCAACGAAGGCTGGACCTTCGTCAAGGACGGAGAGAGCCGGCCGGTGGACCTGCCGCACGACTGGGGCGTGGAGGGGGCCTTCAAGCAGGAGTATCCCGGCGAAAGCGGGAAACTCGCCTGGTGGGGCAAGGCCGACTATCGAAAAACTTTGGAAATCACCCCGGAAGACCTGGAAAAGGACATCGACCTCGAGATTGACGGCGCCATGTCGCACGCGACCGTGGCGGTCAACGGCATCGACCTCGGCGGCTGGCCGTACGGCTACGCTTCCTTCGCCATCCGCCTGAACCCGGCACTGAAACCCGGCCGGAACGAGATCACCGTCCATATCGACAATCCCGAAGAATCCTCCCGCTGGTATCCCGGCGGCGGCATCTACCGCAATGTCTGGATCACGAAGACGAACAGGACCTCCGTCGCTCATTGGGGCACGTACGTTACGACGGAAATCGGCCCTGTCAACCGGATCCTGAACCAGGCCGATGCGACGGTGACCCTCCGCGTCACCCTCAAGCACGCCGGCGAGAAGACGGTCGGGATGGTCCGGACGCAGCTCATCCGCCAGGACCGTCTCAAACGCGACGGAGAGGAAATGGTCGTGGACCGCATTCTCGCTGAAACCCGCAGTATCGAATACATCGAGGACGGAAAGACGGTCTGGCAGACCTTCGACCTTCCGGGCGCCCGCCTGTGGACCCCGGACAGTCCGACAATGTACCTCGCCCGCACGACAGTGGAAACGCCCGACGTGGTGCTGGACGCCTACGAGACGCCCTTCGGCGTCCGCCGGGCGGAATGGAAGGCGGACGGCTTCTACCTCAATGAGGACAAGACCTTCCTGAAGGGCGTGTGCCTGCACCACGACGCGGGCGCACTGGGCGCCGTCTGGAACGACGACGCCTGGGTGCGCCGCCTGCAAATGCTCAAGGACATGGGCTGCAACGCCATCCGCACCTCGCACAATCCCCCGGCGCCGGAGTTTCTGGACCTGTGCGACCGGATGGGCTTCCTGGTCATGGACGAGCTCACGGACACCTGGACCGTGCCCAAGAAGGAGCACGGCTATGCGGAACTCTTTGACGAATGGGCGGAAAAGGACCTCGTGGCCCTGATCCGCCGCGACCGGAACCACCCTTCCGTCATCCTGTGGTCCATCGGCAACGAGTGCGGCGAGCAGGGCGACAGCACGAAATGGTGGATTCCGCAGATGCTCACGGACATCTGCCACCGCGAGGACCCGACACGACCCACATCCGCCGGCAATGACAACCCTTGGGCAGCCAGCCAGGGCTACGCGAAAACCATCGACGTATACGGATTCAACTATAAGCCGCATCAATACGCGCAGTTCGTGAAGGACCATCCCGGTCAGCCGGTGTTCGGCTCGGAAACGGCCTCCTGTATCTCCACGCGCGGGTTTTACCTGTTCCCGGTGGAGCAGGAAAAGGGCCGGGGCTGGACCATGGAACCGCCTTTCCAGGTGAGTTCCTATGACCTGTATGCCCCCGGCTGGGCCTCCATGCCCGACTATGAGTGGCAATACGAGGATGTCGTGCCCGAATGCGCCGGTGAGTTCGTCTGGACCGGCTACGACTACCTGGGCGAGCCGACGCCCTTCAACATGGACCCGTCCGTGCTGACGAACTTCCATACCGAGGAAGAGCGCGAGGCCTTCAAGAAGATGGTCGCGGGCTGGGGACAGGTCATCGCCGAGGTTCCCCTCCCCTCCCGGAGCTCCTATTTCGGCATCATCGACCTCGCCGGCTTCCCGAAGGACCGCTACTGGATCTACCAGGCCCGCTGGCGTCCGGAACTGCCAATGGTCCATATCCTCCCGCACTGGACCTGGCCCGGCCGCGAAGGCCAGGTGACCCCGGTCCACGTGTACACCTCCGGCGACGAGGCGGAACTCTTCGTGAACGGCCAGTCCATGGGCCGGAAGGCCCAGGAAGGCTACCGCATCGTCTGGGACGAGGTCGTTTACCAGCCCGGCTCCTTGAAGGTGGTCGCCTACAAGAACGGCGCGCCCTGGGCAGAAGCCGAGACCGTCACGGCCGGAAAGCCCGCGAAGACGGCCCTGGAGGTCGATTTCGCCGGTGACGACCTGACCTTCGTCACCGCGAGCGTCGTGGACAAGGCCGGCGCCGTGGTCCCGGACGCGGACAACCTCCTCGCATTCAAGGTCAAGGGCCCCGGCGTCCTCGTCGCGACCGATGCTGGCGACCCCACTTGCCATACTCCCTTCCACAGCCCGGAGATCCAGGCCTTCCACGGCCTCTGCTCCGCCATCGTCCGGCGGACCGGTCCCGGTGAAATCACCGTCTCCGTGGACACCAAGGGCCTCAACGACGCGAAAATCATCCTGCCATGAAGAAGATACTCACCCTCCTCGCCCTCGCATTGACCCTCTCCGCGGCGGCCCAGAAGCCGCAGAAGCCCCAGAAGGTCACGAAGGCCAATTACGAACTCGCCTCCCGCTTCTCCCAGAAGCGTGTGGGCCAGCTGGTGTACTCCACCCGGATCACGCCGAACTGGTTTGCGGACGGCGACCGGTTCTGGTACAGCTGGAAGACGGCCGACGGCACGAAGTATTACCTCGTGGACCCGGCCACCGGCAAGAAGTCCGAAATCTTCGACATGGACAAACTGGCCATGCAGATCACCGAGATCACCCGCGACCCGTACGACGCCCAGCACCTCCCGCTGTCGCTGACGCTGAAGGAAGACAAATACTTCCAGTTCGATATCACCTCCAAGACCGAGAAGAAAGACACGTCGGCGAAGAAGAAAGGCAAGACCGAATTCGTCAAGTACCGTTTCTACTATGACATCGCCACGAAGAAGCTCACCTGGGACACCGACGAGCACCCGCGGAAGTATCCTACCTGGGCGAACGTCTCCCCCGACGGCACCAAGGGCGTGTACGTGAAGAACCACAACCTGTACCTGATGGATTCCACGTCGCTCCGCAAGGCGGCGAAGGACGAGAAGGACAGCACGATCGTGGAAATCGCCCTTACGAAGGACGGCACGGCCGAATTCTCCTGGGACGGGGACAGCTACCACGGCGACACCCAGACGGATTCCACGAAACGGGGTTCCGCCGCCATCTCCTGGTCGCCGGACGGAAAGAAGTTCGCCATCGTCCGCTGGGACATGTCCAAGATCAAACCGCTTTGGGTGATCAACTCCGTCACCGAGCCGCGCCCCAAACTGGAGACTTACAAGTACCAGATGCCGGGCGAGCCCGGGCCCACTCCGTACCTGTACGTGATGGACACCGAGGGGAACAGGCAGGCGGTGAAAATCATCGCCTTCAAGGACCAGGACTTCAGCATCCTGGATGCCCCGCGGACGCAGAAGGACGCCTACAAGGAGTTCCGCGGGAGCAAATGGATGGGCGACGCGAAGCATTTCTGGGTCACACGCCTGAGCCGCGACCTCAAGCGGATGGACCTGTGCCGCGTGGACGTGGGCGCTGACAGCACGAAGACCATCGTCTCCGAACGGATGAACACCTATGTGGAGTCCCGCAGCCCGCGCTTCCTCCCGGACGGCAGCTTCGTCTGGTGGTCCGAGCGCAACGGCTGGGCCAATCTCTACCTCTACGGGCCTGACGGCACGCTCAAGCGCAACCTCACCGAGGGCGCCTTCCACGTGGAAGACGTCTTGGCGGTGGGCGACGGGTTCCTCCTCGTGTCCGCCTGCGGCGTGAACAAGGCGGAGAACCCTTACCAGATGCACACCTTCCGTGTCCCGCTCGCCGGCGGCGCAATGCAGCAGCTGGACATGGACGACATGGACGTGAAGGCCATGGCCCCGGATGATGCCAAGTACTTCATCGCCAATTACTCCCGCGTGGACTGCAAGCCCGCATCGGCCCTCATTTCCGCCCTCGGGAAGCGCACCGAACTGGAAGAGGCCGACTTCAGCCAGCTGTTCGCGGCGGGCTACAAGTTCCCCGAGCGCTTCGTGGTGAAGGCGGCCGACGGCATCACGGACCTCCACGGCGCCATTTACAAGCCCTTCGACTTCGACTCCACGAAGGTGTACGCCCTCGCGGATTACGTGTACCCGGGTCCGCAGGTGGAAGCGAACAACGTCTCCTGGTCCAGCGGCATGACCCGCATCGACCGGCTCGCGCAGATCGGCATGATCGTCATTACCGTGGGCAACCGCGGCGGCCACCCGAACCGCTCCAAGTGGTATCACAACTACGGCTACGGCAACCTCCGCGACTACGGCCTGGAGGACCAGAAATACGCCATCCAGCAGCTGGGGATGCGGCACAAGTACATTGACCTGGACCGCGTGGGCATCCACGGCCATTCCGGCGGCGGCTTCATGTCGACGGCGGCGATTCTCCAGTACAACGACTTCTTCAAGGCGGCCGTCTCCTGCGCCGGCAACCACGACAACCGCATCTACAACCGCTGGTGGAGCGAGCAGCACCACGGTATCGCCGAGAAGATCGAGAAGGGCGACACGACCTTCGTGTACAAGATCGAGACGAACCCGCAGATCGCCGCCCGCCTGAAGGGCCACCTGATGCTGGTCCACGGCGACACGGACAACAACGTGAACCCGGCGAATTCCATCCGCGTGGCGAACGCCCTCATCCGGGCGAACAAACGCTTCGAGTACGTGATCATGCCGGGCCAGCGCCACGGCTTCGGCGACATGAACGAGTGGTTCTTCTGGAA
>CACZXH010000043.1 GCA_902785065.1 uncultured Bacteroidia bacterium
CCTTCCGGCCATTGTCCAATATTCCTCACTGCTGCCTCCCGTAGGAGTCTGGACCGTGTCTCAGTTCCAATGTGGGGGACCTTCCTCTCAGAACCCCTAGCCATCGTCGGCACGGTGGGCCGTTACCCCGCCGTCTACCTAATGGCACGCGAGCCGATCCGTATGCAATAAATCTTTCAACACAGTCCCATGCGAGACCATGTGTTACGGGGTATTACGCGACGTTTCCATCGACTATCCCCCACATACGGGCACGTTGCTCACGCGTTACTCACCCTTTCGCCGGTCGCCGGCATGTATTGCTACACCCGCTGCCCCTCGACTTGCATGTGTTAAGCCTGCCGCTAGCGTTCATCCTGAGCCAGGATCAAACTCTTCATTGTATAATTTACTTTTAGTCTTTCAGTATTTTCAAAGATCTCGTTAAAAAATCCCGTTTTCGTCAAACGGGACTGCAAAGGTAGAAACTTTTTTTGAACTGCCAAAATTTTTTTGAAGAAAAATGAGATTTCTCGACAAGCTCGAAATGACAGGAGATTCCCGATCAGATCGGGAATGACGGGGAAAAATTGTACCTTTGTAAGTATTATGGAAAAGAACAAGGTTTCATTGTGGCAGATTTTCGCCGTGTTCGCCAAGATCGGGGCGTTCACGATCGGCGGAGGGTATGCCATGATCCCGATCATCCAGGCCGAGATGTCGCGCCGGGGATGGATTTCCGAGGAGGAGCTCCCCGACATCGTGGCGTTGTCCCAGTCGGCCCCGGGCGTGATGGCCGTGAACATCTCGATTTTCGCCGGCTATCGCATGCGGGGGGTCAAGGGCAGCATCGCCGCGACGCTGGGGTCCATCACGCCGTCCTTCCTGTTCATCCTCGCCATCGCGATGCTGTTCACTACATTCAAGGACAATCCCTGGGTGGAGAGGGCCTTCAAGGGCATCCGCCCGGTGGTGATCGCCCTGATTGCCGTGCCCATGGTGAACATGGCCAAGAAGTGCTGCAAGACCTGGTGGGCCTGGCTCCTGGCCGTCGCCGCCCTCGTCCTCGTGGCCTTCCTGAACGTTTCGCCCATCTATATCCTCCTGTGCGTGATCGTCGTGTCCTTCAGTTTAACCTATTATCGGGAGAAGAAATGGAAACACTGACACTTCTCCTCGAACTGTTCGGGACCTTTTTCCTGATCGGCGCCTTCACCATCGGCGGAGGCTATGCCATGCTGTCCCTGATCCAGGCCGAGGTCGTCACGGCCCACGGCTGGATCTCCGAGAGCACCTTTACCGACATCGTGGCCATCTCGCAGATGACGCCGGGGCCTATCGGTATCAACTCAGCCACCTACGTCGGCTACGACGTCCTTTCCCATGCCACGGGCAGCCACCTCATGGGCATCCTGGGATCGGCCACTGCCACCCTCGCCCTCATCATCCCCTCTTTCATCCTCGTTCTGCTGATCGTGCGGTTTTACACGAAGTTCAAGTCCAGCGTCCTGTTCGAGGGCGTGATGGGCTGGCTTCGGCCGACGGTGGTGGGGCTCATCGGCGCCGCGGCGGTCATCCTCATTGTGAAAACCACCTGGTTCCAGGGCTCGCCCACTTTCACCGTCGTCGCGGAGAACTTCCCCGACTGGAAGAGCTGGTGCCTGCTGGCCGCGGCTTTCGCTGCCTCGATGTGGGGGAAAGTCAATCCCATCCTGGTGATTCTGGGGGGTGCCGTGCTTGGGCTGTTGATTTATTGATTATCTTTGTATGATTTGAACCACTTAATATGAAAAGAACACTTCTTATCATCCTGACCATCACCTTCGCTGTGGCTTGCCGCGAGAACAAACAGCCGCAGCCGTTCAGCGTGATCCCGATGCCCAACGACGTGACCCTCGCCGAGGGTTCCTTCAACGTGGCCGGCGCCCCGGTGTCCTATGATGAAAATGTGGACGCCGCGAGCGCGAAAGCCATCGACGGCTTCGTCAAGACCCTGGAAACCGTCACCGGAAAGGCCGGCAAGAACGGAAAGAACGGTGGAATCCACTTCGGCCTGAACCCGAACCTGGGCGCCGAAGAATACTTCCTCCAGGTCAAGCCCGACGGCGTGAACGTGGAAGCATCGGCCTTCGGCGGCTTCTTCTACGCCATCCAGACGCTCAAGCAGATGCTTCCGGCGGAAGTTTACGGCGCCAAGAAGGCCAAGGCCGCCTGGCTTCTCCCCTGCGTCACGATCCTGGACGCCCCGCGCTTCGACTACCGCGGCATCCACCTGGATCCCTGCCGCCATTTCTGGAGCATCGAGGAGACCAAGCGCTACATCGACATCGCCGCCACCTACAAGCTGAACCGGCTCCACTGGCACCTCACCGAGGACCAAGGCTGGCGCATGGAGATCAAGAAGTACCCGAAACTCACCGAGGTGGGCGCCTGGCGCAGCGGCACCTGCATCGGCAAGGACTTCGACAGCAGCGATGGCATCCGCTACGGCGGTTTCTATACCCAGGACCAGATGCGCGAGATCGTGGCCTACGCCGCCGAACGCAACATCACCGTCATCCCGGAGATGGACCTGCCCGGTCACATGGTCGCTGCCCTCGCCGCCTATCCTGAGTTGGGTTGCACCGGCGGCCCATATGAAGTCTGGACCCGCTGGGGTGTCTCCGAAGACGTCCTTTGCGTGGGCAAGGAGGAAACCTTCAACTTCCTGGAGGACGTCCTGACCGAGATGCTGGACATCTTCCCGTCCGAGTACATCCACATCGGCGGCGACGAGTGCCCGAAGGTGCGCTGGGAGACCTGCCCGTTGTGCCAGGCCCGCATCAAGTCGCTGGGACTCAAGGCCCATGACGGCATTTCCGCCGAGCAGGAGCTCCAATGCTACGTGACCGCCCGCATCCAGCAGTTCCTGAACGAACGCGGCCGCAAGATCATCGGCTGGGACGAGATCCTGGAAGGCGACCTGGCCGCCGGGGCTACGGTCATGTCGTGGCGCGGCACCCAGGGCGGCATCGAGGCGGCCCGCCGCGGATTCGACGTGGTGATGACCCCGAACAGCCACATGTATATCGACTATTACCAGAGCCAGGAACGGGACAAAGAGCCGCTGTGCATCGGCGGTCTCGTCACGGTGCCGAAGCTCTATTCCTACGAGCCCTACGACGGCATGGCCCCAGGCACGGAAGACCACATCCTCGGTGTGCAGGCGAACCTGTGGACCGAATACGTCACGTCCAACGAGTTCCTGGAGTACATGCTGCTCCCGCGCATGTGCGCCCTCTCCGAAGTCCAGTGGTGCAACGCTGACCGCAAGGACTACGCCCGCTTCGATGCTTCACTCGACCACACCTTCCAAATGCTGGACGTGATGGGCTACACCTATGCAAAGCACGTTCGTGGCATCATCGGCCTGCCCGGCCAGGAGCAGCCCGCACGCACGGAGGAAGAACTCAAGAAGTACCTGGAAGAACAACCGATCAACTGGTAATATGAAACGCACGCTCACGTTCGTCCTCGTCGTTCTCCTGGCTGCCTCCTGCGGCGGCCGGCGAGGGCATGGCGCCGACGGGAACCCGGCCGATTCCCTGGCGACCGAAACGCCGGAGGCGCCCGCCGCCAAAGCCGGCCCCAAAACCGCGAAGGCGGATACCATTTCGGCGGCCAACTACAAGGACCGGCTGCCCCAGGAGCCCATTTTCGATATCGTCACCAGCATGGGAACCATCCGCGTCAAGTTGTACAAGGACACGCCCAAGCACCGGGACAACTTCGCCCGGCTGGCGGTCACGCACTACTATGACGACGTCCTGTTCCACCGGGTCATCAACGGATTCATGATCCAGGGCGGAGACCCGTACACCCGGGACACCTCGCGGGTCGAGGAATGGGGCGAGGGCGGCCCCGGCTACACCATCGACGCGGAAATCCTGCCGGAGCACACGCACAAGAAAGGCGCACTGGCCGCCGCCCGCCGCGGCAACATGGCCAATCCGATGCGGGAATCGTCCGGCTCCCAGTTCTACCTGGTCCAGGATTCCACGAACTGCAAGCACCTGAACGGGGAATATACCGTCTTCGGTGAGACCGTCGGCGGACTCAACGTCATCGACCGGATCGCCCGCGTCCAGACCGACCGTCTGGACCGGCCGGTACGTCCGGTCGTGATCCAGCGTATCCGCCCGAACGAGCAGATGAACAAGCGGGCACTGGAAGAGGAACGGCGAGCCCTGGAGGAGGCCGCAAATCCGACGGAGCCGGAAGCGCAAGTTCCGACAGAGCCATAAATCGAAATAATTACCTGAGGACTTAAACCTTTGGCACAGTATTCGCAATAGAAATAGACGAATAGTTTTTTCATAGGTTAAGTTTTAGGTTAGAATTGCGGCCGCCGCTTGCAGGGATGCACGCGGCGGTAGTCTTATAATACCCGGTGGGTCTGGATCAGGACAGAGAGGACGATGAGCGCGATGCCCAGCCAGAAGGAAAAGCCCACTTCCCGGTATTCGCCGAACAGGAGGGCGGCAAAGGCGATACTGTACACAGGTTCCAGGTTGTAGGCCAGGTTCACCGTGAAGGCCGACAGCGTCCGGAAGGCGATCAGCTGGAACAGGAACGGGATGATCGTGAAGACCGATCCCAGCAGCAGGAGCCAGAGGATGTCGCCGCGCACGGGGACGATGTCGGCGGCAGGCAGGAAAGGGACCAGGGCTGACAGGAGGATCACGCCGCCGATGAGCTCGTACAGCAGCATCGTGGCGCTGTCCTCGCCCGTCACGCGCGCCACGTTGATATTCAGCAGCGAGAACAGGGAATACAGCGCCGCCGAGAGGAGCCCGAGCGCAATGCCCAGCCGGTATCGCACGTCCAGGCTGAAGATGAGGAGCACCCCCGCAATGGCGATGAAACTGATCAGGACCTCCGTCCAGGAAACCCGCTTCCGGTTGATGAGCGGGTCCAACAACGTCGTAAAGAAGCAGGAAGTGGCGATGCAGGCGACGCCGATGGACACATTCGATGCCTGGATGCTGGCGTAAAACGCCACCCAATGGAGGGACAGGACGCAGCCGCAGGCGGCGATCAGGCCGAAGGCCTTCCAGGAAAGCCGGTGCAGCCGGCGGGCGAAGGCCAGGACGAGTTCCAGCGTCGCCACGCTCACCATCATCCGGTACCACACCAGCGGCAGCCCTCCGAGGGTGATCAGCCGCCCGAAGATCCCCGTCCATCCGGCCAGGAACACCGCCGTATGGAGCAGAAACAGGGTTTTGGTTTCTTTTGTCAACCGATTACTGCTGCACGAACGGTTTCAGGCCCTTGGCGGCATCGGCGGCGGTGATGCGCACCCCACCGTTGTCCAGGTCGATGAGGATATAGCGGTCGTGGCCCATGCCCAGCTCCTTCATGTAGGAGAGCTGGCGGAGCCCGTGGCGGGTTTCGATGCGTTCCACCAGGTCATGATGCTCCTCGGCCGTCATGGCGTAAACGATGTCGACGCAGGCCTGGTCCACGGCCAGGATGTCGGTCGACGACAGGATCCCCACGTTGGGCGTAACCACAGGCTCGGCCGCGAGGCCTTCGCAGTCGCAGGAGACGGACATGTTCCGCATCACATTGACATAGGTCACGTGCTTGCCGAAATGGTCGATGGTGGCCTTGGTGGACTCGGTCATCCGTTCCATGAACTCTTCCTCGGCAATGTCCCACTGGTTGGGCTGGCCGGGGGTGGTGTGGATCCAGGCCTTACCCACGCGGCCGTCGGCGCATCCGATGCCGATGTTCTTGTTGCTGCCGCCGAAACCGCCCTGGGTGTGGCCCTTGAAATGGGTCAGTGCCACCATGGAGTCATAGTTGACCAGGTGGCTTCCCACGGACATCTTGTCGAACCACTTGCCGCCGACGACCGGCAGCGTGAGGGTGTCTTCCTCGTCAATAATGTCCACCGGGCAGAAGGTCCATCCATTGACCTGGATGGTCTTCCGGTGGGCCTCCGTGGTGTAGCGGTCGCCCTCGTAGTAGGTATTCGTCTCGATGATGTTCGCATCCGGCAAGTCCTTCTCGATCAGGGCTTTCACCCATTCGCGGGGGATAATGTTCGGGCCGTTCTGCTCGCCGGTATGGAGCTTCACGCCTACACGTCCTTCGATGTCGCCGCTCACTTTCTCATACGCGGCGATGAGCCCCTCGGGCGAGAGGTTGCGGGTAAAATAGACCACGGCTTCTTCGCCGTCCCGCTGGTCGTACGGGACATACTTGTTTCCGTCCTTGACGGTGGAGTTGTTGGTCGTGCACATGGAGAGCAGCAGAAAAGCGGTAAAAAAGGAAAGTCCTTTCATAGGTTAGGTATGCTAAAAGAATTTGGCGATTTCGTCCAGCGGCCGGTGGACCGGTGTGGAGGGATCCTGGGCGCGGTAACCGAGCGCGATGACCGCGAGGACGGTTTCGTTCTCCGGAATGGCGAACAGGGCGCGGAGGGCGTCGGCGTCGCGCATGCCCATGATCAGGGTGTCGAAGCCCATGGCGCGCGCCTTCAGGATCAGGTAGGCGTTGCTGAGGCCGTTGTCATAGGCACCCCAGAAATCGCCGGTGGCATCGGTCGGAGTGCCCCGGAAGAACCCGGACTTGCCCCTTTCGAAGGTGGAAACGATGAAGACAGGGGCGTTGATTACGCGCTCCTTGTTGCCGCCGATGAGCTCGAGCACAGCTTCGCGCTTTTCCGCGCCGATGGCGACGTAATACTTGCTGGGCTGCTGGTTCGCCCAGGACGGGGCGTTCTGCGTGGCGGTGAGCAGTTCCCGGACTTCGGCCTCCGAGATGGTCTTTCCGGCCTCGTAGGCGCGGATGCTCCGCCGGGTGGCGAAGACTTCGTCCAGGGTGGGGGAAGAGGCCGGGGTCTGGTTCCCGGCGCAGCCGGCCAGCAGGAGCACAGCGAGGGCGGTAGCGAAGAGTCCTTTCATGGTGTTCTGTTCTAAGATCTTGCAAGTTACACATTTTCTTCCGACCCGCAATGCGCCGTCCGCCCAAAAAGAATACCGCCGCGTGTTTCCCAACAAGCGGCGGTCGCAATTCTAACCTAAAACTTAACCTATGAAAAAACTATTCGCTGATTTCTATTGCGAAATCCGTGCCAATATCCGCGCTCGCTTCCCTAAAAAATGACTAACTTTGCATCCGCGTTAAACTTTTTGCGACATGACCATCGAACTTGAACAGAAACAGATACCGGTCCTGCTGCTGACCGGGTACCTCGGGAGCGGCAAGACCACCCTCCTGAACCGCATCCTCTCGAACCGCAAGGGCATTAAATTCGCCGTGATCGTCAACGACATCGGCGAGGTGAACATCGACGCGGACCTCATTGAGAAGGGCGGCATCGTGGGCCAGACGGACGACAGCCTCGTGGCCCTGCAGAACGGCTGCATCTGCTGCACCCTGAAGATGGACCTCGTGGCCCAGCTGTCGGAGATTTCCGCGATGCGGAAGTTCGACTACATCGTCATCGAGGCCAGCGGCATCTGCGAGCCGGCGCCCATCGCCCAGACCATCAGCACGCTGCCGATGTTCGGCCCCCAGTATGTCCATGAGGCTCTCCCCTACCTGGACTGCATCGTCACCGTGGTCGACGCCCTGCGGATGCGGGACGAGTTCGAAAGCGGCGGTGCGCTCCAGAAGGAGGACATCGGCGAGGACGACCTCGAGCGCCTCGTCATCGAGCAGGTGGAGTTCTGCAACATCGTCCTGCTGAACAAGGCCGCGGAGGTTTCTGCCGATGACCTCGGCAAGCTCCGGGGCATCCTCTCCAGCCTCAACCCGCAGGCCCGGATCCTGGAATGCAACTACGGCGACATCGACCTGGACGAAATCATCTACACCGGCATGTTCGACTTCGACCGGGTGGCCACTTCCGCCGCCTGGATCGCCGCCATCGAAGGCGAGGACGAGGAGGAAGAAGCCGAAGGCGAGGCCCTGGAATACGGGATCGACACCTTCGTTTACGCCGCCCGCCCGGCGCTGGACATGAACAAGTTCGACTACATGGTGGCCCGCAAATGGCCTGCGAACATCATCCGTGCGAAAGGCCTCTGCTATTTCTCTGACGATACGGACAAGTGCTACCTCTTCGAGCAGTCCGGCCGCCAGAAAAGTATCCGTGACGCGGGGCTCTGGTACGCCACGATGGAGGAGGAAGACCTGAAGGAGCGCCTGGAACGCGACCCCATCCTCCGTCGCGACTGGGACCCAGTGTACGGCGACCGGATGCAGAAGATCGTCTTCATCGGCCAGCACCTGGACAAGCCGGGCATCAAAAAGTTGATGGACGACTGCCTGGCGGAATAAAAAAGAATCCGGCTCTTTCGAGTCGGATTCATTTTTTGGTGAAGACCTCTTAGTCGGCGAGCGAGAAACGCTTGAAGGAGAGGACCTTCGCCTCCGGATCGGCGGCGGCGAGGGCGGCCTTGACGGTCTCCTTGTTGTCGCTGAGCTGGTACTCCTGCTCCAGAAGGGTGTTCTCCTTCAGGAACTTGGCAACGCGGCCCTTGGCGATGTTCTCGATCATCTGGGCGGGGAGGTTCGCGGCCTTCTCGGCACCGACGGTAGCGATGATCTCGCGGGCCTGCGCGGCCTGCGCCGGAGTCAGCCAACCCTTGGCGGTGTTGGACTCGATGTGATCTTCGCTGTCCACGTGGGCGGGGTTGATACCGGCCTTCTTGAGGGCGGCGTCAACGGCCTTCTGGACCTGCTCGTCCTTGGTCTTCTGGATGGCGACGGTCTTCTCGGACTCGAGCACCTCGGCGGGGACGGAAGCCTCGTCGACAGCGACCGGGTTCATGGAAGCGACCTGCATGGCGATGCCGCGGGCGATCGAAGCGGGGACTTCCTTGTTGAAGGCGACGATGGCGCCAAGCTTGCCGTTGAAGTGGACATACTCGGTCACGAACGGGGCCTCGAGGCAGGCGTAATAGGCGAGAACATGCTTCTCACCGGTCTTGCCGGCCTGGTTGGTGATGTCCTCGTCGAGGGTGTAACCGGTGTTGGTCTTCACAGCCTTGAGGGCGGCGAGGTCGGCCGGGAACTCGGCGATGGCGGCGTCGGCGATAGAAGCGGCGAGGGCCTTGAAATCCGGGGTGGCCGCCACGAAGTCGGTCTCGCAACCGAGGCAGACGAGGATGGCCTTTCCGCCTTTCACGCGGGAAAGGACGGCGCCCTGGGTGGTTTCATTGTCACCGCGCTTGGCGAGGGTGGATTTGCCCTTCTCGCGGAGGATCTCGACGGCGCGCTTGAAGTCGCCTTCGGCCTCGGTGAGGGCCTTCTTGCAATCCATCATGCCGGCGCTGGTCATGTCGCGCAGCTTCTTGATGTCAGCTAAAGAGATGTCAGCCATT
>CACZXH010000044.1 GCA_902785065.1 uncultured Bacteroidia bacterium
CGAGAACCAGGAACTGCCTCCGGCACCGGAAGCACCCGAAGAGAACAACAACTAAATTAACCTTATAGTATCATGAAAAGAATTCTTCTTGCCCTTGCGTTCGTTGCCTCCGTGCAGGTAGCCAACGCTCAGATCAAGTCCGATGCCGACATCCAGAAGGCCATCGAGAAGGCAGAAGCCACCGCCAATGACGCCAAGAAGGGTGCCAAGCCCGCTCCCTGGCAGAAGCTCGGCGAGGCCTATGTGAAGGCTTACACGAACCCGACCGCGAACCTGTCGACGGGTATTGACAAGCAGACGTTCTCCCTGATGGCCGGCGAGAAGCCGTCCGCCGTCGAGACGGTCACCCTGGACGGCCAGACCTACGAGAAGCAGGTCCTCAGCCGCGCCAACGTCTATTTCAACCAGGGCGGTCAGCTTGCCTTCTATGAACTGACGAAGCCTTCCGTCGCGGGCGATCCGCTCGATAAGGCTGTCAAGGCCTACGCCAAGGCTTTCCAGCTGGGCGCCAAGGAGAAGGAAGTGGACGCCGCCATCCAGAACATCGTGGGTTACTACTACCAGGACGCCATTTCGGCTTACACCCTGGGCAACCTGGCCAAGGCTTCCGACCTCTTCGGCAAGGCCGCCGCGGCTTCCATGACCCCTCCGAGCTCCAAGATCGACACCAATGCCGTCTATAACGCCGCCTTCACGGCCGCCAACGCCGGCAACTTCGCCCGCGCCAAGGAGTACTACAACAAGTGCCTCGACCTGGGTTACACCGCCGAAGGTTCCGTCTTCGCCGCGCTGTCCAACTGCGCCCTCGCGGACAAGGACACCACCGCTGCCAAGCAGTTCCTCGCCGACGGTCTCCAGAAGTATCCGGACAACCCCAGCATCCTGACGAACCTCATCAACCTGTACATCCAGCTGAAGGAGGATCCCAAGAAGATCGTCGAACTGCTGGATGAGGCCAAGGCCCAGATGCCCGACAATCCTTCCCTCTACTATGTGGAAGGCAACATCCTGACCGGTATCAAGGACTTCGACGGCGCCCTCAAGGCCTACCGCAAGGCTTCCGAGATCGATCCGAACTACGAGTGGGGTTACTACGGTGAAGGTTCCCTGTGGCTCCAGAAGCAGGCCGCCCTCGTGGAAGAGGCCAACGCCCTGCCGGTGAACGCCTACAAGGAGTACGATGCCAAGATGGAGGAGATCGCCCAGGCCCTGAAGAGCGCGGTTCCCGCGTTCGAAACCTGCTATGCCAAGGCCAAGGACGAAGCGCTGAAGGGCGCTGCCGCCGACTTCCTCAAGAGAGTCTATTTCGCGCTCCGTAACGAGGGTGATGAGTACAAGGCCGGTTACGACAAGTACAACGCCATCGTTGGCACCAACGAGTAATCCATGGCAAGCGTGAAGCGCTTGCTGAGCATTGCATTTTGCTGCGTGGTCGCCGTTTCGGCGGCCGCGCAGCGTTTGCCTGACCGGTCCGGTACACCGGATTTCGAATCCCTCTGGCCGCTCCGCTTCGACTTCCTGAAGCCCAGTCCGGACACGGTGTCCCTGTTTATCGTCGGGGATATCATGAGCCACCGGGCTGTGTCCAAGAGCGCCGAGGAGTTCGGTTTCGGTTCCTTCTTCAAGTACCTGGAAGACCGGATCGCCGGGGCGGACCTCGCCATCGGCAACATGGAATTTCCCCTGGCCGGAAAGCCCTACACGGGTTATCCGGCCTTTTCAGGGCCTGACGCGTATGCGCAGTATCTCGCGGACATCGGCTTTGACGTGTTCCTGACGGCGAACAACCACATCCTGGACAAAGGGACCGCCGGTCTCCGGCGCACAATCGATGTCCTGGAGCAGAAGGGGATCGTTTATACGGGTATTGCCCGGGACGCACAGGCCGATACGCTCCTGAACCCGCTCCTGCTCCATGTCAGGGGGCTGCGCATCGCCATCGTCAATTTCACCTACGGGACCAACACCGGCCCCTGGGATCCCTGGCCCAAGGTGAACTATATGCGGAAAAAGGACATCCTGCCCATGCTGGAACGGGCCCGGGAAGCGGACCTGGTGCTGGTCTTCCCGCACTGGGGTACCGAGTACCGGCTGCACCACGACCCGCAGCAGGAGGAGATGGCCCGCTGGCTCGTGGAGAACGGGGCCGACGTCGTCGTCGGGGCGCATCCGCACGTAATCCAGGATGTCGATTATATCGGGGAAGCGCCCGTCGTCTATTCGCTCGGGAACGCACTCTCCAACCAGAATGACCTGAATTCCAGGCTGGAACTGGCCCTCACGCTCCGGGTGGTGCTGGAGGAGGACCGGGCGCCGCGCCTGCTCGAACCTGCGTTCGAATATATCTGGTGCACCAAACCCGGGATGGTGGAGGATTCCTATGCCACCGTCCCCATTTCCCTGCCGGACTCGCTCTGGCGGGTTCCCGCGGACCATCGGGACATGATGTCCACCTATCGGAAGATTTATGAAGAAAACCATTACGCTGGAGGCGATCGATCCCATTGAACTGTACGGGGTCGGCAACAAGATCCTCACCGAATTCTGCTCCTATTTCCCGCACCTGAAAGTGGTGGCGCGGGGGAACGAACTCATCCTGGAAGGCCGGGAAAGCGACATCGCCGAATTCCAGGTCCGTTTCGGGGAGCTGGTGGAGCGCCGGCACCGGAAGATGAATCTGACGGTGTATGACGTGGAGGACATCTTCGACGGGACCTCCTCGCCGGACAAGTTCCGCCTCACGGGCGATGCGGTCATCGTCCACGGGACGGACGGAAAGCCCATCCGCGCCCGCAACAAGACGCAGGAGGAACTGGTCAAGGCTTATTTCGATAACGACCTCGTGTTCGCGGTGGGTCCCGCCGGCACGGGAAAGACTTACATTGCCATCGCCCTGGCCGTCCGGGCGCTGAAGAACCGGGAAATCAAGCGGATTATCCTGACGCGGCCCGCCGTGGAGGCGGGGGAGCGCCTGGGCTTCCTGCCCGGCGACCTCAAGGACAAGCTGGATCCGTATCTCCAGCCTTTGTACGATGCGCTGGAGGACATGATCCCTTCCCGCAAGCTGAACGAGTTCATGGCCGACGGAACCATCCAGATCGCGCCGCTGGCCTACATGCGCGGCCGGACGCTGGACCGTGCCTGCGTCATCCTGGACGAGGCGCAGAACACGAACCTCGGACAGCTGAAAATGTTCCTCACCCGCATGGGCACCAGCGCGAAGTTCATTGTCACCGGCGACGCCACGCAGATTGACCTTCCCCGCAAGTCGGATTCGGGCCTGCTGACCGGCATCCAGCTGCTGAAGGGCCTCAAGGGCGTGGCGGCCATCACCTTCCGGAACGAGGACATCGTCCGCCATCCGCTCGTCACGAAGATCGTGAAGGCCTTCGACGAGGAAGAAAACCGGGTCCGGAACTTTGAAGACGCGTGAAAAACCATTACCTTTGTAAATTGAGGTAAACTGATAAAGTATGAAACGGTCTGTCATCCTGATCCTCGCGGGCGCGGCCCTCTTCCTGAGCGGCTGCGACTTCGTCCGTACCCTCGCCGGAAGGCCCACGTCGGACGACCTGGAAGTGAAGCGGTCCCACATCGAGCGCGCGGAGAACGTCGCCCGGTACCAGGCCCGCATTGATTCCCTCGAGCAGGTGCGGGCGCACCTGGCCGATTCCCTCGCCGCACTGGATGCGCACCTGCTGGATTCCCTGTCGCAGACCAAGGGCACGATCCTGAATCCCACGAAGATGGGCGGCCTGTACACGACCAAGCTGGCCTCCCGTTACTACATCGTCGTCGGCGCCTTCCGGACCCGTTCCTATGCCGAACGCAAGCTTACCCAGTGCAACAATGCCGGGTACCGGGACGCCACCATCATCAGTTTCCGGAACGGCCTCCTGGCCGTCGCCGTCTGCCCCTCCAATAGCCTGAACGAGACGCTGAAGAAACTCCGCGAACTGCGCGGGAACGGAATTTGCCCGCCGGACGGGTGGATTCTTGTAAACGAATGACGACATGGTGAAGCGTTTCTTCCTTGCAGCAGCCTGTCTGCTGCTCACGACGGCGCTGTCGGCCCAGTTCAGGACCGGCTCGTCGGCCTATGACGACCTGTATGACTCCGAGACGGTCCATGCCTTCAAGGAGCATGTCTCCTATCTTTCTTCCGCTGCCCTGGAAGGCCGCAAGGCCGGTTCCGAGGGGGAGCGGGAAGCGGCCGAATATGTGGGCCGCACCCTGGAAAAGTACGGTATCGACCTGATTTCTCCGGTGACGGGGCAGGAGTTCGGCATTGCCCGCGAAGGGACCGACACCCTGACTTCCCGCAACGTCGTCGCTTTCATTCCGGGCTGGGACAAGTCCCTGAATGACCGTTACATTGTCATCGGCGCCCGGCTGGACAACCTCGGAATGGACACGTTCACCCAGAACGGGGAATCCGTCCGTCGTATCTTCTACGGGGCCAATGGCAACGCTTCCGGCCTCGCGATGCTGCTGGAACTGGCCTCCCGGCTCTCCACGAACCGCGTCCTTCTGCGGCGAAACGTCCTCTTCGTCGCCTTCGGTGCCTCGCAGGAGACACTCGCCGGCTCGTGGTATTTCCTGAACCGGTCCTTCTCCGACGTGGCGCACATCGACGCGATGATCAACCTGGACATGCTGGGCACGGCGGAGCACGGTTTCTACGCCTACTCTTCCTCCAACGAGGACCTGGACCGCATCGTCCGCGCCCTGCAAGGCGAGTTGCTGCCGGTCCAGCCGCAGATCACCGTGGATGAACCCTACTCCTCCGACCATCGAGCCTTCTACGACCAGGAGATTCCTTCCATCCTCTTTACGACAGGCCGCTATCCGGAGCACGGTACCGGCCGCGATTCCTACGATATCGTGGATTTCGACGGGATGGAGAAGGAATTGGAGTACATTTACAATTATACGATGAGCCTGTGCAACGGCCCTCGTCCCCTGTTCCGGCAGGACAGCACCAAGAATCCGACCCCGGCGAGCGACGCCATCTCCTGGAGCGACTGCGACGTCAAGCCGGTGTTCCTGACTTCCAGCGACCCTTCCTTCTTCCTGGAGAAGTGGGTCTATCAATATCTGAAGTATCCCAAGTATGCCGTTGACAACGGCATACAGGGACGCGTGCTCGTGGATTTCGTGATCGACGAAGAGGGCAACGTAAAGGATGTCAAGGTTTCCCGCAGCATTCATACGGCCCTGGACGAGGAGGCGGTCCGCGTCATATCGGCTTCGCCCAAGTGGCGGCCCGGCCGGCACCGCGGCAAGAAAGTGAAGGTCGCCCTGACCATCCCGGTGGATTTCCGCCTGGAGAAGAACTCCAAGGGTGGCTTCGGCATCAACGGCAAGAGAATCAAATAGATACCTATGGAATACAATTTCATTGAAATCGAGAGAAAATGGCAGGACTGGTGGGCCAAGAACAAGACGTACAAGGCCGTTTCCGACAGTGCCAAACCCAAATACTATGTCCTGGACATGTTCCCGTATCCGTCGGGAGCGGGCCTGCACGTGGGACATCCCCTGGGCTACATCGCCAGTGATATCTTTTCCCGCTACAAGCGCCTGAAGGGCTTCAACGTCCTGCATCCGATGGGGTACGATGCCTTCGGCCTGCCGGCCGAGCAGTACGCCATCCAGACCGGCCAGCACCCGGAGAAGACCACGCACGACAACGTGGCCCGCTA
Source organism: uncultured Bacteroidia bacterium (assembly GCA_902785065.1). Taxonomy (GTDB): domain Bacteria; phylum Bacteroidota; class Bacteroidia; order Bacteroidales; family UBA932; genus Cryptobacteroides. The sequence goes on from CACZXH010000044.1 coordinate 5,706, forward strand.
CCGCAGCCAGCTGGACCGCATCGGCTTCTCCTATGACTGGGACCGCGAATTCCGCACCTGCGATCCGGACTACTACAAGTGGACCCAGTGGGCCTTCCTGAAGATGTTCGGCAGCTGGTACGACAACGCCCTGCAGAAGGCCCGTCCCATTGAGGAACTCGTGGCGGCCTTCGAGGAAGGCGGTTCCGCCGCCGTGGACGCCGCGAACAACGATGCGCCGGCTTTCACCGCCGCCGAGTGGAAGGCGTTCAACGAGAAAGAGAAGGCCGATGTCCTGATGCATTACCGCATCGCCTACCAGGGCGAGTCCACCGTGAACTGGTGCCCGGCCCTCGGCACGGTCCTCGCCAACGACGAGGTCAAGGAAGGCTATTCCGTGCGTGGCGGCCATCCCGTCTATCAGAAGAAGATGACCCAGTGGCAGCTCCGCGTGTCGGCCTATGCACCGCGCCTGCTGGACGCCCTGGACCGTCTGGACTGGACGGATTCCCTGAAGGAGATGCAGCGCAACTGGATCGGCAAGTCCCAGGGCGCGGAGATGGTGTTCCGGATGGAATGCGACGGGCAGTCGCACGACGTCACCATCTTCACCACCCGGGCCGACACCGTCTTCGGTGTGACCTTCATGGTCCTCGCCCCCGAGAGCGAGTGGGTCCCGAAACTCACCTCCGCAGCGCAGAAGGAGGCCGTGGACGCCTACCTGGAGCAGGTCAAGAAGAAGACCGAGCGCGAACGCATCGCCGGCAAGGCGGTGACGGGCGTGTTCTCCGGCGCCTATGCAATCAATCCGCTCACCGGGGAGAGAGTTCCCGTTTGGATCGCCGAATACGTTCTCGCCGGTTACGGTACGGGCGCCATCATGGCCGTTCCGGCCCACGACAGCCGTGACTACGCCTTTGCCAAGAAGTTCGACCTGCCCATCGTCCCGCTCATCGAGGGTGCCGACGTGTCCGAAGAGAGCTATGACGCCAAGGAAGGCATCATGTGCAACAGCGGGTTCCTGAACGGAATGTCCGTGAAGGAAGCTATCCCGGCCGCCATCGATTACGTGGAGTCCCACGGCCTCGGCCGCCGGAAGGTGAACTACCGACTGCGCGACGCTATCTTCTCCCGCCAGCGCTATTGGGGCGAGCCGTTCCCGATCTACTTCAAGGACGGCATCGCCACTCCGATTCCCTTCGACAAGCTCCCGCTCACCCTGCCGGAGATCGACGAGTACAAGCCCACGGAGGCCGGCGATCCGCCGCTCGCCCGCGCGAAGGATTGGACCTATGACGGCTATCCGCTGGAAACCAGTACGATGCCGGGCTTCGCGGGCTCCAGCGCCTACTATCTCCGCTACATGGATCCGCACAACGACGAGGCCCTCGTCTCCCGCGAGGCGGACGAATACTGGCGGAACGTGGACCTGTACGTGGGCGGCACCGAGCACGCCACGGGCCACCTGATCTACAGCCGTTTCTGGAACAAGTTCCTGTTCGACCTGGGCTATGTCTGCGAGGATGAGCCGTTCAAGAAGCTCATCAACCAGGGTATGATCCAGGGCCGCTCGAACTTCGTGTACCGCATCGTGAACACCAATACCTTCGTTTCCCTGGGCCTCAAGGACCAGTACGAGACGACGGAGATCCACGTGGACGTGAACATCGTCCGGAACGACCGCCTGGACCTCGAGGCCTTCAAGGCCTGGCGTCCTGAGTTCGCCACCGCCGAATTCATCCTTGAGAACGGCGAATACGTCTGCGGCTGGGCGATCGAGAAGATGTCGAAGTCCATGTTCAACGTCGTGAACCCCGACTACGTGTGCGACACCTACGGCGCGGACACCCTGCGCCTGTACGAGATGTTCCTCGGTCCGGTGGAACAGGCGAAGCCCTGGAGCACCGACGGCATTGACGGTGTGAACCGCTTCCTGAAGAAGGTCTGGCGCCTGTTCTGGGACCGCGACAACTGGCTCGTTACCGACGAGAAGCCCACGGCCGCGGAGCTCAAGGCCCTGCACAAGCTCATCGGCAAGGAACAGGAGGACATCGAGAACTTCTCCTACAACACGACGGTCTCCGCCTTCATGATCGCCCTGAACGACCTGCAGAACTGCCACAAGCGCGATGTCCTGGAGCCGCTCCTCATCCTGCTGTCCCCGTTCGCCCCGCACATTGCGGAGGAACTGTGGCACCAGTTGGGCCATGAGGACTCGGTGACGATGGCCTCCTTCCCGGAGTATCACGAAGAGTTCACGGTGGAGAACACCGTCAAGTATCCGGTCTCTTTCAACGGCAAGACCCGCTTCCTGATCGACGTGCCCGCCAATACGGCACCCGCGGACGTGGAAGCCGCCGTCCGGGCCCATGAAATGACGCCCAAGTACGTGGGCGACATGACCATCGCCAAGGTCATCGTTGTCCCCGGCCGTATCGTGAACGTCGTCCTCAAGAAGTAAACCATGGCCAGGAGCAAGGTAATCGTAGGCATTTACGACTATGTCGTGATCACGCTGGGGGTCATCCTCTTCGTGATGGCCTGGCAGTGTTTCCTCCTCCCCAACAACATGATCGACGGCGGCCTGACCGGCGCGTCCGCCCTGCTCTCCATGGTCACGGGTGTCTCCGTGGACATCTGGTATTTCGGAATAAATGTCTTGCTGCTGGTCCTGGCCTGGATCATCCTGGGCCGGGGATTCGGCCTCAAGACGATTTACGCCATCCTCCTCTCCACGGCCCTGTTCCGCGTCCTCGGAAGCGAGAACATGTCCTGGCTCTGGTCCATCGAAGGGAATGCGCTGCATGTGAAGGAAGCCATCCTGGTCCCGATCATCGGCGGCCTCCTGGAAGCCGTGGGCCTCGCGATGATCATCATGCGGGGCGGTTCCACGGGCGGCACCGTCGGCCGTTTCTACCTGTACGCGGACTTCATCGTGATCACCCTGCTGATCCTGGTTCCGGGGCATTGTTTCACGGATGTGGTGTACGGCTACATTACCATGGGCGTCTGCTCCTATGTGCTGGACCTGATTATCCTGGGCAAGGATTCCACCGTCCAGGTGATCATTTTCTCCGACCGGATCGACGAGATCGGGGACTACATCACCAAGCGGATGGAACGCGGCGTCACCGCCCTCAAGGCGATGGGCTGGTATACGCAGAAAGACCGTCTCGTGCTCATGGTCATGCTCCGGCGGACGGAGCTTTCGGAGCTCGTGAAATGCGTCAAGGACATCGATTCCAAGGCGTTCGTGACGGTCGTACCCGCCAATAACGTTTTCGGTGAAGGCTTCGACGAGATGAAGGTGGGCCTTCCACGCAAAAAGAAAAACCAATAACCTATGGCTATCATTCAAAAGTCTTTCTGGACCATCGCCAAGGAATGGGCGCTCGTCACCCTCGGCATCCTGATCTACGTGACGGGGTGGGCCCTGTTCCTGATGCCCAACAACCTGGTTGGCGGCGGCGTCTCCGGTATCTCCTCGATGATCCAGTACGCCACGGGCGGCGCGATCCAGATGGGTTATTCCTATTTTGTGTTGAACGCCATCCTGATCATCCTCGCCATGGTGGTGATCGGCATGGGGTTCGGCGCAAAGACCATCTACGCCATCATCCTGGCTTCCGTCGGCCTGCGGTTCCTGCCGGACCTCATCCCTACGGAAATCATCCAGACGCTGGCCATGCAGAACGGCAAGTTGATGTCCACCCTGTGCGGCGGCCTGATGGCCGGTATCGGCATCGGCATGTCCATTTCCAACGGCGGCAGCACGGGCGGCACGGACATCATCGCCCTGATCTGGACCAAGTACCGCAACGTTTCCCCGGGCAAGGTGATCCTGTATATCGACTTCGTCATCATCCTGTCCTCCCTGCTGATCCCTTCCATCGTCCCGGACCTGGACCCGGCGACGGGAAAGCAGCTTCTGGGCGCGGACGGCCAGCCGCTCACGCATCTGATGCCGTTCTCCGAAAAGGTGACGACGGTCATATACGGTCTCATCCTGGTGACGGTGAACGGACGGGTTATCGACAGCTACCTGTCCGGCTCGCAGCAGAGCGTGCAGCTGTTCATCCTGTCCAAGCATTATGCGGAAATCGCCGATTCCATCACCCATGACCTGCACCGGGGCGTCACCGTCCTGGACGGCAAGGGCTGGTACACCAAGGAACCCGCCGAGGTGCTCATGGTGATCACGCGCAAGACGGATGTCAACTTATTTTTAAGGCAGATCAAGGCTATCGACCCGAACGCATTCCTGTCCGTCTCCTCCGTGAACGGGGTGTATGGACGCGGGTTCGAGGCCATCAAAGGAAAATAAAAAGTCTTCCCCTGAGGGGCGAAAAACCGTCAGCCTATGCAAATGATCCTGATGCTGTTTTTCGCTCCGGTCCTCCTGACTGGAGTGTACCTCTTGGGCCGCAGCCGGGCTCACCGCGAGACCGCGCAGCGGCAGTCTTCCCTCGCTAAGCAGGGAGGCAACACCGAACCACAGGCAGACGGGCCTTCTGTGGTCGACCAGTTTCTTTACGACAGGTGTTGCCGGTACATGGCGGACCGCAAGCCGTTCCTGGTGGAGTCCTTCTCCCTCGGAGACCTTGCGAGCGTGCTGTTTACCAACAAGGTGTATCTCTCCAAGACCATCAACTACTACTCCGGAAAGAATTTCCGCTGCTATATCAACTATTATCGGGTGATGTACGCGATGGAGCTGTTCCGGAAGAACAAGTCGCTCACGGTGTCGGAACTCGGCGCACTCGCCGGCTTCCACTCGGGCACCACCTTCAATCAGGCCTTCAAGGTCGTGATGCAGGAGTCTCCGAGTACCTGGTGCGCGAGGTTGCGGAAGAAAAACCGCGAATACCCCAAGTAGAACCCCGTCCGTCAGGGGAAGATTTAACCCCCGGTCGAAAGGCCGGGGGTTTTTTCGTTTAAACCAGTTCGAGGACTTGGAGACACATTCTCGTGTTGTGGTAGGGGCATTTCCAGAAGCCGGCCTTCGGGGAGTCTTTGTCGGGGGTGCCGTCGGGGTGGACGGCCCAGAACCATTCGCCGTTGTCCCAGTCCACGAGGTTGTCGCGGATGTAGGCCCAGGTGGAGAGGGCGCGGTCCGGTGCCGCGAGGTCGCCATGGTACTTCCACAGCCAGAGGTTGCCGACGACGGATTCGGCGAGGACCCACCACTGGCGGGAAAGGTCCAGGGTGCCGTCTTCCAGTTTCTCGTAGATCATCGAGCCGTCGCTGCGGAGGCCTTCGTTGCCGGCCTTGCCCATGAGGGCGGCCGCCGGCCGCACGCGGTTCACGGTGTCGATGTCGTGGATCGCCGTCGCGCACTCGAGGGCGAGCCACGACGTCTCGATATCGTGCCCGTAGGAGACGGCGCCGGGGATGACGGTCCAGTCGCGCTGGAAATACAGCTGCAGGTGTCCGTCCGGGCCCATGACCTTGTCGCATACGATGGCGAGGAGCTCCTTGACCGCCTCGCGGAGGGCCTTGTCCGGCCACACCTGGTAGAGGTTCGCATAGGCCTCGAGCAGGTGCAGGTGCGAATTCATCGTCTTGTCGGCGTTGATGTCATGGGCGCTGAGGGACATGTCCTCCAGCGGGGTGAAGTCGCGCGCAAGCGCCTCGACATAACCGCCGTTCTCCGGGTCCTTGAAGCGGGATTCCACGATCTGGAACAGGTTGATGGCGTTCTTCAGGACCTCGTCGTCGCGGGTGGCCTTGAACAGCTCGCTGAGACCGTAGATGGCGAATCCCTGCGCGTACAGCTGTTTCTTGGTCTCCAGCCGCTTTCCGGAAGCGTCCACGCTCCAGTACACGCCGCCGTACCGGTGGTCGCAGAAATGCTCCAGGAAATAATCCCGGGCATGGACGGCCGCCACCAGATACTCTGTCTTACGGAGCGCCCGGTACGCCGCGGCGAAGGCCCAGATGATGCGGGCGTTCAGGATGACGCCGCGCGGTGCGTTGTACTGGATCTCCGCGGTGCCGTCGGCTTCCCCATAAAATCCGCCGTGCGGATCCTTCAGGGTGAGCCAGTAATTCAGGATGTTGTTCTCGAGGACCTGGCGGACCTCCTTGCGAAAGGTGTCGGTACGGTTCATAAGGCTAGTCTCCTAAGGTGGCGACCATGACGGCCTTGATGGTATGCATGCGGTTCTCCGCTTCGTCGAAGACGATGCTGTTCGGGGATTCGAACACGTCCTCGGTCACTTCGATGCCGTCCAGCCCGAACTGCTCATAGACGTCGCGGCCGGCCTTGGTCTCCAGGTTGTGGTAGGAGGGGAGGCAGTGCATGAACTTGCAATTCGGATTGCCGGTGCGCTCCATCAGCTTCGCATTGACCTGGTATGGCATCAGGAGATCGATGCGCTCCTTCCAGACTTCGGCGGGCTCGCCCATGGACACCCAGATGTCGGTGTACACGAAGTCGCAGCCCTTCACGCCGGCGTCCACGTCGTCCGTGATGGTGATCCGGGCGCCCGTTTCCGCGGCGATGGCCCGGCACTGCGCAACCAGCTCCGGCGCCGGCTGCAGGGCCTTCGGGGCGACGATGCGCACGTCCATGCCCATCTTGGCGCCGCCCACCAGCAGGGAATTGCCCATGTTGAAACGGGCGTCGCCCAGGTAGGCGTAGGTAATATCCTTCAGGGGCTTGTCGCTGTGCTCGGTCATCGTGAGGAAGTCCGCGAGGATCTGCGTCGGGTGGAACTCGTTGGTGAGGCCGTTCCACACGGGAACGCCGGAATACGCCGCAAGCTGCTCCACGGTCGTCTGGGCGAAGCCGCGGTACTCGATGCCGTCGAACATCCGGCCCAGCACGCGGGCCGTGTCCTTCATGGACTCCTTGATGCCGATTTGGGAGCCGGAGGGGCCGAGGTAGGTCACGTGCGCGCCCTGGTCGTGGGCTGCGACCTCGAAGGCGCAGCGGGTGCGGGTGGATGTCTTCTCAAAGATGAGGGCGATGTTCTTGCCAGTCATCGTGGGGCGCTCGGTACCCGCGCGCTTGGCGCGCTTGAGGTCGCGGGCGAGATCCAGCAGGTACTGGATTTCCTGGGGAGTGAGGTCAAGCAGCTTGAGGAAGCTGCGGCCGTGAAGCTCGTATGCCATAATTACTTGAGTATGATTCGGGTTCCGCAGGCAGGATTGCCGAGCTGCCCGGCCTCGGTGATGACGCACTGGTCGCCGCCTTTGCGCACAAAATGTATGCCTGCGCGGACTTTCGGCGCCATCGATCCTTCCGCAAACTGGCCTTCTGCGAGATATTTCTCGGCCTGGGCCACCGTGAGCGTGTCCAGGGCCTTTTCATTAGGTTTTCGGAAGTTGATATAGACCTTCGGGACGTCTGTCAGGATATACAAAGCGTCCGCGCCAATCTGGCAGGCACACAAGGCCGAGGCGAGGTCCTTGTCGATGACCGCCTCCACCCCCTTGTAGCCGCCGGCCTCCCAGATGACGGGGATGCCGCCTCCTCCGCAGGTGACGACGATCTTCCCCTCGCGGGCGAGCCGGGAGACAATGTCCACGTTGGAAATGTGCATCGGTGAGGGGGAGGGCACGACCTTGCGCCAGCCGCGGCCCTTCGGGTCCTCCTTGTACACGGCGCCGGTCTCGGCGGCGAGGCGTTCCGCCTCCTCCGCCGGATAGAACGGTCCCACGGGCTTCGTCGGGTTCTGGAACATCGGGTCCTTGGGGTCCACTTCCACCCTTGTCACCAGGGAGATGACCCGCCGGGTGGTGATGCCGCCCGCGTACAGGACGCGGTCCATCGCCGTCTCGATCATGTAGGCGATGGCGCCCTGGGTTTCCGCACCGCATACGTCCATCGGCATTTCCTGGAGCCCGAAGGCATGGCGGCCGGCCTCCTGCTGGAGCAGGACGTTCCCCACCTGCGGGCCGTTTCCGTGGCAGATCACGATGTCATAGCCCCACCGGATGAGCGGCAGGATCTGGCGGCAGGTGTTCTCGACGTTCTGGAACTGTTCCTCGTAGGTGCCTTTCTGGTTGCTTCTGAGCAGCGCGTTGCCGCCGAAGGCGAGCACGGCTAAAGGTCTCATAGCGACTCGAAGACGTCCTTGATGATGCCGATCGCCTCGCGCAGCTGCTCCTCCGTGATGACGAGCGGCGGGGCGAAGCGGATGATGTGGCGGTGCGTCGGCTTCGCAAGCAGTCCCTTCTCCGCGAGCTTGAGGCAGATGTCCCAGGCTTCGATACCGTTCTGCGGCTCGGTGACGACGGCGTTCAGCAGGCCCTTGCCACGGACGAACTTGAAGAACGGGCTCTTGATCTTCGCGATCTCCTCGCGGAAGATTACGCCCAGGCGCGCGGCGTTCTCGGTCAGGTGCTCGTCGCGGATGACCTCCAGGGCGGCGACGGCGACCTTGGCCGCCAGCGGGAAGCCGCCGAAGGTAGACCCGTGCTCGCCGGGGCCGATGGTGAGCATGATCTCGTCGTCGGCGAGGACGGCGGAAACGGGCAGGGCGCCTCCGGAGAGGGCCTTGCCGATGGTGACCATGTCCGGGCGCACGCCTTCGTGGTCGCAGGCGAACAGCTTGCCGGTGCGGCCGATGCCGGTCTGGACCTCATCGGCGACGAACAGCACGTTGTGCGCGTGGCACAGGTCGTAGCATTCCTTGAGGTAACCCTCGTGCGGCACATAGACGCCGGCTTCGCCCTGGATCGGTTCCACGATCATGGCGCAGACCTTGTCGCCCTTCTCGTCCAGCACTTTCCGCAGCGCCTCGGTGTCGTCATAGGGAATGTGGACGAAGCCGGGCGTGAAGGGACCGTACTGGGAATAGCTGTCCGGATCGTTGGACATGGTGACGATGGTGATGGTGCGGCCGTGGAAATTGCCGTCGGCCACGATGATGAGGGCCTCGTTCTCGGGGATGCCCTTCACCTTGTAGCCCCAGCGGCGGGCCAGCTTGAGGGACGTCTCGACGGCCTCGGCGCCGGAGTTCATCGGCAGGAGCTTGTCATAGCCGAAGTACTCGGTGGCCATTTTCTCGTAGGGACCCAGGCAATCGTTGTAGAAGGCGCGGGAGGTCAGGCACAGTTTCTGGGCCTGGTCGCAGAGGGCCTTCACGATCTTGGGGTGGCAGTGTCCCTGGTTGACGGCGGAATAGGCCGACAGGAAATCATAGTACCGCTTGCCGTCCACGTCCCAGACATAGACGCCCTCGCCCCTTTCCAGGACGACGGGCAGCGGATGATAGTTGTGCGCGCCGTATTTCTGCTCCATTTCGATGAGCTCGGCGGCGGTGTACTTCTTGGTGGTCATATCGTTTTAGTGTAGGTTGTGGTTCCGGTTCAGTCCCGGCGGAGCGGGAGGGTGGAGCAGCGCAGGAGGCCGCCCATCTTGGAGATCTCGCGGTAGGGGACCGTCTCGACGGTCATGCCCCAGGCCTCCCGCAGGTGCGCGTTCAGCCGGGTGAAATGCTCCTCCGTCACGATGACATCCTCGCTGATGGAGAAGACGTTGGAGTTCATCCAGTACATTTCCTCCTTCGTGAGCTCGAAGACGTTTTCCTTGCCGAACAGCTCCACCAGGTGGTCGGCGTCGCGGGGGTTCATGAAGCCGTCCCGGTAGATAATGGCCTTGTCGCGGCCCACCGGCATGAAAGTGCAGTCCAGGTGCAGGATGCCCTCGTAGGGATTGGTGTCGCTCTTGCGGAGGTTCAGCGGGATGATGGTCTTCGACGGGAAGATCATGTTCAGGTAGTCCAGGGCGAGGCGGTTCGTGCGGGCCGTCTTCACGGACGGGTAGTCCAGGAAATCGTACTGGCCCAGGAAGATGTAGTCGTTGTACAGGACGACGTCGCCGCCTTCCACATGGACGGTCTCGGGGAGGTTGTAGATATTCTTGTAGTGGATCTGACGGTAAATGTCCCCGTAGGCGTCGATCTCGTCCTGCCGGTCGGGGATAATGTTCGAGACGATGATCTTGTCATCGATGACGAAGCCAACGTCGCGGGCGAAGACCTGGTTGCAGTCCGGGACGAGGGCGGGGCGGTATACCTTCACCCCGTATTTCCTGAGCACGGCCTCGAAGGCGCCCATTTCGGCGACGATGTCCTTTTCGGCAGGGTAGGTTCCGTTCTGGACGGACTCGTAGGATTTGCTGTCGAAGGTCTCAGACAGGGATGGGACGGGCCCGTTCGCCCAAGGCAATCCGAGGACGACTTCCCGAAGGCGGGCGGTTTCGTTGACGACATGTAATTCCATAAGACAAAGATAACATTTTATTTGGATTTTCTGAATATCCGTATGAATACTTTCTCCGGTAATGAATATCGCTTATAATATGATATTTGTCGCCCCATTCGGCCAGTTTTCAACATTTCCCTGTGGAAAACTTGATTGGCTATTTCAAGTTGAAAAAGTTAACTTTGTTTACGGTTATTGGACCCCCTTGCAAGGACAACCTATAAACCTACCATAATGTCACAGCAGCAGCAAGCCATCTACGATGCCCGTACCCTCGGTACCGGGAAGATGCTTACCCTCGGCCTC
>CACZXH010000045.1 GCA_902785065.1 uncultured Bacteroidia bacterium
CCGGCTGGACGGCTTCGAGATGGTCCGCCGCATCCGCAAGACCGACGACCATACCCCCGTCCTCTTCCTCACGGCCAAATCCACCCCGGACGATGTCGTAACCGGTTTCGAACTGGGCGCCAACGACTACCTCAAGAAACCCTTCGCCATCCAGGAACTCATCGTCCGCATCAAGGCCCTGATGGGCAAGGCTTATATGACTGAAAGACTTGAACCGGAGCAGAACGAATACACCCTGGGTGATTACCGCTTTACGCCCTCATCCCAAACGCTGGAATACCTCCCGAAAGGCGAGACCGTCAACCTCTCCCACCGTGAAGCCGAAATCCTCCGCCGCCTCTGCCGTGCCCACGGAGAAGTCGTGCCCATGCAGAACCTCCTCCTCGACCTCTGGGGCGACGACGACTTCTTCAACGCCCGCAGCTTCCAGGTCTTCATCACCCGCCTCCGCCGCTCCCTCTCCAAAGACCCCCGCATCCGCATCGTCAACTTCCCGTCTTTCACAACAGCCCCGACCTTCGTCTCCTCCAGCCGAAAGCCATTCTTCTCCAGCACCCGGGCCGATGCCAGGTTCTCAGGGAACACTTCTCCGATGATGCGCTCTAGTGCCAGCTCTCGGAAAGCAATCCCACACATCTGTCGCACGGCTTCTGTGCCGAGACCTTTGGACCACCAAGGCGTCAGGATCATATAGCCAATTGACCCGACATTGCGCTCTTCATCAGCCATCCTCTCCACAGAGATGCTGCCGACAATCTGACCGTCCACGACGATGGCTCGCCAGACGCCTTCCTTGCCGTCATTCTCCGCCACCATCCCAAGCCACCAATCGGCATCTGCCTCATCGTAGGGATATGGCAGCCGGTCCGACAGGAAGGTCCTGTCCACGGCATTGCACAGCGCCATCAGCACTAGTTTGTCATCGGTTTTCCAATTATGAAGGGTAATGGTCATTGATGTTCAGTTCGAGAAATAGGAAACCATATCATATTGTACGAGATTATCCCAGAATTCCTTTGATTTCCATCATTATTGACGCCCCGTCAACACTTTCCAGCGCATTCCGCTTGTTCGATCTCATCGTTGAAGGTTTTATTTCCCAGTAAGAGCCGAATAGTTCAGAATACTTATTGACCCCGGCATGGTCACACATCATAGACGCGGCTAAAGCCAGTTGCTGTTCCTTTTTAGCACCGGGAACAGGCCGACCATTCTCATCCAGCCATCCAGCATCGATGAACTTGGTGATATCGCTGACGAGCGTTTTATTTTTCTTAATTGGCTCTGGTAAAACAGCCTCAAGCTTGCTTTCCCGATCATATGGGTAAGTCGCATAGACCCCGGAACGGTAGTCTTCGTACATTTTGCGAAATACAGCAAGATTGAACCTATCCTGAGTGAAATAGTACTGATAGTATTCCTTCCTGGAAAGCATATTGGTGACGGTCTCTTTGTGGAACCGGAGATCTGCCTTTATCTCAATCGGCCCGAAGACCCTTTCTCATGAAGTAGTCTTCACTGTCTTGAGGCTGAGCCTTCTTCCCTTTCAGATAGCAATCGCGTATTTTCACCATCATCCTGTATTTGTTGTCCAGAAGAAGGAAGTGATCCGGATTCTTGAATGCCCAATAGACAAACCACACAAGAAGAACCGCAGATAGCAAGTAAACGATAATGAGAAGGATATTCATAACGCAATCTATTTGAGATAATTGGAGAAGGTCTTCATTGCGTCATCCTTTGTCCTTTCCGCAACTTCAATGTATGGCTTCATCGCCTTATAGTCAGAATGCCCCGTATATTTCATGATGACTTGCGGCGCAATTCCCGCGGCCAAAGCGGTGCAGATAAATGTTCTTCGCGCAGCATGAGTGGCAATCAGTTTCCATTTTGGGAAACAAACATCTTTTCGTTTCCCGTCAATGTACTGGACAACTGTTACCGGCGATGTGAATTCGCACAGTTCACAGATATCTTTGAGATACTGGTTCATCTTCTGGTTACTGATGACAGGGAGGGCCAGTCCATCAAAGTCGAATGAGGCATATTTGTCCAGAATAGCCTGGGCCATTTTATTGACAGGAATATTGACAGGATCGTCCGTCTTGATGGTGGTCAAGCTGATATATCCGTCTTGGATGTTCGTTCGCTGTAATTGCGCGAGGTCGGAATAGCGCAAGGACGTTAAGCAGCAGAAGCAGAACAAATCTCTGACTTTATCGAGAGATGCCTTTTCCGTGACTGTCTTTTTATACTCTTCGCCATCCATCTTATGCAGGGTCACTTCCGTTCCATTCTTGGGAATCTTGAAGTTGTATAGCTTCAGAAGTTCATCTTTTTCAAGAAAGATCACTGGCTTCTTCGTGTCCTTGAGCCTGGCCCGGTACTTTGAGAATACCTGATTCGTCGTGTATCCCTTCTCGACACACCAGCCCAGATACCAGCGAAGGAGGCTCAATTCTTTTCTGACGGAAACATCGAGCATATTGATTTCCGTTGCGCCAAAGCGGACGTATGCGTCAAGAGTCGCCTTGTCGAAATCATCAAGGGTAATGTCCTTGTTGAATTTGGTCATATGGCTGCGAAGCGTTCCCCATTTCTTGACGGTATTCAAAGCCCATTTGTGGTTTAGTTTCCCATCGAGAATGAACTCGTCAAAGTGCTTGAAGAAGCCGACCGAGCCGCTTTCTTCTGTCTCTTCTCCCTTAACTTGCCTTCCTATTACTTCTGCAAGCTGCTTCTTGATCTGTTCCTTGGTCAGCTTCGCATTATTGGCCTCAAGGGTGTCAAACTTGGATGAGATAGCAGAGATTCTGGAATTGATGGTATTGAAGGGGACCTTCCTGGCATTGCTGGCACCGTGTTTTACCTTCATTTTTTCATCATCCCATTTATTAGGACTGATGCTGTACCCTATACTGGAACAGAACCTGCACCCATTGAGATAGATGGAGGTGTAAATCGGGTGATCGCCTTTCTTGTCCGGCCTCGTGAAAAGATAGAATGTTACAGCCATGGCTTGTAAAAACTTTTTACAAGACAAAAATACAAGCTATTTTCCGAAATACCAAGCAACATTAAAAAAAGTCTAACAACAGCAACTCGCTAATTGTTAGACTTTTCCATTTGTAAGAAATGTCTGAAAATCTTCAAAAACATTCCTTCGTGCCCCGGGCGGGAATCGAACCCGCACGGCCGTTTCGGGCCAAGGGATTTTCGTGCCACTGTGGCTTTCGCCATCAGGCGGGCCTCTCGGCGAGCCTGTTTGGGGTCTGGACTATTCCTTCACCATCGGACCCGGTCCATTAGGTGTGTCGTGTCTAGTCTCTGCACCTTCCTCCAGCCGGAGGCTTGGCTCAAGATTACCATCAGCATGACCTGTTAAGGCTTCCTTGAATTTACGACATTCTACATCTCTCCTTTCGGAGAGTGCACTCAATTTTGCTCTTCCTCGATAATTATTCGTCAACGCATGACAATTGGGGCATAATAGGATGAGGTTCTCTAAGCGGTTATCTGTATTGATTCCATTTATGTGATGAATCTCCAGGGGAATGGGTTGGCCTTGCCATTCTTCCAGACCACATTGTTCACAGTGATGCTTCCCTGTGGTTTTCTTATAATGCTCTCGGAGTCTCCAAGAACACCGATAAGAAGAATCAGAGACATACAAATCGTCATCTTTGATTCCGTGCTTCGGCTTGAATGCTAGTCCGACATTCCATCCTTGGCCCGTGAAATGGGAAGTGTCCATTTGATTATCAGCAATAATCTGCTTGATGGTCTTATAGTTTCCTCCGATAGGCCTTAACCCCAATTGACGTAGGACGCCCGCAACCGACTTGTTTCCAGCTACGGCTTTCCGAACATCGTCTAATGAATACCTTACTTTTCGCATACACGTAAAGTTAAGGTTTACTTTCAAGATTGACAAATAATTATTTCAAAGAACTGGCATAAGTCCCTCGTGTCTACCATTTCACCACCAGGGCGATGGCCGGTCCGCGAAGGGGCGGAACGGACTGCAAAGATAAGGAATATTTCTGACAATGAGAACGCGGGCCCGATGTACAAAGCTCGTTTGTACAACAAAACGGCCCCACAACGCCGTTTTGCTGTACATATCTCCACGAAACCGGGCGAAAAGGGCTGAATCTCAGGAGATATGTACACGAAAACCCGTATGGAGGGGCTTTTACTTGTACATACTAGGCATGTACAACGATTGCCCAAAAAAACGGGCGTCGAAATGGCGCCCGTTCCTGTCAATGGCAGCGAAGGCCTACTCCGCAAAGAGGGAAATGATGTTCAAGATGACCTTCGCCGCGGCCTCCATGCTCTCCAGCGGGACGAACTCCATTTTGCCGTGGAAATTCAATCCGCCGGCGAAGATGTTCGGGCAGGGGAGGCCCTTGAAGGAGAGGTTCGCGCCGTCGGTGCCGCCGCGGATAGGCTGGATCTTCACCGGTACCCCGGCCATTTCCATCGCCTTCACGGCCTTTTCCACCACGAAATAGTGCGGTTCCACCTGCTCGCGCATGTTGTAGTACTGGTCGCGCAGGTTCAGCACGGCGGTGCCGCAACCGTACTTGGCGTTGATGAAATCGACGGCCTGGCCCATCATGACCTTCTTCGCCTCGAACTTCGCACGGTCGTGGTCCCGGATAATGTAGGCGATGTCCGCCTCCTCCACCGAACCGTTGAAGGCGATCAAGTGGAAGAATCCCTCGTACCCCTCCGTGTATTCCGGGCGCTGGTCCACGGGCAGTAAACCGCAGAGTTCGTGCCCAATCAACAGCGCGTTCTTCATCTTGCCCTTCGCGTAGCCCGGGTGCACGTTCCGGCCCTGGATGTGGATCTTGGCCGATGCGGCGTTGAAGTTCTCGAACTCCAGTTCGCCGATCTCGCCGCCGTCCATCGTGTACGCGTAGTCCGCGCCGAAGCGGGGGACATCGAACTTCACGACGCCGCGGCCGATTTCCTCGTCGGGAGTGAATCCGATCTTGATAGGCCCATGCTTGAACTCCGGGTGCGAAACGATGTACTGCACTGCGTCCATGATCTCCGCCACGCCGGCCTTGTCGTCGGCGCCAAGGAGCGTCGTGCCGTCGGTCGTAATCAGCGTCTGGCCCACATAATGCAGCATTTCCGGGAACTCGGACGGCTTCAGTGCCAGCCCGGGCACGCCGGCAAGGGCGATTTCCCCGCCGTCATAGTTCTCCACGATCTGCGGCTTAATGTCCGCACCCGAGGCGTCCGGGGCCGTATCGACATGGGCGATGAAGCCGATGGCCGGCACCTCCGCCTCCACATTGGACGGGATGCTTCCCATCACATACCCGAACTCATCCAGCGTGGCCTCCACGCCCATCGCATTCAGCTCCGCGCACAGCATCCGCAGCAAATTCAGCTGCTTCGCCGTCGACGGCTGGCTTTCGGATTCCTCATTGGACTGTGTATCCACAGCCACATACCTCAAAAAACGATCAAGTATCTTTTCCATGACTCATTGGCAGATTTCTCCACTCGCTTCGCTCGGTCGAAATGACAAGGGCTACACGGTTTGTTTTGCTCGGTCGAAATGACAGGATGCGTCTCTTGTCATTTCGAGCGGAGCCGAAGGCGAAGTCGAGAAATCTTATCTTTTGTTAGTTTTCATTGAAGAATAAACCATATACGCAATCAGCAGCAGGAACGGCACGATGGCGATTGCCTCGCCGTACGCCGCGTTCCACTCCGTGAGGAACAGGTCCACGTTCGCGAAGCGGAGGATGGCGCTCACCACGCCCATGAGGGCGCCGCCGGCGATGAAGCCGGAGGCGATGAGCGTGCCCTTTTCCTGGCGGGCCGTATTGACCGCGGCGTCCTTGGAGTGCGTGCTCACGTACCAGGAGATGGCGCCGCCCACCAGCAGCGGGAGGTTCAGGTCGATGGGGATGAACATGCCCAGGGCGAACGGCAGGGCCGGCACCTTGAAGAGCGTGAGGAGCAGGGCGATGGCCGCGCCGATGCCGTACATCAGCCAGGGGGCGCCGCCGCCGTTCATCATCGGCTGGATCACCGCCGCCATCGCGTTGGCCTGCGGAGCCACGAGGGCCTGGTCGCCGGTGAAGCCGTAGGTCTTGTTCAGCACCAGCATCACGCCGCACACCGTCACGGCCGAGACCGCGACGCCGAGGAACTTCCAGCCCTCCTGCTTCTTGGGCGTGGAGCCGATCCAGTAACCGATTTTCAAATCAGTAATAAACGAGCCCGCGACCGACAGGGCTGTGCACACGACGCCGCCGATAATGAGGGCGGCGGCCATGCCGGCGTTACCCTTCAGGCCCACGGCCACGAGGATCAGGGAAGCGATGATGAGCGTCATCAGCGTCATGCCGGACACCGGGTTCGTGCCCACGATGGCGATGGCATTGGCCGCCACCGTCGTGAACAGGAAGGACACGATGGCCACGATGAGAAGGCCCACGATGGCCTGCCAGACATTATTCACGACACCGCCGAAAGCGAAGTAGGCGAAAATCGCAAGGAGGGCAATCACCACGCCCCAGACGATGGTCTTCATCGGCAGGTCCTCATCCGTGCGCTCGACCTTGTCGGCCACGGCGCCGGGCTTGCGCTTGAACTCGGAAACCGCCAGGCCCGCGGCACTCTTGATGACGCCGAAGCTCTTGATGATGCCGATGATACCCGCGGTCGCGATGCCGCCGATGCCGATGTGGCGCGCGTAGTCCTTGAAGATCTGTTCCGGGGCCATCTCGCCGATGGTGGTCATGACGCCCGTGCCCATCAGGTCGATCACACTGCCGCCCCAAATGAGATTCATCAGCGGGATGATCACGAGCCACACGAGCAGGGAGCCGCAGCAGATGATGAAGGCGTACTTGAGGCCCACGATGTAGCCAAGGCCAAGCACGGCCGCGCCAGTGTTGATCTTCAGGACCACCTTGGCCTTGTCGGCCATGGCCTGGCCCCAGCCCATCACGGTGGTGGACAGGGTTTCCGCCCAGGTGCCGAAGGTGGCGACGAGGAAGTCGTACAGGCCGCCTATGAGGCCGGCCCAGACGAGCGTCTTCGCCGAGGAGCCGCCGCTTTCACCGCTTACGAGGACCTGCGTCGTCGCCGTGGCCTCCGGGAACGGATACTTGCCGTGCATCTCCTTCACGAAATACTTGCGGAAAGGAATCAGGAACAGGATGCCCAGCACGCCGCCCAGCAGGGAGCTGAGGAACATCTGCCAGAAATTGACCTCCACCCCAAGGATATAGATGGCCGGGAGGGTGAAGATGGCGCCCGCGACGACGGCGCCGGAGCAGCCGCCGATGGACTGGATAATGACGTTCTGGGCGAGTCCGTCGTTCTTCTTGAGGGCGCTGGTAAGGCCCACGGCAATGATGGCGATCGGGATCGCCGCCTCGAACACCTGCCCGACCTTGAGGCCGAGGTAGGCCGCCGCGGCGGAGAACAGCACCACCATGAGGATGCCGAGACAGACGGAATACGGGGTGACCTCGGCATACTTCTTCGCCGGGTCCAGGATGGGGACGTACTTCTCGCCGGGCTTCAGCTCACGCTGCGCGTTTTCCGGGAGCGATACAGGTTTCTTGTCTTCCATGCGTTCTTTGTGTTTCCACAAAATTACGCATTCTTGACGAGATTTTCAACGGCTTGGTTTACACGGTCGAAGGGGAAGGCGGCGAGCCGGGCCTGGAATTTCGCCCGGACCTCGGCGGTGCACAGATTGCCGATGGAGCCTTCGTGGGTGTGGTGCAGTCCGCCCTCGTAGTGGAAGGTGCCGTCCTGTACGGCGAGGCCTACCTGCCGGTAGGCGTCGCGGAAGGGGACACCGGCTTCCACGAGGCGGTTCACCTCCTCCACGCAGAAGGCCTGCGCATACAGGGGCTTGTCCATGAGCCCTTCCGTCACGGTGATGCCCGGGAGGGCGAAGCACAGGATGTCCAGGCAGCTGTCCAGGCCGGTGATGTGCCGCAGCATCGCAGGAATGCCCTGGATGCGGTTGCAGTGGCCCCGGACGAGCTCGAACACGTCGGGATTCTTCTTCTGGGGCATGATGCTGGAGCCGGTCGTGAAGGCGTCCGGCAGGTGGATGAAGCCGAAGTTCTGGCTGGTGAACAGGCAGCCGTCCACGGCGAGCCGGCCGATGGTCTCCGCCACGGCGCTGCAGGCCCAGGCGACCATCCGCTCGCCCCGGCCGCGGGACATCTGTGCGTAAATGCTGTTGTAGTCGAGTGTGCCGAAGCCCAGGAGTTCGGTCGTGCGGGCACGGTTCAGCGGGGCCGACGATCCATACCCCGCGGCGCTGCCGAGGGGGTTCTCATCGGTCACGTCCCACGCCGCCTTGAGCATGACCAGGTCGTCCGCGAGGCTTTCCGCGTAGGCGCCCAGCCACAGGCCGAAGGACGAGGGCATCGCCACCTGCAGGTGTGTGTAGCCCGGCATCAGGACGTCTTTCAGTTCCTCGGACTTCTCCTGCAGCAGGTCGAACAGCGCGGCGACCTTGCCCACGGTCTTCTCCAGGCGGGCCCGGGTGAACAGCTTGATGTCCACGGCCACCTGGTCGTTCCGGGAGCGGCCCGTATGGACCTTCTTGCCCACGTCGCCGAGTGTGGCGATGAGCCGGGCTTCCACCTCCGAATGGACATCTTCCCCTTCGATGGTGAAACGGCCTTCTACGGCCTCCTGGTGCAGTTTCTTCAGCTCCGGCAGGAGGACGGCCAGGTCGTCTTTCCCCAGCAGGCCCACCTCGGACAGCATCGTGATATGCGCCATCGTCCCGAGAATGTCCCACGGGGCCAGCATCAAATCCAGTTCCCGGTCCTTCCCGACCGTGAAAGCGTCGATCTCCGGCGCATTATCGAATCCTTTCGACCAGATCTTCATATTATACAACCAATTGGTCCAGCAAAGATACATAAATATCCACCGCCTTGGCGATGTCATCGACCATCACGAACTCGTCCGCCGTATGCGACCGCGGAGAGTCGCCGGGGCCGAGCTTGACGGAGGGGAAGCGGCAGAGGGCCTGGTTGGAGAGGGTGGGCGAGCCGACGGCCGGAAGGCCGAGGGCGAGCCCGCGCTGCACCAGCGGGTGGTCCTTCGCGATGGACGAGCCGTGCAGCCGCGTGGAGCGCGCTTTCACTTCGCAGGGCGCCTCCGCCTGAATCAGTTCCAGGAGCTCCTCATTGGTATAGAGCCCATTGGAGCGGATGTCCACGACGAAAGTGCACAGGTCGGGAATCACGTTGTGCTGCGTTCCGGCATTGATCTGCGTCACCGTCATCTTGACGGGGCCCAGGAGGTCAGAGACCTTCTCGAACTGCTTGTCCCTGAACCATTCGATAGCGGGAAGGGCCTTGTAGATCGCATTGACGCCCGTGTTCCGCGCGGCGTGTCCGGCTACACCTTTCACGGCGCAGTCCAACACCATCAGTCCCTTTTCCGCCACGACCATTTCCAGGGAGGTCGGCTCTCCGAACACGCCGCAGGCGATGGGTCCGCAGGTTGCCTCGATCTCCTGCAGGGAGATCTCGAGGCCGTTGCGGCCGCTGGATTCCTCCTCCGCGGAAAGCGAGAGGACCAGCGTGTAGGGCTGCGGCTTGGCGGTGAGGCGCTTGAACGCCTCGATGAGCGCCACGACGGATGCGCCGTCGTCATTGCTCCCGAGCCCGTACAGCCGGCCGTCGAAGACGGCCGGCGTGAACGGGTCCCGGGTCCACCCGGCGACAGGCTTCACCGTGTCGATGTGCGCGTCAACAAGAATAACCGGCCCCTGGCCGGCGGCGCACCAGAGGTTGTTGCCGCAGCGGTGCGGGGTGACCCCCCCGGCGGTGAGCCGCGCCTGGAGGAAGTCGGCGACCGCCTTCTCGTCCCCGCTGAGCGAGGGGATGGCGATCATCTGCCGGAGAAGGTCCGTCATAACAGCTCGTCCTCGTGCCGGTTGTAGTACACCCGCAGCGGGGTGGACAGGACCTTGATGAAGCCCTTCGCGTCTTCTGCGGTCCATCCCTTCTGCATTTCGCCGTACTCGCCGAACTTGGTCTTCACGAGGTCGTTGACGCTCTCGACGCCCACGGTCTCGAACTGCTTGGGCCCATAGTTCACGATCACGGTGCCGGTCACGTAGCGCTGGCTGGACTCGAGCATCGCCTCGATGTCGCGCATCACCGGCTCCAGGTACTGGCTTTCGTGCAGGAACATGCCGTACCAGGTGCCCACCTGGTCCTTCCAGTACTGCTGCCACTTGGACAGGGTGTATTTCTCCAGGTACTTGTGGGCGGCGATGATGAGCATCGGCGCCGCGGCCTCGAAGCCCACCCGGCCCTTGATGCCGATGATGGTGTCGCCGACGTGGATGTCCCGGCCGAGGCCGTAGCCCTCGACGGAGGCTTCCAGGGCCTGGATGGTGGCGACGGGGGAGTCGAAAGTCTTCCCGTCCACGGCGACGAGCTGGCCTTTCTCGAATCCGAGCTTCACCGTCTTCTCGCCGGACTTGGTGACGGGCTTCAGGTAGGCCGATTCGGGGAGGCCCTGGGCGCTGTCCAGCAATTCGCCGCCGCAGATGGAGGTGCCCCAGAGGCCCACGTTGTAGGAATACTTGAGTTTGGCGAAATCGGCCGGGAAGCCGTGGGCGTTGAGGTAGTCGACCTCTTCCTGCCGGGTGAGGGCCTTGTCGCGGGTGAGGGTGATGATCTTCATGTCGGGGCACATCACCTGGAAAGTCATGTCGAACCGGACCTGGTCGTTGCCGGCCCCGGTGGAGCCGTGGGCGATGGCGTCGGCCCCGACCATCTTCGCATAGCGGGCGATGGCAATGGCCTGGAAAATGCGCTCCGACGAAACGGAGATGGGATAGGTGCCGCCCCGGAGGACGTTGCCGTACACCATGTATTTCAGGCTCTTTTCGTAGTATTCGTCCTTGACGTCCAGGTTTACGAATTTCTTAGCGCCCAGCTTGTAGGCGTTCTCTTCGTTCTTCTGGAGCTGCTCGGGGGAGAAGCCGCCGGTGTCGGCCGACACGGCGTGGACTTCGTGGCCCTGGTTGGCCAGATACATCACGGTATAGGAGGTGTCCAGGCCTCCGCTGTATGCGACGACGATTTTCATGCTATGTAACGGTTTTTGATTTCAGGGAAAAGGGCGGTGAGGGCGTCGAGCACGCCTTCGGGGGTGGATCCTTCCCGGAGGATCAGGAGGATCGTGTCGTCCCCGGCGATGGTCCCGAGGACCGGGCCCACCACGTGGTTGTCAATGAGGACGGCAACGGCGTTCGCCAGACCCGGCCGGGTGCGGATGACGCCGAGGTTTGCGGAAAACTGGATCCGGAGGATGCCGGAAGTGAAGTCGACGGAAAGGCTCCGGCCCCGGGCCGGTACGACATAACCTTCGCCGGGAACCTTGGAGATCCGGAGGGCTTTCAGGTCGCGGGACAGGGTGGCCTGGGTGGAGGCGATGCCGGTCTCCTTCAGTCGGGTGGCCAGTTCTTCCTGGCTGTACACGGGTCCGGCCTGGATGATGTCCAGGATGGCCTGCTGTCGGATTTTGGTGTTGTTCTGCATATTTCGTGGATATCTATCCTGTTTTTTGCAAAGGTATGCATTTTTATTGGAAATATTTGCATAATATGAAAAAAAATTTTAATTTTGTCCCCGGTTAGTACAACGAACGCGTTTATGGAATTCCAAGTCATGGTGGCCCAAGAGTGCCACACGGCCTATTCTGAGGCCATTTGTCAAGAAATCTACGTCTCTTCCCTGGAGCGGAAAACGGGTATCGCGAACCGGTCCCCTGAATACATCAATGAAAAAATACGCGCGGGCAAGGCCGTGATCGCCCTCACCGAGGACGGCGAATTCGCCGGCTTCTCCTACATCGAGTCCTGGGGCGGCAAGAGCTTCGTTGCGAACTCCGGCCTCATCGTCGCGCACAAGTTCCGCGGGATGGGCCTCGCCAAGAAGATCAAGGAGCAGACGTTCATCCTGTCCCGGAAGCTCTTCCCGGATGCCAAGATCTTCTCCATCACCACCGGTGCGGCGGTGATGAAGATGAACTACGAGTTCGGCTTCCGTCCCGTCCCGTTCTCCGAGCTCACGGACGATCCGGAGTTCTGGAAGGGCTGTGAAGGTTGCCGTCACTTTGGCATCCTCAAGGACCGCGAGTACCGGATGTGCCTGTGCACGGGGCTCCTGTACGACCCCAAAGAGCATCTGACCATCCATCATCCCGGGGAGGAAGCATGATCCGCGCGGGTATCATCGGGGGCGCCGGCTATACCGCCGGCGAACTGGTCCGGCTGCTGGTGAACCATCCGGCGGCCGAGATCGCCTGGATCCATTCGGAGAGCCAGGCGGGGAAGCCCGTGGCGGAGCACCATCCCGGCCTCGTGGGCGACACCGACCTCGTCTTTACCGATGTCGTCGACCTGGAAGGGATTGATGTCCTTTTCCTGTGTTCCGCCCATGGCAAGAGCCGCGCCTTCTGGGAGGAATATCCCTGCCCGGCAGGGCTCAAGGTCGTGGACCTGGCCCAGGATTTCCGCGACGAATCCGACGGCTATGTGTACGGGCTTCCGGAACTGAACCGGAGCCGGATTGCCGGGGCGGAGAAGGTGGCCAATCCGGGCTGCTTCGCCACCGCCATCCAGCTGGCGCTCCTGCCGCTGGCGAAGGCCGGCCTCCTCGGGGGCGATGTCCACGTCCAGGCCGTCACCGGTTCCACCGGCGCCGGTGTCAAGCCCGCGCCCACGACGCACTTCAGCTGGCGGGACAACAACCTGTCCACCTATAAAGTCCTGACGCATCAGCATTTGGCGGAGATCCGCCGGAACCTGGGCATCGGCGAAAATCTGCATTTCATCCCCGTCCGGGGCGATTTCCCCCGCGGTATCTTCGCCGTCGCCGAGACTGCGTGCTCCCTCTCCCTGGAGGAAGTGACGGCCCTGTACAAGAACTTCTATGCCGATGCGGCCTTCACGCACGTCCTTCCCGGCGCCGTGGACCTCAAGCAGGTGGTCAACACCAACAAGTGCCTGATCGCCCTGGAGATGCACGACGGCCAGCTCGTCGTCACCTCCGTCATCGACAATCTCCTCAAAGGCGCCTCCGGCCAGGCCGTGCAGAACATGAACCTCCTGTTCTCCCTCCCTGAAACCGCCGGCCTCCGCCTGAAAGCTTCAGCATTTTGATATGGACTTATTCAACGTATATAAAAGATGGAACATCGAGCCCGTGCGCGGGCAGGGTTCCACGTTGTGGGACGCCGAGGGCCAGGAGTACCTGGACCTGTACGGCGGCCACGCCGTGATCAGCATCGGGCACTGCCATCCGCATTACGTGGCGGCGATCCGGGAGCAGATCGGCAAACTGGGTTTCTACTCCAACGCCGTGCAGAACAGCCTGCAGGATGCCCTGGCGCAGAAACTCGGAAAGATCAGCGGCTATGACGCCTACCACCTGTTCCTGTGCAACAGCGGAGCGGAGGCCAACGAGAACGCGCTGAAACTGGCGTCGTTCCACACCGGCCGTTCCAAGGTCCTCGCTTTCGGCGGGGCCTTCCACGGCCGCACCGCCGGCGCTGTGAGCGTCACGGACAATCCCAAGATCCGTGCCCCCTTCAACGGCACGGATAAGGTGACCTTCGTCCCCCTGGGCGACCTCGCCGCCGCGGAGAAGGAACTGTCGACGAACGCCTATGCCGCCGTCATTATCGAGGGCATCCAGGGCGTTGCAGGCATCAAACTCCCTTCGGATTCGTTCCTGCAGGACCTCCGGGCCCTGTGCGACCGCACTGGCACGCTCCTCGTGCTGGACGAGATCCAGTCCGGCTGCGGCCGGACCGGCCGGTTCTTCGCCCACCAGTACGCGGGCGTGGAGGCGGACCTCATCACCATGGCCAAGGGCCTCGCCGGCGGCATTCCGATCGGCGCGGTCCTCATCAACCCGGCCATCCAGGCCTCCTACGGCCTGCTGGGCACGACCTTCGGCGGCAACCACATCGCCTGCGCAGCGGCCATCGCCGTCCTCGAGGTCATCGAGGCGGAAGGCCTGGTCGCAAAGGCGGAGAAACTGGGCGCCTGGTTCGAGTCTCAGCTCGTCGGCGACCCCGCCCTGAAAGAATATCGCGGCCGCGGCCTGATGATCGGCCTGGAGATCAAGCCCGAATTCAAGGGCCTCCGGGACCGGCTCCTGTACGAGAAACATATTTTCACCGGCGCTTCCGGGGAGAACGTCATCCGGCTTCTTCCCGCCTTGAACCTTCCCGAGGCGGGCGCGCGGCAGTTCGTGGAAGCCTGGAAAGCATTGACGAAATGAAGCATTTTACCAGCATGAAGCAGCTGGGCGACCTGCAGGCCGCCCTCGCCGAAGCCGCCTACGTGAAGGCGAACCCTTTCGCGGACCAGGCGCTCGGCCATAACAAGACCGTCCTCCTCGTGTTCTTCAACAACAGCCTGCGCACGCGCCTGAGCACCCAGAAGGCCGCCCTGAACCTGGGGATGAACCCCATCGTCCTGGACGTGAACCAGGGTGCCTGGAAGCTCGAGACGGGCCGCGGCGTGGTCATGGACGGGGACAAGAGCGAGCACATCCTGGAAGCGATTCCCGTGATGGGCTCCATGTGCGACATGATCGGCGTCCGTTCCTTCGCCCGCTTCGAATCCCGGGACGACGACTACAACGAGGTGATCCTGAACCAGTTCATCCAGTATTCCGGGAAGCCGGTCTTCAGCATGGAAGCCGCCATCCGGCATCCGCTGCAGACCTTCGCGGACATCATCACCATCGAGGAGTACAAGACGAAGCCCCGCCCGAAGGTGGTCATGACCTGGGCCCCGCATCCGCGGGCGCTGCCGCAGGCGGTCCCGAATTCCTTCGCGGAGGGCATGTCCATGACGGACTACGACTTCGTGATCGCCAATCCGGAAGGCTACGACCTCGCCCCCGAGTTCGTGGGCAACGCGAAAGTGACGCACGACCAGGACGAGGCCCTCGCGGGGGCGGACTTCGTGTATGCGAAGAACTGGGCCCCGTACCGGGAGGATATCTACGGCAAGGTCGTGAACTATGACATGGGATGGACCGTGACCAAGGAGAAGATGGCCCTCACCAACGACGCCTTCTTCATGCACTGCCTGCCGGTGCGCCGCAACATGATCGTGTCCGACGACAGACCGTCCTCAAGATGCTGCTCCAGTCGCTATGATTCGGGTGGTGAAATGCGGCGGGCAGGTCCTGGATGACGATGCCCTGCTGGAGGCTTTCTGCCGGGATTTCGCGGCCCTGGAAGGGCCCAAGGTCCTGGTCCATGGCGGCGGCGCCCTTGCCGGCCGTTTCCAGAAGGCCCTCGGGATCGAGCCGGTCAAGTTCGAAGGCCGGCGGGTGACGGACGACGCCACCCTGCAGGTCGTGACGATGGTTTATGCCGGCTGGTGCAACAAGCGGGTGGTTTCCCTCCTGCAGGCCGCCGGTTGCGACGCCATCGGCCTGTCCGGCTGTGACGGCTCCGTCATCACGGCCTCCAAGCGGCCGCCCCTCACCCTGTCCGATGGCCGGACGGTCGATTTCGGCTGGGTGGGCGACGTCTCCCCGGAGAGCGTCCGCACGGATTTCCTGCGGCTGCTGCTGGACAACGGCCTGACGCCGGTCCTCTGCGCGATCAACCACGACGGTGCGGGCCAGCTGCTGAACACCAATGCCGATACGGTCGCGTCCTCCGTGGCCGCCGCCCTCGGCGCCGGTCTGACGACCTGCTTCGAGCAGCCGGGCGTCCTCGAGGACCGGAACGACCCTTCCAGTGTTATTCCTTTCATTGACAAGGACACCTACGCTTCCCTGAAGGCCCGCGGCATCGTCGCCGACGGGATGATTCCCAAGCTGGACCAGGCCTTTGGCGCTCTCGCCCAGGGCGCGGCCGAGGTCCGCATCTGCCACAGTTCCGCCCTCCTCACGGATGGCGGGACGCTGATCCGATAACAGATTTCTCGACAAGCTCGAAATGACAAGGAGGGCAAGCTCGAAATGACAAGGAAAAAAGCGGAGCTCCGGCTCGGCAACGGCCGGGTCCTGGAAGGCTGGAGCTTCGGATACGACGGCCCGGCGACCGGCGAGGTGGTCTTCTCCACCTCGATGGTGGGTTATCCCGAAAGCCTGACGGACCCCTCTTTCCAGGGGCAGATCCTCTGCGTCAGCTACCCGCTCGTGGGCAACTACGGGACGCCTGACATGAGCACGGGCCCGGACGGTCTTTCCCTCCGCGCCGAGTCCGAACGGATCCACGTCCGCGGCCTCGTGATTGCCGATTACAGCGAGAACTACAGCCACTGGGATGCCGTCGAAAGCCTCGGCGACTGGCTTAAGCGGGAACGTGTGCCGGGCATCTCCGGCATCGACACCCGCGCCCTCACCCGCATGATCCGCGAAGAAGGCGTCATGCCGGGGGAGATTGTCATTGACCCTTGTCATTCTGAGGAGGGCGGAGCCCGACGTGAGAATCTGGAGAACCTCGTTGCCCAGGTCAGTTGCCAGGAGGTCCTCCATTACGGAAAGGGCCGGAAGCGGGTGGTCCTGGTGGATTGCGGCGTCAAGCACAATATCCTGCGGTGCCTGGTTTCCCGGGGCATCGAGGTGGTGCGGGTGCCGTGGGACTACGATTTCACGGGAATGGACTATGACGGCCTGTTCCTGTCCAACGGCCCCGGCGATCCGGCCGTTTGCACGGAAACCATCGCCCATCTGCGCCAGGCGCTGCAGGGCGACCGGCCGGTCTTCGGCGTGTGCCTCGGCAGCCAGCTGATGGCGTTGGCGGCAGGCGCGAAGACCTTCAAGCTTCCTTACGGCCACCGCAGCCACAACCAGCCCGTGCGCCGCGTGGGTACGGATCGCTGTTACATCACCTCCCAGAACCACGGGTACGCCGTGGACCCGGCCACGCTGCCGGCCGACTGGGAACCTTTCTTTGTCAACCTGAACGACGGAACAAACGAGGGCATCCGGCATATCTCGAAGCCCTTCTTCGCCACGCAGTTCCATCCGGAAGCCTCCGGCGGACCCGTGGACACGGAGTTCCTGTTCGATGATTTCCTGTCCCTGCTATGATCCGGAAAGTGCTTATCCTGGGCTCGGGCGCGCTGAAGATCGGCGAGGCCGGAGAATTCGACTACAGCGGTTCGCAGGCCCTCAAGGCCCTGCGCGAGGAAGGCATCCGGACTGTCCTCGTGAACCCCAACATCGCGACGGTCCAGACCTCGGAAGGCGTGGCCGACGAGGTGTATTTCCTCCCGGTGACGCCCGCGTTCGTGGAGAAGGTCATCCAGAAGGAACGCCCGGACGGCATCCTCCTGTCCTTCGGCGGCCAGACGGCGCTCAACTGCGGCGTGGCCCTGTTCCGCAGCGGTGTCCTGAAACGCTACGGCGTGCAGGTACTGGGTACTCCCGTGGAAACGATTATCGACACGGAAGACCGCGAACTGTTCGTGGCCCGGCTGGACGAGATCGGCGTGAAGACCATCCGCTCGCATGCGGCGACGACCCTCGAAGAGGCGCGTGCCGCCGCGCGCGAGGTGGGCTATCCCGTTATCATCCGGGCGGCCTATGCCCTGGGCGGACTCGGCTCCGGCTTCTGCGAGGACGAGGCCCAACTGGACGCCGTCGCCACGAAGGCTTTCACTTTCTCGCCCCAGGTGCTCGTGGAGAAATCCCTGCGCGGGTGGAAGGAAATCGAATACGAGGTGGTCCGCGACCGCTTCGACAACTGCATTACGGTCTGCAACATGGAGAACGTGGACCCGCTCGGGATCCATACCGGCGAGAGCATCGTCGTCGCTCCGTCGCAGACCCTCACCAACGACGAATACCATTTCCTGCGGAAGACCTCCATCGACATTGTCCGGCATCTCGGCATCGTCGGTGAGTGCAACGTCCAGTACGCCTTCAGCCCCGACGGCGAAGACTATCGGGTGATCGAGGTCAATGCGCGGCTCAGCCGCTCCTCGGCCCTGGCGTCCAAGGCAACGGGTTATCCGTTGGCGGCCGTGGCGGCGAAGCTGGGCCTGGGCTACGGCCTTCACGAGCTCAAGAACGCGGTTACGAAAACGACGCCGGCCTTCTTCGAGCCGGCCCTGGACTATGTCGTCGTGAAGATCCCGCGCTGGGACCTGGCGAAGTTCAAGGGCGTCTCCCGGGACATCGGCCCCGGCATGAAGAGCGTCGGCGAGGTGATGGCCATCGGCCGGACCTTCGAGGAGGCCATCCAGAAGGGCATTCGGATGATCGGCCAGGGCGCCAACGGTTTCGTGTGCAACAAGCCGTATGTGACGGAGGACTTGGATTTCGCGCTGTCGCATCCCACGGACACACGCATCTTCGCCATTGCCGCGGCCTTCGAGTCGGGCTACACCGTGGACCGGATCCATGCGCTCACGCACATCGACCGCTGGTTCCTGGACAAGCTGGCCCATATCGAATCCACCTACCGGGCCCTGGAGGCCTGCGCTTCGTTGGATGAGGTCCCGTACGACCTCCTGCGGCAGGCGAAGGTGGAAGGATTCTCCGACATCCAGATCGGCCGCGTGTTCCACATCGGTGAAGAGGCGGTCCGCGCGCGCCGCGTCGAGCTGGGTATCCGCCCCTCGGTCAAGCAGATCGACACCCTCGCGGCGGAATTCCCCGCCGTCACCAATTACCTGTACCTGACCTATCAGGGCACCTGCGATGACGTGCAGGCGGAAGATCCGGGCCGCAGCGTCATTGTGCTGGGCTCCGGCGCCTACCGGATCGGCAGCAGCGTGGAGTTCGACTGGTGTGCCGTAAGTACGGTCCGCACCCTCCGCGAGAGCGGCCGGAAAGCGATCGTGGTCAATTACAACCCGGAAACGGTCTCCACCGATTATGACACCTGCGACCGGCTCTACTTCGACGAACTGAGCCTCGAGACGGTGTGGGAGATCTGCATGCGGGAGCGCCCCGATGGCGTGGTCGTCAGCGTGGGCGGCCAGATTCCCAACAACCTGGCCCTGCCGCTGGACCGCTGCGGGATCCGCATCCTGGGCACCTCGGCGGCCGACATCGACCGGGCCGAGGACCGCGGCAAGTTCTCCGAAGTGGTGGACCGCCTGGGCATCGACCAGCCCCGCTGGAAGGCGATGACCACCCGGGCCGATATCGACCGCTTCATCGGCGAAGTGGGATTCCCCGTGCTGGTGCGGCCTTCCTACGTCCTGTCCGGCGCGGCGATGAATGTGTGTTATTCCGCCGAGGATCTCACGGCCTGTCTGGAACGGGCCGCCGAGGTGTCGGAGGAGCATCCCGTCGTCGTGAGCGCGTTCCTGCAACGGTGCCAGGAGCTCGAGTGCGACGCCGTCGCCGACGGCGGCCGCGTCCTCGCCTGCGCTATTTCGGAGCACGTCGAGTTCGCCGGGGTCCATTCCGGTGATGCCACGATCCAGTTCCCCGCGCAGCGGGTGTTCGGGTCGGTCCTGTCCCGGATCCGGAAGACGGCGGCGGCCATCGCGTCCGAGCTGCATATCACGGGGCCGTTCAATATCCAGTTCCTGTCTTCGGACCTGGACCTCAAGGTCATCGAGTGCAACCTCCGGGCGTCCCGGAGCTTCCCCTTCGTGTCGAAGGTCTGGCGGGTGGACCTCATCGGCCTCGCCACGCGATGCATGCTGGGGCAGCATCCCTCGCCCTGGATGCCCGATCCCTTCGACCTGGGCTATGTTGGCGTCAAGTGCTCCCAGTTCTCCTTCGCGCGGCTCCATCAGGCGGACCCGGTGTCCGGCGTGGACATGGCTTCCACCGGCGAGGTGGGCTGCCTCGGCCGTACGAGTGACGAGGCTCTGCTGAAAGCGATGCTGTCGGTGGGTCATCGGGTGCCGGCCGGCCCGGTGCTCCTGTCCACGGGCGACGCCTTCCAGAAGGCCGAGCTTCTGCCCGCCTGTCGTTCCCTCGCAGAGAAGGGCTATATCCTGTATGCCACGGACGGCAGCTGCCGTTATTTAAAGGAACATGGCGTGCCCGCGCAACGCGTGCGTTGGCCGGACGAGCCGGACGACGGAACGCCCTCCGCCCTGGACCTGATCCGGGAGCACAAGGTCGATCTTGTGGTGAACAACCCCAAGAACTTCTCGCACTCCGAGCTGGGCAACGGGTACCATCTCCGCCGCGCCGCCGTGGACTTCAATGTCCCGCTCGTGACGGACGCGCGCCTCGCCGCTGCCTACATCCGCGCCTTCTGCACCCTCCCGGATGCCGCTTTGGAGGTCCGAAATTGGGCCGATTATGCCGGGAAGTGGTAATTTTTACAAAAAAACCGAAAAAAGTTTTGGCGGTTCAAAAAAAGTTTCTACCTTTGCAGTCCCGTTTGAAACGAGCACGCAAAAATGCGGTTTCAGAAAGGGTTAAGTTCACTGACAATACTGAGAGAAAAGATCAAAGAGGTAAAGAAAAACAGAAAGAGAGTCTGTATAATCTAGAGTTTAGAAGTTTTTTCGAACTGAGAGTATAGGGACTGCAATTTCAAGGCAAGAGCAAAATCAGAAATGATTCACAAGCTGCAGCGGGTACCGGGGCTGCCGAGAGGCGCGTCGGGGGAAGTTGCAGAGCATTAGGAAAGAAACGAAGAGCGAACGGTGGATGCCTAGGCTATCCGGAGGCGAGGAAGGACGTGGTAAGCTGCGAAAAGGCTCGGGGAACTGCAAACAGGTTTTGATCCGAGCATATCCGAATGGGGAAACCCGTCTGGTTGAAGACCAGTCACTGACCTTGCGTCAGAGCGAACCCGGGGAACTGAAACATCTTAGTACCCGGAGGAAGAGAAAGAAATTATCGATACCCTGAGTAGTGGCGAGCGAAAGGGGCAGAGCCTAAACCGACACGTTTACGGACGCGTCGGGGTTGTAGGACCTCTCATCAAGCGAAATCAACGAACCAGAACGTTGTGGAAACAACGACCGCAGAGGGTGACAGTCCCGTACGGGTAAGTTTGATTGAGCGCGAGAGGCACCTGAGTAGGGCGGGGCACGTGGAATCCTGTCCGAATCTGCGGGGACCATCCCGCAAGGCTAAACACTCCCGGAAGACCGATAGTGGACCAGTACGGTGCGACGGCGTGCCTTTTGCATAATGAGCCTACGAGTTGCTTCATGCTGGCGAGGTTAAGGGCTTAAGGCCCGTGAGCCGCAGCGAGAGCGAGTCTGAACAGGGCGTTCAGTCAGCATGAGCAGACGCGAAACCTAGTGATCTACCCATGACCAGGGTGAAGGTGCCGTAACAGGCACTGGAGGCCCGAACCAGTTTCCGTTGAAAAGGGCTTGGATGAGTTGTGGGTAGGAGTGAAAGGCCAATCAAACTGGGAGATAGCTCGTACTCCCCGAAAT
>CACZXH010000046.1 GCA_902785065.1 uncultured Bacteroidia bacterium
CATCACGAGCGTCTGCTCGTCCGTCATCGTGGCGAGGTACTGCATCACGAGGCGGTACTGCGCCCAGTTCTGGAAGATGGCGCCGTTGCCGCCGTAGATAATCAGTTCGTGCGGATGCTGGGCCACGCGGGGATCCAGGTTGTTCTGGATCATCGCCATGATGGCCGCCGCCTGCCGGCTCTTTGCCGGGTACTCGTCGATAGGCCTGGCGTACATCTCATAGGAGGGACGGAAACGGTACATATAGATGCGTCCGTACTTATGCAGCTCCTCGGCGAACTCTTTCGCCAGCACGGCGTGATGCTTGGCCGGGAAATAGCGCAGCGCATTCTTCAGCGCCAGCACTTTCTCTTCGTCTGTCAGGATATCTTTCCGCTTAGGGGCGTGGTTGATCTCCGGATCATACGGTTTCACCTCCGGCAGCTCCGCCGGAATGCCCGCCAAGATTTCTTCTTGGAATCTGTTCATAGTTTAGGCTTCGATATGCTTGTTCACTTCGGCGAGCACCTGCTCCTGCAGGGCGAGGGCTTCGGCGACGATGGCGTCGGCGCGGGCGAGGAGCGGTTCGGCGGGGGCTTTGTCCGTGAGGCCGGCGGCGTTGATGCGGACGTTGAGGGCGGCGCCGCGGATGCCGGCGACGGCGGCGAGGGCCGCAACACCCGCGTCGGAGGCAGACGCCGGATTGCCCTTCTGCGCCATCTCGAGCGCCAGGGGCAGGGCCTTCAGGGCTGCTTCCATCGTCTTCAGAGGCACGGAGGCGGCGTAGAGCGTCGCCGCTTCGAGCGCGGCGGCGCGGGCGGCCTTCTCCTCGGGCGTGCCCTTCGGCATGGAGAAGCAGTCCATGATGCGGTTGAAGGCGGCCGTGTCCTCATCGACCAGGGCGAGGAGTTCCGCCATCAGGGCCTGGCCTTTTTCGGCGACGTCGGAGAATTCCTTCCAACGGTCGTCCCAGCCGCGTTTGTGCGAGGACAGGTTCGCGACCATCGTGGCGAGGGCGGCGCCGAGCGCGCCCATGTAGGCCGATATCGACCCGCCGCCCGGGGCGGGGGACTCGGAGGCCGTCTCGGCCGCGAAGCCCTTGACGGACATCCGCACCAGCTTCTCGCGGACCGCGAGTTCCGCCTCGTCCTCCATCAGGTATTCGATGACCTTCTCCTTCGGGTTGAAGGGCTTGAGGTCGTCCAGGGACATCGATTTGACGGCGATCTTGAGGATTTCCTCCTCGGAAATGCCCAGGGACCGCTGCTGCCTGGCCAGGTAGAACTTGCCGGCATCAATGAGCACGCGCTTCGGGACCAGGCCGACGATTTCCACGCCGGTGACCTTGAGCCCGCGGGCGGCCGCGGCGCGGCAAACCTCCTCGTAGGCGACGTGCAGGGGCACTGTGTCAATGTCCGTGATGTTCATCGACACCTGCGCGATGCCGTATTCGTCGATGTACCAGCCGATGGCCTTGCAGCCCTTCAGCGTGCCGGGAATCCAGATCTGTTCACCGTTCTCGTCCTTCAGCAGCTTGCCGGTGAGGGAGCCGCCCTCGCGGGCCTTGCGGCCCTTCTCGCGCACGTCGAAGGCGACGGCCATCGCGCGGCGGGTGGAGGTGGTGTTCAGGTTGTAATTGACCGCGATGAGGAAGTTGCGGGCGCCCACGTTGGTGGCGCCGGCGCGGGCGACGACTTCATCGTACGTCCCGCCGAAGTCCGGCT
Organism: uncultured Bacteroidia bacterium; assembly: GCA_902785065.1. Classification (GTDB taxonomy): domain Bacteria; phylum Bacteroidota; class Bacteroidia; order Bacteroidales; family UBA932; genus Cryptobacteroides. Next base: position 1,704 of record CACZXH010000046.1, read on the forward strand.
TGCGGTCCGGATCGGCCATCTTCTCGGGCAGGGCCTCGTATTCGCCCGCCCGGCACACGGCCAGATTCCGCCTTTCCGGCTTGAAGGCCGCGGCCTCGTAGCAGTAGCAGGGGATGCCGAGTTCCTTATACATCCGCTCCGCGAGCCCGCGGGCCAGCGTCGCGCATTCTTCCAGCGTAATCCCGGACACCGGGATGAGCGGCAGCACGTCGGTGGCCCCGCTGCGCGGGTGCGCGCCGTGATGCTGGCGCATGTCGATCAGTTCCTGGGCTTTCGTGGCGCCCCGGAAGGCGGCTTCGACGACCGGCTCCGGCTCGCCCACGAAGGTCACGACCGTCCGGTTCGTCGCCTCGCCGGGGTCCACATCCAGCACCTTTACGCCCTCGACCGAGGCGATCGCCGCCACGATGGCGTCGATGACCGACTTGTCCCGCCCTTCGCTATAGTTGGGCACGCATTCGATGATTCTTTTCATAGAAAAAGGTTATCAGTTTATCTTTCAAAGATAGCAATTTGTTTTCAAATTGTAACAAGATTTCTCGACTGTGCTCGAAATGACAAGGAGAAACTCGAAACGACAGTTTGTTGTCATTTCGAGCGAAGCCGGAGACAGCCCCATTGTCATTTCGAGCGAAGCCCGCAGGGCGGAGTCGAGAAATCTATTTCTTGAAATACTTCCCGATCACGGGTATTTCCGCCAGCGGCAGGTCCTTCTTCACGATATAGGCGAGGAAGAAACACACCAGGACCGTATTCACGAGGATGGCCGGCCAGAAGCCGAGGAGCTTGTTGGAGTAGGTGATGCCCACAAAGAGCATGGCCGCCAGGAACGTGTAGATGAGCATGTCCTTGATGGGATAGTCGATGGGATAGTATTTCTGCCCCACGAAATAGGACAGCAGCATTGCCACGCCGTAGCCGGCGAAACCGCCCCAGGCGCAGGCCATGTAGCCGTACTTCGGGACCAGGAGGACGTTGATACCGATGAGGACGGCGCAGCCGATGCCGGAGAAAATGGCTCCCCAGATGGTCTTGTCCGTGAGCTTGTACCAGAAGGACAGGTTGAAGTAGATTCCCATCATCATCTCCGCGGCCATCACGATCGGGACCACCTTCAGGCCGTCCCAGTAGTCACTCTTGATGATGTAGCGGAGCACGTTTATATAGGCCATCACGCACAGGAAGGCCAACAGCGTGAAGATGACGAAGTACTTCATGCCTTTCGCGTAGGTTTCCTTGTTGTCCTTCTCGCGGGAATTGCCGAACACGAACGGTTCGTAGGCGTAGCGGAAGGCCTGCGTGATGAGCGCCATGATCATGGCGATCTTCACGACGGCCCCATAGATGCCCAGCTGGACGTTCGCATCGGCCCCGGGATAGACCTTCGGGAAGAGGATCTTGTCGGCTGTCTGGTTCAGGATGCCGGCGATGCCGAGTACGAGGATGGGCCAGCTGTAGGACAGCATCCGCTTGCACAGGTTCCAGTCGAACCCGTAGCCGATGCCCTTCAGCTCCTTCGCGAAGAAGAAGGTAACAAGGGAGGTGCAGAACAGATTGATATAGAACACGTAACCGACGCCCACCTCGGGGTTATACAGTTTGCTCCACACGACCGGATTCCCGTCATACAGCTTGGGAAGCAGGACGAAGTACACCAGGTTCAGAGCAATGTTCAGGCCGATGAACAGCAGTTTCAGCGCCGCGAACTTCAGGGGTCGCTTCTGGTACCGCAGGTAGGAGAACAGGATGGCCTGGAAGGCGTCCAGGGCTACCACGATGGCGAGCGACCAGATGTAGGACGGATGTCCGGGATACCCCATGGCCGATGAAATGGGGCCGATGAAGGCGAACACAAGGCCGATGAACACGAGCGAGGTGAGACCGACCATCCGGAGGATAGAGGAGTACACCAGCTTCGGGTCCTCGCCCTCCTTGTTCGCGAAGCGGAAGAAGGTCGTCTCCATGCCGTAGGTTAGGATGACCAGGAGGAGGGCGGTGTACGCGTACAGGTTCGTGATGACCCCGTAGCCGCCGCTGGCTGCCGCAATCTTGTAGGTATAGAGCGGAACGAGCAGGTAGTTCAAAAACCGCCCGATGATGCTGCTGAGTCCGTAGATGGCCGTATCCTTGGCCAGGGTTTTCATATCTGCCATAGCGGTACAAATTTACGGAAATTCCCTTTGTATTCCGTCCGTTTTTCTTATTTTTGTAAAACTAACCTTGTCAACAACAATATCTGCCTGATAATGAAACGACTGACCACAATCCTGATGCTCTGCACCATGACGGCCGCCCTGTCGGCACAACCCTACAAAGACCGTTCCCTTTCGCCTGAAGAGCGGGCGGCGGACCTCGTGTCCCGCCTGACCCTGGAGGAAAAGGTATCCTTGTCCATGAATTCGTCCGCCGCGGTGCCTGCTCTGGGCATCAAGGCCTACAACTGGTGGAGCGAAGCCCTGCACGGGGTGGCCCGCAACGGGGCCGCCACGGTGTTCCCGCAGCCCATCGGCATGGCCGCCTCCTTCGATGAACCGCTGGTTTACGAGGTCTTCACGGCCGTCAGTGACGAGGCCCGGGTGAAGTACGACCAGGCCCGGGAGACGGGCTTGGTGAAACAGTACCAGGGGGTCACCTTCTGGACCCCGAACATCAATATCTTCCGCGACCCGCGCTGGGGACGGGGCATGGAAACCTACGGCGAGGACCCGTACCTGACCGGTCAGCTGGGCATGGCCGTCGTGCGCGGTCTGCAGGGCCCGTCGGATTCCCCGGTCCTGAAGGCCCATGCCTGCGCAAAGCACTACGCCGTCCACTCCGGTCCGGAATGGAACCGGCACAGCTATGACGCCGTCGTTTCCGAGCGCGACCTCCGCGAGACTTACCTGCCGGCCTTCAAGGACCTGGTGGTCAAGGCCGATGTCCAGGAAGTGATGACGGCCTACAACCGCTTCCGCGGCGTTCCCTGCGGTGCCTCCGAAGAACTCATCGACAAGATCCTGCGCGGTGAATGGGGCTACAAAGGCATTATCACCTCCGATTGCGGCGCGGTCGGCGATTTCTATCGGGAGAATCATCACGAGTACGTGCCCGACGCCGCCGCGGCGGCGGCCCTGGGCGTCCACGCCGGCATCGACACCGAGTGCGGCAACGTGTACCGCCACATCCCGGAGGCCATCGAACGCGGTCTGCTGGACGAAAAGGACCTCGACCGGAACCTGATCCGCCTGTTTGCGGCCCGCTACCGCCTGGGCGAGATGGACGACATTTCCCTCTGGGACAACCTTTCTCCCTCCATCGTGGAAGGGGAGGAGCACCTCGCCCTTTCCCGGAAGATGGCGCAGGAAACGATGGTTCTCCTCCAGAACAAGGGTGGCATCCTGCCGCTCGCTTCCAATGCGCGGATCGCGCTGGTGGGTCCCAACGGTGATGACGCGAAGATGCAATGGGGCAACTACAATCCCGTCCCGAACCGGACGATTACGCTTTATGACGCGCTAAAGGAGCGGATTCCCGGCATCCAGTACGTCCGCGGCTGCGGCCTGATTTCCACCGAATTCATGCCGAAGCCCGATCCGAACAACCCGTTTGAGAAGGCCCGCCACCTGACCGGTGCGGAACTGGAAGCCGTCGCCAGGCAGTATGCCATCGGCATCGAGGATGTCCAGAATTATATCCGCCGCCAGGATGAGCGGCAGAAGGACTTCCTTCCGGCGCTGGACGTAGAGGCCGTCCTCGAGAGCCTGAAGGACATTGACATCGTGATTTTCGCGGGCGGCATCTCGCCCCGCCTGGAAGGCGAGGAGATGCCGGTGCAGCTGCCCGGTTTCAAGGGCGGCGACCGCACGGACATCGAGCTTCCGCAGGTGCAGCGCGACCTCCTGAAGGCCCTGCACGACGCCGGCAAGAAGGTCGTCCTCGTGAACTTCTCCGGCTGCGCCATCGGCCTGGTCCCGGAGACGGAGACTTGCGACGCCATCCTCCAGGCCTGGTATCCGGGCGAGGAGGGCGGTCTCGCCATCACGGATGTCCTCTTCGGCGACGTGGTCCCTTCCGGCAAACTTCCCGTCACCTTCTACCGCAGCGTGGATGACCTGCCGGATTTCGAGAATTACGACATGAAGGGCCACACGTACCGTTACTTCCAGGGAAAGCCCCTGTATCCGTTCGGTTACGGCCTGAGTTACACGACGTTCCGCTACAAGCGGGCGAAAGTGCGGAACAACTCGATCATCATCCCGGTGAAGAACACCGGCAAGCGCGAGGCCACTGAAGTGGTCCAGGTGTATGTCCGCCGGAAGGACGATCCGAACGGGCCCATCAAGACCCTCCGCGCCTTCCGCCGCGTGACCATTCCGGCCGGCAAGACCGTAAAGGTGTGCATTCCGCTGGAGGACGAGACTTTCCTCTGGTGGTCGGAAGAGAAGCAGGACATGGTCCCGCTTCCGGGCAAGTATGAACTGCTCTATGGCGGCAGCTCTGACAAAGTGCGGTCAAAGCGGTTCACGTTCAAGAAATAGATTTCTCGACTTTGCTCGAAATGACAGAAGGTCGCTCGAAATGAAAAAAGTCATATTGGTTACAGGCGCGAGCAGCGGCATCGGGTTCGATGCCGCTGTGGCGCTTGCAAAGCAAGGGCACCGTGTGTACGCGGCGGCCCGGCGCGTGGAGCGTATGGAACCGCTCAAGGCGTTCGGCGTGGTTCTGTTGCGGATGGACGTGACGGACGAGGCCTCCATGGAGGCGGGTGCCCGGACGGTCCTGGAGGCGGAAGGCCGCATCGACGCCCTCGTGAATAATGCCGGCTACGGCTACTTTGGCGCCATTGAGAATGTGCCGCTCGAGGAAGCCCGCCGGCAGTTGGAAGTCAATGTGTTCGGTCTCGCCCGCCTGTGCCAGCTGGTGCTTCCGTCCATGCGGGCGCAGGGGAGCGGCCGTATCGTCAATATCTCCTCCGTCGCGGGGAAGACCGTCCTGTATTTCGGCGGCTGGTACCACGTATCCAAGTTCTCCGTGGAGGCGCTGAGCGACGCGCTGCGGATGGAACTGAAGCCGTTCGGCATCGACGTTTCCATGATCGAGCCGGGCGGCATCAAGACCAACTGGGGGATCATCGCCGCCGACCACCTGGCGGAATCTTCGAAAGGAACGCCCTATGAGGCTGAAGGCCTCCGCGAAGCGGAAACGATGCGCAAGGCCTATTCCATGCGTCTCCTCTCCAAACCTTCGGTCGTGACCCGTGCCATTTCCAAGGCCGTGAACAGCCGGCGCCCGCGCGCCCGCTACCGCGTCGGCTTCGGCGCCGGCACCCTGGTCTTCTTCCACAGTCTCCTTCCCACCCGCTGGTGGGACGCCATCCTCCGCCTCGGCGGGAAGATCAAATTCTGACTGTCATCCTGAGGAGGTCGAAGACCAACGAAGGATCTACTTACACAACATAATGTCCAAAATCATTTTGTCCGTGGCTTGCATGCCCACGGAGCCGATGGTGCCGAGGTTGCGGACGGTCTTTTCGATGTCGTCCTCGATGATGCCGTCGGTGGAGGGGATGCAGGTGCCGCGGAGGGCGAGGACG
>CACZXH010000047.1 GCA_902785065.1 uncultured Bacteroidia bacterium
TCAGTCATGGTGCTTTTCGTTTTAAATATCTGCAAATATATCTATATTTGTGAAAACTGTCAAGAATCATACCATGGAAAACGTCTTTGCACAGCGCGTAGAGGCCATCCGTGACCTGATGCGCGAGAACGGCTGGGACGCCGTCATCCTGACGGGCAGCGACCCCCATGCGAGCGAATATCCGGCCCGTCGCTGGAAGCAGGTGGAATGGGTGTCCGGCTTCACGGGCGAGGCGGGGGACCTGTGCATTACCCTGGACCATGCCGGGCTATGGACGGATACGCGGTATTTCATCCAGGCAGTGAAGCAGCTCGCCGGGACGGGCATCGAATTGCATAAAATGCGCGTTCCGGAACAAGTGCCCATCCCGCAGTGGCTCGCTTCCCGCGGCTTCGGGGAGCCGGTTGTGGCGGTGGATGGACTGTGTCAGACGGTGGCCGCCGCGGAGGGCCTGAAGGCCGCATTCGGCGGCGACGTGCGCGTGGTCTCCGTCCCGGACATGCTGTCTCCGCTGTGGGCGGACCGCCCTGCGATTCCGGCGACCCCGATCATCACGCTGGGCGAGGACCTGACGGGCGAATCCCGCGAATCGAAGATCCACTGGCTCCGCAAATGGATGATGAGGCAGGAGGTCGATGCCATCTTCCTGACCGCCCTGGACGAGATCGTGTGGCTGTTGAACGTGCGCGGCTCCGATGTGGACTATAATCCGGTCGTGATATCCTACTTGCTGGTGACCATGGACCAGGTGTACTGGTTCGTCCGGAAGGATGCCCTCGGAGAGCCGGATGAGGAGACGCTGGCCAGTTTCGACGAACTGGCGGCCGACGAGATCACTCTCTGCGATTATGCCGAGGCGACTGTTGCGCTGTCCACCTTCGTGGACCAGGACGTGGACCGGGTCTATGTGGACCCGTCCACCCTGAACATCCATTTCCGCGAATGCCTGGAAGAATGCGGCTACGACGTGGTGGAAGGCCTGTCGCCCGTCCCGCTCCGCAAGTCGGTGAAGAACCGCGTGGAGATCGACGGTATGCGGGAGGCGCATCTGGAGGATGGCCTCGCCATGGAGCAGTTCCTGTACTGGCTGGAAGGCCAGGTGGGACAGGTGGACGAGTGGGAAGCGGCCTGCAAGTTGCAGTCCTTCCGGGCGAAGATCCCGGGCTACCGGGGCGACAGTTTCGAGACCATATCGGCCTACGGGCCCGGCGCCGCGCTGCCGCACTACGTGACACCGTGCACCGGCGCGCCGGTCCTTGAGCCCCGCGGACTGTACCTCGTGGACTCCGGCGGCCAGTATCTCTTCGGCACGACGGACATTACACGTACCGTCCCCCTGGGGCCTTGCACGGCCCTGGAGAAGGAGGATTACACGCTCGTGATGAAAGGGCATATCGACCTTTCCATGGCGGTGTTCCCGGAGGGCACCTGTGGCTGCCACCTGGACATCCTGGCCCGCAACCCCCTCTGGCAGACCAAGCGCAACTTCGGCCACGGCACCGGCCACGGTATCGGTTTCTTCCTCAATGTCCACGAAGGCCCGCAGGAATTCCGCCAGAATTTCAATGCCTACCCGTACGTCCCCGGCATCATCAACACCATCGAACCGGGCCTCTATCGCGAGGGTATGCACGGCGTGCGGCACGAGAATGTGGTCCTTGTGCGGGAGGACGGCACGAACGATTTCGGCACCTGGTATTCTTTCGAGACTCTGACCCTCTGCCACTACGACACGTCGGCGCTCGTGCGTGACCTCCTCACCCCCGACGAAATCGCCTGGCTCAACGCCTATAACGAGCGCGTCTACCGCACCCTCTCGCCCCGCCTCCCTTCCGATATCGCCGCCTGGCTCCGCGAAAAGACCCGCCCAATCTAAAGGGCGGCAAGGTGCCGTCGAACGGAATCGGCTGATTGACAGGATATTATGACAATGTGACCGCTCTTATTTGCGCGGTCATGGTTGCGCAAATGGCTGGTGCTCAGTTGTTTCCATTCGACGGGGAATCGGCGGACAGCGCGTGTGCTGCCTGTTTTTTCTTCAGGTCCTGCGCAATCCAGAGCACCCACTCATCGACATTGTCGGTGAGTTCGCTCGGATAAGGGATATCCAGGCGCACATCTGGAGCGATGCCCGTTTTGTCGATGCCGCGGTCGGGAAGACGGTGGGAGACGGTCACGGGAATCAGGATAAAGTGCTTGCTGTATGGCAGTTCAACCTCCGTACAGTTAGAGATGTCCAGGAGGCCATAAGTGTTTTCCTGCCCATAGACGGTGGTCCGTTTGCTTGAAGCTTGGATTTCCAGGACCATTGCTTCCCCTGAACTGGCGACGTGATTGTCGATGATGAGGGCTGCCGCCACAGGAAGTGTCGAGATGGATGAGTACTCTATGTCACGCTGCTCGATGAAAGGCCACATGACACGTTCTTTGGATTTGTCCTTGAAAAGGGACAGGCGAAACCACCATACCCAGGACATCTTGCCTATCCGACGGAGATTGTTCTTAGTATAAAAGAAATCCAATCCGTCTAGCGTCGCCGGTGTATCGTACAGCAATTCCAAGTAGGGCAGATAATGGTAGTCCGCTCCACCGCCGTTTCCCCGGATGTCAAGGATCAGGAACTTGCACCCCGACGCCTTATAATCCTTCACGGATTGCTTAATCCATTTGTCATCCGGATTCCCCATACAGGAAGGGAAGCGGATCAGATATGTGTCATCATCGACCTTGCAGGAAACCGCCTGCGGATCATATGGAAAAACGGAGGAATAGTCGGTCGGCCTTTTCCAGAGATGGTTATGCGCGTCCCAGCAGGTCCGTAAATGCCTTTGCTGGAACCAGGCCAGATAGTGACCGACACCGTCGAAAGGAGTATAGACCCCGGCATCGACACTGTCCCGGACGGCCGCTTTCATGACTTCGTAATTCGCCAGTTCCTCTTCTGTCAACAGGGGGAAACCCGCGTAGTTGTATTCGACTTCGTGGATGGCGAAATCGAGGTCGTCGGCAAAGTTCTCCGTGGAGGATTGCGGCGTACACGAGAATAGCGCCCAAACTAGGCACAAAAGAGCCGTCGAATGGATGTGCTTGATAGTCATGTGGTTACAAGAAATTGACTGCGCCAAATGGCGCAGTCATTATTATACAAACAATTGATAATAAGGTGTTTCCATTCGACGGGCTCAGCCCCCTACGGATGCACAAGGGTGCCGACCTTCTCGCCCTTGATGAGTTTGGTGAGGTTGCCGGTAGCGTTCATGTCGAAGACGATGATGGGCATTTTGCCGTCGGAGCAGAGGGCGTAGGCGGTCTGGTCCATCACTTTGAGGTGCTTGGAGATGGCTTCGTCGAAGGTGAGTTCGTCGTACTTGACGGCGGTGGGGTCCTTTTCCGGATCGGCGGTGTAGACACCATCCACGCGGGTGCCCTTGAGGAGGGCGTCCGCGCCAATCTCGAGGGCACGCAGGGCGGCGCCGGAATCGGTGGTGAAGAAGGGGTTGCCGGTGCCGCCGGCGATGAGGGCGACGCCGCCGCGCTCGAGCACCTTCACCGCATCGTCCCGCATGTAGTACTTGGCGACGGGCTCCATGGGCGTAGCCGTAAAGACCTGGGCGTCAACGCCTTCTTCCTTGATGAACATGGAGAGGGCGAGGGAGTTGATGACCGTGGCGAGCATGCCCATCTTGTCCCCGTCGACGCGGTCGAAGCCCTTCCCGACGCCTTGCAGGCCGCGGAAAATATTGCCGCCGCCGTTGACGATGGCGACCTGGAGGCCGGCCTTCGCGGCGGCCGCGATCTCTTTGGCATAAGCGGACAGGCTTTCCGTGTCCAGACCCTTTCCGGCGGGGCCCCCGAGGCTCTCGCCGCTGAGCTTGAGAAGAACTCTCTTGTACATACGGTTTCGATTCTGATTTGTAACAAAAGTATTGAATTATTATGAATCTTGCAAGAAACACCGTATATTTGCATACTTACTTGACTTACGAAATAACCTATCTTATATGGCTAAATTCCTGACCTCCTCCATCGGCAAGAAGTTCGTCCAGAGCGTCACCGGCGCTTTCCTTGTCATCTTCCTGCTCCTGCACGGCACCATTAACTTCTTCTCCGTGATCGACTCCCTGAACGGGAACTTCGGCAAGGTGGCCGGAGATGCGGTCCGCTTCTCCACCGGCGATGGCTGGTTCCAGATCGGCTGCGACTTCATGAGCACCCCGTTCATCGACATCATGGTCCCGATCCTGGCCCTCGGCTTCATCCTCCACATCGGCTTCGGCATCTGGCTCTCTATCGAGAATTACACCAAGCGGGGCGGCATCAAGCGCTACGAGGTGGCCTCCAAGGCGAAGAACGACAGCTGGGCCGCGAAGAACATGTTCATCCTCGGCATCATCGTCCTGGGCCTGCTGGGCTTCCATCTGTCCCACTTCTGGGCCAAGATGCAGTTGCAGGAGTTCATGGGCGCCGAAGCGGAGAACCCGTACTACCTCCTGATGGTGACCTTCAAGAACTGGTGGATGGTGGCCCTGTATATCGTATGGTTCATCGCCCTGTTCCTGCACCTGGAGCACGGTTTCTGGAGCATGTTCCAGACCATCGGCTGGAACAACAAGAAGTGGCTGAAGCGCCTCAAGGTGATCGGCATCATCATCGCCGCCGCCATCGTCCTCCTGTTCGTCTGCACCGCGGTCAACGCCTATGTCGAGGCGAACTTCGTCACGGCCTCCCACACCTGGACGGAACCCCTTCTTGCAAAATTTTAAAAATTTATTTGCTTTTTAAATTTTTTCTCTACATCTTTGCAACGAGATGAGAACAATGATGGTCAATAACTTCTGGTGGCGCACTTGCAGTTCCAAGCTGTAAGTCGCATCGCCATAGGTAGACCAAAACCATAGAAGGCACGCTGACTTACAGCGTGCCTTTTTTCATGCAAAAAACAATAAACCAAATACAAACACAAACACCATGAGACAGAAAAAGTACATGCTCCCGGAGAGCGAGATCCCGACCCATTACTTCAACATCCAGGCGATCATGCCCAACAAGCCGCTGCCGTTCCTGCACCCGGCTACCAAGCAGCCCCTGAAACCCGAAGACCTGTATCCGATTTTCTGCAAGGCCTGCGCCGACCAGGAACTCAACCAGACGGACGAATGGATCCCCATCCCCGAGCCCATCCGCGAGCAGTACGCCGCCTACCGCTGCACCCCGCTCGTGCGCGCCTATGAGCTGGAAGCGGCCCTCGGCACCCCGGCCCACATCTACTTCAAGAACGAGTCCGTGTCCCCGGCCGGCAGCCACAAGCTGAACTCCGCCATCGCCCAGGCCTATTATGCCAAGGAGCAGGGCATCACGAACCTCACCACCGAGACCGGCGCCGGCCAGTGGGGCGGTGCGCTCTCCTAATGGTCAAGGTGAGCTATGAGCAGAAGCCTTACCGCCGTTCCATCATGCAGACCTTCGGTGCGGCCATCACCCCGTCCCCGTCCATGTCCACCCGCGCCGGCAAGGACATCATCACCCGGAATCCGAATGACCAGGGCTCGCTGGGCTGCGCCATTTCCGAAGCCATCGAGCTGGCCGTCTCCACGCCGAACTGCAAGTACGCCCTGGGCTCCGTGCTGAACCACGTGTGCCTGCACCAGAGCATCATCGGCCTCGAGGCCGAGAAGCAGATGGCCATGACCGGCGAGTATCCGGACATCGTCATCGCCTGCTTCGGCGGCGGCTCCAACTTCTCCGGCATCGCTTACCCGTTCATGCGCCACAACATCCAGGACGGCAAGAAGACCCGCTTCATCGCGGCCGAACCGTACTCCTGCCCGAAGCTCACCCGCGGCAAGTTCGAGTATGACTTCGGTGACGAGGCCGGCATGACCCCGCTCCTGCCGATGTACACCCTCGGCCACACCTTCAAGCCTGCGTCCATCCACGCCGGCGGTCTCCGCTACCACGGTGCCGGCGTCATCCTCTCCCAGTTGATGAAGGACGGCCTGATGGAGGCCGTGGATATCGAGCAGAAGGATTCCTTCGCGGCCGGCGTCCTGTTCGCCCGCACCGAGGGTATCATTCCCGCTCCGGAGTCCTGCCACGCCATCGCCGCTACCATCCAGGAGGCCCTCAAGTGCAAGGAGACCGGCGAGCAGAAGACCATCCTCTTCAACCTCTCCGGCCACGGCTTCGTGGACATGGCCGCCTACGAC
>CACZXH010000048.1 GCA_902785065.1 uncultured Bacteroidia bacterium
TCCTGGCAAAATAGTTGGGAATCTCTTTTCCCTTGTGAAACGGGACGACATATCGAACCCCGTTCTTCTCATACTTCAAATGACTTCCCTTTCCTTGTCCTTTTACCAGGATCCAACCATAACGGGAAATGATTTGGTGTAGTTCTGTGACTTTCATCGAACACCGTGTTACAAATATAGATTATTTTCTATTGAAAACAAATATTATAGATTATTTTCTATTGAAAATGGACCTCCAGCAGGACGGGCAGATGGTCCGAGACGCCGCCGGTGTGGCGGGGGCCGGTGTAGGTGCGGAGGGGTTTCTCGCCGGAATGGACGGTGTCGCGCGTGAGCAGGAAGGGGATCCGCAGGATCTGCATCCGGACGCGGGTCGATGGGTTCCCAGCCTGGTCCGTCTTTCGATCGACATTACCCGATGAAGAATCTGAGGCCGGCGCGAAAACAGGTGCTTCCATAAAGGCCGGGGACACATAGATATGGTCGATGAGGTCCCATTTTCCGTCGTACTTGATGGTGCCGAGGCCGTGGCGGAAAAGGTCCATGTGCAAGGGCAGCAATGCGGGTTCCAACAACCGGAACACGGAATTCTCGGGTGTATCGTTGAAGTCGCCCCCGGCGATAATCCGGTCGATACCGATGGACTCGAGCGAATCCGCCAGGAACCGGAGCCGCTCAACGGCAATCCGTCGCCTTGGTTCCGACTCCGCCGTCCCACCGTACTTGGACGGATGGTGGTTCACCAGCACGGCGAAGGCGCCGTCATTCCCGGCTTGACCGGGAATCTCCTGGAAGGCGGCGATAGATGCCCGATCGGGGTCGGGCATGACGGGGGAACCGGCTAGTCGAAACACGCACAGCAGAATATCCCGTGTGGCCATGACCGTGTCCGCAGAAAAGAGGTGGCAGGGCTTGGAATCAAGGAGTTCCAGGCGGGAGGAACGATAGAGAAGGGCGACGTCGATGCCGCGTCGGTCGGGGGAGTCATAATGGACATACTTGTAGTCCAGTTTGCGGAGCGAGGTCTTCTGGAGCACTTGACGCAGGACAAAGGCGTTCTCCACCTCTTCCAGGCCCACAATGTCGGGCAGCCGCCCCGTCTCCGCCTCGACCCAAAACAGCGCTTTCGCAAAGGCGTTCGCCTTCGCCTGGAACCGCTTCCAGGTCCAATGCCGCTCCCCCGCCGCCGAAAACTCCACGTCCGACACGGTCGTGGAATCATTCCGCCAGTCAAAGAAGTTCTCCACGTTCCAGAACATCACTTGGAGCGTATCAGCATTCGGAATAGCAAGGATCCACAATAATAACAGCGTTCTCATGCGCACAAGTTAGGGCGCGGCGACGGGACGCAGGGAAAGAAACGTAAAAATGTGGCGAAATGTTTTTTGTTGTTCCAATAAAACAACAAAAAATCGCCACCCTACAGAGGTAGAATGGCGATTGCGAAAGGTTTAGGTTGGTAGATTTCTCGACTTCGCTGCGCTCCGCTCGAAATGACAAGGTCCCTACACGTTGAACAGGAAGTGCATGATGTCGCCGTCCTGGACGACGTAGTCCTTGCCTTCGATGCCCATCTTGCCGGCGGCGCGGACGGCGGCTTCGGTCTTGTAGTGGACGAAGTCGTCGTACTTGATGATGGTCCAGGCGCGGCACTCGTCGGCGCCGGCCGTGAAGAAGGTCTGGAGGCCCAGGAGGCGGTAGGCGCCCTGGATGAGGCGGACGACGCCCGACTCGGATAGGCCCATCTCCTCGAGGAACATCTGCCGGTCCTCGTACTCCTCGATCTCGGCGATCTCGGACTCGGTCTTGGCGGCGATCACGAGGATTTCCGCGTGCTCGTTGGCGACGGCGGCGCGGACAGCATCGACATAAGCGTTTCCCGTAGCTGCGGAAGCCTCGTCCACGTTGCACACGTACATGACAGGCTTGTTCGTCAGCAGGTAAAGCTCGCGCGCCATCTGCTCTTCCTCAGGATTCTCGGGAACAACCACACGGCAGGACTTGCCCTGCAGGAGCACCTCACGGTACCGCTGCAGCAGCGAGAGCAGCTTCTTCGCTTCCTTGTCACCGCCCGTCGTGGCCTGCTTCTCCACCTTCTTGATGCGGTTTTCCACCGTCTCCAGGTCCTTGATCTGCAGCTCCATGTCCACGACTTCCTTATCGCGGACCGGATCCACGGAGCCATCGACATGGACGATGTTGCCGTCGTCGAAGCAACGGAGGACGTGCAGGATGGCGTCGGTCTCACGGATATTGGCAAGGAACTGGTTTCCAAGGCCCTCGCCCTTGGACGCGCCTTTCACCAGGCCGGCGATGTCCACGATCTCCACCGTGGCGGGAATCGTGCGTTTGGGCTGGCAGATCTCGGTCAGGACTTCCAGACGCTTGTCCGGCACGTTGGTGGAGCCCACGTTGGGCTCGATGGTGCAGAACGGGAAGTTGGCGCTCTGGGCCTTGCCCGAGCTCACGCAGTTAAACAAAGTGGACTTCCCGACATTGGGAAGTCCAACTATTCCACATTTCAAAGCCATAGACTAGAAGAATCGGGCGCGGTTGTCCTTGACGTCGGCATCGTCCATCATCACGGGAAGGATCATCTGCGCGGCGTAGTTCAGGATCTGCGCGTTGGCATTCTTGGCATCGCTCTCGGTGTAGAAGGAGCCGGTCTCGCGGCCGTTCACCTTGAACACGTAGACACCGATGGAACCGGCGACCGGGCCGCAGACCTTTCCTTCCGGAGCGGCGGCGATGGCGCCGACGAACTTCGGATCCATGCTGCGGGCGGACATCGAAGCGAAGGCGACGTCGTTCTGCGTGGACACGGAGGTGCCCAGCTTCTCGGCGATGGCCTCGAGGTCGGTCATACCGGCGATCTGCTCGGCAACCTCACTCTGACGCTTCTCGGCGTACTTCTCGGCGTAGAGCTGGCTCTTGATCTGATCGGCCACCTCATTGACCGGGGCGAGACCCTCCTTGTGGGCGCCGGTGACGGCCACCACGAAGAAGTAGTTGTTGTCCACGGTAATGATGTTGGACACCTTGCCCGGCTTGTTGTCGAAGGCCCAGCGGGTGACTTCCTTGGCATGGCTGATGGCGCCGTAGGAATCGGTGGCCTCGGTGATGGTCTGGCTGTGGGAGTAGGTGCCGATGGAGTCGCAGGCGGCGCGATAGTTCGCATACTTGCCGCCGGCGAGGGTGGCGACGCGGTTGGCGTCGTTGTAGAACTTGTTGAAGGTCTCCTTGCTGGAGAGGATCTCCTTCTCGAACAGGGCCACCTGCTTGAAGAGGGCGGGCTCGCCGGCCTCGGTCACTTCCACGATGTGGGTGGCGATGTTGGACTGGAGGATGAACGGCTGGCCCACCTTCGCATTGAAGATGGCATTGAAGCCGGTCGGGAGGTAGGAGACGGTCGCCTGGGAGATCTCGCCGATCTTGCCGAACTCACCGTCGGCCTGGGAACCGCGGTCCAGGGAGTACTCGGAAGCGAGGGCGGTGAAGTCCGCGCCCTTCTTGAGCTCGTTCAGGAGGCTGTCGGCCAGATGCTGGCCGTCCTCATTGGACTGGAACATCATGTGGCGGACGGTCACGGTCTCGGGCATGGTCGCCGTCGCCATGATACGGCCGGCATACAGGGTGTTGTTCGCGCTGATCACCGGGGAAGTACCCTCGTTGTTCTCGGACACGAAGGTGTCGAGGTCGGCGTTGACACTGCGGAGGTCACCGGCCTTGTACCACTGGTCGCTCCACTGGGTGTCGGAGTTGCGCTGCAGGAAAGCACGCACGTTGTCCGTAGTGGTGAAATCCTCATAAAGCTTCACGAACTCGTCGTTGGCGGCGGTGATGTCCTCGGCGGACGGGACGACCTGGAACACGACATACTCGATGTCACGGGTTGCCTTCTGCTCGAAGAACTTCTTGTGGTTGTCGTAGAAGTCCTTGATCTCCTTGTCGCTCACCACGACGGTGGTGTCGGTGGCATAGGAGAAGGGAACCATCACGAAGTCCACGTCGGCGGTGGTGTTGTTGTCGGCGATGGCCTTGTTCACCTGGAGGGCGTTCTCCACGTTGGTGTTCATGAACAGGGCGTTGTACTTGGTGTAGAACTGGTTCGTAACAAGCTGCTCCTGGAGGTAGGCCCAGATTGCCTTGGCGTTCTCGTCACCCTCCTCCACGCTCTGGAGGAAGCTCACAAGCCGGTCATTGGAGAACACGCCGTTCTCGTCCACGAACAGGGAAGCCATGACCGGGGAGACGTTCTCGCCGTTGGTCAGGTCCATGATCTCGTCCTTGCCCACATTGATGCCGGCGGCCTGCGCATTCTTGATGAACAGGTTCTCTTCCACGAGGCGCTGCCAGACCGCATCGCGGATCTGCTGCTGCTGTTGCTCGCTGGAGGAGGTGTTTCCGGACATCAGTTCATTGATGCGGGAGAAACGGTCGACCTCCGTCTGGAAATCGGTATAACTGACGGACTTCTTACCGATCTTGCCCACGTCATACTTGGAAGAGACGGACTGGACCGTCTGGATGATCTGGCTCGGATCGATGATGAAGAGTAAGAGCGGGAGGGCGACCAGGATGGAAAGGACGATGCCCCAACCGCGGAGTTTCTCTAAAACTGCCATTTTATCGTTACTTTTTTAAAATTTTCGTCAATTTTCAGTCAAGGGCGCAAATTTAGGTATTTTCTTTCAAATAATCACTATTTTTTCGCACCTACCGGCCTTTTCTGCCCTTTTTTAGGCGGAAAAGGACCGATAAAATTGACGGAATCCAAGACAACCTTGGTGGAATCCTGCTCGACGACGCCGTAACTGTTGAACGGACGCTGGATAATGGCGTTGCGGGCCATGTCGTCGGACCGCATCCCGAAACCCTGCATGAAACCGGCCGGAGAGTACATCTTGATGTAGCAGTCCGTCCAGATTTCCTTGGCCTTCTGGTCCCAGTAAATCGTGTCCGTTTCCATGGTCTCCTGGTTCACGATGTTCCGGATGACCACGCTGCCGAACGCCGACCACTTGTCCTCCCCTTCTGTCTTCCGGGTATCGTGGCGGGCTTTCTGTGACTTGATCGTGGTCTCCAGGGATCCGTCCTCGGCATAGCCGTACACGGACAGACCCTTCGGGAACAGTTCATAGGAAACCGAGTCATGGTCATACACTTCCATGACCGGCGCTTCCACGCGCATTTTCAGCTTCCCGTTCTCCGTCTGTACGAAGAACATGCTGTCCACGACCTGGAGCGGGGTGAGGGTAAGGTCCAGTTTCTCTGCCTCGGACAGGTTTCCCTTGCACGAAAATACGACGAAAGCAACCGCCAATGCGGTTGCCATCGTCGTAAGTATGCGGTGTCGTCTCACTGAATCTTATCTGGTACGGACCGTCGTGGTGGTGGTCATGCCGCTGCAGGACACCGTGTAGATCTGGCCCTTGCCCAGGTCGTACATGAAGATTTCACTGGCCTCCGGATAGTAGATGCTCACCTTGCCGATGGCGGAGCGGGCGTCTTCCGCGAGGGTAGCGTCGGCAGCCTGGGCCTTCTGGTAGTAGTCCGTGGCGGCCCAGTAGCGGGCGTACTTGTCCACGTCGCCACCGCAACTGGCGGATGCCCAGAGGTTACCCATGATCATGTAGGCCTTGCCGGCATAGCCGTTGTCCAGACGGACCGCCTTGCCGGCGGCGTCGAAGGCGCGGCCGCGCATGTTGTTCGCATAGCAGAAGCGGGCGAGTTCGTACAGGTACTGGGCGTCGGTGGCCTCGTCGGACTCCTCATAATCGATTGCCTCTTCCAGATAACGGCAGGCGTCGGCGACGTTGCCGCGGGCGGCGTTCAGCTTGTAGAGACCGAAGGCGCTGCGGTAGGACGGATCGTTCTTGTGCATCTGGGTGACAGCCTTGAAGTAGAGGTCGTTGTTGGCGCAGTCCTCAGCGCTGTTCATGAGCTTCACGATGTTCGTGACGACGGCCATGTTGGTCGGATCGGCCTCGAAGCGCGGGGTGAAGATGGCGATGAGGTTGTCGCAGGACGCAACCTTGCTGTCGGCGAACACGCTCTCGATGGTGGCCTTGGTCTTGAGGTTGTCCTCCGCCTCGGCGTCGCTCTTCGCAGTGGCGGCGCCGATGGCCTCGGTGACGGTGTCATACATGTTGATGACGTCGTCGGCCTGGAGCTTGCCGTCGCGGTACAGATTGATCGCCGCCTGGAGGTTGTTCACCAGCAGGCCGCCCTTCGTCTCGCTGCCCAGTTCCTTGATGATAGCCGTGAGGTTGTCATACAGATACTGGGAGTCGTCGGAGCGGAAGTTGATCATGTACTGGCCCTTGTTGTTCAGGATGGTCGCCTTCTGGTCCACGCCCTTCGCGGTACGCGGATAGAACTCGAGGCGCTCGTCCTGCAGTTTGAGGAGGCTGTCCACCTGCGCGCTGAAGAGGGCGGCGTTCTTGCGGTTCTTGTTGATCTCGCGGTTCAGGAGGGTGGAACCGTGGACGAACAGGTTCTGGGACGCGGTAGCCGGGCAGATGGCATACGCTTTCCGCCAGTTCGGGAGGGCGGAATCATAGTTCTTCTGCTTGTAGTACTCCTGATAATAGGAGAGGTACTTGATGCACTCAGCGCTGTCCGCACCATACTTTCCCTGGGCAGACGCGTTCTGGCCCATGAAGGCTGCCATGACGGCCAGGAGGATGAAGGTCAATCTTTTCATATCGCGTTAGAATTTTGTGTAGTTCTCCTTCACGAAACCCGTTCCGAAACCCCTTTGTCCGAGGTCTACGGCAAAAGTAATGCCATTGTAACCCTGGAACACCGGAACGGTCATGCCGAGGGTGATGCCGGCCGACAGGATATTCTTCCCATCCACCTGATAGTAGGACTGGTCGAAGTATCCGCCGACGCGGTAGGTGCATCGACGCAGGAAGTAGCGGATGTCGTTCCGGTTCGGGGTAATCTCGAAGCCCGCCTTGACGGACTGCATGGTGCCCGTGGTGAACGCATAGACGCCGTTGTTGCGGAATCCGCGCACCTGGTCGAAGTTGCTGCCGGTCCAGTCGCCCCGGAGATAGTCCACTTCAACGCTCCATTTGTCACCCTGGGTATAGCCCAGTCCGACGCCGATTTCATCGCCCAGCGAGATGTTGTCATTCTTCAGCTCGTGGTCACCGAGGTCCAGTTCTGCCACATTGCTGTATTCGACAGCGTGGCCGGTCACCCGCGCCTTGAGACGGTAGGTCGCGCCCACGACGAACTTACCGGTGCCGACAGGCTGCTCATACTGGAGGCCGAACTTGGCGGTATGGGCCCGCACCTGCAGGGTGTCGCCGAGAGTCTGGCTCCGGTAGCTTGCGTCGGAGAACTGGCTCAGGGAGTATTTGCTGATCGTGCCGAAGTACAGGTTGTACTGCGCGCCGATGGACAGCCGGTTCCACAATGTAGCCGAAGCGCCGGCGAAGAACTGGTTGAGACCGCCGTCGCCATAGGCGCCGTAAGCGCGGTTGCCGGTATAGCCGATGCTCTGGTCACCGGACGTGATCTTGTCCGCATAGGACATGGAGAAGCCCGTGTCGCTGAAGGGCTGGATACCCACCATGAACGCCGTATGGCGCCACATCGGGAAGGAAATCACGAAGTCGTTGATATTGAACAGGGTCTTCGTGCTCTTCAGGTCACCTTCGCTGAAGACGGAGAACTTGCCGGAAAGGCCGAAATCCGCCATGAAGGACAGGGAATCGCGGGCGGTGGCTGAAGCCGGGTTCATCGTGTTCACGAACCGCTTGTTGCGCGTGGCGATGCCCACGCCGCCCATCGAGGCGTTGAAGGCGGTTCCGGTGGCATGGAGGTCGCCGATGCCATATACGGAATAGGGAGAAAAGCCGTTGTATGCACCGTTCTGGGCAGAGAGCGGCAGCGCGGCCAGCACAAAGGCCGCGACGGCGATCCAGATCCTATCGGTCATTCTTCTTGACATATTCGTCAGCCATTAAAGCCAACCCCATCAAAACGAGGTTACAAATTACAAAGATGGAACTTTTCATCCGTTTTACAAAATAATTCGCATCGCCGCCGGTAAACACGACGACATTCTCCGGATGAAGCGCCAGGTATCCCTCTATTTCAAATTGTATGCCCGAAACGACGCCGCTTTCGATGGAAGCCTGTTCCGACTGGCCCACCACGGGACAGTTTTCGGGGGTGTTCACGAGCGGCAGGGCGCGGGAATACCGGTTGAGCGCCTTGAACCGCGTACGGCAGCCGAGGGAGATATTGCCGCCCGTATAAAGCCCGTCCTTATCCAGGTAATCGACCGTCAGGGTGGTGCCGAAATCCACGAGGGTGCACCCCATTCCGCGGAACAGATACCGCGCCGCGAGGACGGAAGCCGCCCGGTCGTAGGATAGATATGACGGAAGTCCGTGACTCAGAAGCGGTTCCTTGTGTTCCTTATCCAGCAGGAGCAGGTGACCGCACTCGTCGGAAAGGGTCTTGCAATCTTCTTCGGTCAGGACGTAAACGGATGAAACGACCAGCACGGCCGGCTTCTCCCGACGGGTGAGCGACAGGGTGAAGTCCATCCATTTCTCTCCCTGGTACCGGAAGGTCTTCCCGAGGGTCATCCCATCGGACCAGGCCGCCTTCAAAGCGGTGTTTCCTATTTCCACCAAAAGATTGGGCATAGCGTGCAAAAATAGTCATTTTCAGCGGTTATTGCAACCGCCGGAGCACCTTGAGAGCGGTTTCGAGGGAGTTGACGCCCCGGGAAACGGTGCGCAGCTTGCCCTTGTCCTGATTGATTTTGAAATGGACCGGATTGTCATTGACCTTGCCGATGATCCGCTCGAACTGCTTGGACTGATAGTAGCCGGACATCGGGTTGGAGACGAAGAACATGATCTGCATCCCATTCTTGACAATGATCTTCTCGAAGCCGGAACAGGCGCCCAGGTTGCGGATTTTCACCACGTCCAGGAGATTCTTCACCTGCGGCGGCATCGGCCCGAACCGGTCTTCCAGCTGGCGGCCCAGGCGGTCGATTTCGCGGTCGTCCTTGAGACTGTCCAACTGCTTGTAAATCCGGATCTTCTCCGCGGTGACGTCGATATAATCGTCCGGAATGAGCGCCGGCTGGTCGGTTTCCACGGTGCAGTCCTCGACGAAACTCTCGCGGGACTGTTTGGTGGTGATACCCGTTTCCACGCCCAGTTCCTCCATCGCCTCGGACAGAATCTGCTGGTAAGTTTCAAAGCCCATGTCGGTGATGAAACCGCTCTGCTCCGCGCCCAGCAAGTTGCCGGCGCCGCGGATGTCCAGGTCCTGCATCGCGATGTTGAAGCCGCTGCCCAGGTCGGAGAACTCCTCGATGGCCTTCAGGCGGCGCCGCGCGTCCTCCGTGATGGAAATGAGCGGTGGAACCACCAGATAGCAGAACGCCTTCCGGTTGGAACGGCCCACGCGGCCCCGCAGCTGATGCAGGTCGGAAAGGCCGATGTTCTGCGCCTGGTTGATGATGATCGTATTCGCATTTGGAATGTCCAGGCCGTTCTCGATGATGGTCGTGCACAGGAGCATGTCGTAGTCGCCCCGCATGAAATCCAGCATCTTGTTTTCCAGTTCCTTCGCTTCCATCTGCCCGTGCGCGACGCAGATCTTCATGTCGGGAACGAGCCGGTGCAGGATGTCGTGGATGGCCGGGAGTTCTTCCACCTTGTTGTGCAGGAAGAA
>CACZXH010000049.1 GCA_902785065.1 uncultured Bacteroidia bacterium
GTCTTTTCAATGAACTTTTTTTAAATTTTTACTGACCCGCCTTTCGGTCTGGGCCGTAAAAATTCCCGCTCGTTTCCGAACGGGATTGCAAAGGTACACTTTATTTTTGAACTGACAAACTTTTTTCAGACTTTTTTAAAAAATTTTTTAACCTATTTTTTCATCGACGCGATAACGTCCTGATTGACAGCACGTAACCGAGACTCGTCCATTTTGACAATTTTCCGGTCATAGGTCATCAGGCCGTTCACCTCGCCCTCAACGTCGGTCGTCTGGGTGTAGACGGCGGCGGAGACGCCCTGCTGGATAATCTTCTTCAGATCCTCCGCATAGACGGAGTACTGCTTCAGGACATCGTCCCCACTCTTATATTCTATATAACCCCAGTTCTTGTCAGTCTGCCAGAGATGGCCCTCGACCGGCCAGCCGATGCCGCCGTACTCGCCGAGCACGTCAATCTGCAGGCCGCCGGAGGTGAACTTCATCTGCGGGTTGGGATAATTGTGGCTGTCGAAGATATCACCTACCGGGAAGGAATTGCCGCCGGAAGCGGAATTGATCAGGCGGGTAGGATCGCAGGAACGGGTGAACTCGACGGCCTTCGGGGTGTCGAACTGGGACCAGGCCTCATTGAAGGGGACCCAGGCGACAATGGACGGATGGTTCCGGAGCTGTGCGATGATTTCGCCCCATTCCTTATAATAGGTAGCCTTCGCCGTCTCGGTCATCTTGCTGTCGTACTCCGGCAGGGCCCATTTCCACATCTCCCAGTGACTGCCCATGCAGGGACGGCATGTCCTGCCAGACCACGATACCCAGCTGGTCGCAGTAGTAATACCAGCGGGCGGGCTCCACCTTGATGTGCTTGCGGATCATGTTGTAGCCGAAGTCCTTCGTTTTCACAAGGTCGAACTTGAGGGCCTCGTCCGTCGGGGCGGTGTACAGGCCGTCCGGCCACCAGCCCTGGTCCAGCGGACCATACTGGAAATAAGGCTCGTTGTTCAGGCCCATGCGCTTGTGGCCTTCGCTGTCCACCACCTCGGAGGACTTGCGGAGGGCGGTATATCCGCGGACCTCGTCCACCACCTTCTTTCCCTGCTTGAGCTGGATCTCCATCTCATACAGGAACGGGCTCTCCGGAGACCACAGCTTCGGATCGGTAACCGTCAGCCGCACCGGCTTGCCGGGTGCGACGGAGGCAAAAGCGACTGTTGACGTCTGACCGGGTTCCTCGGTGGAATAGCCCACGCCGCCCTCGCGGAGCCAGATTTCCACGCGGTCGTTCTCCGTGGCACCGTCGGCATAGACGGTCACGTCCACGGCGCCTGCGTCCACGTCCGGCACGGCCAGGTAGGAGGTCACGGCCGCACTGCGGACAGGTTCCATCCACACACTCTGCCAGATGCCCGTCACCGGCGTGTACCAGATACCGTTGGGGTTGGACACCTGCTTGCCGCGCGGTTGTTCGCCGTTGTCCGTGGCGTCCAGGACCTTCACGGCGAGCTTCTGTTTGCCCCGGCCCTTCAGGAACGGCGTAACATCGAACGAGAAAGCGGTATAGCCGCCGGTGTGGTGGCCCACGAGCTGGTCATTGACATAGACCTCGGCCGACCAGTCCACGGCCTCGAAGTTCAGCATCACGCGCTGCTTCCGCCAGGCAGAAGGGACCTTGAACGTGGTGGAATACCAGAGGGCCTGGTCCGCGGTAACCCGCATGCCCACGCCGGAAAGCGAGGATTCGATGCAGAACGGGACCAGGATCTGTCCGTCCCACTGCTTCGGTTTCGGATCCTCGGCCGGAACCACGGCGTAGTCCCACAGGCCGTTGAGCGAGGCCCACTTCTCCCGCACCATTTGCGGACGCGGGTACTCGGGATGGGCATTCTCCGGAGAAACCTCGTCGGCCCAGGGAGTCTGTATGGGAATCGGGGCCGGGGCCCAGGCTTCGGGCGCGGCTTTCTTCCCGCAGCCGACGACGGCGGCCGCGAGCAGGAGGGCGGCAAATGGATGTCTCATAGGGCTAAAATTTGGATTTCAACTGCTGCATGAACGCCTCCGCGGCCTTCGAGCGCGGGAGGATCTGCTTCGCTGCGCGGAGCCAGGCATCGGCCTCGTCGGACCCGACGCCCTTCACGGGCCAGGTGTTCTCCACCAGGACCTCACCGCCCCGGACCATGTAGGCCCGGATGTCGATGTTCAGGGCTGTCTGGGAGGAAGAACCGGGCGTCTCCATCCGGTCGGTGACCTTTCCTTCGATGAACAGGGTTTCACCGCCCTCGCCGACGGTCACGCCGGCGCCCTGGAGCATCTGGGTGAAACGCTGGACAAGGACTTCGCGCGCCGCCTCGGGCACGTTCTCGGGGACCTTCAGGGACAAGGTCTGGGCAAAGGCCGCCGCGGAAAGCAGCGCAGCGGCTGCCAAAAGGATCATTTTCTTCATCATAGTCACAAAAATAAGAAAGTTGCGCGGATTTTCCACGCAACTTCCCCAATAATCGTTTGTTTCAGGATTACATCATCCCGCCGGCGGGCATGGCCGGGGCGGCCGGAGCGGGCTCGGGAATGTCCACGATGCCGCATTCGGTCGTGAGGAACATGCCGGCCACGGAGGCGGCGTTCTCCAGGGCCACGCGGGCCACCTTGGTCGGGTCGATGACGCCGGCCTCGTACAGGTTCACGTACTCGTCGGTACGGGCGTTGTAACCGAAGTCACCCTTGCCCTCGCGGATCTTGTTGATGATCACGGAAGCCTCCACACCGGCGTTTCCGGCGATCTGGCGGAGCGGCTCCTCGATGGCGCGGGCGATAATGTGGATACCGGTGGACTCGTCCTCGTTCTCACCCTTGAGGCCCTTCAGGGCTTCGGCGGCACGGATGTAGGCGACACCGCCGCCCGGCAGGTAACCTTCCTCGACCGCGGCGCGGGTGGCGTTCAGGGCGTCGTCCACGCGGTCCTTCTTCTCCTTCATCTCGATCTCGCTGGTCGCGCCCACATAAATGACGGCGACACCGCCGGCGAGCTTTCCGAGACGCTCCTGGAGCTTCTCGCGGTCATAGTCGGACTTGGTGGTCTCGATCTGCTTGCGGATCTGGTCGGCCCGGTCCTTGATGGCATCGGCCTCACCGGCACCGCCCACGATCACGGTGTTCTCCTTGGTGATGGTGACCTTCTCGGCCCGGCCCAGCATCTGCACGTTGGCATTGGCCAGGGTGAAGCCGCGCTCCTCGCTGATGACGACGCCGCCCGTGAGGATGGCGATATCCTGGAGCATTTCCTTGCGGCGGTCGCCGAAGCCCGGCGCCTTGACGGCGGCCACCTTCAGCGTGCCGCGCAGGCGGTTCACCACAAGGGTGGTGAGGGCCTGGCCCTCAACGTCCTCGGCGATGATCAGGAGGCTCTTGCCTTCCCGGGCCACGGGCTCCAGGACGGGCATCAGGTCCTCCATGTTCGCGATCTTCTTGTCGGTGAGGAGGATGTAGGCATCGTCCAGGACGGCCTCCATCTTGTCACCGTTGGTCATGAAGTACGGGCTGATGTAGCCGCGGTCGAACTGCATGCCTTCCACGACCTTCACTTCGGTCTCGGTACCCTTGGCCTCCTCGACGGTGATGACGCCGTCCTTCTTGACCTTGGACATCGCCTCGGCGATGAGCTTGCCGATATAGGCGTCATTGTTGGCGGACACGGTGCCCACCTGCTCGATCTTGGAATAGTCCTCACCCACGGGCTGGCTCTGGGCCTTGAGGTCGGCGACTACGGCCGCGACGGCCTTGTCAATGCCGCGCTTGAGGTCCATCGGGTTGGCCCCGGCGGTGACGTTCTTCAGCCCCACGTTGATAATGGCCTGCGCCAGGACGGTGGCGGTGGTGGTGCCGTCGCCGGCCTGCTCGTTAGTCTTGGAGGCGACCTCCTTGACCATCTGGGCGCCCATGTTCTGGAAGCGGTCCTCGAGCTCGACTTCCTTCGCGACGGTCACGCCGTCCTTGGTGATCTGGGGAGCTCCGAATTTCTTGTCGATGACGACGTTGCGGCCTTTCGGGCCGAGGGTGACCTTCACGGCGTTCGCAAGTGCGTCTGCGCCTTCCTTCATCGCGGCGCGGACGTCGGTATTGAATTTAATCTCTTTTGCCATGGCTTACAGGATTGCAAGAATGTCAGACTGTTTCACGATGAGGTACTTTTTGGTGTCCACGGTGACCTCGGTACCGGCATATTTTCCGTACAGGACGACTTCGCCGACTTTCACCTCCATGGGCTCATCCTTGGAGCCCGGGCCCACGGCGACGATGGTGCCCTGCTGCGGTTTCTCTTTTGCGTTGTCCGGGATGTAGAGGCCCCCGGCGGTCATCGTCTCGGCCTCCTTGGGCTCGATGACGACTCTTGTTCCTAACGGACGGATCATGAT
>CACZXH010000050.1 GCA_902785065.1 uncultured Bacteroidia bacterium
GATGCCGCCGGCGAGGAACGCGCAGAAGCTCTGGCCGGCGGAGCCCTTGAACTTGATGTTCACGGTCGAATCTGGCAGACCCTCGGCGCCGTACTTGGCGGCAATCCGCCCGCTGAGCATCGTGCAGACGGCCCGGTCGGTATTGGCGATCGGGTATTCGAGGCTGATTTCCTCTTTCCAATCGATGGCCGGCTGCGCGGCCTTGATGATCTCCTGGTCGCGAACTGCAGGGAGTTCGTGCAGCGGACCGCCGGCCCAGCAACCGGGCCCCTCCTCGCGGAAGAGCAGGCGGGACAGGTCGATGTACGAAGACTTGGAGGCCGGGGCGTCGGGCTTGCGGACCAGCAGCTCCGTGTGGCCGATGATATCGGACAATTTCGTAAAGCCCATTTCAGCCAGGTATTCCCGAACTTCCCGGGCCAGGAAAGTGAAGTAATTCACGAGGTAATCCGCCTTGCCGAGGAAATGCTTGCGCAGTTCGGGATCCTGCGTAGCCACGCCCGTGGGGCAGGTGTTCAGACTGCACTTCCGCATCATCACGCAGCCGAGCACGATCAGCGGCAAGGTGCCGAAACCGAATTCGTCCGCGCCCAGCAGCGACAACAGGATGACGTCCCGGCCGGTCTTCAGCTGGCCGTCTGCCTGAAGGCGGACCTGCCCGCGAAGGCCGTTGCGGACCAGCGTCTGCTGCGCCTCGGCCAGGCCGATCTCCGGGCTGATGCCGGCGAAGCGCATCGAGGAGGCCGGAGCGGCGCCCGTGCCGCCTTCGGCGCCGGACACGACGATCAGGTCGGCCTTGGCCTTGGCCACGCCGGCGGCGATCGTGCCTACGCCGCTTTCAGCCACCAGCTTCACGCTGATGGCGGCGGCCGGATTGACATTCTTGAGGTCGAAGATCAGTTGGGACAGGTCTTCGATGGAGTAGATATCGTGGTGCGGCGGCGGGGAGATCAGCGAGATGCCGGGGATGGAATTGCGGGTCTTCGCGATGACGGCGTTGACCTTGAATCCCGGAAGCTGGCCGCCTTCGCCGGGTTTCGCGCCCTGGGCGACCTTGATCTGGATCTCCTCCGCGTTGACCAGGTATTCCGCCGTGACGCCGAAGCGTCCGGAAGCGACCTGCTTGGTCTTGCTGGAAAGCGAAACGCCCTCGACATCCATGTGATAGCGTTCGTTGTCCTCACCGCCCTCGCCCGTATTGGAACGCGAGCCCAGCCGGTTCATCGCCAGGGCAATCGCCTCGTGGGCCTCGATGCTCAATGCGCCAAAACTCATGGCGCTGACCACGAAACGCTTCACGATAGCTTCTACAGGCTCCACTTCGTCGATAGAGACCGGAGTTCCTCGCTTGAAATCAAGCAGGTCGCGCAGGAAAATCGGCTCGGCCTTGCCATCGACAGCGGCGGTGAAGTCCTTGAATTTCTGATAGCTTCCCAAACGCGTGGAAATCTGCAGCGAGGATATCGTCTCGGGATTCCATGCGTGCCGGATCCCGTCCTTGCGGTAATGGAAGAGGCCGGTGTAGGGCAGGAAATCGGGGGCCGGAGCCTCCTCGTACGCCTGGGCATGGAACCACATCGCGTCCCGGGCGATGGTCTCCAGGCCGATGCCGCCGATGCTCGAACGGTCCGTGCCGAAATACTCGCGCAGCAGGCCTTCATCCAGGCCGACGCTCTCGAATATCCGGGCGCCCCGATAGGAACGGATGGTGGAAATACCCATCTTGGCCATGATTTTCAGCAGGCCTTTCTTCATCGCCTCGATATAATTGGCGCGCGCCGTGGCATAGTTCAGCTGCATCTTGCCGCCGTGTGTCAGGCTCGAGATAATTGCGAAGGAAAGATATGGGTTGATGGCGGAGGCGCCGTAGCCGAGCAGCAGCGCGGCATGCATCGTCTCACGAATCTCCCCGCTCTCGACGATCAGCGCCGTCTGGACCCGCTTGCCGGTGGCAATCAGGTGATGGTGCACGGCACTCACAGCCAGCAGCGAAGGGATGGGCGCATGGGCCTTGTCCACGTCGCGATCCGACAGAATGATGTAGTTCACCCCGTCATCGACGCATTTCTCCGCCTTGCGGCAGAGGTCGGACAGGGCCCGGCGCAGGTTGGACGCCGCCGCGGCGGTACTTTCCGCGCATTCGAACAGGATCGGCAGCTTGACGGTGTTGAAGCCCTTGTAACGGATGTTGCAGAGCAGGTCGAGCTGCGTGTTGGTCAGGATCGGATGCGGCAGGCGCACCATCTTGCAGTTGTCCTCATCAGGCGTCAGGATGCCCGTGCCGACCCGTCCGATATACTCGAAGAGGGACATCACCATCTGCTCGCGGATGGAGTCGATGGGCGGGTTGGTCACCTGGGCGAACTGCTGGCGGAAATAGTTGAAGAAAGGCTGCTGACGTTCTGTCAGAATAGCCAGCGGCGTGTCATTTCCCATTGAGGAGGTGGCTTCGATACCGTGTTCGCACATGGGCCGGATGGTGTTTTCGACATCTTCCGCCGTACAGCCGAACAGCAGTTCCTTATGCAGGAGGTCGGCTTCATTGTGCTCGATCTTGCGGCCGCTGTGCAGGTCTTCCAGCTGGATACGTCCGGCGGAGAGCCATTTGCGGTAAGGATGTTCCGACGCCAGTTTCTCCTTGATTTCGCTGTCGTACCAGATCTTTCCCTCCTTCGTGTCCACGAGCAGCATCTTGAGACGCCCCTTGCATTCGATTTCCGTGGGGTCGAAGTCGAGCACGCCCACCTCGCTCGCGAGGACCAGGATGCCGCGCTTGGTGATGGTATAGCGCCCGGGGCGCAGGCCGTTCCGGTCCTGGATGCCGCCGGCGTAACGGCCGTCGCTGAACAGAAGCGTGGCCGGTCCGTCCCACGGCTCCATCAGGATGGAGTGATACTCGTAGAAGGCGCGCAGGTCCTCCGAGATGGGGTTCGTCTCGTCGAAGCTCTCCGGCATCAGCACGGAAACGGCCTGCGGGAGGCTGAGTCCGCTCATGGTCAGGAATTCCAGGACGTTGTCCAGGCTGGCCGAGTCGCTCGGCTGGCCGAGTCGCTCATGTCGGGCTGGATGACCGGCGTGAGATCGCCGATGTCTCCAAGTTTTCCGGAATTGAGCACGCTCTGGCGGGCCTGCATCCAGCTGCGGTTGCCGCGGATGGTATTGATCTCGCCATTGTGGCAGAGCATCCGGAAAGGCTGCGCCAGGCTCCACTGCGGGAACGTGTTCGTCGAGAAGCGGGAATGGACGATCGCCATCGCGCTGGTGAACCACTGGCTCGTCAGGTCAGTGAAATACTCACGGAGCTGGCGGCTCGTGAGCATGCCCTTGTACACGATATTCCGGTTGGACAGGGAGCAGATGTAGCCATCCTCCCCCAGCCGCTCGATGTGCTTCCGGATGCGGTAGAGCTTGCGTTCGAAATCCGCGTCCTCGATGAACTCGGCGCTGGTCACGAAGATCTGTACCGTATAGGGCTCCCCTTTCGCCGCCTCCTTGCCCAGGCAGGCGGAATTGACGGGGACTTCCCGGATATGGCTCAGGATGCAGCCGTCGCGTTCGACCTCCGCACGCACGGATTCCAGGATCCGCTTGCGCTTGGACACGTCCTTGGGCAAGAACATGAGCCCGGTGCCGTAGCGTCCCTTTTCCGGTACGGGAATCCCTTGGAGGAGGATGAATTCGTGGGGAATCTGGACCAGGATGCCGGCCCCGTCCCCCGATTTTCCATCGGCCCCTTCGGCCCCGCGGTGGCTCATGTTCTCCAGCACCGTCAAGGCGTTGTCCACCAGCTCGTGGGTCTTGTCGCCCCGGATGTTGACGACCATGCCGATTCCGCAGGCATCGTGTTCCGATGCCGCATCGTATAATCCTTTTTTCATC
Source organism: uncultured Bacteroidia bacterium (assembly GCA_902785065.1). Taxonomy (GTDB): domain Bacteria; phylum Bacteroidota; class Bacteroidia; order Bacteroidales; family UBA932; genus Cryptobacteroides. Next base: position 3,880 of record CACZXH010000050.1, read on the forward strand.
GCGGTTAGCTGATGAAAAGCAGTTCGCGGTACTTCGGAAGCGGCCACAACTTGTTGTCCACCACTTCTTCGAGCTTGTCGATGGGCCTGCGCAGGTCGTACAGGCTTTCGGCGATCTCGTGATACGCGAGCGCGCGCTCGTACTCGCCCTCGATGGCGTTGGCGGCCTTGCGGGCTTCCTTCATCTCCTGCGCCTTGACACCCACTTCCTCCACGTATCTGTCGATCCGGTCGAGGATGCGGACTTCGGTACCGCATCTGTCCAGGTTGCCGAAGAGTTCCTTCGCCAGGGTCAGCTCCTTCATCAGGGCCGTCTTGTAGGCGATGGCGGCCGGAATGATGTGGTTGATGGCCATCCGGACCATCACGCGGGATTCGATCTGGACCTTCTTCACATAAGTCTCCCACTTCACTTCATTGCGGGCGACGAGTTCCTTCTCGGTATAGACCCCTGTCTTGGTGAACATTTCCACGGCAGCGGGCTTGGTGAACTCGCAGAACATCTTGGGCACGTTGGTCTCCACGTCGAGGCCGCGGCGGATGGCTTCCTGCTTCCATTCCTCGGTATAACCGTTTCCATCGAAGCAGACCACGCCGATGATCGACTTGATGATCGGCTTCAAGGCGTCCATGATGGCGACATTCGTCTTCTTGCCCTTGTCAATCTCTGCATCCACGGCCGCCTTGAACGCGATGAGCTGTTCGGCGACGGCGGCGTTGAGGGTGGTCATCGCGCCGGCGCAGTTGGCGCAGGAACCCACCGCGCGGAACTCGAAGCGGTTGCCGGTGAAGGCGAACGGCGAGGTGCGGTTGCGGTCGGTGTTGTCCACGAAGATTTCCGGGATTTCCACCAGCCCCACGCTCTTGCCTTTCTTGCCCGCGATTTCGATCGGGGTGTCGGAAGGGACTTCCAGCAGTTTGTGCAGGACGTCGGTCATCGTCCGGCCCAGGAAAGCGGAAACGATGGCGGGCGGCGCTTCGTTGGCGCCCAGACGATGGGCGTTCGTCGCGCTGGCGATGGAGGCTTTCAGCAGGCCGTTGTGCTTCTGGACGGCGGCGAGCACGTTCACGAAGAAGGTGACGAACTGCAGGTTGCCCTTGGCATCCTTGCCGGGGGCCAGCAGCTGGGTCCCCGTGTCCGTACCGAGCGACCAGTTGTTGTGCTTGCCGGAACCGTTCACCCCGGCGAACGGCTTTTCATGCAGCAGGACCACAAAACCATGCTGGCGGGCGATGCGGTTCATCAGGTTCATCACGAGCTGGTTCTGGTCGTTCGCGAGGTTCGTCTCCCCGTAGATGGGCGCGAGCTCGAACTGGTTCGGGGCGACCTCGTTGTGGCGGGTCTTGATGGGAATACCCAGGCGATGGCCGGTTATCTCCAGGTCACGCATGAAAGCGGCCACGCGCGGCGGGATGGCGGCGAAATAATGGTCATCCAGCTGCTGGTTCTTGGAAGAATTGTGGCCGAAGAGGGTGCGGCCGGTGATCATCAGGTCCGTCCGGGCGGAGTAAAGGCCTTCGTCCACCAGGAAGTACTCCTGTTCCCAGCCCAGGTAGGAATAGACCTTGGTCACGCCCGGGTCGAAGTATTGGCAGATGGGCACGGCCGCGTCGCTGACAGCCTTGAGGGCTTTCTTGAGCGGAGTCTTGTAGTCCAGGGCCTCGCCGGTATATGAAATGAAGACAGTCGGGATGCAGAGGGTGTCATCCAGGATGAAGACCGGGGAGGTCGGATCCCACGCGGTATAGCCACGGGCCTCGAACGTGGCCCGGATACCGCCGCTCGGGAAGGACGAAGCGTCCGGCTCCTGCTGGGCAAGCATCTTGCCGTCGAAGGTCTCGATCACGCCGCCTTTCCCGTCGTAATCGATCAGGGAGTCATGTTTCTCGGCCGTCCCGTCAGTCAGGGGCTGGAACCAGTGGGTGACGTGCGTCACCCCATGCTCGATCGCCCACTCCTTCATGCCGCGGGCGACGCCGTCCGCTGTCTTGCGGTCGAGCGGCTTGCCGCCTTCGATGCAGTCAAGCAGCGCATGGAGGCTCTCCACATCCAGGTACTTGCACATCTTCTTCCGGTCGAAGACCAGTTCTCCAAAGTAATCGGAGGTTTTGCCTGCGGGAATCGAGGCGGGAACTTCCTTCTTCACGAAGGACTCCTTGACTAAATCAGATCTGTCCATAACAATGATGCATTAAGAATTGAACTACTATACTAACTGTTTACTGACT